>NZ_JBJGXV010000001.1:0-558871 GCF_045447295.1 Pseudomonas sp. O39
CACCTTTTTCATATTTCTGTCATATAGGTCAAAAAGGCCACAAAACGCAAAAGCCGGCCCCAAGGGGCCGGCTTTTCACTACAACGCCTTACAAACTAGGAAAGGCAAACTGCGAGGCTTCATGGCTGGCCCGTTGCGGCCAACGCTGGGTAATCGCCTTGCGCCGGGTATAGAAACGCACCCCATCGGGCCCATAGGCATGCAAGTCGCCAAACAACGACCGCTTCCAGCCACCAAAGCTGTGATACGCCACAGGCACCGGCAGCGGGACGTTAACACCGACCATACCCACTTCAATCTCGTCACAGAACAGGCGCGCCGCCTCCCCATCACGGGTGAAGATGCAGGTGCCATTGCCATACTCGTGATCATTGATCAGTTGCATCGCCGCTTCCAGGCTATCAACTCGCACCACACACAACACCGGCCCAAAGATCTCTTCTTTATAGATGCGCATCTCAGGGGTCACACGGTCAAACAGGCTGCCGCCCAGGAAGAAGCCCTCTTCATGCCCGGCAACACTCAAGCCACGTCCGTCCACCACCAGCTCGGCACCCGCCGCCACACCGTCTTCTATATAGCCACTGACTTTGTCCCGCGCCTGGCCAGTCACCAACGGCCCCATATCCAGACCACACGAAGTGCCCGCACCGATCTTCAGTGCCTTGACCTGCGGCACCAGCTTGGCAATCAACGCATCCGCTACCTGGTCACCCACGCACACGGCCACCGAGATCGCCATACAGCGTTCACCGCAGGAACCATACGCCGCGCCCATCAAGGCGCTCACGGCGTTATCCAGATCCGCATCCGGCATCAGCACTGCGTGGTTCTTCGCCCCGCCCAGCGCCTGCACGCGTTTGCCGCGTTTAGTCGCTTCGGAGTAGATGTATTCGGCAATCGGCGTCGACCCTACAAAGCTCAACGCTTTCACTTCCGGTGCTTCGATCAGCGCATCCACCGCGCCCTTGTCACCGTGTACCACGCTCAACACGCCTTTAGGCAGGCCAGCCTCCTGCAGCAACTGTGCAATGAGCAGCGTCGAACTTGGATCACGCTCCGAGGGTTTCAGGATGAAACAGTTACCGCACACGATCGCCAGCGGGTACATCCACAACGGCACCATCGCCGGGAAGTTGAACGGGGTGATACCGGCCACTACGCCCAACGGCTGGAAATCCGACCACGCATCAATGTTCGGCCCCACGTTACGGCTGTATTCGCCCTTCAGAATCTCCGGCGCCGAACAGGCGTACTCCACGTTCTCGATCCCGCGCTTCAATTCGCCCGCAGCGTCTTCCAAGGTCTTGCCATGCTCTTCGCTGATCAACTGCGAGATACGTGCCTCGTTCTGCTCCAGCAATTGCTTGAAACGAAACATCACCTGAGCACGCTTGGCCGGTGGGGTATTACGCCAGGCCGGGAAGGCAGCCTTGGCCGAGTCGATTGCACGTTGAATGGTTTCGCGGCTGGCCAACGGCACCTGATGAATCACCTGGCCGGTGGACGGGTTATACACATCGGCAGTACGACCGGACTCACTGACCAACTGGCCGTTGATCAAATGCTGGATAAGGCTCATGCGGGGCTCCTGAAAAGTTGTTCTATATAGAAGGAGAAATCAATCGATCTTGTTCAGCACTTCGCCGACCGCATCGAACAGGCGATCCAGGTCCTGCGGCTTGCTGTTAAAGGTTGGCCCGAACTGCAGGGTGTCACCGCCAAAGCGCACGTAGAAACCGGCTTTCCACAAAGCCATGCCAGCCTCGAATGGACGCACGATGGCATCACCGTCACGCGGGGCAATCTGGATTGCACCGGCCAGGCCGTAGTTGCGAATGTCGATCACATTCTTGCTGCCCTTCAAACCGTGCAGCGCATTCTCAAAGTGCGGGGCGACTTCGGCTACGCTCTGCACCAGGTTTTCTTTCTGCAACAGGTCCAATGCCGCCAGGCCAGCGGCGCAAGCCACCGGGTGCGCCGAGTAGGTGTAGCCGTGGGGGAACTCCACCGCGTACTCCGGCGTCGCCTGGTTCATGAAGGTCTGGTAGATCTCGCTGCTGGCAATCACCGCGCCCATCGGGATCGCGCCATTGGTGACTTGCTTGGCGATACACATCAGGTCCGGGGTCACACCGAAGCTGTCAGCACCGAACATCGAACCGGTACGGCCGAAACCGGTGATCACTTCATCAAACACCAACAGGATGTTGTGCTGGTCGCAGATCTCCCGCAGACGCTTGAGATAACCTTGCGGGGGCACCAGCACGCCAGCGGAGCCGGCCATCGGCTCGACAAACACCGCAGCGATGTTCGACGCGTCATGCAATTCGATCAGTTTGAGCAGCTCATCGGCCAAGGCGATACCGCCCAGCTCCGGCATGCCACGGGAGAAGGCATTGCTCGCCAGCAAGGTGTGAGGCAGGTGGTCAACATCCATCAAGCCCTGACCAAACAGCTTACGGTTACCGTTGACGCCACCCAGGCTGGTACCGGCAATGTTCACACCGTGATAACCACGGGCGCGGCCGATCATTTTGGTCTTGGTCGCCTGGCCCTTCAGGCGCCAGTAAGCGCGCACCATCTTCACTGCGGTATCGGCGCACTCGGAGCCGGAATCAGTGAAGAACACGTGGTTCAGGTTGCCTGGGGTCAGGTCGGTAATCTTTTCTGCCAGTTGGAATGACAATGGATGACCGTATTGGAAGCCCGGGGAGTAGTCCAGGGTGCCCAATTGCTTGGACACAGCTTCCTGGATTTCCTTGCGGGTGTGCCCTGCGCCGCACGTCCACAGGCCCGACAATGAGTCGTACACCTTGCGGCCCTTGTCATCGGTCAACCAGCTGCCTTCGGCGGCCACAATCAGGCGCGGGTCACGCTGGAAGTTACGGTTGGCGGTGTAGGGCATCCAGTGAGCATCCAACTTCAGTTGGCTGGCCAGGGACGAAGGGGCGTTTTCGGGCATGTTCATCAGCAAAACCTCGCAAGGCAAAAGGCAGCGTCGGGATTGAAAAGCGTTCTTGCAGCTAAATTGCCACGGGGATAAAGTCGGTGAAATTCAACTCTTCTAACCTTCAGTCAGGCCTTCACTAAACTATGAGCATCCGTCGACCCGATCCTCTGGCCCAAGTCAGCGACTTCGATATTCGACTGTTGCGCATTTTCCGCAGCGTGGTGGAGTGCGGTGGCTTTTCGGCGGCGGAAACCGTACTGGGTATCGGCCGCTCGGCTATCAGCCAGCAAATGAGCGACCTGGAGCAACGCCTCGGATTAAGGCTGTGCCAACGCGGGCGCGCCGGGTTCTCCCTGACCGAAGAAGGCCGTGAGGTTTATCAATCGGCCCTGCAGCTATTGAGTGCCCTGGAAAGTTTTCGCACTGAGGTGAACGGACTGCACCAGCATTTGCGCGGCGAGTTGATCATCGGCCTCACCGACAACCTCGTCACCCTGCCCCATATGCGCATCACCCATGCCCTGGCGCAGCTGAAGGAACGCGGCCCGGACGTGCAAATCCAGATCCGCATGATCGCCCCCAACGAAGTCGAGCAAGGTGTACTCGACGGCCGCCTGCATGTCGGTGTGGTGCCCCAGGCCAGCGCCTTGTCGGGCCTCGAATACCAACCGCTGTACAGCGAGCGCTCGCTGCTCTACTGCGCGGTCGGCCACCCATTGTTTTATGCCGACGACAAGCAACTGGACGACACCCGTATCGACAGCCAGGACGCCATCGCCCCAACCTTCCGCCTGCCCGCCGACATCCAGGCCCATTACCAGGCACTCAACTGCACCGCCAGCGCCTCGGACCGCGAAGGCATGGCCTTCCTGATTCTCACCGGCCGCTATATCGGCTACCTGCCCGATCACTACGCCAGTCTTTGGGTACAACAAGGCCGACTGCGCGCGCTGAAACCGGCTACCCGTTTTTACGATTTAAGCCTCGCATCGGTCACGCGCAAGGGGCGTCGCCCTCATTTGGTGCTGGAAAGCTTTCTCGAGAGTCTGGCGGCAACGCGCTAACGCGCGCCTTTCGCTAAAAGCTGAGCAACTGGACAGCTTTTTGCAAGGGAGCAAGGACCTTGAACCGTCCGCCTCGAGTTTGCCCGCCATGCCACCAGAATCCTCCAGCCCCAGCGACCTGATCTACGGCCTCAACGATCGCCCCAAACCGATCCCCGCTCTACTGGCAGCCCTGCAACATGTGCTGGCTGCCTTCGTCGGCATCATCACTCCACCGCTGATCATCGGCTCCACCCTGGGCCTCACCGCCCACCTGCCCTACCTGATCAGCATGGCGTTGATGGTTTCCGGCGCAGGAACGTTCATCCAGGCGCGTAGACCTTTTGGTATCGGTGCCGGGATGATCTGCCTGCAAGGCACCAGCTTTGCGTTTCTCGGCGCGGTGTTGTCGGCGGGGTTCCTGGTGAAGCAACGTGGCGGCAGCCCGGAGGACATCATGGCAATGATCTTCGGCGTGTGCTTCTTCGGCGCAGCGGTACAAATTGTGCTGAGCCGGTTTATCGGGCAACTGCGCCGAGTCATCACGCCATTGGTCACCGGAATCGTCATCACCTTGATCGGTATCAGCCTGATCAAAGTCGGCATCACCGACCTTGGCGGTGGTTTCAACGCCCCCGACTTCGGCGCGCCAACCAACCTGGCCCTGGGCCTGTTCGTGGTGCTGACCATCATCCTGCTGAACCGCTCGAACACCCCGTGGGTGCGCCTCTCGGCGATCATCATCGGCCTGGCCCTCGGCAGCCTCGCGGCATGGTTCAGTGGCAAGCTGGTGCCGCAAGCCTTGCCCGACCTGCCGCTGGTCAGCCTGCCGATACCGTTTCGCTTCGGTTTCAATTTCGACTGGAGCGCCTTCCTGCCCATCGCGCTGATTTATCTGATCAGCAGCATCGAAACCGTCGGCGACCTCACCGCCAATTGCATGATCGCTCGCCAGCCTATCAGCGGCCCGTCTTATATAAGCCGGCTCAAAGGCGGCGTACTCGGCGATGGCGTGAGTTGCATGATCGCCGCCACCTTCAGCGCTTTCCCTAACACGACCTTCGCGCAGAACAATGGCGTGATTCAACTCACCGGCGTGGCCAGCCGCTACGTCGGCTTATACATCGGCGTGGTGCTGTGTTGCCTCGGCTTGTTTCCGCTGATTGGCGCCGTACTGCAGCAAATCCCCAAGCCGGTATTGGGCGGCGCGACCCTGGTGATGTTCGGCAGCGTGGCCGCCGCCGGTGTGCGCATCCTCGCGCAGGCACCGCTGGACCGGCGCAGCATGCTGATCATCGCCACCTCATTTGGTGTCGGCCTGGGCATTGCCGCCCAGCCGAACCTGCTGCATTTGATGCCGCCCTTGGTGCAAAACCTGTTCGACTCGGCCATCACCAGCGGCGGCCTGACCGCTATCGTGTTGTGCCTGTTATTGCCGGAAGCCAAAGCAACATCAGTTGCCGCAAACCACGCACTGGAAAGCGACACGCTGGAACCGCTTTGACGGTTTTATTGCATCGGGACTTGTCTGAGGCTTGAGGGTGGGTTATCTGTGCACACGTCGTCTCTATCGATCAGCACGGAAACCTCCATGAGCCTCGAAGTTCCTGCCCACAGCAACCACGCCGGTAAACCTGCCAGCCGCATTCGGCAAAAGAACGAACAAGCGATTCTCCAGGCTGCTGAAGACGAGTTCGCGCGCCATGGCTACAAAGGCACCAGCATGAACACCATTGCGTCGAGTGCCGGGCTGCCCAAGGCCAACCTGCATTACTACTTCACCAACAAGCTCGGCCTGTATATCGCGGTGCTCAGCAATATCCTTGAACTGTGGGATAGCACCTTCAACGCGCTGACCGCCGAGGACGACCCGGCCGTGGCGCTCACCCGCTACATCCGTACGAAGATGGAGTTTTCCCGGCGCCACCCGCAAGCTTCGCGGATCTTCGCCATGGAAATCATCAGTGGCGGCGAATGCCTTACCGAATATTTCAGCCAGGACTACCGTGCCTGGTTCAGCGGTCGGGCAGCCGTGTTCCAGGCCTGGATCGACGCCGGCAAGATGGACCCCATCGACCCCGTGCACCTGATCTTCCTGCTGTGGGGCAGCACCCAGCACTACGCCGACTTCGCCACCCAGATCTGCCGCGTCACCGGGCGCACCAAGCTGACCAAGCAAGACATGGAAGACGCCGGCACCAACCTGATCCACATCATTCTCAAAGGCTGTGGCATCAAGCCGGCCCTATAAACGAAGCGATTTATGCCTTTCACGCTCACAGGCCTTTGCGAATTTCGTGAAGAAATACGCAAAAGCCGCTTTATCACCCTGGCGGCGCCGATCACCAGCCCGCAAGACGCCCAGGCGTTTTTCGAGCAGCACAGTGACCTGAACGCCACGCACAACTGCTGGGCCTGGAAACTGGCCGACCAGTACCGCAGCAATGACGATGGTGAGCCCGGCGGCACTGCCGGGCGACCGATTCTGGCGGCCATCGAAGCCCAGGGGTTTGATCAAGTCGCGGTACTGGTGATTCGCTGGTACGGCGGCATCCAGTTGGGCACCGGCGGCCTGGCCCGTGCCTACGGCGGCGGTGCAAACAAATGCCTGCAGACTGCCGACCGCATCGAGTTGATCAGCCGCGTACCGCTGAGTTGCGCCTGCGGCTTTTCCGAATTGAACCTGGTGAAACTGCGCGTTGCCGAACTGGGCGGGCTGGTGATGGAAGAAACCTTCACCGCCAACGGCGTCGAGTTACAGCTTGCGCTGGGAAAAGCACACATCGACACGCTGCAGACTCAACTCGCCGACCTGAGCCGTGGGCGTATCCTGCTGGAACGCTGAAACTGCCCACATCTACTGTGCACCCGCCTGTGGATAACCTGAGCACATCAGCCTGTAACCCTTCTGTCACAAGGCGTTGCGCGCGCTGTTCACTTTTTGTCCAATGAGACTTCGCGCCATTTACCCAAGTCTGCGCTAATGTAGTTCGCTCAATTCCCTGAACCGCGACTTCAAAGGAAGCCCTGCATGTCTACGCCAAAAACTGCACTGATCATCGGCGCCTCGCGCGGGCTGGGCCTTGGCCTGGTCAAGCAATTGCTCCAGGACGGCTGGGACGTGACCGCCACCGTGCGCGATCCGAACAAGGCCGATGCCCTGAAAGCCGTTGGCCCGGTACAGATCGAGAAACTGGACATGGACGATCAGCAAGCCGTGATCGCCCTGAGCCAGCGCCTCAAGGACCGCACCTTCGACCTGCTGTTCGTCAACGCGGGCGTCAAAGGCCCGGCCAATCAGGAACCCGGCCACGCCACCCTGGCGGAAGTCGGCCAGCTGTTTTTCACCAACGCCGTCGCGCCGATCAACCTGGCCCAGCGTTTTGTCGGGCAGATCCGCAAAGACAGCGGCGTTCTGGCCTTCATGAGCTCAGTGCTCGGCAGCGTGACCATTCCCGATGGTTCGGACCTGGCGCTGTACAAGGCCAGCAAGGCCGCACTCAACTCCATGACCAACAGCTTTATCACCCAACTGGGCGACCACAAACTCACCGTGCTGTCGCTGCACCCGGGCTGGGTGAAGACCGACATGGGCGGCGAAAACGCACAGATTGATGTCGACACCAGCGTGCGCGGCCTGGTGGATCAGGTGAATGCCTACACAGGCAAGGGCGGCCATCATTTTGTCGACTACAAAGGCGACACCATCGCCTGGTAAGGACCACGGTTCAACAGGTGGGAGGGCGCGCGACTTGCTCCCTCCCACACTGATCGCACCCGATTTCCTACACCTAGACCAGATCGCGAACTACACGTAATCTAGCCACCTCGCCTTTACCGGCGACCCTGGATCAGCAGACAGGGCAACACTGAGCTGGCAAACCTGAACCCATCATTCAGAGGAGCCGGCCAATGCCTGCGACCCGTATCTGGTTAAAAAACCCCCTCGCGATTTTCACTGCCAATGGCCTCGATGCCCGTGGTGGCCTGGTGCTGCAAGACGGTGTGATCACCGAAGTGCTGGGCTGGGGCCAAGAGCCCGCAGTACCTTGTGGACAAGTGTTCGACGCCCGTGAGCACGTGATTCTTCCCGGCTTGATCAACACTCACCACCATTTCTATCAAACCCTGACACGCGCCTGGGCGCCGGTCGTCAATCAGCCGTTGTTCCCGTGGCTGAAAACCCTGTATCCGGTTTGGGCACGGCTAACCCCTGAAAAACTCGCCCTGGCCTCAAAAGTCGCGCTCGCGGAACTGCTGCTCTCGGGCTGTACCACGGCAGCCGATCACCACTACCTGTTTCCCGACGGTCTGGAAAATGCCATCGACGTACAGGTGGATAGCGTGCGCGAACTGGGCATGCGCGCCATGCTCACCCGAGGTTCCATGAGCCTGGGCGAAGCCGATGGCGGCCTGCCGCCGCAACAAACCGTGCAACAAGGCCAAGTCATTCTTGAAGACAGCCAACGCCTGATCCGCGAATACCACCAGCGTGGCGACGGCGCGCAGATCCAGATTGCCCTGGCACCCTGCTCGCCGTTTTCCGTGACGCCGGAAATCATGGAAGCCAGTGCCGAACTGGCCAACAGACTCGACGTGCGCCTGCACACGCATTTGGCAGAAACCCTCGACGAGGAAGACTTCTGCCTGCAGCGTTTCGGCCTGCGCACCGTGGATTATCTCGACAGTGTCGGCTGGCTCGGCCCACGCACCTGGCTGGCCCATGGCATTCACTTCAACCCGGATGAAATCGCGCGCCTGGGGGCTGCAGGCACGGGTATCTGCCATTGCCCGAGTTCAAATATGCGCCTGGCTTCCGGAATCTGCCCGACCCTGGACCTGCTTGCCGCCGGTGCGCCCATTGGCCTTGGCGTGGACGGTTCCGCCTCCAACGATGCGTCCAACATGATTCTCGAAGCCCGCCAGGCCCTGTACATTCAGCGCCTGCGTTACGGCGCCGAAAAGATCACGCCTGAAGGCGTGCTGGGCTGGGCGACCAAGGGCTCGGCGCAACTGCTGGGGCGTACGGACATCGGTGAGTTGGCGGTAGGCAAACAGGCTGACCTGGCGCTATTCAAACTCGACGAGCTGCGTTTCTCCGGCAGCCACGATCCGATTTCGGCGCTGCTGTTATGCGGCGCCGACCGTGCGGACAGGGTGATGATTGGCGGCAAATGGCGAGTCATCGACGGCCAGGTTGAAGGCCTGGACCTCAAAGGCTTGATCGCCGACCACACCCAGGCGGCGCGGCAGTTGATCGCCGGAACCTGAGTCAAACATAAATCAAAATGTGGGAGCGGGCTTGCCTGCGACAGCGGTATGCCAGTCGACGCTGAAGGTGACTGAACCACCGCCATCGCGGGCAAGCCCGCTCCCACATGAGTTCTTCGGCACTACTAAATCGGTTACAACCCAAGCAGCGACAGCATGATAAAGGTCGCAAACAACACGAAATGGGTCATCCCTTCGATGGCGTTGGTTTCGCCATCGTTGAGGTTGATCGCGCTGACGACCAGCGTGATCAACACCATCACGGTCTGCACCGGCGTCATCGCCATCTGGAACGGCTGGCCGGTGTAAAGCGCCATGGCCTCCATCACCGGCACCGTCAGAATGACGGTCGACAATGAAGCGCCCAAGGCGATGTTCACGACAGATTGCATACGGTTGGCCAGGGCCGCGCGCAATGCAGTCAAAATTTCCGGTGCCGCCGAAATGGCCGCGACCACAATTGCCGTGATGACCGGCGGTGCGCCGGTGCCTTCCAGGCCCAGGTCGAGGGTCTTGGACATCACCTCGGCCAGCGCGCCGATCACAATCACCCCGAACACCAGCGTACCGATGGAGAACGCCAGACTTATCGGCGGTTCCTGCTGTTCTTCAGGCTGTTTTTTGCGGCGTTTTTCCGGGTAGCTGTAGCTGAAGAAATAGCTGTGCGGCCCTACCTGCATGCGCAGAAACAAGGTGTAGAGCACCACCATCGCGCCGATGGTGAAGGCCGAGTAAATTTTCCAGTCAGCCTCTGGGATAAATTCCGGCACCACCATCGACACGCCCATCGCGGTGAGGATCATCACACTGTAAGTACGTGCCGAATCGTCGTTGTAGGACTGCTCGCCATGCTTGATGCCGCCCATCAATGCGGCCAGGCCGAGGATGCCGTTGATATCGAGCATCACCGCCGAATAGATGGTGTCACGCACCAACGTGGGCGACGGCTCGTTGCTCATCATGATCGCCAGGATCACCACCTCCACCAGCACGGCGGCGAGCGTCAGGATCATGGTGCCATAGGGGTCACCGACTTTTTCCGCGAGTTGTTCGGCATGGTGCGCCACGCGCATCGACGCCACGACGATAAAGCCGATCAGTGTTACGCCGGCCAGCAGCGCCACCATTTGCCCGTTGTGGAGCATCCAGTGCTCCAGCGGGTAGGCTGCAATGGCGGCAATCAGCGCCAGCAGCATGTATTTTTCTTGCTTGAGGGATGTGAGCATTCCGGGCCTTTTCATACGGCTAATCAGTCATTGATGGGGTACAGACTGCACCACGCTGCTAACGTTTCGTTACACCTTAGTTCACAAGGCCTATACGTGAAGAAAAACGAATACTCTCCTGCTGGTCAGGTTTTGCCGATTATTTCAGCCATGGCCTGTAGAATGCCGCCATTGCACCTGATGAGAATTTAGACATGTACGATTGGCTCAACGCCCTGCCCAAGGCTGAATTGCACCTGCACCTGGAAGGCTCGCTGGAGCCTGAGTTGCTGTTCGCCCTGGCCGAACGCAACAAGATTGCGCTGCCGTGGAACGACGTCGAAACCCTGCGCAAGGCCTACGCCTTCAACAACCTGCAAGAGTTTCTCGACCTGTATTACAAGGGCGCCGATGTGCTGCGCACCTCCCAGGATTTCTACGACCTGACCTGGGCTTACTTGCTGCGCTGCAAAGAACAGAACGTGATCCACACCGAGCCATTCTTCGATCCGCAAACCCACACCGACCGTGGCGTGCCATTTGAAGTGGTGCTGAACGGCATCGCGGCGGCACTCAAAGATGGCGAACAGCAACTGGGCATCACCAGCGGCTTGATCCTCAGTTTCCTGCGCCATTTGAGTGAAGCCGAAGCCGAGAAAACCCTCGACCAGGCGCTGCCGTTCCGTGACGCGTTTGTGGCCGTGGGCCTGGACAGTTCGGAAATGGGTCACCCGCCGAGCAAGTTCCAGCGTGTGTTCGACCGTGCCCGTCATGAAGGCTTCCTCACCGTGGCCCACGCCGGCGAAGAAGGCCCGCCCGAGTACATCTGGGAAGCCCTCGACCTGCTGAAAATCCAGCGGATCGACCATGGCGTGCGCGCTATCGAAGACGAGCGTTTGATGCAACGGATCATCGACGAGCAGATCCCGCTGACTGTGTGCCCGTTGTCCAACACCAAGCTGTGCGTGTTCGATGACATGGATCAACACAACATCCTCGACATGCTCGAGCGTGGCGTGAAGGTGACCGTGAACTCGGATGATCCGGCGTACTTCGGCGGTTATGTCACCGAGAACTTCCACGCGCTGCACACCTCGCTGGGCATGACCCAGGACCAGGCCAAACGCCTGGCGCAGAACAGCCTGGATGCGCGGTTGGTAAAACCATAAGCAACTACAGCTGACGCAACAGAGATCAATGTGGGAGCTGGCTTGCCTGCGATGGCGGTGTATCAGTCAGCCATCTATAGCCTGGCCTACCGCTATCGCGGGCAAGCCCGGCTCCCACATTGACCTCATCAGTCTCACGCCTCGGTGAGCTCTTCCAGCGTCTTGCCCTTCGTCTCCTTCCCGAACACCCACACCACCAGCGCCGCCACCGCAAAGCACAGCGCGCCCAGGGCAAACACCCCGCCCTGCCCGGTTATCGGGAACACCAGCCCGGTCACCAACGGCCCCAGCAACGACCCGACCCGGCCAATCGCCGACGCAAACCCGGAGCCCGTCGCCCGTGCCGAGGTGGGATACAGCTCAGGCGTGTAGGTGTACAGCACCGCCCACATGCCAAACAGAAAGAACTGCATCAACAACCCTGAAGTAATCAGCAGCCCTACGTTGCCGCCGAATACCGCACTTTGCCCATACAAAAACGCCATCACCCCGCCGCCCAGCAATGTCACGACGCACACCGGTTTGCGCCCCCAGCGCTCCACCAGCCAGGCCGCCATCAGGAACCCGGGAATCCCGCCCAGGGAAATGATCACCGTGTAGTACACCGACTGCGTCACGGCAAAACCCGACTGCTGCAATAACGCACTCAGCCAGGACGTCAGCCCGTAGAAGCCGAGCAAGGCAAAAAACCACACGCTCCAGATCATCATCGTGCGCTGGCGGTACTGCGCCGACCACAATTGCTGAAACGCCGAGAAAAAAGTGCCCGGCACGCTCTCCACACGTGGCAAGGCAATCGGCTCCGGCAAGTCAGCGCGGCCCAGGGACTCACGCACTTTGCGCTCAATGCCCTGCAACACCTTATCTGCAGCCTCATGCCGCCCTGCCTGCTCAAGCCAGCGCGGCGACTCCGGGATAAAAAATCGAATCGCCAACACAAACACCGCCGGCACCGCCAACACCAAAAAGATGTCCCGCCATCCAATCACTGGCAGCAGGAAATAAGACAGCACACCCGCCGCGACAAAACCCAAAGGCCAGAAGCCATCCATCAAGGCGATATAGCGCCCGCGCCCTTTGGCGGGGATCAGTTCTGAAAGCATCGACTGCGCGATCGGAAACTCCATGCCCATGCCGATCCCCAGCAGGATGCGAAACAGCGTCAGCGTCTCCACCGTCTGCGCCGTGGAACACAGGTAGCTGGCGATGCCCCACAACACGATGCTCCACTGGAACACCGGTTTGCGCCCAAAACGATCAGCCAACATGCCGGATAAAGAAGCACCGACCACCATGCCGAAAAAGCTCGAACTGGCGAGTAACCCCGCCTGGGCAGTGCTCAGGCCGAACTCGGTTTTGATCGAACCTAAAAGGAAGGTCATCATCGCCAGGTCCATGGAGTCGAAGAAAAACGCCAGGGCGATGATGATGAAGATGATTCGGTGGTAACCGCTGATGGGCAACCGTTCCAACCGTTCCGCTGCGCTATAGCCTTGCATACCCATGCCGCACCCCTGTGTGAAAAATCCCCAAAGCGAGTGTGCGGCATCGTTTTGCCCGGTTATTGCTGGATACGACCTGACTGAAACTCTGAACGACGCTTGCGTCTATCCCGCAGTCAGCCGGTTGATTTGCGCAAGCCCGATATCGGTCACCGACAAAGCGCAGGACTCGTTGATCACGTTGATCCATCCGGACTGTAAAAAGAGTTGCAACAGCCCCACCCCCAACGTGCCCCCCAAGTGCGGTTGCTGCTGACTCCAATCAACACAGTCGCAGGCCAGGGGTGCTGCCAGTGCCTGGGTAAAAATACCCAGGCCCGCCAGATGCTGAGCGCCCTTGACGGTGACGTCGGTGCGCTGTTCATGACGGTTGATCCAGCCTGCTTCCAGCATCCGCCGGTACAGCCTTGCCGCCAACTCACCGCCCAGATGCCCATGACATAACCGGGCATGACGCAATGATGCCGGGGCTGCCAATGCCTGCGGCACAGCCAGCGGTGAACCACGCGCCGCGCTGGCCATGGTGGTACTGGCCAAGGCATCGATAGCGGCACTCACATCGGTAGCCGCTACACGATAGAGCCGCTTGCCACGCCGAGCCTCGATCCGCAGCAAACCGCCGCCCGTCAGACGTGCCAAATGCGCATTGGCCGATGCCGCTGACAGCCCGGCGAGTGTCGCCAACTCATCCGAAGTCTTTGCCGAGCCGTCCATCAAGGACCAGAGCATCGCGGTGCGCTTGGGTTCAGCGAGCAAGCTGGCGATCTGACTGATGCAAGGTGCTTCTTCCATGTATTCACTCCTTGTTAAATCATTTGTCTGCTGCGGTTGGAACCGAAGTATAAGGGCGCAAACCGCCCGCTCCGCGGCGTCTGACAGCGCGGATTGGGACAGGATCTGAGTGAAATTTCCTGCTGTAGTGAAGGCGATTACGCAGTACGCAATGGCCCCGGCCGCTGCGCGGTCAAAACCGCACAACGGGACACGAGCATTTCCCGCAGCAGGTTAATGGGTTTGCTCAATTGCGCACGGTGGGCGCACAGCAAATTGAGCGGCGTACGCTCGCCACGCAACTCCGGCAGGATCAAGCGCAAGCGCCCGGCCAAAACGTCGCTGCTCACATCCAGCCAGGATTTGTAGGCAATGCCGACCCCCGCCACTGCCCAGCGGCGCACCACATCGGCGTCGTCACTGAAGCGGTCCCCGGTCACCGTCAGGCTGACCTCGCGTTTGCCATCGTGAAAACTCCAATGGTCGTGCACACGACTGCCGAGCATGTACAGCAGGCAATTGTGCTGGGCCAGTTGCTCCAGATGGCGGGGTTCGCCATGCCGGGCGAGGTAGCTGGGTGCGGCGCACAGCACCCGGATATTATCCGGGGCGATGGGCAGCGCGATCAGGCTGGAGTCTTCAGGCTCGCCGTAGCGCAGCGCGATGTCCACCGGCTGGCGGAACAGGTCGGCCATCCGGTCGCCGAGCAGCAGGCGTATGTTCAGTTGCGGGTATTCACGCTGAAACTCATCCAGCCACGGCAACAACTGATTACGCCCGAAGTCCGAAGGTGCCGACAGTTGCAACACGCCGCTGACATGGTCCTGCCCGCTGGCCAACAAGCGCCGCCCTTCGTCCAGCGAACTCAACGCGGCGCGGGCATATTCCAGGAAGCCCTCGCCCTCGGCAGTCAAACGCAGGCTGCGGGTGGAACGTGCCAGCAAGCGTGCACCGAGTTGCTGCTCGATACGCTTCAACGCGGCGCTGGCTACCGCGGGCGACAGGTCCATCACCCGTGCCGCCGCCGACAAACTGCCCAGGTCCGCCGCCCGCACAAACAACTGCAAATCATCAAAGCGCAGCATGCATTCCCACCCACTATCAAAATTCTATTGAAACAGACTGCTGTTTTAGCCGCTTTTATCTTGATGGGAAATAGCCAATCATCTGCCCATACCGTTCATCACGTGCCAGGAGTCGAATATGTCCGCTGCCTTTAACGTCATCGCCACGCTGATCGCCAAACCCGGCCAACACGCCACCCTCGAGCCCCTGTTGCGCGATTTGCTGGAACCGACCCGCCTCGAAGCCGGTTGCGAGCAGTACGACCTGCATCAGGACCTGCAACACCCCGAGACCTTCTACATGCTCGAACGCTGGAGTGACGAGGCAGCGCTGGCCGATCACGACCAGAGCCCGCATATCCAGAACTTCCGCGCCAAGGCTGCCGATGTGATCGAACACTTCGAACTCAAGCGCCTGAAGTTTCTCGCCTGATTACCGTCTTTTTCCGGAGTCCCCATGAAAGCTATTGCCTACTACGCCTCACTGCCGATCAACGATCCAAAATCCCTGCAAGACATCGAACTGCCAGAGCCCGTCGCCGGCCCACGCGACTTGCTGGTGGAGGTCAAAGCCATCTCGGTCAACCCGGTGGACACCAAGGTGCGCCAGAACGTAGCCCCGGAAAATGGCGCCGCCAAGGTGCTGGGCTGGGACGTGGCCGGTGTGGTCAAGGCCGTCGGCAGCGAAGTGACGTTGTTCAAAGCCGGTGACAAGGTGTTCTACGCCGGCTCCCTGGTCCGCCCGGACGGTAACAGCGAGCTGCACACGGTGGATGAACGCATCGTCGGCCACATGCCCAAAAGCCTGGGTTTCAGCGATGCCGCCGCGCTGCCGCTGACCGCCATCACCGCTTGGGAGCTGCTGTTTGAACGCCTGCAAGTACGTGAAGGGAAACAGGACGAAGGCCAGAGCCTGCTGGTCGTCGGCGCCGCTGGCGGTGTGGGTTCGATCCTGACCCAACTGGCCAGCCAGCTCACCGCGCTGAAAGTCATCGGCACCGCCTCGCGCCCGGAAACCCAGGAATGGGCAAAGGCGCTCGGCGCCGACCTGGTGATCGATCACAGCCAACCGTTGAGCGAAGCGCTGAAAAACGCCGGCCACCCACACGTGACCCACGTTGCCAGCCTGACCCAGACCGACCATCACCTGGACCAACTGGTGGAAGCCCTGGAACCTCAAGGCAAGCTGGCATTGATCGACGACCCCAAGGCGCTGGATGTGAGCAAGCTCAAGCGCAAGAGCCTGTCGCTGCACTGGGAGTTCATGTACACACGCTCGATGTTCGAGACGCCGGACATGATCGAACAACACAACCTGCTCAACCGCGTGGCAGAACTGATCGACGCCGGCACCTTGAAAACCACGGTGGGCGAGCACTTCGGTGTGATCAATGCGGCAAACCTGCGCCGTGCCCATGCGCTGCTGGAAAGCGGCAAGGCCAAGGGCAAGATTGTGCTGGAAGGGTTCTAATAGAAAGTCTGTCGGTGTGGTGCATTATTCATGTGAGTAATGGACCGCACCGCTAGTCAGAGAGTTGATCTTTGTCATATTTGTGAGCGCTTTCGGGTTTATATTGGCCGCCTTTGCCACGATTCTTTTACGTGAGGAAGTCAGCAATGAAGATCCTGATAAGAGCGTTAGCAAAATCCCCAGGCAACAAATGGCAAGTCAGCCTCGACGGCGACGCCTTCACCTTCCGCAATGAAGCCGAGGCCCGTGCCTTTGCCGACACCCTGCAGGCGCGTATCCAGGCGCCCCACCGCATTCCCCTCAGCCAGCAACGTTCCGCCGCCGGCTGATCCGTACCTCAGACCTGCGCCTGTGCGGCCCTCGCCCGTTGCAGGCGCTGGGTCGACATTGCAATGGTCACCGCCAACACACCGCACACGCTGATGACAATCGCCATCGGCATGGCCGTGCCGTCATGCAATACGCCCACCAGCGACGCCGCGCCCGCCGCCACACCAAACTGAATGCAGCCAAGCAGCGCCGACGCACTGCCGGCCCGCGCACCCTGCCCGCTCATGGCGCAGGCCGACGTGTTGGGCAAAATGCAGCCCAGGCTGGCGATGCAGATAAACAGCGGCACGAGCAATGGCCACAAGGCTTCAGTGCGCAGGGCGGCAATGCCTAGCAGCGTCAACGCTGCCGCTACGTAGACCCACACCGTGCGCGACAGCAAAAACGCCGGGCCACGCTTGGCCAGCAAACGCGCATTGAGCTGTGCTACCAGGATAAAGCCGGCGGCGTTGGAGCCGAACAGCCAGCCGTAATGCTCGGCAGGCACACCGTACAGCTTGATGAATACGAACGGTGAGCCGGCGATGTAGGCAAACATCCCGGCAATCGAGATGCCGCCGGTCAAGGCGTAGCCGAGGTAAACCCGGTCTGACAACAGCGCGGCGTAGCGGCGCAGTGACCCGGACAACGGCTGGCGAGGCTGGTTGGCCGGAAAGGTTTCCGGCAACCCGACGGCCACGGCAATGGCCGCCATGACGCTGAACACCGACAACGCCAGGAAGATCGACTGCCAACCCCACAACCCGACCATCACCCCACCCGCCAAAGGCGCGAGGATCGGCGCCAGGCCGGTGACCAGCATCAGTTGCGAATAAACCTTGGCCGAACCCACGGCATCACATTTATCGCTGACTACCGCCCGTGAAATCACCATGCCCGCGCAGCCACCCAGGGCCTGCACGAAGCGCGCGCCGATCAGCCATTCCAACGACGGCGCATAAGCGCAGGCGAAGGACGCCAAGGTAAACAGGGTGACGCCGCTGAGCAGCGGCACGCGCCGACCAAAGCGGTCCGCCAGTGGGCCGTAAATCAATTGGCCGATGGCCAGGCCGCCGAAATACACCGCCAGGGTCAGCTGGATATGTTTTTCATCGGTCGCGAAAGCCGTGGCCATTGCCGGAAAGCCCGGCAGGTAAAAGTCGATCGCCAACGGCGCGAAGGCGCTCAAGGCGCCCAGGATCAGGATTATGCGGAGGTTCATCAGACACCCAAGTGAGTCGGCAGCCCGACAGTCTAGCCGCGCTTGGGTGCCCTGAACATTACGATAGCTCGCTAACTATCAAAAAACTCAAGCAAGCTTGGCGTTGTAGCCTTCTTCAGTGATCAGGCTGATGACCTGATCGGCAGACAGATGGCTATTTTCAACACTCACTGCTTTCGCCGCCAGGTCGACCTTGACGCTCGCCGCCGGGTCCTGGCTTTGCACCGCCTGGGTAACCGCCCGGACGCAATGGCCGCAGGTCATTCCTTCAACGCTGAATACTTGCATGACATGACTCCTTTGATGAGGTTGTGGCCAGTTTTGACCTTGCCACGATGGCAAGGTCAAGCGTTGAAACTGTCGGCCGGGCTGGTATTCAGCCGCCGCCTCGGCCAAGCTTCATTTCTCTTAGATATGAACCACGGAGCATTCGCCATGCGCTGGTCGTTTTTTAGCCTTATCGGCCTGTTGAGCTTGTCTGCCGCTGCGCCCATGGCCTGCGCCGATGAGGATTATGCGGTGCTGATCATCTCCCGCGAACGCCTGGAAGTACCGACCAACTGCGAGATCGGCCTCTACATTCAGGACCAGTTGGCCGGGCGTCTGTTTCAGGAACAGGCCACCTCGTTTAACTTGCCTGCTGGCAATGTGTCGCTGCGCCTGAAGCTGCTGCCGGGCCAATCGCCTGGTTGCCTGCCGGGCATGCTCGCCCCGCCGGCGCAGAACATCACGCTGAAAGCCGGCGACATACGCAAGTTGCGGATCGCCCAAGGCCCGGACGGCATGTACCTGAAACCCGCTGCACTGGAATATTAAAGGCGCTTGACCTTCCCCACAGGTCAAGGTTGATCCTAGGGGCAACTTCTTCTGGAGGACTGCCCCATGAATGGATCCACCACATTTGACCTGCCCATCGGCGGCATGACCTGCGCCAGCTGCGCCGGTCGCGTCGAGCGGGCGTTGGGCAAAGTGCCAGGGGTGCAAAGCGTCAGCGTCAACCTGGCCAATGAACGCGCGCATGTCGAAGTGCTGGGCAAAATGGACCCCGCAGTATTGATCGCCGCCGTCGACAAAGCCGGTTACACCGCCACGCTGCCCCAAAGCGAAACCGTTACCGACGCCAATCAAGCCCAACGCCTGTACCGCGAGCGTTGGGCGTTGCTGCTGGCGATTGTATTAGCACTGCCGTTGGTTCTACCGATGCTCGTGGAGCCCTTCGGCCTGCACTGGATGCTCCCTGCCTGGGTGCAGTTCGCCCTGGCCACGCCGGTGC
This sequence comes from Pseudomonas sp. O39, assembly GCF_045447295.1. Classification (NCBI taxonomy): domain Bacteria; kingdom Pseudomonadati; phylum Pseudomonadota; class Gammaproteobacteria; order Pseudomonadales; family Pseudomonadaceae; genus Pseudomonas; species Pseudomonas sp. O39. The sequence goes on from NZ_JBJGXV010000001.1 coordinate 19,254, forward strand.
AGTTCATTTTGGGCGCGCGTTTCTATATCGCCGCCTGGAAAGCCGTACGCGCCGGCGCAGGCAATATGGATTTGCTGGTCGCCATCGGTACCAGCGCCGGTTACGGCCTGAGCCTGTATGAATGGCTCACCGCGCCCGCAGGCACCCTGCCGCATCTGTACTTCGAAGCCTCCGCCGTGGTGATCGCCCTGGTGCTGCTCGGTAAGTACCTGGAAAGCCGCGCCAAACGCCAGACCGCCAGTGCCATCCGCGCCCTCGAAGCCTTGCGCCCCGAGCGCGCGATTCGCGTGCTTGAAGGACGCGAAGAAGACGTCGCCATCAGCGCGTTAAAGCTCGACGACCTGGTGCTGGTGAAGCCCGGCGAACGCATCCCGGTGGATGGCGAAGTCGTGGACGGCCAGAGCCATGCCGACGAAGCCTTGATCAGCGGCGAAAGCCTGCCCGTGCCGAAACAGCCGGGTGACAAGGTCACCGGCGGCGCCATCAACGGTGAGGGCCGTTTGTTGGTGCGCACCCGGGCTGTTGGCGGGGAAAGTGTGTTGGCACAGATCATCCGCCTGGTGGAAGACGCCCAGGCGGCCAAAGCCCCGATCCAGAAACTGGTGGATAAGGTCAGTCAAGTCTTTGTGCCCGCCGTGCTGGTGCTGGCGCTGATCACATTGGTGGGCTGGTGGCTGTACGGTGCACCGCTGGAAACCGCGATCATTAATGCCGTCGCTGTGCTGGTAATTGCCTGCCCGTGCGCATTGGGGCTGGCCACACCGACGGCGATCATGGCCGGCACCGGCGTCGCCGCGCGCTACGGCATTCTGATCAAGGATGCCGAAGCGCTGGAGCGCGCCCATGACGTCAGCGCCGTGGTCTTCGACAAGACCGGCACCCTCACCTCCGGCACGCCAAAAATTGCGCATTTGGCGGCGGTGGACGGTAATGAGGCTCTGCTGCTGCAACAAGCCGGCGCGCTGCAGCGCGGCAGCGAGCACCCATTGGCCAAGGCCGTGCTGGATGCCTGCAGCGAAAAAGGGCTGCACGTGGCGGATGTAAGCGCCAGCCAATCGCTGACCGGGCGCGGCATTGCCGGCACGCTTGACGGCCGGCAACTGGAGCTGGGCAACCGTCGAATGCTGGAAGAGAACGGCTTGAATGCAGGCAACCTGGCCGACTCCGCCAAGGCGTGGGAAGCCGAAGGCCGCACGTTATCCTGGTTGATCGAACAAGGCGCACAACCCCGTGTGCTGGGGCTGTTCGCTTTTGGCGACACCCTCAAGCCCGGCGCACTGGAGGCGGTGGCACAACTCAAGGCCCGGCACATCAGCAGCCATTTGCTCACCGGCGACAACCGCGGCAGTGCTCGTGTAGTGGCCGAAGCCCTGGGTATCGACGATGTACACGCCGAAGTCCTTCCCACCGATAAGGCCGCCACCGTCGCCGAGCTGAAAAAAACCGGTGCAGTGGCGATGGTCGGCGACGGCATCAATGACGCCCCGGCCTTGGCCGCCGCCGACATCGGTATCGCCATGGGCGGCGGCACCGACGTGGCGATGCACGCGGCCGGGATCACCCTGATGCGCGGCGACCCACGCCTGGTGCCGGCCGCGCTGGAGATCAGCCGCAAGACCTACGCCAAAATCCGCCAGAACCTGTTCTGGGCCTTTGTGTATAACTTGATCGGTATTCCGCTGGCGGCGTTCGGCTTCCTCAACCCGGTATTGGCGGGTGCGGCCATGGCCTTGTCCAGCGTCAGTGTGGTGAGCAATGCGTTACTGTTGAAAACCTGGAAGCCCAAGGATTTGGAGGATCAACACCCATGAACATCGGCCAGGCAGCCCGTCAGAGCGGGCTGAGCGCGAAGATGATTCGCTATTACGAATCCATCGGCCTGCTCAAAGCGGCGCACCGCACCGACAGTGGCTATCGGGTGTATGGCGCCGACGACTTGCACACGCTTGCGTTTATCAAACGCTCGCGGGACTTGGGGTTTTCGTTGGAAGAGGTCGGCAAGCTGCTGACCTTGTGGCAAGACCGGCAGCGGGCCAGCGCCGACGTAAAAGCCTTGGCGCGCCAGCACATCGAGGCGCTGAATCAGAAGATTCTGGAGCTGGGGCAACTGCGCGATACGTTGCAGGACCTGGTGGAGCACTGCCAGGGCGATCATCGGCCGGATTGTCCGATTCTCAAGGAGTTGGCGTCGGGCAATTGTTGTGCCTGAGCGGATGCACACAACACACCTGTGGGAGCTGGCTTGCCTGCGATGCAGACACCTCGGTATGTCAGTTACACCGCGGTGATGCTATCGCAGGCAAGCCAGCTCCCACATTCGATCGCCGTACTGAGCCTTACTGCATCCAGGGCGGCGGCGGTGGCTCGTCGGGCACTTTACTCGCAGGCGCATCATCCGCCGCCCGTATCGCCTGGCGACGCTCTTCATCCAGCCGCGCCGCTTCGATCTCGCGGATCACACCGCCCACGTCCGCCAACTCTTCCGGCTCGTCGAACTCGCCGGTCAAGATGCTGGCCGGGTGCAAGGTGCCGGCTTCATACAACGCCCACATTTCCTTGGCGTACTTGGTCGTCTTCAACTCCGGGGCAAAGCGCCCGAAGTAGGAAGCCATGTTGCCCACATCCCGCTCCAGCATGCTGAACGCGTGGTTGTTGCCCGCCGCATCCACCGCCTGGGGCAGGTCGATGATCACCGGGCCCGTCGGCGTGAGCAGTACGTTGAACTCGGACAGGTCACCGTGCACCAGGCCGGTACACAGCATCAGTACGATCTGGGAAATCAGGAAGGCGTGGTATTCGCGCGCCTGGTCCGGCTCCAGCGTGACGTCGTTCAAGCGCGGGGCCGCATCGCCGTATTCGTCGGCCACCAGTTCCATCAACAGCACGCCTTCAAGGAAGTCGTACGGCTTGGGCACGCGAACGCCCGCACCCGCCAGACGGAATAATGCCGCGACTTCAGCGTTCTGCCAGGCGTCTTCGGTTTCTTTCTTGCCGAACTTGGAGCCCTTGGCCATGGCCCGGGCCTGGCGGCTGTTGCGGACCTTGCGGCCTTCCTGGTATTCGGACGCCTGACGAAAACTTCGTTTATTAGCCTCCTTGTAAACCTTGGCGCAACGCAATTCGTTGCCGCAGCGCACCACATAAACAGCTGCTTCTTTACCACTCATGAGTGGGCGCAGCACTTCGTCGACCAGACCGTCTTCGATCAGGGGTTCAATGCGTTTAGGAGTCTTCATCAGCTTTTATTGTGGGTCCTTTATTACCAAATACGCGTATGGCACTCGTTATACGGCAATCAGCTCGCCGGTGGGAGGGGCTACCGACCTCTGACCACTGAAGAATGCATGCAATAGGCCAATTTTGTCGGCAATTACCGTTCGATGATCGCCGTCACCCCCTGACCGCCGGCGGCGCAGATCGAAATCAGCCCGCGGCCCTTGCCCGCTGCATCCAGCAATTTGGCCAGATTGGCGACGATGCGCCCGCCGGTGGCGGCAAACGGGTGCCCGGCCGCCAATGAACTGCCTTTGACGTTCAGCCGGCTGCGGTCAATGGCGCCCAGCGGCGCATCCAGCCCCAGGCGCGTCTTGCAGTAGTCGGCATCTTCCCAGGCCTTGAGCGTGCACAACACCTGGGCAGCGAACGCTTCGTGAATCTCGTAGTAATCGAAGTCCTGCAATGTCAGGCCATTCCTCGCCAGCAGGCGCGGCACGGCGTACACCGGCGCCATCAATAGCCCTTCGGCACCGTTGACGAAATCCACCGCGGCCGCTTCACCATCGCGCAAGTAGGCGAGGATCGGCAAACCCCGCTCCTTGGCCCAGGCTTCACTGCCCAGCAATACCAGGGAGGCGCCGTCGGTCAGCGGCGTCGAGTTGCCGGCGGTGAGCGTGCCCTTTTCGCTGCGTTCGAACACCGGTTTGAGGCTGGCGAGTTTTTCCAGGGTCAAGTCCGGGCGCAAGTTGTTGTCACGGGTAAGACCCAGAAAGGGCGTGAGTAAATCGTTGTGCCAGCCTTCGGCGTAGGACGCGGCCATTTTCTGGTGGCTCTCCAGCGCCAGTTGATCCTGCTCGGCGCGGGGGATTTGCCAGGTCTGCGCCATCAACTCGCAGTGCTGGCCCATCGACAAGCCGGTGCGCGGCTCGCCATTACGCGGCAGTTCCGGTTTGAGGTGATGCGGACGAAGTTGTAACAAGACTTTTAACTTATCCGCCATGGACTTGCTGCGGTTGGCTTGCAGCAGGATCTTGCGCAGCCCCTCATTCACCCCGATCGGCGCGTCGGACGTGGTGTCGACGCCACCGGCAATCCCACATTCGATCTGGCCCAGAGCGATCTTGTTGGCCACCAGCAACGCAGCTTCCAGGCCGGTACCGCACGCCTGCTGAATGTCGTACGCCGGCGTTTGCGGCGACAGGCGCGAGCCCAGCACGCACTCGCGGGTCAGGTTGAAATCCCGTGAATGCTTGAGCACCGCACCCGCCGCCACCTCGCCGATGCGCAGGCCGTGCAGGTTGTAGCGTTCGATCAGGCCTTCCAGCGCCGCCGTCAACATCGCCTGATTACTCGCCGTGGCATAAGGGCCATTGGAGCGGGCGAAGGGGATGCGATTACCGCCAATGATCGCTACACGGCGCAATTGAGTCATGGAAAGCTCCCTGAAGGTTATGAGGTGAGTCTGTGAGACTAGCCTAGGCTCAATCGAACGACTTTCACCTCTTGATGGTCCACCGTTTGAACCCCAGCACTCGGAGAGCGTTCCATGTCTGACCGTTATATCGACTTCGCCAACTCAAGCCTCGGCCATCGCCTGGTCGCCGCCATTGGCCTGCCGTCACCGGTACGCCTGGAACGCTGGCAGGCCGGGCGCCTGCGTCCGGTGGAAGGTGCGCTGTTGCTGGGCGGCGGCGCGCTCGCGGCCAAGGTGCTGCCGTTTGCCAATAAACTCACCGACGCCATTTACAGCTACGGCCCCGAGCCATTGGCAGCGCCCGCGTGGATCCCCGGGCATGGCCCCAAACTCAAGGCCGTGGTGTTCGATGCCAGCGACTTGCAGCACACCGACCAGCTCAAACAGCTGCGCGAGTTCTTTCAGCCGTTGCTGAAAAATCTTGAGCACAGCGCCCACGTGGTGATCCTTGGCCGCGCCCCGGAAACCCTCAGCGATCCGTTCGCCGCCAGCGCACAGCGTGCCCTCGAAGGCTTCAGCCGGTCCCTGGCCAAGGAGCTGCGCAGCGGCGGCGTGCTGCAATTGTTGTATGTCGGCGAAGGCGCCGAGGACCAGTTGGAGGGCGCTCTGCGCTTTTTCCTCTCACCCAAAAGTGCCTATATCTCCGGCCAGGTGATTCGCCTGCAAGCCTGCGCCACGCCGGTCGAGGATTGGACTCGCCCGCTGGCCGGGCGCAAGGCGCTGGTCACTGGCGCCGCGCGTGGCATTGGCGCCGCCATTGCCGAAACCCTGGCCCGCGACGGTGCCGAAGTGATCGTGCTGGACGTGCCCCAGGCCAAGGCTGATCTCGACGCCCTTGCCGCGCGCCTGGGTGCGCGCACTATCGTGCTGGATATCTGCGCCGAAGACGCCGCTGCGCAATTAATCGAACACCTGCCGGACGGCATCGACATCGTGGTGCACAACGCCGGCATCACCCGCGATAAAACCCTGGCCAATATGACCCCGGAATACTGGGACGCCGTGCTGGCGGTCAATCTCAACGCGCCGCAAGTGCTGACCAAAGCCCTGCTGGACAGCGGCACGCTGCACGATAATGGTCGTGTGGTGCTGCTGGCTTCCATCAGCGGCATTGCCGGCAACCGTGGGCAAACCAATTATGCCGCCAGCAAGGCCGGCTTGATCGGCCTGGCACAGGCGTGGGCACCCTTGCTCAAAGAACGCGGCATCAGCATCAACGCGGTCGCCCCTGGTTTTATCGAAACCCAGATGACCGCGCACATTCCCTTCGCCCTGCGTGAGGCCGGGCGCCGCATGAGCTCACTGGGCCAGGGTGGCTTGCCGCAAGACGTGGCCGAAGCCGTGGCCTGGCTCGGCCAGCCGGGTTCTGGAGCCGTCAGCGGCCAAGCGTTGCGGGTGTGCGGGCAAAGCCTGCTGGGAGCGTAAGCATGGAGTGGCAGACATTAGACAGCACCCCGTTTCTGCCGCCGCTGTACTGGCGGGCCGCGCTCAAGCGCAAGATCACCGGCAGTACGTTGCCTGATGCAGGGCTGCGCTGCCACCTACGCGTGAACCCCGAGGACGTGGCCGCTTATCGCAAGGTGTGCGGGTTTGCGGACAGCCCGGTTCTGCCGGGCACGTACCCACATGTCCTGGCGTTTGGTTTGCAAATGCAATTACTCACCGACAAACAGTTTCCGTTCCCGCTGCTGGGGCTGATTCACCTGAGCAACCGCATCCGCATCCATCGCCCGTTGGGGGGAGTGAGCAACCTGATGGTGGGGGTGTACGCGAACAACCTCCAGCCCCATGCCAAGGGAGCGACCTTTGATATCGTGACCACCGTGGAGGATTCGCTGGGTCTGTTGTGGGAAGCCGAGAGCCGAATGCTCTGTCGCGGGGTGAAACTGGAAGGCGCAACGCACGATGATCACTTGTCGGCCTCCGCTGACGTCAGCGAGTTGGCCCGCTGGAAAGCACCCGCCGATATCGGTCGCCGATATGCCCGGGTATCCGGGGACTACAATCCGATCCACCTGAGTGCGTTGACAGCCAAACTCTTCGGCTTCCCGCAAGCAATTGCCCACGGGCTGTGGAGCCTGGCACGAACGCTGGCCGCGCTGAATGAGTATTTGCCTGCTGCCAATGTTGAAATAGAGGTCGAATTCAACAAGCCCGTCCGCCTGCCCAGTGAAGTCATCTTACTGACCCGTGCCGCAGGTGCCAGCGGCGAGTTGCTGTTAAAGGGAACGGGTGACCTTCAGCATATGGCGGGCAAGTGGCGCCCGATTGCGTGAAACGCGCCATTTAATTGTATATATACACCCTAAGTTATAGCGGACGCCCTGACGTCCGCTTTTTTATTCAACCCACTGATATGTAAAGCATCGCTAACTTTAGACGCCCCTCTATTACACCCTTCGTATTAGCTATTAAGCCGATTAAGACCTTGTGTATATAAATCGTTAATACCAAGTTGAGCGTTGCGAGAAAGAGTCCCCGGGTCTGTGATAACCACACGGACAAACGTATCGCTATCCCAAGAAATAACGAGCGTTTGAAACAACCAAGGTTGTACAGGTGCAAGGGAACTCAATCATGAAAACTCAAACTCAAGTAGTGTTATGGAAAACAAGTACCGCGCTGGCCCTGATCATGGCGATGAGCCTCGGTGGCTGCAGCAGCGGCGGTGGCGGGCATCACAGCAGCGTGGCGGCATCCTCTCCTGACGCAGGTGCGGGAACAGGCGCGGGCACAGGTGGCGGCTCGGGCGGAACGGGTGGCGGAACCGGCGGTGGTACTGACGGCGGCACGGGCAGCGGTACTGGTGGCGGTACGGGCGGTGGAACCGGTGGCGGTACTGACGGAGGCACGGGCGGCGGTACTGGTGGCGGTACGGGCGGTGGAACCGGTGGCGGTACTGACGGAGGCACGGGCGGCGGAACCGGTGGTGGCACTGGCGGCGGCACGGGCGGCGGAATCGGTGGCACTGGCGGCGGTACTGGCGGTGGCACGGGCGGTGGCACTGTTGGCGGAACCGGTGGTGGCACTGGCGGCGGCGCTGGTGGCGGAACCGGTGGTGGCACAGGCGGCGGCACGGGCGGCGGAACCGGTGGCGGAACCGGTGGCGGAACCGGCGGTGGCACAGGCGGCGGCACTGGCTCGATAACTACACCTCTGGTAACAGGCCAGATTGTCGGCGCTCTGGGCACCACTGTCGGTAACGTAGGTACCGCGGTGGGCAACATTGGTTCGAGCTTGAATGGTGTTCCAATTGTCGGCGTTACCGCTGGCGGCCTGGTCACGTCCACTGGCAATGCCGTCACCAGTATCGGCACCGGTGTGACGACAGGCCTGGGCTCCCTGGGTACCGACAGCAATTCCCTGGGCAAAACGGTTGCTGGCGTAGGCAACGGCGTCGCCAACCTGGGCACCGGTGTTTCCACTGCGGGCCAATCCCTGGGCACCACGCTGAGTGGCGTGCCGGTGGTGGGCGGCTTGACCGGTGGCGTAGGCACAGCAGCGGGCGGCCTGGTTAGCACTGCCGGTCAGGCAGTCACCATGCTCGGCGATACCCTCAGCACCGCCAGTACCACTGGCCCATTGGGCTCGTTGACGAATACCGTTGGCAGTAAAGTGCTGGTGCCTGTGGTTTCCCTGGTGGAAAACACCACCGGCAACCTCGGCACTGCCACCGGCCTGGGCACTCCGGTCAATGGTCTGCTGAATAAAGTCGGCAGTACCGTCACAGGCGTGGGTGGTCAAGTGGCCAGTGCCGGCGGTGCGGGCAACCCTGTCACGACTGTCGTGGGCGGTGCGTTGACCGGCGTTGGCAGCGTGCTCGACAAGTCCGGCGGTTATGTCGCTCCCGCCAGCACTGCGCCTGCCTCAGGCTTGCCAGAATTGGTGGGTGGCCTGGTGGCCAACGTGGGTAACGGTCTGAATGCCGGTAACACCAATGGCACTGTCAGCGCAGCAGGTGTAACCGGCGGCGCACTGGGCGGCACCGTCGCCTCGCTCGGCACCGTGATCGGTGGTAATGGCGTCGCCAATACCGCCGCCACGGCGCCGGTTGCAAGCGTGGCAACTACCGTCGGCGCAGCCCTGAACCCTGTGACAACCGGTGTTTCCAGCCTGACGCAAAATGTCGGCACTACCACAGGCGTCGGCGCGCCGGTCAACGGTCTGGTAACGCAAGTCGGCGGCGCAGTCAGCGGTGTCGGCACAACGTTGACCGCAGCCAACGCCAACCCGGTGACTAACGCCGTAGGCACCACCGTCACCGCAGTCGGCAACACCGTGGGCGCGGTAGGTGGGTTGGTCACCGGCGGTACCGGCAGCGGTGGTGGCCTGCTCGGCGGTCTGACCGTCGGCGCCGGCACCAGCGCCCCGGCCAGTGGCAGCGCAAGCACCGGCACAAGTGGTGGTCTGGGAGGTTTGTTAAACGGTCTGACCGGTAAAAAATAGAATTGCACCTGGCCGATTAGACGGCCTCCCCTACAGCGCCTACGCTTGGTTGAGACGAGAGACCCTATAAGTCTCTCGTCTTTTTTATGGGCTTGATGCCATGCCCTCCCGAACCGCGTCCCAGAACCCGGCGGGCCCGAGACGCTGCTGCAGTCTGACCATGGAGTGTCCTATGCGCGTGTTGACTCCGTTGTTATTACTTACCCTCAGTGCTTACGTTCAGGCCGAGACCCTTCCCAGCTTCCTCAACAGCAACGACACCATTCGCAATCTGCCAGTGCCTAACCTACCTGCCGACGCCTATCGACCCGTCACGCCACAAACCCAGGTGCCGCAAGCGCCCGCCACCCAGAACCAGCCGTTGCAGATGGACACCAAAGTCACCATCCGCAAGCTGCAGATCGAGGGCGGTACGATCTACCCACTGACCGAAACGGCCAAGGCTTACGCTGCGTTGCTCGGCCATGAAACCAACCTCGCGCAATTGATCGAAGCCACCCGCAGCATCACGCGTCGCTATCAACAGGACGGCTACCTGTTGTCCTACGCGTTCTTGCCGCAACAGACCTTCGAAAATGGCCTGGTGCGCGTGGTATTGGTGGAGGGGTACATCAAGGATTACCAGCAAAGCGGTGACATCGGCGCGGTGTCGGCCTACATCGACAAACTGGCCAACAAGCTCATGGCCGAACGCCCTCTCACGCGCAAGACGTTCGAGCGCTATACCACCCTGATGGGGCGTATCCCCGGTGTAACCCTGCAAGCGCAAGTGCCGCCGCCGGGCACCACCGATGGGGCCGCGCACATGAAGATCGAAGCCACGCGCAAACCCTTCACCACCAGCATGAGCCTGGTCGACGACAACCGTAACGGCACGCAAGCGTTGCTCACCGCCACCAGCAACTCCCAGACGTCGATGGGCGAGCAACTCTACGTCAGTGGTTTGTTCCCACCGGGTGACGACAAAGAGCATTACTACCGCGTGGGCTACAGCCAGTTCATCAATGCCGAGGGCAGCCAAGTGGTGGTGGGCGCCGAGCGCTATCGCGCCGACCCCAAAAGCAACATCCAACTGGACGGTGGCTTCGAACTCAAACCGCATCAGTCGATTGATCGCTACACCATCGGCCTCAGCCATCCGCTGATCGCCTCACCGAATGAATCACTGACCGTGGCTACACGCCTGTACGCGGTGGACCAAACCACGCGCTATCAACTGGTGGGCTACCCGCAGCGTTTCGACATCGAAACCAACCTGCGCGCCCTGGCTTTCGAGGGCGACTGGCGCAAGTCCGACACGCGGCAACTGCGTATCCTTAGCGCCGGGCTTTACCAAGGCATCAACGGCCTGGGCGCCACCACGCGCAGTGACCTGGCGGTGACCAAACCGGACCTGGACTTCTTCCGCCTGCGCCTCTCCGGCGTGCAGAGCGACAAGTTCTTCGATAACTGGCAAGGCGTGCTGTCGGGGGCGTTCTACTGGAGCGACAGCACCTTGCCCGACAGCGAGCGCGCCACATTCGGCGGGCAGAACTTCGGCCGTGGATACCCCGATGATCAAGTGTCGGGCGACAAGGGCTGGGGCGCGGCGTATGAGGTCAACTACAGTTTCAACCGCGCCGGCGATTGGCTGAAGGTCGTGCAACCCTATGTGGTGCTCGACCGTGCCAAGACCTGGTTCAACGAGCTGCCGGCCAAAAGCAATGACCTGTCATCGGCTGCCGTGGGCGTGCGCTTTGGCGATAACAAGTACTACAACATTGCGCTGGAAGCGGCCAAACCGATGTCGGACATCGCGCTGGACAGCTTCAATCGGCGGCCGCGTTATACGCTGAGCTTCAGCTATCAACTCTGAATGAGGAGACTGTGCAGAGGGCTTTAAAGCCCTCTCACAGGGAGGACTTTCTCAGGGGGAAAAGGCTGTCGAGGGTATCGAACAAGCGCTTCAGGTAAATAGGCTTGCGAAACAGATCCAGCACTTGCAGGCGCAGCATATCGCTGACGTCATCCATTTCGGCATGGCCCGACATCACAATCACCGGCAGGTGTTGACGAGCCGTGTGTTCGCGCAAACGCTTGATCAGCGAGATACCACTTTCCTCGGGCATCCGCAGGTCGGTAATGACCAGCGCGATATCGGGGTGCAGGGTCAATTCCTGCAAGGCAAAGGTGACGGAGGTTGCCGTAAAACAAACGAAGCCCTCGTTCTCCAGCGACTCCGCCAGTTCAACGAGGGCATCTTCTTCGTCGTCCACCAACAGGATCTGTTGGCGGCAAGGTATAGCTGCAGCATTCATAGGCACTACCTGATGTTTCCATTCAACAACGCGTGTACTCAACAGGAGGCCGTCTAAAACTCATGTAGTAGTAATGGCGGTCTGAATTTTACCAAAGAAGGTCGTAATCTGAGGTCCCAGCGTAGTCCCGGCCGCCAGTACCACCAGCGCTACAATTGCAACGAGAATAAGGTATTCAATCGCCGTTGCGCCGTCCTTGCGCTGAAAAAACACCTGGAGTTGAACATACAGTCTCATCAACAGATTAAAGACCATCTTACTTCTCCTCTGGCGACATGACGCCATATCAAGGTTTTGCTCACGCTACTCGCAGTTATGATTACGTTGTCGTAATGGCCGTCTGGATTTTCCCGAAGAATGTAGTGATCTTCGGCCCCAGCGTCGTCCCAGCTGCCAGTATTACCAATGCTACAATCGCCACGAGAATGAGGTATTCAATCGCCGTCGCGCCATCCTTGCGATGAAAAAGTAACTGAAGTTGAACATGAAGTTTAATCAACAGATCAAGAATCATCGGAATGCTCCTTGGGCGACCAGACGCCCTGCCTCGGTGCTGCACAGTAATTGCTATGTGCCATCTGAGCATTGTCAACAAACCTCACCCTCACAACTGTAAGAAGGGATTAATCACAAAGTAGTGGTTGCTTTGCTGCCCCCTTAAACCCTCGATTTCAAAGGCCGCTTCCTGCGCCGCAAAGAAATGTTTCTGTCAGTAATGGCATTTCGTCCTAGCTGAACTACCTTCAAATAGCTAAATAGTTAGTTACCGTTCACAGCAGCCAGGTGGCGGATTTAGCCTGTTTGGATAGGCGGTTTTTGGTGCAACAGGAAAGGGAGAGCCGTCATGAACACGCGTTTCAGCATGATACTGGCCGGTGTGCTTTTGGTCGGTGCGCTGTTTGCCGGTTATTGGGGGCTGGTGCTCAGTCGTCAACCTGCCCCTGCCCCACCCCCGCCGCCACAGGCCGCACCTGTCGAAAAAGCGGTTGCCGTGGTGGAAGATCAAACCCGCCAACCGGTGGTGGTACTGGCCCACGATGTGCCGCCGTTTGTTGCGCTGAATGCCACCGATTTAACCGTGGAGAAACTGCGCACGGTACCGGCCGGCAGCTTGACCAGTGTTGACCAGGCCATCGGCCGCACACCCTGGCGAGCCCTGCGCGCCGGCACCTGGCTGAACGACGACAGTTTCACCCCCGGCGGCCCGCTGGCCCGCTGGCCCGCATGATCCGCCCTGACGAACGCGCCCTGGCCGTCGCCGTCGATGAAGTGATTGGTGCCGCTGGCCAACTGAGTCCCGGCGACTACGTGGATGTGCTGCTGTACCTGCGCCAGGACGCTGCCAACCTCGAACAGTCGGCACAAGTGGTGGTCCCGGCCATGCGCCTGCTCAGCGTCGGCGATCAAATGGGCCTGACCAACGACGGTGCCCCTGCCACACCACCGGCACTCACCGCAGACGAAAAAGCCCAACGCCACGCGCCCTCTCGCACCGTGGTGCTGGCGGTGCCCGAGCAACTGCTGAGCCGACTGATGCTGGCGACCCAGGCTGGCACCTTGCGCCTGGCCGTGCGCAGCGCCGATGAACGCTTGCTGAGCCACTACTGGGCCGGCGAAAGCGATGCGCCGGGCAACCTGCAAAGCGCCAACCGCGACCTCTACCAATTCACTCAACTGGCCTTCGCCCAAGCCCCGAAAAAACTCGCCCAGGGCAGCCCACGCCGCACCGGTGTCGAAGTGATACGCGGCAATCAAGCAACCCAACAAACACCCGACTGAACAAGGATGCTGTGCATGAGCCGACGTTTCGCACCGGTGTTCACGCTGAAAATCGCCTGTGCCCTGATGCTGTCGAACTTGTCTGTAGGAGTGGCCGTGGCCGCCCCAGGCAACTGTGGCAGTTTGGGCCAACTGCCCGCAGCTCTCTCGGTTGGCGAGGGCCTGCAACAGGAGCTGCAATCACCGGTCGCGATCACGCGCCTGGCGATAGGCGACCCGAAAATTGCCGATGTCCACCTCAACGGGGATCGCGGTTTCCTGCTCACCGGTGTGGCCTCCGGCACCACCAGCCTGATGGTCTGGACAGCCTGCTCGAACACGCCGCGCCAGAGCATGGTGTTCGTCAAGGGCAAGGCCACATCAGCCCTCACCAGCCTCGCACTGTCGCCTTCCGATGACCCACTGCTGCCCAGCCAGGTGCAGACCGACATTCGTTTTGTCGAGGTCAGCCGCACCAAGCTCAAGGAAGCCAGTACGTCGATCTTCGGGCGCGGCGGCAACTTCCTGTTCGGCAGCCCCAGCAACGTGGCCAACCCGGTGAGTACGGCGTTTCGCGGCAACCTCCCGGTCAACGGCGATACCTTTAATATCGGCTTCGGTGGCGGGCGTGTGTCGGCCATGATCAACGCCCTGGAAAGCAGCGGTTTTGCCTACACCCTGGCGCGTCCGAGCCTGGTGGCCATGAGTGGCCAGAGCGCAACGTTCCTCGCGGGCGGCGAAGTGCCGATTCCGGTGCCCAGCAGCGGCAGCAACAGCATCTCGATCGAGTACAAAGAGTTCGGGATTCGCCTGACCCTGACCCCGACAGTGATCGACCACAACCGGATCTCCCTCAAAGTGGCACCGGAAGTCAGCGAACTGGACTACACCAACGCGGTGGTCATCCAGAACATCTCGGTACCGGCCCTGACCATCCGCCGCACCGACACCAGCGTGTCGCTGGCAGACGGCGAAAGCTTCGTGATCAGCGGCCTGATCAGCAGCAACAACACCACCAATATCAGCAAATTTCCCGGCCTCGGTGACATCCCGATCCTGGGTGCGTTCTTTCGCGACTCCTCGGTTAACCGCCAGGACAAAGAGCTACTGATGATTGTCACGCCACACCTGGTGCAGCCATTGGCGGCCAACGCCCAGTTGCCGTCCTTGCCGGGCGAGAAGCTGCGCAACTACGACCCGAACTGGTACCGCCTGTACTTTCTGGAAAACGGTAATTTCGACCGACTCAATGGTTTGTCCCAATGAGCGATAGCCTGAGCCAGACGTTTCTGGCAATCACGCGCAATACCACCGACCTGGAATGGCTGCAGGGCGCGCTGGCGCCGCTTGGCCAAGTGGTCAGTGCCGGTAGCGGCACCCTGGACGAGTTGCTGGCGCTGGTGGATGTAACCTTCGCCAACCTGGTGTTTATCGGCCTCGACCGTGAGCACGTGGTCGCCCAAAGCGCGCTGATCGAAGGTGCACTGGAAGCCAAGCCGATGCTGGCCATCGTCGCCCTCGGTGACGGCATGGACAACCAGTTGGTGCTCAATGCAATGCGCGCCGGCGCCCGGGATTTTGTCGCCTACGGTTCACGCTCCAGCGAAGTCGCCGGGCTGGTGCGCCGCCTGAGCAAGCGCCTGCCACCGGTCACCACCAATACCCAACTGGGCGGCCTTACCGTGATGTACGGCACCCAAAGCAATGCCGACGGCGCCCTGCTGGCCAGCCATTTGGCGTTGGTCGTGCAAAAGAGCGGCCAGCAAACCCTGCTGCTGGACCTTGGCCTGCCCCGCGGCGACAGCCTGGCGCTGCTGGGGCTGGAAAGCTCATTCAATTTCGGCGATGCCCTGCGCCACCTCAGGCGGTTGGACACCACCCTGATCAACAGCGCGTTTACCTCAGCCGAAGACGGTCTGCGCATCCTTGCCTATGCCCCCAACGACGAGCCCCTGGAGCTGACCAGCGCCGCCGAGCTCTACATGCTGCTCAGTGCCTTGCGCCAGCACTTCCAGCACATTGTGGTGAACCTCGCCGGCCAGCCGGACAGCGAAGCGCTGCGCACGTTTGTCAGCCACTGCGACAAGCTGTTGTGGTGCACCGACCAGAGCGTACTGGACTGCCGTCGCAACCTCGGCGTGCTAAAGCAGTGGCGCGAAAAAGGCATGAAACTGGAGCACGCCAAGCTCTTGGTCGACCGCTATATCAAAGGCTGCGCGCCCGACTCCGAGGCCTTGGGCAAAAGCTTCGGGCTGGAAGTGATCGCCGTGTTGCCGTTGAGCCCGGAGGTGCGCCTTAACGCCAAGAACCAGGGGCAGACCCTGTTCACACTGGCCCCTCGAGAAAGCCTGACCCTCGCGCTGAAAACCCTTGGGGAACGGCTGGCAAAGCGTTCGGAAGGCATGAAGAAACCGTCCAACACCTGGCTTGAACGCTTACTGAGAACAGGCAAATGAACGGCGAAAAACTCTTTGGCACACCGGCTCGCGGGATCGCTGGCAACACCGACCACGACGGGCTGAAGCTGGTGCTGCATCGTTACATCATCGATGCCATCGAAGAGTCGGGAAAAAACCTGCTGGAGGGCTCGCGCCAGCTGTTGGCGCAGTTTGTCATCGACAAAGTCGCTGAATACATCAACCGCATGCACCTGGCGATTTCCCGTTATCAGATGGAGCGCCTGGCCGAAGAAATCGTCGACGAGTTGACCGGTTTCGGCCCGCTGGAAGTGCTGCTGCGCGACCCGTCCGTGACAGAAATCCTGGTCAATGGCCCACACCGCGTGTTTATCGAACGTGACGGTTTGCTGCACCTGAGCGACCTGCGCTTTATCGATTCGCACCACGTCGAGCGGGTGATGCAACGCATCCTCGCGCCGCTGGGCCGACGCCTGGATGAGTCATCGCCGATGGTCGACGCCCGCCTGCCCGATGGCAGCCGGGTCAACGCGATCATCCCGCCGATCGCCCTCGATGGGCCCTGCCTGTCGATTCGTAAATTTCGCAAGGACATGCTCAAGAGCAGCGACCTGGTCGCGATGCAGACCATCGACCAGAACATCTTCGACTTCCTCCAGGAAGCAGTCGGCAAGCGCTGCAACATCCTGATCAGCGGCGGCACCGGCACCGGTAAAACCACACTGCTGAATATCCTTAGCCAATTGATCAACCCCCATGAACGCCTGGTGACCATCGAGGATGTGGCCGAGCTGCAACTGGGCCACCCGCACGTCGTGCGTCTGGAAACCCGCCCACCGAACGCCGAGGGCCACGGCGAGGTCAAGGCCAGCGACCTGATCCGCAACGCCCTGCGGATGCGCCCCGACCGCATTATTCTCGGCGAGATCCGAGGGGTCGAAGTGCTCGATGTACTGACCGCCATGAACACCGGCCACGACGGTTCCATGAGCACCGTGCATGCCAACAACGCCGGCGATGCGCTGCTGCGCCTGGAAACCCTGGTGGGGTTGACCGGCCGCGTGGTGGCGGAGAAAACCCTGCGGCAAATGATCTGCGCGGCCCTGGATGTGGTGATCCAACTGACCCGCCTGCCGGACGGGCGTCGTTGCGTCAGTGAAGTGGTCGAGGTGGTGGGCATCCGCGAAGACGTCTACGTGACCAACACCCTGTTCCGGCATGACCGGCGTACCGGCTTCGGTTTTCTGCGCGAGGCGGTCAACCCTGCCGGCGAAAAACTGCGTCGCGAACCGACACTGCCTTGAAGGAGGCACAACCATGACCGGGGCCATCCTGCTGCTCATCTGCCTGATCCTGATCGGCCTGTCGATTCGATCCTTTCAAAACGGCCTGCGCCGCGCCCAGACCGAGCGCGTGCTGGGACGGCTCGCCGAAGGCCAACCGCAGCTGACCGAAGAAGCCGGCCAGTGGAGTGGCGTGGAAAAAATGTTCCTGCGTGCGGGCCTGGGCAAACCCACCGACAGTTTGGGCCTGTGGCTGACGATGTGGGGCCTGGGCGTAGTGCTGGGGGGGTTGGTCGCCGGCTGGGTCGGCCTGCTGGTGATGCTGGTATTGCCGCTGTTGCTGTTGCGCCTGTACATCGCCTGGCGCTACCAACGACGCATCAAGCGCATGATCGAACAGCTGCCGCAATTGCTCGACCATACCGTGCGCAGCCTCAAGGCCGGGCGAACCTTGGCCGACGCGGTGCTGGGCGGTATCGAGATCACTGAGGACCCGCTGCAAGAGGCCATGGGCCGTATCCGGCGCAATGTGCAGCTGGGTGTCAGCCTGCCGGAGTCCGCCCACGACTTTGCCGAGTTCTACGAGCGTGATGAGTTTCGGCTGTTCGCGTTGGGCTTGAAGGTCAACCACCGCTATGGCGGCAACGCCAGTGAATTGTTGGAAAACCTGATCAAGATGATCCGCGAGCGCGAGCAGGCCGCTCGCCAGCTACGCGCCCTGACCGGCGAAACCCGGGTGACCGCCTATGTGCTCACCGCCCTGCCGATCTCGATGATCGGCTACTTCCTGGCGGTGAACCCCGCCTACCTGATGACCATGTGGAACGACGGCACCGGGCGCATGCTGTTGTTCGTGGCGCTGATCATGCAGCTGTTGGGCTGCTTCACCTTGTGGCGCATGTTGCGGAGCGTATGAGATGGCTATTTCGCTGCTGATCAGCGCCGTACTGTTCCTGGCCGCCCTGGCGCTGGTGCTGGCCAACTTGATAAAACATCGGCGCAGCCAACACCTGGTCGCCCAGCGTTTACAGGGCCAGATGGGCCGTGAGCACCGGTTTGGCACGCTGATGCGTCAATTGGGCAACAGCCCCATCGCGCAACGCTCGGTCAGCCTGGACAACGAAACCCAAACCCTGCTCAACCGGGTCGGCTGGCGCCAGGCCACCCAGCGCTCCATGTTTGCGGCCATACAAGTGGGCACCCCGTTACTGCTGTTGGGCGTCGTACTGGTGGGCCAGCAACTGCTGTTTCCCCACACTGCTTCGCCGTGGCTGGCGCCCTTGATTGGCCTGGGCATCGGCTATCTGCTGCCCAAGCGCATTCTGGCCAGGGCCGCCAAGGCGCGGCAGCAACGCATTGCGCGCGAGGTATCCACTTTCATTCCGCTGCTGCGCATTCTGTTCGAGTCCGGCATGGCGGTCGAACAAGCGTTACGCGTGCTGAGCATTGAAGCGCAGCGCCTGCTGCCGGCACTGACCTCTGAACTGCGCCTGATCCTGACCCGCGTCGACTCCGGCCTGGAACTCAGCGAAGAGTTGGGTAAAACCGCCAGGATGCTGGCCGTGGATGAATTCACCGACACCTGCACCATCCTCCAGCAACTGG
This sequence comes from Pseudomonas sp. O39, assembly GCF_045447295.1. Taxonomy (NCBI): domain Bacteria; kingdom Pseudomonadati; phylum Pseudomonadota; class Gammaproteobacteria; order Pseudomonadales; family Pseudomonadaceae; genus Pseudomonas; species Pseudomonas sp. O39. The sequence goes on from NZ_JBJGXV010000001.1 coordinate 37,750, forward strand.
TTCAGCAGGGCGGCGGCGCGATGAAATCGTTGCTGGCGCTCAAGCAATTGCTCGACGACCGACGTCTGACGCGCATCCAGGAATTCGTGTCGAAGATGTCCGCGAAAATGTCGGTCGTAATGATGGTGTTTTTGTTTCCCGCCCTGCTGATCGTGCTCGGGGGGCCGGCGTTCATCGGCATCTCTCGGGCCTTGAGTAACTTATGAGGAGCGCCCGATGAAAGCCTTGATAGCCGGAATGAGCCTGTTATTGCTCGGCGGTTGCGCCACCAATGGCCAGACCCCGTGGGCAGCCCTGACAGCAACCGGCACCTGCCCCAAACCCGGCGCCGACCAGGAACTGTCGCTGAACCTGGCCGATGAAATGGCCAACGACGGCAAGCTGCACGCCAGCCTGGCCAACCTGCAGAGCTTGCCGGCCAATCTGCCCCAGGTGCGCCTGCGCCAGGCCAAGGCCTATCGGTTGCTGGGACGCAGCGAGGCAGAGCCACTTTATCGCAGCCTGCTCGGCACCTGCATGGCCGCAGAAGGCGAACACGGTTTGGGGCAACTGGCCTCGGCCAAGGGTGACAACGGGCAAGCCATGTCGCACTTGCAACGCGCGGCGCGACTGGCCCCGACTGACGAAAAGATCCGCAATGACCTGGGCGTGGTGTACCTCAACCAACTGCGTCTTGAGGATGCGCGATTCGAATTCATGACCGCCATGGAGCTCAAGCAGAGCGACACGCTGGCGGCGATCAACCTGGTGACCCTGCTGATCTATCAGGACAACTGGACGCAGGCCGCACAACTGGTCACGCAAATGGGCCTGAGCCCCGAACAAGTCACCGACGCCCAGGCCAGGGCCGAAAAACTCAAGGGCTCAAGCGCCCCCATCGCCAAGGCCAAGGACCAGATCGCCACGGTCGTCGATGCAGCCAGCAACCCGAGGAATTAATGATGAAAGTGCCTTATCTCACCAGCCTGGCAGTGCTGGTAATGCCCCTGAGCGTCATGGCCATAGAACCCGGCCCCTCCTCGCCGCAGCAGGCGGCCACCGAGAACTGGCTGACGTTGCAGTCCAGTGGACGTGTCGCATCGACGACGCCACAAAAGGCCACGGCCGTGGAACGCGAACAAGCCGCCCAGCGTTTACTGGAGAGCTACAAACATCCGATTCCGGAGTATTTCGAACAGAAAGTCGGTGGGCAGACCCAAGGCAGTAATTGAGCCAATCCGGCACCCGCGTCGTGCCAAATGGAGGAGCGGGTTTGCTCGCGAATGCGTGGTATCAGCCGAGACATCCTCAGCCGATTCACCGCTTTCGCGAGCAAGCCCGCTCCCACATTTTGGCCGAGTGTGAAAGGACAGGTCAGTGGGCAGTGACACGCTGGCGCATTGCCGAATTGTTCGGCGATAGCGCCAACGCCAACTGCGTGCGGTTATGCATGTGGGTCAGGCGCAAAACCTGAGACACATACAGCTTCACCGTGTTCTCGGTGATGCCCAGCTCGCAGGCGATTTGATAGTTGGTCTGCCCCTTGCCCACCAGCCGCGCGACGTCCAACTGACGCGGCGACAACTGGTTGAAGATCGCCGGAGTTTCCACCGAGCCGACCTCCTCGGCCGACACGTCTTCGCCCTCGAGCGCTTGCGGGCTGCGGCGCACTTTATCGAGGTCCTGGTACAGATCGTTGATGGACTCGGAAAGAAATTGCAGCTTCTGGTTCAGGTGCCCCAGTTGCAGCTCCTTTTTGCGTTCTTCCAGCGCGGCTTCCTGGCGCTGCAAGCCCTCGAGCAGCTCGTGCAGATCGATCGGTTTCTGGTAGTAGTCCGCGATCCCGGCGCGCAGGGCCTTGATCACATCTTGCTTGTCGGCGCGGCCGGTCAACATGATCGCCTCAAAGGCACGTTGCTTGCCGGCAACCTTTTGCAGGGCCTGGACCAACTCAATGCCGTCCATGTCCGGCATATGCAGGTCGCACAGCACCAGGCCGATCTCGTCATCTTCGCTGAAGCGTTTCAGGGCCTGTTGGCTGGCCCCACATGGGACGCAGCGGAAACCGCTGCTTTCAAGAAACTCACAGAGCTCTTCCACGATCAGCGGCTGATCATCGACCACGAGCACTTTTACTGCAGAGGTAAGCTTGTTCACGCGCTACTCCATGCCTAGCAAGCCAATAGTTTGACTAATCCTTCACCACGAAATATTCCTTACACCTACGTATTAAACGTAGACGTACTTTCTGACTATGTACATAGCGTTAATACCCTCTGACGACTAATGGATCCAAAACCAGGCTGCAGCAAAACCCACCAGTAAAAACGGCGCGAACGGCAGCTTTTTTGACGAGTCCGGTGCCAGGTGAACCAAATGAGTTTTAAGCCCTTGACGCATAAGCGGCCAAAGCTTTGGCGCCAGTAACAGCCAGAGCAAATTGACGGCCGCAGCCCCTACAAATGCCACCAGCAAATACTCGGCATTCGATGCCAGCGCCAGGGCCGCAAGCAGCTTGACGTCCCCCGCCCCCAGACGGCCAAGGGCGTAACCGGGCAAGGTCAACAGCAGTGCCAGGATAAAGGCCCACAGCCCCTGCCCGACGGATGCTCCGAGCCAGGTGTTGCCCGTCCACACCAGATAAATCAACGCCAACAGAGCCGCGCCCAGCGTCAGGCGATTGGCAAGCAATCGTTGCCGGACGTCCTGCACCGCACACAGCGCCAACCACAACAGCACCACCGCACCCTGGATCACTAAAAAACATCCCTTTTTGCTGATTGATTCTATGCTGATATCAAGTAGTAGCCGTCAGGGTAGACGCGGTGATGAAAACAAGCCTCCCCAGAAAGCAAAAAGGCACGGCAGCGATTGAATTCGTAGCCGTGTTCGTGATTTTTTTCGCCGTGTTCTACGGCATGGTCAGCTATAGCCTGCCGCTGCTGTTATTGCAGTCGTTCAACCAGGCAACCGCCGAAGCCGTGCGGCTGAGCGTGGCCCTGGACCCGACGATGCCGGGCTACCAGGCCGCAGTGCAGAGCACCGCCAAAAACGCTATCACCACGCGTTTGTATTGGATTCCGCCAGCGTTCAACTTCAACATCAACCAAATCAACACCACCTTCAACAACGGCCTGCTGTCGGTGCAGATCAACTACCCCTCGGCCAATCTCCAGGCGGTAATGCCCTTTATTGTCCTGCCTGGCATTGGCACCGTGCCGCAATTGCCGGTGACATTGCAGGCCCAGTCGAGCCTGCAGTTTTGAGTTCGGGCGACAAACTCTTCGGGCGCCTGCTCGGCCGCGGTGGCGCGCTGGCTATCGACACGCCGGCGCCTCCTGCTGCCAGGCTGCACATACAGTTGGATGCTCAAGGCCATGTGCTGGAGATCAGCGGCACGCTGCGCCCACAGTTAGGGCAGCACGTGAACTCGCCACGCTTGCACGACCTGCTGTGCGCCCACAGTGCCCTGGCGGTGGAAGGTGTTCCGGCCGATTGGCAACGCCACAGCCTGGACCTGGATTTCCAGAGCCCGGCCGGGCACATCCTGCACACCCGGGCGATGATAGAAGCCCATGAGCACGGCTGGCTGTTGCATGCCGTGGATATCGGCGATTTGCTCGGCGGCCGAGACCGGGCCGAGCAGCGCGAACAGAACCAGCAACTGATCAGCCTGGTGAGTGAGCAATTGCGCGTGTGCAGCCTCAGCCGCTTGCCCGAGGTGTTCAACGAACAGCTATGCAATATCGCGCAACGCTGGCGCATCCCCTGTGTCGCCCTCGCGTTGCTCGATCAGGAAGATCAGGGCTGGATGATCTACAGCCAGTACGCCAACCATGACGCACCGCTGTTCTGGCACACCGGCCAGCGCCTCGGCACCTGCCTGGACAGTCTCAACGGCACGACGCCGCTGAGCCTGCAAGCACCTTATGGGCGTGGTGAGCACCCGCGCTTGCACAGCGTGTTTGGCAATGCCGATGGTTTTCTTGTGCCCTATCGCGATGGCCAAGGCATCGCCGCATGGCTGCTGTGCGGCGCCTACAGCGGCCAACCGCACACCAACGACCGAGACTGGCTGAACCTCGCCGCCGCCCTGGCCGCGCCGTTGCTCAGCCGCCTGCGCGAACACCGTCACCATCAACAACTGGAACGCCTGGAAGCCCTGCAGGGCTTGCTGGGCACTGGCTGGTTTGAGTTGTTGCCCGTGAGCGGCGAAATCCAGCTTGCCCCCCAATTGATGCGCAACCTCGACCCGGAAGAAGGTCCGACCCGGCAACCCCTGGACGCGTGGCTGACCCTCATCCACCCCGCCGACCGCCAGGAGCTGCACAGTCGCCTGCGGGACCTGCAAACCCTCGGTAAGCCCTTGCTCGCCAGCGTACGCCTCAACCGCAGCGACACCGACCGGCCGCCGACCTGGTATCGCGTGCAGGGCCAAGTGTTGGGCGCCGGCGAGCGGCGTCGTTGGGTCGGCTTCATGCTCGATATCAGCGACATCAAGAACCAGCAATTGCAGGCCGACGCCGCCCACGCCCGACTGGACAACCTGATCGCCAGCTCACCGGCAGTGATCTATGTGCAGCGCTATGTGAACGGGGCCCTGCAACCGGTGTTTTTCAGTGACAGCCTGCTCCCCTTGCTCGGCCGCACGCTCGCCGAATGCAACCACGACAGCCTGGTGCAATGGGTGCACCCCGACGACCGCGACCTGTACTTCCAGCGCACCCGCCAACTGCTGCGTGAAGGCAGCGTGCGCAGTCGTTATCGTGTGCAGAATAAGCAGGGCGACTACCACTGGCTGCTCGATGAAGCCAAGTTGCTGCGCGACGACCTTGGCGTGCCGGTGGAAGCGGTCGGCCTGTGGCTTGATGTCACCGAGGCGACCCTGGCGGCGCAACAGGTCAAGGACAGCGAGGAGCGCTACCGAATTCTCGTGGAAGACTCCCCGGCGATGATTTGCCGCTACCGCCCGGACCTGACCCTGACCTTTGGCAACACGCCACTGGCCAACTATCTGGAATGCCTGCCCGCGCAGTTGCACGGAGTGAACCTGGGGGACTGGCTGTCGGCCGAACAGCGCGGGGCATTTGTGCACCGCATCGGGCAACTGACGCCGGAATTTCCTGTCAGCACCGCAGAAATCAGCTTGCAATTACCGGGGCGTGAACATGCTTGGTGGGTGTGGTCGGACCGCGGGGTATTTGATGAGCACGGCGCTTTGGTGGAGGTGCAGGCCGTGGGCCGCGACAACACCGAAGTGCGCCGCTCCCAGCAACAACTGACGCAAAGCGCGAAAATGGCCACCCTCGGCGAAATGGCCACAGGCCTGGCCCATGAGATCAACCAGCCGCTGAACGTGATGCGCATGGCCATCGTCAATGTGCTCAAGCGCCTGAGCAATGGCGACGCTCAGGTCGATTACCTGACCGAAAAACTGCAGCGCATTGACGCACAGGTGCAGCGTGCGGCCCGTGTGGTGGACCATATGCGCGTGTTCGGCCGCCGTTCGGAGGTCGAGCAGCAACCCTTCGACCCGGCGCAGGCGCTGGAGGGCACGCTGTCGTTGCTCAGCGAAGGCCTGCGCGGCAAAGGCGTGGACGTGCGCCTGACCCAGGCGGAGGTTCCGGTGCAGGTCAAAGGCTACATCGACCAACTTGAGCAAGTGTTGATCAACTTGATGGTCAACGCCCGCGACGCGCTATTGAGCCAACGCGAGAAAAACCCCGAGCTGCGTCCCTGGATCGCCGTGCACACCGAACACGACAGCCGTCACGTGCGCATCTGGGTCGAAGACAACGGCGGCGGCATCGACCCACGGTTACTGGAGCGAATCTTCGAGCCGTTTTTCACCACCAAACCGATTGGCGTGGGCACCGGGTTGGGCTTATCGGTGAGCTACGGCATCGTAGAGAACATGGGCGGGCGGCTGAGCGTCAGCAACGGTGAACACGGCGCGCGCTTTTGTATTGAGCTGCCCAGGGCCACCGACGCTCAAATTACCAGGTAGGCTTCGCCGGTCTGGCCACAGGTCAGGTTGGCGCCAACGTTCACATTCGCCAGGCTGATGCCCAGCATGTTCAGCAGGTTGTTGAGGATCGGGTTGAGCAGCGGGGCCAGCAGGCCATCCACTATCGGCGTGACAATGGCGCTGACGCTGCCGATCAATGCTGTGACAGTCGGCACCAGCACACCCAACGGAGTCCCTCCCGACGGTTGGTAAGCAGTGATGCTTACGCCATTAAGCGTGGTCGAAAGGCTGCTCACCACGTTAGTCGCCGGGGTGGCCGCCTGATAGGTAGGCGTGAGGCCCACGTTAGGTGGCGTGGCAAACGGCGTGGTGCTGGAAAACACCAGGGATTGGTTGCTCTGCGCAATCGGGCTTTGCACCTTGATCGCGATGCCGCCGCCGGCAAAGGGCACACGGGTACCACAAGTGCCGTTACCGAGAATTTCATGACAGGTTTTGGTGCCGATATCGATCAGTGCCATAGGCGCCACCGTCATCGGCTGCGTGGTGGAAAACGCATTGGTGATATTGCCCACATTCAGTGACGCCAGCGAAGTAGTGGTGTAGGCCGTGAGGCTCTTGGTGCCCGCAGTGCCGCTCGGGCAGCTGTAGGCGGTGACATAACTGCTGGCAGCTCCGGCATCCAGCACGATGTTAAGCGGCAGGTTGCCGGACAAGGCCTGTATATCCAATTGCTGGCACCCGGCGCCCAACAGGCATAGCGCCGAGTTGAGCGTGGTGACCAGGTTCAAACTCAACAGTCCGTTGATTACCGGCGTCAGCGGACCCACCAGGTTATTCACCGCCGTGGTCAGCCCCGACAAACTGCTCAACACCGGCAAGCTGACCGTCACCTCCGTACGCACCTGAGCGGTACGCACATAAATCGCGTTCGGCCCCAGCGGGTTGGCGGCGGCAAGTGCCGGGTTGCCAATGGCCGACAACTGCGGCGGCTCTATCACTTTGACTTGGGTGGTGATATTGGCCAGCCCCAGCAGGCTCACGGGCAAGGTCGCCGCCACCGCGCTCTGGCTGTTGGACAGTTGCACCACGCCCTGAATCAGTTGAAAAACTTGCAGGTTGGCATTCAGCGCCGCAGCGGTGGTGCCGGTTTGCAATTGCAGGATTTGCCCAAGGGTTAATGGCGCCTGATTGATCGCGGCGACTTGCAGATTGCCCAGCGCGGTCAACACGTCCGCCGTCGCACCGTTGGCGGTCAGCACAGTGATTGCGGCCTGGATCAACTGCGACGCGGTGACCGTGGTATTGAGCAATTGGGTGTAGTTACCGGCGGCCACGTTCAGGTTGACCGCCAACTGGTTGAGGTAACTGAGCAGATTGATGTTGGTGTTGAGCAAGCCATTCCAGCCAGCGAGGGTCAGGTTGACGTTGCCGCCGAGCAAGCCGCTGAACAGCGGGTTCAACAGGCTCGCGCTGGCCGTGTTGACGCTGGCCAGGGTGCTGTTGATGGTGAGCTGGGCCAACGATGGCGCAGGCATCGCCGCGACTGCCGTCGCCGTCAATACAGTGTTGACGCTGACCGGGCCGCCGGAAAAGAGTGTCCAGATTCCGCCGGCCACGCTGGTGGTGACGGTTTTGCTGACCACCACTTGAATCGCCGATGACACCGCAGGGTTTGCACTGAAGGTGCGCAGCCCCGACGCGGCGGTCGTTACCGTGCCGCAAAGGGTCGCCAGGGTATTGCCGTTACCCACCACAAAATTGTTCCGAGCCACACTCTGCGCCGCGTAAGCCGCTGCGCTCAGGCCCGCCACACAGGTCCCGCCGCGACTCACGGCCTCCAGCGCCGCCGTATCCGCCACACCCTGCAGCTTGCGCTTTTCCAGGTACAAACGGCCGCTGTCGACCACCAGCAAGGTACAGACCAATACCAACGCCAACACGCCGACCGCCATCAAGCCAATGGCACCGCGCTGCTTGTAAGCCAATCGGGGAGACATCGAGCACTCCTGTGCCGGCGAGTTGCCGAGCGCTTACTCTCCTGGGGTGTCAATGAGTGTAGACAAGGGCTGGGGAGGATGACGGGCAAATGTGGGAGGTGCCTTGCTCCCACACAGCTCAGATGGCGGGGTTCAGTGCGGTGGGTAATTGGAAAGGATCTTGGTCACCGTGGTGCGGATGGCATTGCTGCGGTCCTGCGGGTTCGGCGTGCTGCTCATCATCTGCTCGTCGCTGCCACGCCACACCAGCTTGCCATCCTTGCCGTCCAACAGGTCGACCTGCAGGGTTGCGACCTTGTAGGTGATGTTGCGCGTTTCGTTGTACATCGGCGCGCCCCAGTAACCGTTCCACGGGCCGCCCCATGCTCCACCGTAATTGGTGGTGACTTGTTGCTGGCGGTCTTCGACGATCAGGTAAACCTGCACCTTCAGGTCGGCCTTGGTGCCTGCCGCAGCGGGACGCAGGCCGCGTTGGTCGAGTTGTTCGCCCACAGCCTGGCGGATGCGTTGCTCAGTGAGGTCACTCTTGATGCGCGGGTCATCCGGTCGATATTGCAGGGCCGGGTCTTTCCAGGCCCAGTTGCGATAGGCGCCGAAGTCGCGGCTGGCGTCATAGTCGTTGTTGACCTGACTGGTCTGGCAGCCCCCCAGCAGTACAACAACAGCAAGTGCAGCGAAGCGACGAAGCATGGTTGTTCTCCAAAAAACGGCATAGACCTGAGATGAGAATAGCTGCTAACTGGGCGGGTAGGCAGTCATTGCCTTCTGCATTGCCTCGCGCAGTGCATCCGCGCGTTCGCTCAAGCTGCCCTGGCTGGTCGTTTCGGCGCTGGTGCTCCAGACCGGCTGGCGGGTGCGGGCATCGAACAGGCTGATACGCGCCACCGCCACCGTCACTTCATAGGTGCGCACCACCGGCACCGAGTTGTACATGCCGTAACCGTTGCCATAGCGGTTATAGCCACCGTAACCATAGCCATAGTCGTCCTGGACCTGGCGCAGGCGCTTTTCCAGGCGCACATCGGCGCTTACCAGCAGGTCGGGCGCACGGTTGTCATGCAAGGGGCGCAAGCCGCGCTGGTCAAGGGCGCCGCTGACCGCCTCGGCAATTTGCGCCGAGTCGGCCCACGCCGAACCCGCCGGCAGTTGGCCGTTAAGCCAGGCCCAACTGCGGTAGGCGCCATAGTCGCGCACCGGCGCCGGGTAGGCGCTGGCATCAAAGGTGTTGGCCGCCTGTGCCGGAGCCGGCGGCATCGGGGCCGAGGCGGCCACGTAAGGATTCGGGCTGGAACATGCTCCCAAACCCAGGGACAACAGGATCAAACAGAGACGACGCATTTCGACCTCCGCAGACTGGGCCGCTAAACTGGACGGCATATCCAGTGCAAATAACGCCCAAGCCCGGCAAAGCTTGGGTGACGACGGTGAGCGAGTTCCATCTCCAACAAATCCTGTAAATCGGCGCGGGCCTGGAATTCCACCGGCATATAGTCGTGGAACACCCGCACGCCACTTTGGCTTTCGACCTGCCATAGCCCTTCGAGTTTCGCCGCCAATTCCCGTGGGTCGAGGGGTTGTTGCGGCGTAAGGCTCTGCTTTTCGCCGGCCATGTCGTTCTTGCGCATTTTGCGGAAGTGGCCTTTGAGCAGGTTGCGGTAAATCAGCGCATCACGGTTGTAGAACGCCAGCGACAACCAGCCGCCGGGCACCGTGAGTTGGTGCAGCACCGGCAGTATCGCATGGGGTTCGGCCAACCATTCCAGCACCGCATGGCACAGCACCAGGTCGTAAGGTTCGGTGAGTTGGCCGAGCAGGTCCTGCCAGGGCGCGTGAATAAACGTCGCCGTCTGCCCCGCATCCGCAAAGCGTTGGCGCGCGCCTTCGAGCATCGGCTCGGCGGGCTCGGCCAGTGTGACCTGATGGCCGCGTTCGGCCAGCCACAACGACATATGCCCCAGGCCGGCGCCGATATCCAGCACGCGTAACGGGCGGTCCGGCAACGCTTCGGTCAGGTCGGCCTGGAGCACCGCCAGGCGAATCGCCCCTTTGGCGCCCCCGTAGATTTTCTCGGCGAAGCGCGTGGCCAACTGGTCGAAATGACGATCACTCATGGGCAAACCGCCGTTCGCTGTCGGCCAGTTTGGCGCGTACCACTTCATTCATATCCAGGCCCAGCTCACTGCACAGCAACAGCAGGTACAGCACGATATCGCCGACTTCCTGCCCGGCATGGGCGAGCTTGTCTGCGGGCAATTGGCGCGATTGGTCTTCGGTCAGCCACTGGAAGATTTCCACCAGCTCGGACATTTCCACGCTGGCGGCCATGGCCAGGTTTTTCGGGCTGTGGAACGGCTTCCACTGATTGTCATCGCGGATACGGTGCAGGCGTTCGGTGAGGTGTTCGAGGTTCATGCGGGGGCTCCTGAAGGTGTATAGCTTCGGGCGGATGATTGGCGAAGGCAAGTGAATCCCTGCACGCCGTAAACCTCTATGCTAGAAGGGAACTCGCGTGCGCCGATAACGACCAAAGGCTCAGGTCCGGCAGCTACGCCCACCTATTCATCAGGACACACACATGCAAACAGACTTTTTCGGCTGGCTGGGTCTCAAAATCGGCCAGATCATCCACTTTATCGTCGAGCTGTTCAGCGGGCTGTTCAACACGCTGTCCCATGCCGGCGGCGATTTTGTCGACGGGCTATCCAAATCCCTGGGCATGGACACGTCGATCATCAGCATCATCACCCTGATCATCGGGCTGTTGCTGCTGTACTCGGCAGTGCGCGCGTTTATGCGGGCGTCGATCATTGCGGGCATTATCTGGTTGATGCTGGGCCTTTGGCTGCTCAGTTGGGTTGTGCACTGATACTTGAAAACACTCACGATACTCACCGACTGGCGCGACCGCCCCACCCATCGCCGTGTCTGGGCCCTGGCCGCGCCGATGATTTTGTCGAACATCTCGGTGCCACTGGTAGCGCTGGTCGACAGCATGGTCATCGGCCACTTGCCACACGCCCACCAACTGGGGGCCGTGGCCGTTGGGGCCAGCCTCTATACCTTCCTCGCCTGGGCCATGGGTTTTCTGCGCATGGGCTCCACCGGGTTTGCCGCGCAAGCCGCCGGGCGTGGCGATGGTGCAGCGTTGCGGCAGGTCCTGCTGCAAGGTCTGTTGCTGGCTCTGGGCCTGGCGATGCTCTTGGGCACGGTGGGCATCCCGCTGAGCCAGTTGGCGCTGGAATGGATGCAGCCCTCCCCCGAGCTGAATCAACTGACCCGCGATTTTTTCCACATTCGCTTGTTCGGCCTGCCTGCCGCGCTGGCCAGCTATGCCTTGGTCGGCTGGTTCCTCGGCACCCAGAACGCCCGTGCACCGCTGGCGATTCTGCTGACCACCAACCTGGTCAATATCGCCCTGAACCTGTGGTTCGTTCTTGGCCTGGATTGGGGTGTGGTCGGTTCCGCGCGCGCCTCCGTCATTGCCGAATGGACCGGCGCCCTGCTTGGCCTGGCGCTCACGCAAAAAGCCCTGCGAGCCTACCCCGGGCATATCGCCTGGGCCGCACTCAAGCGGTGGCAAAGCTGGCGCCCGCTGCTGGCGGTGAACCGCGACATCTTCATCCGCAGCCTGGCCCTGCAATCGGTATTCTTCATGATCACGGTGCAAGGCGCCCGCCTGGGCGATGCCACCGTGGCGGCCAATGCGCTGCTGCTCAATGGCCTGTTGCTGACCGCCCATGCCCTGGACGGTTTGGCCCACGCAGTCGAGGCCCTGTGCGGGCACGCCATCGGCGCCCACGACCGGCAGGCGTTACGCCGTTCATTGGTGGTCGCCTGCGGTTGGTCATTGATCGCCAGTGTGGGCTTCGCGCTGCTGTTCACCTTTGGCGGCCACCTGTTTATCGCCATGCAAACCAACATCCCCAGCGTGCGCGAAACCGCCGATATCTACTTGCCTTATCTGGCGGTGCTACCGCTGATTGCCGTGTGGAGTTACTTGCTGGACGGCCTGTTCATCGGCGCCACCCGCGCACGGGAAATGCGCAACGGTATGCTGCTGACAGTGGTGATTTTGCTACCGTTCGCGTGGGTATTGCAGAGCTACGGCAACCACGGCTTGTGGATAAGCTTTCTGCTGTTCATGGCCTTGCGCAGCCTCACGCTGTGGGCGATCGCTTGGCGATTGAACAAAAGAAACGCGTGGCTCGGCGAGCCGACCTGTTAGTTCTCACAGGTTACAAAACCCCGCTACCGACGTTGAATGAAGGTTGGGCCTGCAAAGCGATACGTTTCTGGCCTCAACCTTCTTTCAACTCAGGGACGGACAAACATGGGCAGCAATATCGTATTTATCCTCGGCGCGTTGCTAGTGGTCGGTTTAATCGTGGCCGCCACGATGCGTGCGGCCAAGGCGAAAAAATCGCCGCCACCCAGCGACGTCGTCACTGAACCTGCCATTCAAACCCCACCGATAACCCCGGGCACCGGCGAGTGGGCAATCAAACCGGGAAGCGACACACCTGCAACCCTGCCGGAGCTGCCTGTCTCAACCGCAGTGGAGGTCTGGAACCAGACGGGTTTCCAGGTGTTCGTGACGCAGCAGGGCATTAGAGCGACCCTGTCGCCCCAGGGTCGCACGCTAATGAATAATGGCGTTGCGCTGACAATCACGCCCGCATCACCGGATGACACGCTGCGCTCCGTCGCGCTGGAGGAAGCCAGTACCGAGACCTCAACCGTGTACAGCCTCATCGTCCATTAGCGCCAGCCTCACTGGCCCGGAGTGGACTGGATAAACGCCGTGACCCGATCAAGCACCGGCGCCAGCCAGCGCAAGGGCTTGGCAATGGACGCCACCAGCGTCGCATGGTTGGTCTTGGTGAAGTAAAACTCCTCGACCGGCACCCCCGCGTCGCGCAACTTTTTCGCCAGCCCGCCCGTGTTGCGTGTGGGGTTGACCAGCGTGTCGCTCGCAGAGGCAATCAACAGGCTCGGCGGCGCGCCATGGCTGACGTGGTTGATCGGCTGGGAGTCAGGTGGGGAATTCGGGAAGAAAAACACCGGGCGCACATCGCGGTTATCAATCGGCAGGAAGTCATAGGGCCCGGCCAGGCCGATCCAACCCTTGAGCATCGAGGGCGACAATCCCACGGCTTTCAACCAGCGCCCGTCCAGTGCCAGCATCGAGGCATTGTAGGCACCGGAGCTGTGGCCCATCAGGTAGAACTGCGTGGGGTCGGCGCCGTATTCGGCGATGTGTTGACGTGTCCAGGCCACCGCTTGGGCGCCGTCTTGAAGAAAGGTCGGGTAACGCACTTGAGGGTAGAGCCGATAGTCGGCGATCACGACAACGATGCCGCGTGAGGCCAGTGCCTCGCCGACAAAACCGTAATCGTCCTTGGAGCCGCTGTTCCAGCTGCCGCCGTAAAAAAACACCACGACGGGCGCATTGGGTGCGGCCGCGACAGGGCGGTAGATATCGAGTTTTTGGCGCGGATCAGTGCCGTAGGCGATGGATGCGGTTTTGGTGAAGGTGCTGGAGGGCGTCAGTGCGTTGAGCACTTTGATCGGGGAGCATGCCGCGAGGAATGCGGCGACTGCCAGGGTGAACGCTTGCAAGAGTTTGCTCGACATCGTTCAGACCTCACAAAGAAGGTACAACCAAACGAAGATCTAAATGTGGGAGTGGGTTTGCTCGCGAAAGCGGTGAATCAGTTAACACATGTGTGACTGATGTACCGCTTTCGCGAGCAAGCCCGCTCCCACATTTTAGATCTCTGCCAGCCGATATTACGAGGACAGGTACGAAGAGCGGGTCAAACCGAGACGCAACGCATCCAGGAACTGCGTGCGCTCACTGGCACTGATCTTCGCGCTCGCGCACTTGTCGCGGTAATGCGTCATCAACTCCTCCGGCGACAAGTGCACATAGCGCAGCATGTCTTCGATGGTGTCGTGGGTCTCGATACCGGCGCTGTACACCGAACCGTCTTCGCGCTGGTAGATGTTCACCGAATCGGTATCACCGAACAGGTTGTGCATGTCACCGAGGATTTCCTGGTAAGCGCCCACCAGGAAGATGCCCAGCAAGTAGTCTTCACCTTCATTCAGGGCGTGCACCGGCAGGCTGGTCTCGATGCTCTGCTCGTCGACGTATTGCTTGATCTTGCCGTCGGAGTCGCAGGTCAGGTCTTGCAGCACGGCGCGGCGCAGCGGCTCTTCGTCGAGGCGGTGCAGCGGCAGAATCGGCAGGACCTGGCCGATGGCCCAGGTGTCCGGCAAGCTCTGGAATACCGAGAAGTTGCAGATGTACTTGTCGGCCAGCTTGTCATTGAGTTCGTCCAGCACTTGGCGGTGCGAGCGCTGACGGGCTTTCAACGAGTTGTGCAGGCGACGGCACACGGCAAAGTAGCACTGCTCGGCGAGGGCTTTTTCCGCGAGGGTCAGTTTGCCGTCGGCGTACTGGGTGGCCACGTCGCTCATGTAGTGAGTGGCGCGCCAGTAGGTTTCGGTGACCATCTCGATGTCGGTCGGGCCCAGCAGGTCCACCAGCCATTGCACGGTTTCCGGCAGGCTTTCCTTGTTTTCGATTTCCGGCACGTCGTCGTTGTGTTTTTCGACGTCAGTGACTTGCACCACCAGCATGGCGTGGTGGGCGGTCAGGGAGCGACCGCTTTCGGAGAAAATGTTCGGGTGCGGCAGGCTCTGCGCGTCGCAGAATTCCTTGAGCATGCCCACGACCACACCGGCGTAGTCGTCCATGTCGTAGTTGATCGAGCTGGCGTTACGCGAGTGGGTACCGTCGTAGTCCACGCCCAGGCCGCCGCCGACGTCGATGTGGTCCACCGGCAGGCCGAGGTTACGCAGTTCGCCGTAATAACGAATGGCTTCCTTGAACCCGTGCTGGTAGTCGGCCAGGTTGGCAATCTGCGAGCCCATGTGGAAGTGCAGCAGGCGAATGCCTTGATCGAGGCCAGCCGCGCGGAAGCGCTCGACCACCGACAGCAACTGCGCCGCCGACAAACCGAACTTGGACTTCTCGCCACCCGTGTCCGCCCATTTGCTCGACGCCAGCGACGACAAACGCACGCGCAAGCCAACCTGTGGCTTGACCTTGAGGTTGGCGGCTTCTTCGATCACCAGGCCGACTTCGGATTCTTTCTCGATCACGATGAAGACGTTATGGCCCAGCTTCTGGCCCATCAGCGCCAGGCGGATGAACTCACGGTCTTTGTAACCGTTGCAGACGATGGTGCCGCCCTTGGGTGCCAGGGCCAGCACCGCCAGCAGCTCAGGCTTGGAACCAGCTTCCAGGCCGATGGAAACGTCCTGGGTGGCGATGATGTTCTCGATCACCGCTTCCTGCTGGTTCACTTTGATCGGGTACAGCGCGGTGTACTTGCTCTGGTATTCCAGGCGTTCGATGTTGGAATCGAAAGCGCCGGTCAGTTGGCGTACACGGTCTTGCAGGATATCGGGAAAACGCACCAGCAGCGGCAAGGACAAACCGCTTTTGCGCAGCTCGTCGACTTGCTCGTACAGATCGACGGGCGTGCTGTTCGGGCCGTTCGGACGGACTTCAACGCGACCGGCATCATTGATCGCGAAATACCCGGCCCCCCAATGGCGAATCCCGTAAACACTGCGGCTGTCCGCAACTGTCCATTGGCTGCCATCGTCTTTGCGTGTGCGTCGTACGGACATCGAAGTCCCCTATATAAAGTCGAAGATCACCGCGCCCTTCTGTAAGGCTGGCGAAGTCTAAAGAATGAAAATGACGATTTGCCTGTAAGCAAGGTAGACCCCACTCGCAGGACAGAGTTTAGACACCGGTCAGGAACAGGCTCTGTGAAAACCATGGAGACGACAGTTCGCGTTCAGCAAACCGGCGATCGGGGTGGGTTTCACAGAGGCTGCTAGCCGCCGGATTTCTTCGCCTTGTAACCGAGCTTGATCAGCTCGGCCAACAGCAACTCGACGTGATCGCCCTGAATCTCGATGACGCCGTCTTTCAGGGCGCCACCCGTGCCACAGCGCTTTTTCAGCGTGGTGGCGAGTTCCTTCAGGGCCTCTTCGGCCAGGGGCACACCGGTGATGGTGGTCACCGTCTTGCCGCCACGGCCTTTGTTCTCGCGTCTAACGCGGGCAATGCCGTCGCCTTCAGGGATCAGGGTCTGTTTGCAGGTACACGAATCCACGGGCTGGCGACAGTCCGGGCAGTGTCGACCTGCGTCGGTGGAAAATACCAAGCCACCAAGGGCGGCGAAGGATGCGGCTTTTTTGGCCACCGGCAATCCTCTTGGGAGGACAAAGACAGATCGCTGCTCGATTCTCGTAAAAAGAACAGGGCATCGACCGCGAAGCCCCACTCAGGCAGGGGCAGCGCTACCGAACCGCAAAGGCGGTTTGGGTGAAAAGTCGCGCAGTGTAACGGCAAAAAGCCGACTTGCTAAGAGCCAAATAGCGCCAATTTATACAACTTTAGCGACGCGAGGCCAGATAGCGCCGCAAGCCCTCTTGAGCGTCCGGGCAGTAAGGCTTTTGTTCAGCTTCCTGCAGAACCATTTCAAGGGGTAAAAACCGTGCTTCCATGACTTCTTCGGGCTGCAGCCGTAATGGGCCATCCCAGACCGCCGAATAGGATTTGCACCAGAGCCGGCTGGCGCCATCCTCGAAGTAGAAATGGTCATGCTCGACCAATTCCACGCCGCCAACCCCGAGCTCTTCTTCCAACTCACGGGCCGCCGAATCGGCGTAACACTCGCCTGCCGCGACCATTCCGCCCGCGGCCGTGTCCCAAAAACCGGGGTACAGGGCTTTGCTCAAGGTACGGCGATGCACACACAGTTCGCCGGCCGAATTGAACAGGAAGATAAAAGTGCAACGGCCGATCAGGCCGCGCTCACGAAGGTCAGACCTGACGAGATGGCCGAGCAGGTTGTCCTGTTCGTCGACCCAACAAATCAGTTCAGCATCAGAGGCCGCGCGGTGCGCGGCCTCATTTTGAGTAGCGTCCATCATCACCCTTGGTTGAGGAGCTGACGCAAGTCGATCACTGCAGCGTTTGCCCGGGAAATATAGTTGGCCATGACCAGCGAGTGGTTGGCGAGAATGCCAAAGCCACTGCCGTTGAGAATCATAGGGCTCCAAACCGGCTCCTGCGAGGCCTCCAGCTCACGAATGATCTGACGCACGCTGACGGTGGCATTTTTCTTGGCCAGCACGTCGGCAAAATCGACTTCAATGGCGCGCAGCAAGTGAGACAAAGCCCACGCCTGGCCACGGGCCTCGTAGAACACGTTGTCGATCTGCATCCATGGGGTTTCCACCACTTCTTCATCGACCTGCGGCACTTCACCCGGCGCCAGGGCTTCGGTTTTGAGTGCTGTGTTCAGCTTGACCCGACCGACACTGGCCGACAGGCGTTGCGACAACGAACCCAAACGAGTGGCGACATCGCCCAGCCAGTTGTTCAGGTTGTCGGCACGCGCATAGAACAGCGCGCCCCTCTGGTTAGGGTCGGACAGACGCGCTTCGTAGCGGCTCAGGGAATTGATGCCTTCCTGGTACTCCGACTCGCTCGATGGCAACACCCAGCTCTTATTGTCAAAGTTAAAGCGTGGCTCGGCCTTGGCCAAATCGGCGTCTTCAGCCGATTGCGACTGGGAACGGGCGAAGTCTTTACGCAGGGCACGGGTCAAGTCACGCACCTGCACCAGCACGCCGTATTCCCAGCTGGGCATGTTGTCCATCCACAGGCCGGGCGGGAAACGGTCGTTGGAAATATAGCCACCGGGCTTGTTCAGCAACGTGCCGACCACAGTCTTGAGGGTTTCGACGGTGGTGTAGCCAATTACCATCTGCTTGCCTTCCTTCTCGGCGGCAAGCTGGGCGTTTTGCTGGACCGGAAACAGCGCCGGCTCTTCGCTCCAGTACCAACCCAGGCCGCCGGTGACCAACAGGTACAAGGCCAGCACGCTGAGCAACGCTTTGCTCATCAGCAGGTTGCGAAAGTAGCCGCGGTGGGTCGGCTTTGGCTCAGGGGCGGGGCCTTTGGCACTGCCTGCACGGTTTTTCCAGTCCAGCATGGCGATATCCTTTCAATCACTTGAGTTCATGCACGTCAATTGTCCGGGTGCGGTCAAACACTCCGACCACAACCCTACCCCATCGTGCCCATCGGTGCGGGCCTTTTAACCAAAGTGGCGCACGGGGCAGGTTCGACTATAAAGATCTTCAACCATAACGCATGCAGGCTTTTTACGCAGCGCGACCATAAGGTCAAAAACTGAATCGCACAGACTTGTACTTAATTGACGTATGACACTCATATAGAAGAAAAGAGGTGCTAGCATAGAGCCATCAGTCGACCTCAGCATGCACCCTAACTAGTAGTCAGGATATGACCGAGTCAGAAGACCCCAGCCGTGAGCGTCTCAAGCAGCACTTTGCCCAGCGGGTAATTCATCAGGCACGTCAAATTCTTGAGATCTGGCAACGCCTGCAGCGAAGTGAATGGTCAAACGCAGATTTGTCCGAACTCAGCGAAGCGAACCTGCGCCTGCTGCGTTTTGCCGAACGCTTCGAACAGCCGGAACACGGCCAGCTCGCGCGGCACATTGGCGAGTCCCTCAAGGTCGTGGACGAGAATCGCGGCCGCCTCAGCAGCCAGGTGATCACCGAACTCAACCGCCTGATGCAGCGCCTGTCCCGCACCGGCCTGCGCCAGGGCGACCAGCTGGAGCAAACGTTCCTGCCGCCGATGCGCAAGCCGATCTACGTCATGCTGGCTGATCACGACCGCGCCGAGCGCCTGGCCAAGCAACTGGAATTCTTCGGCATGAGCGCCCAGTCCCTGGACAGCGTGGCGGCATTCCGTGCGTCACTGGCCGAGCGCCTGCCTTCGGCGATTGTGATGGATGTGGATTTCTGCGGTGCCGGCCTGGGCCTCAAGCTCGCGGCCGAAGCCCAGGAAGGTCTGGAGCAAAAGCTGCCGCTGTTGTTCTTCAGCCTGCACGAAACCGACACCCCGACGCGCCTGGCCGCCGTGCGCGCGGGCGGCCAGGAGTTCCTCACCGGCACGCTGGAAGCCTCCAGCCTGCTGGAAAAGATCGAAGTGCTGACCTGCGTCGCGCAGTACGAGCCTTATAAAGTACTGATCATCGACGACTCACGCGCCCAGGCGTTGCACACCGAGCGCCTGCTCAACAGCGCCGGCATCGTTACGCGCACCCTGATCGAGCCGATCCAGGCCATGGCCGAGCTGGCGGACTTCCAACCGGACCTGATCATCCTCGACATGTACATGCCCGCCTGTACCGGTACCGAACTGGCCAAGGTGATTCGCCACAACGACCGTTATGTCAGCGTGCCCATCATCTACCTGTCGGCCGAAGATGACCTGGACAAGCAGTTGGACGCCATGAGCGAAGGCGGCGATGACTTCCTCACCAAGCCGATCAAGCCGCGCCACCTGATCACCACCGTACGCAACCGCGCCGCCCGCGCGCGCAATCTCAAGGCGCGGATGGTGCGTGACAGCCTGACCGGGCTGTACAACCATACCCACATCCTGCAATTGCTCGAAGACTGCAGCTTTCGCGCACGCCGCGAGAACAAGCCGCTGAGCTTTGCCATGCTCGATATTGACCATTTCAAACGGGTCAATGACAGCCACGGCCACCCCATGGGCGACCGCGTCATCAAAAGCCTGGCGCTGTTTCTCAAGCAACGCCTGCGCAAGACCGACTACATCGGCCGCTACGGCGGTGAAGAATTCGCCATCGTGATGCCCGACACCGACCTGGAATCGGCCTGCAAGGTGCTGGATGAAATCCGTGGGCGCTTTGCCGAAATTCACTACCCCGCCCAACCCCAGGACTTGTGGTGTACCTTCAGCGCCGGGCTGGTGGAGCTGTGCGACGACTCCGACAGCCTGATGATGGCCGCTCAGGCAGACGAGGCGCTGTACCGCGCCAAGGGCGCGGGACGTAACCGTGTACAAGCCGCACGCACGTCAAAGCAAAGTGCCACCTTTTCACCGGAATTCACTGAATCCGTCATAACCCTGTAATGAAAACGCAATAACTTCAGGCACTTATCTTTTGCTGTCGGTTGAAACCACGCATGCGCCTGAAGCTGCTGACCAATCTGAATACCCTTCTTCTAGTGGCCGTGTGCCTGGCACTTGGGGCGACGCTGTGGTGGTCGCAACGCGCACTGGAACGACCTTACTGGCTGATGGAGCGCTACCTGGGCTTGTCGCAAACCTTCCAGAACCAGGCAGCACGCAATATCGACGACTACCTGGCCAGTGGCGACGCCTTGCGTTTGAGTGGCGCCAGCCAGAGCCTGGAAAACCTCTTGCAGCACCTGGATGAATTGCCCGCCGAGCTGGCGCAAACCCTGCGTCCCAGCCTCGCGGATCTGGATGCCTTCAGCAAAACTGACCTGCTCGCCGCCGGCAAACTGGCCGGCGACCCGCAAGCATTGCTGCTGCAAGCCGAGCGAGAATTGAGCGCGAACCTGGAGCAACTCAGCCAGTACGCCATGGGCGTCAACTCGCCCGAGGCAGCCCGTTACTTGCCGCCACTGCTGGCCGCTTCCCAGCACTTGGGCAAGCTGTCCCTGGCACGCGACAAGCTGGTGAGCAGCGGGCGCGCGGAATTGGCCGATGACGTAGAACGCGAAGTCGCCAGTATCCGCACCCAGGCCGACCTGTTGGCGCAGTTACCCTTGCTTGGCGTAAAGGCCAGCGCGGAATCCAGTTCTGATGACTTTTCAGCCATGATGGGCCTTGAAAACAGCGAAAAAGCCGACGTTCAGGACACGGGGGTCGACCTCAAGCGCGAGCTAAACAGCCTGCTGACCCGCTACCCCGCCGAACTCAAGCGCACCCGTGACCAGATCCAGCAGCGCACCGCACTGGCTGCCGGCACCCACCTGAAAATCGCCGCGGTACAACAATCCATTGCTGGCCTGGAACCCGTGGTGCGCGCGCAACACGCCAGGATCCAGGGTGAAGTACGCCTGATGCAAGGGGTGATGATCGGCCTGATCCTGCTGATCGCGCTGCTGATCGACACCCTGCAACGGCGCCTGGCGCGGGTGCTGACCAACCTGGCACCGGCCCTGTCCACCTGGGCCGAGGGCGACTTCAGCCAGCCGATTGCCCTGGGCAAGACCAACCGCGAGTTACACGACATCGAAGCCTCCCTTAACCGCCTGCGCGCTTACCTGGTGGACCTGGTGGGCACTATTCGCGGCAATGCCGAGGAAGTGGCCGGCAGCAGCCGCGCCCTCGCCGAGCTGAGCAGTGGCCTGCATGACGGTGCCGAGCGCCAGGCCGGTGATACCGCGCAGATCCGTGATTCCCTGGGCGAACTGGAAGCCACCATCCAGCAAGTGGCCGGGGATGCCAGCCAGGCAGCCGGCGCCAGTCGCAGCGCGGGTCAAGCCGTGGAACAGGGCCAACGCGTGATCGGCCTGAGCCTGACCGGTTTGCATGCGCTGGTCGGTGAAGTGCAGCAAAACGCGCAGATGATCGAAAAACTCGCCGAAGAATCCGCCACCATCGGCGGCGTACTGACCGTGATTCGCTCGATTGCCGACCAGACCAACCTGCTCGCGCTCAACGCGGCCATCGAGGCAGCGCGGGCCGGTGAAGCCGGGCGCGGGTTTGCCGTAGTCGCTGATGAAGTGCGCTCACTGGCCCAACGCACCGCAGGCGCCACCGCCGAGATCCAGGGCCTGATT
Organism: Pseudomonas sp. O39; assembly: GCF_045447295.1. Classification (NCBI taxonomy): domain Bacteria; kingdom Pseudomonadati; phylum Pseudomonadota; class Gammaproteobacteria; order Pseudomonadales; family Pseudomonadaceae; genus Pseudomonas; species Pseudomonas sp. O39. The sequence goes on from NZ_JBJGXV010000001.1 coordinate 59,452, forward strand.
GCCGGCCTGCAATCCGCCGCCCACCAATCGGTGCAAGGTATGCGCGCCCAGGTCGAACACGCCGAAGCCACCGCGCAGCAAGCCCAGGCAGCCGACGGTGCCTTGGATGAAATCGTCGGGGCAATCCAGACGATTTCCGACACGGCAGTGCGCATCGCCGATGTGACCGCTCAGCAGAGTGGTGCCGTCAGTGAAATTCGCGATAACAGCGAACGAATCCATCAGTTGGGTGAGGATAATCTGCTGCGTATTGGCCAGGGCCGTCGCCAGGGCGACCACCTGCTGGTGCTGGGTGGGCAGCTCAATACGGCTGTGCAGGCTTTCCGCGTTTAATCCGCTCCAATGCCATGCACAGATCACAATGTGGGAGCGGGCTTGCTCGCGAATGCGGTGGGTCAGTCAATTCATTTCTTACTGATCCACCGCTTTCGCGAGCAAGCCCGCTCCCACATTGGATCTCCTGAGACTTCAGGACCGTGCTACCAATGACCGGAATCCGGGCCACAGTCACAAATTTCGCGCAATCCTCGCTAATCGTGCTGCCTACTGCATAGAACTGGACAGTCACAAACGCTTTGCGGCATAGTCGCCGAGTTCTGCCGTACCCACATCAATAACAAGGAACAGCCGATGGCGACCTTACTGGTTCTTCACGGACCCAATCTGAACCTGCTCGGCACCCGCGAACCGGGCGTCTACGGGGCAGTCACCCTCGATCAGATCAACCTTGATCTGGAGCGACGGGCACGTGAAGCCGGCCACCATTTGCTGTACCTGCAAAGCAATGCCGAGTACGAATTGATTGATCGCATCCATGCCGCGCGCGGCGAAGGCGTGGACTTTATCCTGATCAATCCCGCCGCTTTTACGCATACAAGCGTTGCATTACGTGACGCGCTGCTGGCGGTGAGCATCCCATTTATCGAAGTGCACTTGTCGAACGTGCACAAACGCGAAGCTTTCCGCCATCACTCTTACTTCTCCGACGTAGCGGTAGGAGTGATCTGCGGCCTTGGCGCCAGCGGTTATCGACTGGCCCTGGAGGCCGCCCTGGAACACATTGAACAACCGGCCAAGCGCCCCTGACCGACCCTTGGGAGTTGATGATTCATGGATATCCGTAAAGTTAAGAAACTGATCGAACTGCTGGAAGAATCCGGTATCGACGAGCTGGAAATCAAGGAAGGCGAAGAGTCCGTACGGATCAGCCGTCACAGCAAGACCCCGGCCCAACAGTTCTACGCGCCACAGATGCAAGCTCCAGCGCCTGCTGCCGCTCCGGCCGCCGCACCTGCTGCCGCTGCTCCAGCCGCACCTGCTGCGCCTGTGTTGAACGGCTTCGTGGTCAAGTCGCCAATGGTCGGTACGTTCTACCGCACCCCGGCACCGACCTCGCCAGCCTTCGTTGAAGTCGGCGCAACGGTGAAAGTGGGCGACACCATCTGCATCGTTGAAGCGATGAAGATGATGAACCACATCACCGCTGAGAAAGCCGGCGTCATCGAATCCATTCTGGTAGAAAACGGTCAGCCGGTTGAGTACGACCAGCCGCTGTTCACCATCGTTTGAACCGCGGAGCGCCTTCGATGTTGAAACCTGCGAAGAAACTGCAAAAAGTCCTGATCGCCAACCGCGGCGAGATCGCGCTGCGTATCCTGCGCGCCTGTAAGGAAGAGGGCATCAAGACCGTCGCTGTTTACTCGACGGCCGATACTGAATTGATGCACGTGAAACTGGCGGACGAAAGCATTTGCATCGGCCCGCCACTGGCCACGAACTCGTACCTGAAAGTCTCGAACATCATCGCGGCCGCTGAAGTGACCGGCGCTGATGGCATCCACCCAGGCTACGGCTTCCTCGCGGAAAACGCCGACTTCGCCGAGCAGGTGGAGAAATCCGGGTTTGCCTTCATCGGTCCGAAAGCCGAAACCATTCGCCTGATGGGCGACAAGGTATCGGCCAAAGACGCCATGATCGCTGCCGGCGTGCCAACCGTTCCAGGTTCCGACGGCCCGCTGCCTGAAGACGAGGCAACCGCCCTGCGCATTGGTCGCGAAGTCGGTTACCCGGTGATCATCAAGGCCGCCGGTGGTGGTGGTGGTCGCGGCATGCGCGTCGTGCACAAGGAAGAAGACCTGATCGAAGCCGCCAAGCAGACCCGCTCCGAAGCGGCTGCGTGGTTCGGCAACCCGATGGTCTACCTGGAAAAGTACCTGACCAACCCACGTCACGTGGAAGTGCAGGTGCTGTCCGACGGCCAGGGCCACGCCATCCACCTGGGCGACCGCGATTGCTCGCTGCAACGCCGTCACCAGAAGGTACTGGAAGAAGCGCCGGCACCGGGCCTGGACGAAACGGCTCGCCAGGAAGTCCTGGCTCGCTGCGTCAAGGCGTGCATCGACATCAACTACCGTGGCGCCGGTACCTTTGAGTTCCTCTACGAAAACGGTCGTTTCTACTTCATCGAGATGAACACTCGTGTGCAGGTAGAGCACCCGGTTTCGGAGATGGTCACCGGTATCGACATCGTCAAGGAGATGCTGAGCATCGCCGCCGGTAACGTGCTGTCCTTCACCCAGGACGACGTGAAGATCCACGGCCACTCCCTGGAGTGCCGGATCAACGCCGAAGACCCGAAAACCTTTATCCCAAGCCCTGGCCTGGTCAAGCATTTCCATGCGCCCGGCGGCAACGGCGTACGTGTGGATTCGCACCTGTACAGTGGCTACAAGGTTCCGTCCAACTACGACTCGCTGATCGGCAAGCTGATCACCTGGGGCGCGACTCGCGACGAGGCCATGGCCCGTATGCGTAATGCCCTGGACGAAATCGTGGTTGACGGCATCAAGACCAACATCCCGTTGCATCGGGACCTGGTTCGTGATGAAGGCTTCTGCGAAGGTGGTGTGAACATTCACTACCTGGAACACAAGCTGGCTAACCAGTAAGTGCTCCACCCAACAAAGCCGCCTTCGGGCGGCTTTGTTGTTTGTGGAACACCGTTTTTTTCTGGATAGACACATTACCCCTGTGGGAGGGGCTTGCTCGCGAAGGCGGCGGGTCAGCGGGAACATAAGGCGACTGACCCGACGCCTTCGCGAGCAAGCCCGCTCCCACATTTGGACCGAGTGCGGTCAGTGGTGTCGTCTTCTGCCCGCCGCTCGCGTAAACTTGCGCGCTTTCGCGACCCAGCCGTCGCACACTCATTTTTTTCAAAGGTGCCCGCCATGCCTTGGCTGCAAGTCCGTCTCGCCATCAGCCCAGAACAAGCCGAAACCTACGAAGACGCTTTCCTCGAAGTGGGCGCTGTCTCGGTCACCTTTATGGACGCCGAAGACCAACCGATCTTCGAACCCGAACTCAACACCACGCCACTCTGGTCCCACACCCATTTGCTGGCCCTGTTCGAAGACGGCACCGATGCCGCCGCCGTGCTGGCCCATATGGAACTGCTCACCGGCGGCCCGCTGCCGGAGCATCACAGTGAAATCATTGAAGACCAGGACTGGGAACGCAGTTGGATGGACAACTTCCAGCCCATGCGTTTCGGCCAGCGCCTGTGGATCGTACCCAGCTGGCACGCCGCCCCTGAACCGGAGGCAGTCAACCTGCTGCTGGACCCGGGCCTGGCGTTCGGCACCGGCACTCACCCCACCACCGCGCTGTGCCTGGAATGGCTCGACGGCCAGGACCTGACTGACTGCAACGTGCTGGATTTCGGCTGTGGCTCGGGGATCCTGGCGATTGCCGCACTATTGCTGGGCGCCAAGGAAGCTGTCGGCACCGACATCGACGTGCAAGCCCTGGAAGCCTCCCGCGATAACGCCGGGCGCAACCATATTCCTGAAGGCAAATTCCCACTGTACCTGCCGGAGCAATTGCCCCAGGTACAGGCCGATGTGCTGGTGGCGAATATCCTCGCCGGGCCGCTGGTGTCCCTGGCGCCGCAGTTGTCGAGCCTGGTCAAGCCAGGTGGGCGTTTGGCGCTGTCGGGCATTCTCGCCGAGCAAGGCGAAGACGTGGCGGCAGCCTATGCTCAGGACTTCGAGCTGGACCCGATCGCTAACCGTGACGGCTGGGTACGCATCAGTGGTCGTCGGCGCTAGAATGGGCGCCTGCCTGAATCGGATGGCCGCATGACTGACAGCTTCGTCACCCAGTGCCCGCATTGCCAAGCCCGCTTTCGCGTCAGCCACGCTCAATTAAGCGTGGCCCGTGGCGTGGTTCGCTGCGGCTCGTGCCTGCAAGTGTTCAACGCCGCTCGCCAGTTGCTGGAGCAGCGTGCCGGCGCACCTGCGCCGCAAGTTACACAGCCAGCTCCCGCCGAGCCAGCCGCAGGACAGGCTCCCGAGGCAGCCCCCCAGACACCGCGAGCCATCAGCCAGAAGCAGTGGACCGCCGAAGAGCTGGACCTGGACAACCTTGACCTGGACGAAGAACTGGCCAAGCTGGAGCGCCGCGAGATTCAGCACACCCTGCCGCCAGGCGCGGAGCGTCGCCAAGCAGGTGCCGACCGTCGGCAAAAGGAAGATGCCCTCAGCGCCAGCCGTGACACCGTCAAGGCCGAGGAAGAAAAGTGGGCCGCCAGCCTGTTCAGCGAACCGCCCGAGGAACGCGTCCAAGCCCCCGAAGACGAACCCGAACCGGTCAAGGCACCTGCGACCAAGCAGCGCACCGAGCCGTCCATGTCGTTTCATAGTGACGACATTGACGATGAACCCTCGCGGCACTCAACGATTGACGATGACGATATCGACCCGCCGTTCACGCCGCTGACCGCTGCCGCGGACGAGCCTGAACCCGAAGAACGCCCACAACCGCGTCGCCAACGCCCACGCCCGGAAGCCAGCGTTCACGACGATGTACTCCAGGACCTGGAAGACGACCCGCTGCATCTTTATGCGCAGAAACGTCCGTCAGGCTGGGGCCGTCGTCTCATCTGGACACTCCTGGTATTGCTGGCTGCCGCTGGCCTGGCGGGCCAGTACGTCGCCTATCAATTCGGCGACCTTGCCCGCCAAGACGCTTACCGCCCCTGGTTCCAGCAACTGTGCCCAACACTGGGCTGCACCGTGCCATCACGGGTCGATATCGCGCACATCAAGAGCAGTAACCTGGTGGTGCGCAGCAACCCGGAGTTTGCCGGGGCGCTGGTGGTGGACGCCATCATCTATAACCGTGCGACGTTCTCCCAGCCTTTCCCGCTGCTGGAGCTGCGTTTTGCCGACTTGAACGGCAGCCTGATTGCCAGTCGTCGCTTCAAACCCGGCGAATACCTGAGTGGTGAACTGGCCGGTGTGAGCGAGATGCCTTCACAGACCCCGATCCATATCTCCCTGGACATCCTCGACCCGGGCAATAAAGCCGTGAATTACAGCCTGAGTTTCCACTCGCCCGAGTGAGCCGGTTCACGTTCCGAGGTTTGACGGCAAATTATTGACTGCCCCGCCACCTACCAAACCGGTGGCGATAAAGAAATAACTGTTCAGATTTTATCCAATTCAGCCTTTATCCAGTCATCGAGAGCGGGTATCATGCCAACCCTTTTTCGAACTCTAATGATCCGGCCCCACAACAGGGAAGTCCTATGTCGGCGGTACGCATCGGCCCATACACATTGCCAAACGGTTTGATTCTCGCCCCGATGGCGGGCGTCACCGACCAGCCCTTTCGTCAGCTGTGCAAGCGTTTGGGCGCGGGTCTAGTAGTCTCTGAAATGGTCACCAGCGACATGAGCCTGTGGAACACCCGCAAATCGCGGATGCGCATGATCCACGAAGGTGATCCCGAGCCCCGCTCGGTACAGATCGCCGGTGGTGATGCACAAATGCTGGCGGATGCAGCACGGGCCAACGTGGAGCTGGGCGCACAGATCATCGATATCAACATGGGCTGCCCGGCCAAGAAGGTCTGCAACAAGGCCGCCGGTTCCGCGCTGTTGAAAGATGAGCAATTGGTCGCCGAGATCCTGCAGGCCGTTGTCGCCGCAGTGGATGTGCCGGTCACCCTGAAGATTCGTACCGGTTGGGACCGGGACAACAAGAACGGCCTGACGGTGGCGAAGATTGCCGAACAGGCAGGCATTACAGCGTTGGCGGTGCACGGCCGCACCCGCGCCGACCTTTACACCGGTGAAGCCGAGTACGACACCATTGCCGCGATCAAGCAGGCGGTGTCGATGCCGGTGTTTGCCAATGGCGATATCGACTCAGCCGAGAAAGCCCGGCGCGTGCTGCACGCAACCGGTGCCGATGGCTTGTTGATTGGCCGGGCCGCCCAGGGGCGGCCATGGATTTTTCGTGAGATCGAGCATTTTCTGCGTACCGGCGAAGTGTTGCCGGCACCGGAGCTGATCGAGGTGGAACGTATTCTGCTAGAGCATCTGGCCGCCCTGCACGCTTTCTATGGAGACGTGATGGGAGTACGCATTGCTCGCAAGCATGTCGGCTGGTATCTCGCAACCTTGCCGGGCGCCAGGGAGTTTCGCGCCCACTTCAATCGTTTGGATGATACGGAAGCACAGTGCGCCAACGTTCGTGAGTTTTTCAGCGAACGTTACAAGAGCCTGGGGACAGGGGACGGAGAGGGGGTGGCCGCATGACGATGATGACCGAGACTTTAGTGAGTGGAACAACACCCGTGAGCGACAACGTCAATTTGAAACAGCACCTGAACACGCCGAGCGAAGAAGGCCAGACCCTTCGCGGGAGTGTCGAGAAGGCGTTGCACAATTATTTCGCCCACCTTGAGGGCGCTTCCGTCACGGACGTGTACAACCTGGTGCTCTCCGAAGTCGAAGCGCCCTTGCTTGAAAGCGTGATGAACTACGTCAAGGGCAACCAGACCAAAGCCAGTGAGCTGCTGGGCCTCAATCGTGGCACCTTGCGCAAAAAGCTCAAGCAGTACGATTTGCTGTAAGCATTCAATCAAACCAGAAAGGCGCCCGCGTAAAAACGGACGCCTTTTTTGCTGACTCCTTTGCTTTTGATGGAAATTGAAATGACCGACCAGACTACCCGCCTGCCGATCCGCCGTGCCTTGATCAGCGTCTCCGACAAGACCGGGATCCTCGAATTTGCCCGGGAGCTGGAAGCCCTGGGCGTGGAAATCCTCTCCACGGGCGGGACCTTCAAACTGCTGCAGGACAACGGCGTGGCCGCAGTAGAAGTCGCGGACTACACCGGTTTCGCAGAAATGATGGACGGTCGGGTCAAGACCCTGCACCCGAAAATCCACGGCGGGATCCTCGGTCGTCGCGGTATCGACGACGCCATCATGACCGAACACGGCATCAAGCCGATCGACCTGGTGGCCGTTAACCTTTACCCGTTCGAAGCCACCATCAACAAGCCAGGCTGCGACCTGCCGACCGCCATCGAAAACATCGATATCGGCGGCCCGACCATGGTTCGCTCCGCGGCCAAGAACCACAAAGACGTGGCCATCGTGGTTAACGCCAGCGACTACGCCAACGTGCTCGAAAGCCTGAAAGCCGGCGGCCTGACCTACGCCCAGCGTTTCGACCTGATGCTCAAGGCGTTCGAACACACTGCCGCCTACGATGGCATGATCGCCAACTACATGGGCACCGTGAACCAGGCCGCCGAGACCCTCAGCACAGAAGGCCGTAGCCAGTTCCCGCGCACCTTCAACAGCCAGTTCATCAAGGCCCAGGAAATGCGCTACGGCGAGAACCCGCACCAGAGCGCGGCGTTCTACGTGGAAGCCAAACCGGCCGAAGTCGGCATCGCCACCGCGACCCAACTGCAAGGCAAAGAGCTGTCCTACAACAACGTGGCCGACACCGACGCCGCGCTGGAATGTGTGAAGAGCTTCGTCAAGCCGGCCTGCGTGATCGTCAAGCACGCCAACCCGTGTGGCGTGGCCGTGAGCCCGGACGCTGAAGGCGGTATCCGCCAGGCGTACGAACTGGCCTACGCCACCGACACCGAATCCGCCTTCGGCGGCATCATCGCCTTCAACCGCGAGCTGGATGCAGAAACCGCCAAAGCCATCGTCGAGCGTCAGTTCGTCGAAGTGATCATCGCCCCTTCCGTAAGTGAAGAAGCCCGCGCCATTGTTGCCGCCAAAGCCAACGTGCGCCTGCTGGCCTGTGGCGAGTGGTCGGCTGACCGCGCTGCTGCCTGGGACTACAAGCGCGTCAACGGCGGCTTGCTGGTACAGAGCCGCGACATCGGCATGATCGGCAGCGAAGACCTCAAAGTCGTCACCCAACGCGCCCCAACCGAGCAAGAGATCCACGACCTGATCTTCGCCTGGAAAGTCGCCAAGTACGTTAAGTCCAACGCCATCGTCTACGCCAAGAACCGCCAGACCATCGGTGTCGGCGCCGGCCAGATGAGCCGTGTGAACTCGGCACGTATCGCCGCGATCAAGGCTGAGCACGCGGGTTTGCAAGTCGCCGGTTCGGTGATGGCTTCCGACGCGTTCTTCCCGTTCCGCGACGGCCTGGACAATGCTGCGAAAGCCGGTGTTACCGCCGTGATCCAACCGGGCGGTTCGATGCGTGATGCAGAAGTGATTGCCGCAGCCGACGAAGCCGGTATCGCCATGGTGTTCACCGGTATGCGCCACTTCCGTCACTGATCCACTGGCGTGGAGCGGCAAAATTCAAGCTGCAAGCAACAAGTAAAAGCAGGTCTTTGCAACTTTTGATATTGCTTGCAGTTTCTAAAATTCATAGCCGCATGCTGCACTTTAGAGCAACACAGAATGCTCTAACTTGCAGCTTACAGCTCGTAACTTCCTCCGAAGGAGTCTGACTTGAACGTCCTCATCATTGGCAGCGGTGGCCGTGAACACGCCCTGGCCTGGAAAGTTGCCCAGGACCCGCGTGTCCAGAAAGTTTTCGTCGCACCCGGCAACGCCGGCACCGCCATTGAAGCCAAGTGTGAAAACGTCGCCATCGACGTGCTGGCCCTGGAGCAGCTTGCTGATTTTGCCGAGAAAAACGTTTCCCTGACCATCGTCGGTCCGGAAGTGCCGTTGGTTGCCGGCGTCGTGGACCTGTTCCGCAGCCGTGGCCTGGATTGCTTCGGCCCTACCGCCGGCGCTGCACAGCTGGAAGGTTCCAAGGCGTTCACTAAGGATTTCCTGGCACGCCACAAGATCCCGACTGCCGACTACCAGAACTTCACCGAGATCGAGCCGGCCCTGGCTTACCTGCGTGAAAAAGGCGCACCGATCGTGATCAAGGCCGACGGCCTGGCCGCCGGTAAAGGCGTGATCGTTGCGATGACCCTGCAAGAAGCCGAAGACGCCGTGCGCGACATGCTCGCCGGTAACGCTTTCGGTGAAGCCGGTTCCCGCGTCGTCATCGAAGAGTTCCTCGACGGCGAAGAAGCCAGCTTTATCGTAATGGTCGACGGCAAAAACGTTCTGCCGATGGCCACCAGCCAGGACCACAAACGCGTCGGCGACGGCGACACTGGCCCGAACACCGGCGGCATGGGTGCTTACTCCCCTGCCCCAGTGGTCACCGCCGAAGTACACAAGCGTGTGATGGACCTGGTGATCTGGCCGACCGTGCGCGGCATGGCCGACGAAGGCAACGTGTACACCGGCTTTCTGTACGCCGGCCTGATGATCGACAAAGCCGGTAACCCGAAAGTCATCGAGTTCAACTGCCGCTTCGGCGACCCGGAAACCCAACCGGTGATGCTGCGCTTGCAGTCGAGCCTGGTGCTGCTGGTGGAAGCGGCCCTGGCCCAGGCGCTGGACAAGGTTGAAGCACAGTGGGACCCACGTCCGAGCGTCGGCATTGTGCTGGCGGCCGGTGGTTACCCTGCCGACTACGCCAAAGGCGATGTGATTGAAGGCCTGGACGCAGCTGCTACGCTGGAAGGCAAGGTGTTCCATGCCGGCACCGCGCTCAAGGATGGCAACGTTGTAACCGCAGGTGGCCGTGTGTTGTGCGCCACCGCAATGGGTGCCAGTGTCGACGCCGCGCAACAACAGGCGTACAAACTGGCCGCGAAAATCGACTGGAAAGGTTGCTTCTACCGCACAGACATTGGCTACCGTGCCATTGCCCGTGAACGTGGCGAGAACAGCTGAACAGCTACACTTGAGTAGCTATCCGTTCGGTTAGGCAAGGGCCTCTGGCCCTTGCCCTACACATGTCGCCCCGCGCATAGTTAACCCGTGCATCAACCTACGAAGGGATTTCGCCGTGCGCTGGCTCAGGATCGCCATAGGTTTCACAGTCAGTTTGCTGACCCTGCTCTGCTTGTTCCCGGCCCAGGCCGCCGCGCAAGGCAGTGGTTGGGCAGTATTGCTTGATGAACAGGCCGACCTGCAGTTGAGCGACATTCGCTCCCCCCGCTACACCAATCAATTCAGCCCCATCGAACTGGACCGGATTACCGCCGCGGAGCCGGACGGTGCGTTGTGGGTACGCTTCAAGCTGCAACCCGGCAAGCACGAGCAAGTGCTGCGGGTATTCGCCCCGGACCTGTCCCACCTGAGCCTCTATGTACTGGACGGCGACACCCTGGTGGAACAACAAAGCACCGGCACTCGCCAACCCCAGGCGGAACGCCCGCTGCCCAGCAGCGATTTCATGCTGCCGATGCCCCAGAGCCAGAAGCCTCTGGAGGTGTATCTGCGCCTGGTTTCGGAACACGAGCTGCGCCCCTATATCACCCTGGAACCGGCCGTACTCGCCGCCGCCGATCAGACCCAGACACTGATCTACGGCCTGCTGTTCGGCTGCCTGCTGATGCTGATCCTGCACAACCTCACACGCTTCGCTTACCACCGCTCACGCAGCAGCCTATGGCTGGCGGCCTGCGAGCTGCTGTTGATGCTGAGCCTGGCATTGTTGCTCAACCTGGTGGGGCCGTGGCTGCCGAACTGGCATGCGATCCAGACCCCGGGCGCCTACCTGGCCCTGCTGCTGACCGCCCCCTGCGGGTTGATGTTTGCCTACCGATTCTTCATGCCTTTGGGCCCGCACCCGCTGAACAAGCTGTTGATGGCCGACATCCTGCTGATCGTGCTGTGCGGCCTGCTGCTGTTGTTCGTCAACACCTTGCCGCTGAACATCATCACCTACGCCCTGGTGGCCCTGGCCGGGCTGAGCATGTTGTTTGTCTCGGCCTGTCACTGGCAGAAAGGCTACCGGCCGGCACGCTTGTTCGTGGTAGCGATGGTGGTGTTCAACATCGGTACGCTGATCATCCTCCCTGCCCTGCTCGGCCTGACGCTGGTGGCGCCGCAAGGTTTAATCGTCACGTTGCTCGGGTTTATCTGCCTCAGCGGCCTGCTGATGAGCCTGGCCCTGGGCGAACGCCAGCGCGCGATTGTCGAGGCCCGCTTCAGCCTCAGCCGTGATCTGGCGGCCAGCAATGCCGAAATCGCCGCCAAGGCCGAGTTCCTGGCGAAGATCAGCCACGAAATCCGCACGCCCATGAACGGTGTGCTGGGCATGACCGAGTTGCTGCTGGGCACGCCGCTGTCGGTGAAACAGCGTGACTACGTGCAAACCATCCACAGCGCCGGTAATGAACTGCTGACGCTGATCAACGAGATCCTCGACATCTCCAAGCTGGAGTCCGGGCAGATCGAGCTGGACGACGTGCAATTCGACCTCAACGCCCTGATCGATGACTGCTTGAGTATCTTCCGCGCCAAGGCCGAGCAGCAGAACGTCGAACTGATCAGCTTCATCCAGCCCCAAGTGCCGCGAGTGATCAGCGGCGACCCGACGCGCCTGCGCCAGGCACTGTTAAGCCTGCTGGAAAACGCCCTGCAAAAAACCGATGAAGGTGAAGTGCTGATCGTCGTCGCCCTCGACGAACGCAGCACCAAGCCGCGCCTGCGCATTGCCGTGCAGGACAGCGGCCTGCCGATGGAGGCCGCCGAGCGCGACGCGTTGCTGCACAGCGAACTGCACAGCAAGAACTTCCTCTCGGCCACGCGCTTGAGCGGCCACCTGGGCCTGGTGATCGCGCGTCAACTGATCCTGTTGATGAACGGCGAGTTCGGCATCAAGAGTGGCAGCCACCAAGGCAGCACCCTGTGGCTGACCCTGCCATTGGACCCGGAACGCCTGGAACATCCGACGTCCGACCTCGACGGCCCGCTCAAAGGCGCTCGGGTGTTGGTGGTGGACGACAACGACACCTGTCGCAAAGTGCTGGTGCAGCAATGCACGGCCTGGGGTCTGAACGTCAGCGCCGTGCCGTCCGGCAAAGAGGCCCTGGCGCTGCTGCGCACCAAAGCTCACCTGCGCGATTACTTCGACGTGGTGCTGCTGGACCAGAACATGCCCGGCATGACCGGTATGCAACTGGCGGCAAAGATCAAGGAAGACCCGAGCCTTAACCACGACATCCTGCTGATCATGCTCACCGGCATCAGCAATGCACCGAGCAAGATCATCGCGCGCAACTGCGGCATCAAGCGCATCCTCGCCAAACCGGTGGCGGGCTACACGCTCAAGACCACCCTGGCCGACGAACTGACCCAGCGCAGTAAAGGCGCCGTGCAGCCGCGCCCCGCCCTCAGCACACCGACAGCCGTGACCGTGCCCAGCGACTTCCGCATCCTGGTGGCTGAAGACAACAGCATCTCCACCAAAGTGATTCGCGGCATGTTGGGCAAGCTCAACCTCAACCCGGACACCGCCAGCAACGGCGAAGAAGCGCTGGAGGCGATGAAAGCCCAGCGTTACGACCTGGTATTGATGGACTGTGAAATGCCGATCCTCGATGGCTTCTCCGCCACTCAGCAACTGCGGGCGTGGGAAGTCAGCCACCAACGCATTCGCACACCGGTGGTGGCACTCACCGCACACATCCTCTCGGAACATAAAGAGCGCGCGCGCCAGGCCGGGATGGATGGGCATATGGCCAAGCCAGTGGAGTTGTCGCAGTTGCGCGAGCTGGTTGAGTTCTGGGTGGCGCAGCGTCAACAGCGCCCTGAGCACGCACCTTCCTGACCTGAAACACAAACCAAATGTGGGAGCGGGCTTGCTCGCGAATGCAGTGTGTCAGTCAATGCATCTTTAACTGATCCAGCGCATTCGCGAGCAAGCCCGCTCCCACCTATGATCTGCGCCGCCTGATAGACTCTCCCCACTTCCCCCGCCTGCGAGCCGCCCCCCATGCTCCATGTGTTATTCAGCGTTTACCTGAAGATGCTGGTGCTCTACAGCCCGTTCTTTGTGCTGTCCTGCTTTATCAGCCTGACCCGTGGTTATTCCAGCAAGGAACGCAGGCGCCTGGCCTGGAAAGTGGCGTTGGCGACGCTGGTGTCGAGCGTATTGCTCTACCTGTTTGGCCGGGTGATTTTCAGTGTGTTCGGCATCACCGTGGACGCCTTTCGCATCGGTGCCGGCAGCGTGCTGTTTATCTCGGCTCTGGGCATGGCCCAGGGCAAATCAGCGGTGCAGACCGACAATGTGCAGCAGGACGTGACCATCGTGCCGCTGACCATCCCCCTCACCGTTGGCCCCGGCACCATCGGTGCGCTGCTGGTGATGGGCGTCAGCCAGCCGCATTGGGATGACAAGATCACCGCCATCCTCAGCATCGCCCTGGCCAGCCTCACGGTGGGCGTGGTGCTGTATTTGTCCAACCGTATCGAACGCATTCTCGGCGACCAGGGCTTGCAGATTGTCAGCCGGTTGATGGGGTTGTTCGTGTGCGCGCTTGCCGCGCAGATCATCTTTACCGGGGTACGCGGCTACCTGGTGCCTTAAATCCGATACTGGGCGATTGCCGACTGCACCTTGTCTCCCGCGCTTTCGCGCATCAACTGGAGGGTCTTTTCGTTGACCACCGAGGTATTCAGCACCAGGCAGGTCTGCCCGCTGAAGGCCTCGAACGAGGCGCTGTCCCACTCCAAAAACGGCAAGCCGACCTGCTTGCTCACCCCGTGACTGCTGTAAGTCACTAACACCATCATCACTTCGCCATCGGTCTCGGCACAGGAGGCCAAGCCGAAATCACCGCCCTGATGCACCGTGCTGTTGCGCTTGAACAGCTCGAATGAAGCGGGCTGCTGCTTCATGGCCTCCAGTGCGTCGGCCGCCAGCTTCGGCAACGCCGCGAGCAGCGGCCCGGCCAGTGATGTCGACGCCAGCATGGCCGCGATGATATTAAGCGCCGCCAGTTGCACCGTCAGGCCCTTTCCCGAGCTTTTGACCCGCTCGAAGCGGCTGCGCACCGGCAGCCAGCCCAAGCTGATCATCACCTTGATAAATTCGTCGTACCAGGCCTCCGTGCCGCGGTTTACTTTCAACACATCGCTGACATAACCACTGGCCAGCAAGTAGCTTTTGCGGATGTACTCGCGGTTCAGCGCAGACATACCCTCGATAAACGAGATCACACCATTGTTCACCACTGCCGCATTGCAATCATCCTCAGTGTCCAACGCCAAGGAGGGCGTGATTGCCGGTGCCCCTGGCAGCTTGTAGGCGGCAATCAACTTGCGCCTCTTCGCACTGATGATCCTTTTGTGATATCGCTCCATTTCCCGTTCTCCACAAGCACCCCACATGGGGCTTGCTCCCACACTAGTCGAGTGGCAGGTGGGCTTGCCAGACGACAAACATCGCTTGGCACACCCTCCGAAAAAGCGCCCCCCAGCAATAACGAGGCGCCCGCGCGGGCCTTCCGTCTTTCAGCGACAAAAACAGAAAAAGCCCCGAATAACGGTAGGTTTTCACCCAGCGTTACTCGGAGCTTTCTTGCGTACGACAGACCGCTTTCAGCCGGCAGGTTTCTCGCCATACCAACGCGGCGTGTACACCCACTCCCCGCCACCGGCCCGCGCAAACACGCAGGTGGTGGACGAGCCAATCAGCACCATGGTGCGCATGTCGACCTGCTCAGGCGTCAGTTGCCCAAGCGTGGTGACACGCAGGGTCTGGCCTGGGCGGCCGATGTCACGCCCCAGCACTACCGGCGTCTGCGGCGTGCGATGCAAGGCGACGATTTCCAGGGCGCGCCCCAGTTGCCACGGTCGCGAGCGCGAGATGGGGTTATAGAACGCCAGGGCGAGGTCGGCCTGGGATGCAAGGTCCAAGCGCTTTTCGATGATCGACCAAGGCTTGAGGTTGTCCGACAGCGACATCACGCAGAAGTCATGCCCCAGCGGCGCACCCGCTTGAGCGGCGGTGGCCAGCGAGGCCGAGACGCCCGGCAGAATCTCCAGGTCGACTTGATGCCAGGCCGGGTCGCTCGACTCGTGCAAGGCCTCGATGACAGCAGCTGCCATGGCAAACACGCCGGGGTCGCCGGACGACACCACCACCACTGAGCGCCCTTGCGCGGCCAGCTCAAAGGCATGACGCGCGCGCTGCATTTCTTCGC
Organism: Pseudomonas sp. O39; assembly: GCF_045447295.1. NCBI lineage: Bacteria > Pseudomonadati > Pseudomonadota > Gammaproteobacteria > Pseudomonadales > Pseudomonadaceae > Pseudomonas > Pseudomonas sp. O39. The sequence goes on from NZ_JBJGXV010000001.1 coordinate 74,796, forward strand.
GGTTATCGGTGCAATGCTGCACCTGGTCATTGCGGAACGGCCCGGCCATGCGCACGTAGGTTTCGTAGCCCAGCACATCGGTGCAGCGTGCCAGTTCAGCCTTGACGGCCGGGACCATCAACTCGGCCGCGCCCGGGCCCAGGCCAATCACCGCGAGACGGCCACGCGGACGGCCGACGAGCGACAGGTCCAGAGGTTGCTCTGCAACGCTGATAACGATGTCCGCGTCTTGCTCCACGTCAGCGAAACGCAACGGCACCCCTAATTCCAATGCAGCGTCGGCCAAGGAAGCGTCGGCCATTTGCGTAGCGCTGGCCAACAGGCAGGCCAGGGATTGCACAGCAATGCCGGCATGGTGCAACGCCGCACGCACACGCTCGGCCAACTGCGCACCAGGCTTACAGGTGACGCACACCGTCTTCGGGTAAATCAGTAATTCGTTGTCCGCCGGCACACGCGCGGCGCTGCCCACGTGAATCGCCAAGCGTGCGTGCTGATCCTGCGGCAGATTGGCCTGGTCCAGCCAGGGCGCCGCGCCTTCAATGCGCACGCTTTCTCCGGCGAGCAGGTCGGAGACGAAGCGTTTGCCCAGCTCCAGGTCGGCCAGTTGGTAACCCGCGGGCGGGTTGAGCAGGCAAGTGCCGAAACGCAGCTCGCCGCTGGTAGTAATTGCAGCGGCTACACCCAACGCCGCCGCGATGTCTCGCGCCATGACGTTCACACCGCCCAGGCCACCGAGCAACGGCACCACGGCACTGCCATCTTCAGCGACGGCCAGCACTGCAGGTTCTTCACCCTTTTCGAGCAATAGCGGCGCCAGGGTGCGGATGACGATGCCGGCCGCGCACAGGGCGATCAACGGCGTGCCTTGTTGATAAAGCTGGCGCAAGGTTGCGCCGAACTCGCTGTACGTGTGGTCCGCACCTTCAACCCGTCCGGCCAGGCCATGGATCAGCGCGCCCGGGTAAACCTGTTGAATCTTGCGCGCAGTCGCCAGGCTGCCCTGGCCCAGAATGACAATCGCCGGGCACATCAACCTTGCCACCTTTCACCCGGCACGATGATCAGCGAGAAGTACGGCGAAGACGCCGGGTCGACCTGATCCAGCGCCACGATTTTCTGGTTAGCCATGGTCGCGCGCTCCACATAGAGCGCGCGCTCGGCCAAACCGAGTTCTTCCAGCACCTGGCGCACCTTGGGGAAGTTGCGGCCCAGCTTCATGATGACCGCCGCATCGGCATCCGCCAGGCGCCGCTTGAGGTCGTCAGCGGGCAACACACCGGAAAGCACCGACAGACTCTGATTGCGATACACCAACGGTGCGCCGAGCACCGAGGCGCCGCCGAGCATGGAGCACACGCCAGGGATAACTTGCGCGTCATAACGCTCGGCCAGGCGGTCGTGCAGGTACATGTAGGAACCGTAGAAGAACGGGTCGCCTTCGCAGATCACCGCCACATCGCGGCCAGCGTCCAAGTGCGCGGCCACGTCCATGCTGGCAGTGTCGTAGAAGTCGCTGATGATTTGTTCATAAGACATCGGTGCCGGCAGCACTTCCGTGGTCACCGGGTACACCAGCGGCATCAGGGTCTGCTGCGCCACCAGGTGGTCTTCGATGATGCCGAAGGCATTGCCCTTCTTGCCCTTGGCCACGAAGTACGCCACCACCGGCGATTCGCGTAGCAGGCGCAGGGCCTTGAGGGTAATCAGCTCCGGGTCGCCGGGGCCCACGCCCAGGCCAATCAACCGTCCACGTGCCTGCATTATTCGACCTCCGTGGCCAAGGCGTTGACCGCGGCGGCGGCCATGGCACTGCCGCCGAGTCGGCCTTGCATGATCACGAACGGTACGCCACGGCTGTCGGCCGCCAGCATCGCCTTGGATTCGGCGGCGCCGACAAACCCCACCGGGAAACCCAGGATCAATGCCGGTTTCGGCGCGCCGGCGTCGAGCATTTCCAGCAGGTAGAACAAGGCGGTCGGCGCGTTGCCGATCACCACCACGCTGCCTTCCAGGTGCGGGCGCCACAGCTCCAGCGCGGCGGCGGAACGGGTGTTGCCCAATTCCCGCGCCAAGTCCGGCACGCTGTCGTCGCGCAAGGTGCAGATCACTTCATTGTTGGCTGGCAGGCGCGCGCGGGTCACGCCTTCGGAGACCATTCGCGCATCACACAGAATCGGCGCGCCAGCGGCCAGCGCCTCGCGCCCGGCCTTGCCAGCACCGATGGAGAACTGCAGGCCGTCGATGGCCTCGACCATGCCGCACGCATGAATCACCCGCACCGCGAGTTTTTCCAGGTCGGCCGGGATGCGGTCCAACTTGGCTTCCGCGCGAATAATGGCGAAGGAGTTGCGATAGATCTCCTGACCGTCGCGGATGTAATCAATCATCGGTGTTGCTCCGTGAGCGTGCGCGTAACAGGGCGCCCGCCGCTTCAATGGAAAGAGTGCGTGCGTGCAGCCGGCCGAAACCTTGCTCGGCTGCATCGCGAAAATAGAGGTCGTAGTGGCCGGGACTCACCGCCAGCAAGGTGACCGGCGCGACATGCGCCGCGGCGCAGGAACGCAGGCAGCCGGACAGGTGCACGTCATGACCCGGTTGCAGGGCGGCCAGTTGCACGGCGTCGGCCTTGGTGTCGGCCAGGCCTTTGCCGCAGCCGCTTGAGCCGGTGCAGGCGATCATGCGTGCCAGCGGTTGCTCGACTGAGCAGAGAAAGCCCAGCTGCTGCAGGCGATCGGTGACGGTGGCGGCGTTATCGGTGTGTACGTTGGGCAGCAGCAGACCTTGCCAGGGCGTGAAACGCAGCGTGCCGTCGCCGTAGTCACTGGCCAGTTTGGCGGCGCCCTTGAGCATGCTTGAGTCCAGCCGCCCCAGCGGTGCAACGGCGGCGACATAGACGTAATCTTTTTGCCGCTGTGGATAAGTACCCAGATGCAGCAGAGCCCCGCTGGCCGGGCGCTTGAAACCATCAACCGGCAGCAACGGCAGGTTCAGACGGTTCAAGAAGTTATCCACAGGCAAATGCCGCATCCGGGTTTGCGCGGGCGTCGCCAGGTCGAGAAACAGCTCCAACACCGCCACCACCAACGCATGGCCCTGCGCCAACGGCACGGCGGCCAGCGGCGCATCCAGCCCAGGGCAGCCGGCCAGACCGAACGCAAGCAGTGTCTCGCCCTCGCGTTCAAAGGCCGACAGCCACAGGTCATGGTGGTGTTCAAGCATGGCCAGGGCTTCGCCGCCATCCAATTGCACGGCGAACTTGGCCGACAGCTCATGGAAGCGTGGATGGTTTTGCAGCGTGGCGAGGATCTGGTCGGCCAGCGGGCGGGTGTCGAACAGCATGTACGGGTCGATACCGGCGCTGGGGCTGAGCATCAGGTTGCGCACGTCGTCACCGGCGGCGTTGTTCGGCCCCAGGTCTGCAGCAAGGAGCATTGCAATCAAGGCGTCCTGCTCGGCGCCGATCCCGCGAATCTGCACGTTGGCGCGGTTGGTCGCCTCGATCACCCCGCCCGCATAGGCCTGGGCGGCGTCCGCCACCGCATGGGCCTGGAGGACGCTGATCGAACCGCCGGCCAATTTGATCCGGCAAATGCCGCCATCCAACGCCTGGACGATACGCAGCAACCCCGGACAAGCCGAGGGGCGCAAGGTATTCAGAGCAGGCGTTGGGTTCACGGGGCTACCGGTTGACGGGTAAAGGCGCGGTATTATGCCTGCTTTGTCCGGCGGCATGAAAAGCCTGCCCGTCGGATGTCGTTCAAGGAATTCATATGTCGCCCTGGCTGACGGTAGTAGGCATCGGTGAAGACGGCTTCAAGGGGCTGGGTAAAAATGCCCGGCATGCCTTGTTGCGCGCCTCTCGAATTATAGGCGGCCAACGTCAGTTGGATCTCTTGCCGGTGTGTATTCGTGGTGAACGCCAGCTGTGGCCGAGCCCGTTTTCCCTGGAGCCGGTGCTGGCACGGCGCGGCGAACCGGTGTGTGTACTGGCCAGCGGCGACCCAATGTTCTACGGCGTGGGAGCCAGCCTGGCGCGGCAGCTGGCGGCTGAGGAGTTGCTGATTTTGCCGGCGCCATCTTCCGTGTCCCTGGCGGCGGCGCGGTTGGGTTGGCCGTTGCAGGAGGTGGTGATCGTGTCTGTGGTCGCTCGGCCGCTGGCGGCGCTGAATGCGCACCTGGCCAGCGGTGTGCGCCTGCTGGTGTTGAGCAATGACGGGCGCAGCCCTGCGGCGATTGCCGCGCTGCTGGTTGAGTCCGGGTTCGGGCCAAGCCGTATCAGCGTCTTCGAACACCTCGGCGGTGCGGATGAGCAGCGTATTAATAGCGTGGCTCAGGACTGGCAGCAGGCCTCGGTGGCCGATTTGAATGTGGTCGCCATCGATTGCCTCGCCGACGCCAATACCCCACGCCTGTCGCGCCTCGCCGGTCTGCCGGATGCGGCGTTCAAGCACGACGGCCAACTGACCAAGCGCGATGTGCGGGCCATGACGCTCGCGCGCCTCGCGCCCATGCCCGGCGAACTGCTCTGGGATGTAGGCGCGGGGAGTGGCTCCATCGGTATTGAATGGATGCGCGCGCACCCCAGTTGCCGTGCGCTGGCCATCGAAGCCGACGAAGGCCGCCAAGGCCTGATCGAACACAACCGCGACGCCCTCGGCGTACCCGGTTTGCAATTGATTCGTGGCAAGGCGCCGGACGTTCTGTACGGTTTGGAAGCACCGGACGCGATCTTCATCGGCGGCGGCGTCACCCGCGACGGCGTGCTCGACACCTGCTGGCAACACCTGCGCCCCGGCGGGCGTCTGGTCGCCAATGCCGTGACCCTGCAAAGCGAAATGACCCTGATGGCCTGGCGCGCCCAACATGGCGGCGAGCTGACCCGCATTCATGTGGCGCAGGCCCAGCCGTTGGGTGAGTTCGACACCTGGCGCCAGGCGTTGCCAATCACCCTGCTGGAAGTGATCAAGCCACTATGAAACGCATCCTGCTGCTGGGCGGCGTCACTGAAGCACTGGCCATTGCCCGTACGCTGGGGCCGGAGCATATCTATAGTTTGGCGGGCGTGGGCCGCGTGCCGACGGACCTCACGTGCCAAGTGCGTGTCGGCGGTTACGGTGGTGTTGAGGGCCTCGCGCAGTTTGTTCGTGATGAACACATCAGCCTGATTCTCGACGCAACCCATCCGTATGCCGCTCAGATCAGCCGCAATGCCGCCGAGGCTGCAAGGCTGTGTGGCATTCCTTGCTGGGCGTTGCGCCGACCGGCGTGGCAGCCGCAGGTGGGGGACGACTGGCGTGAGGTCAGCGATTGGGCTGAGCTGATCGAGGCGATGAAGCCTTTCAAGCGCCCGCTGTTCACGCTGGGCCGTGAGCCATTGCAGCATCTCGATGAAATCCCCGCCGACCAATTCTGGACGCTGCGCGCATTGGATGTATATCCGGGAAATGCGCGCTGTGAAGTCATCGGCGCGCGTGGGCCGTTTCTGATCGAGGACGAGCGCGCATTGTTTGAGCGGCGTGGGATTGATGTGCTGATCAGCAAGAACAGTGGCAGTGCGGCCACTGAGCCGAAGCTGGAAGTGGCGCGGGAGCGTGGGGTGCCGGTGCTGGTGTTGAAGCGTCCCGTGCTGGCTGTGGTGGATCGAGAGTTCACATCCGTGGCTGCGGTGCTACAGGCCGTCAACCCTCTCTAAACACCACCTGTCCGGTGTGGGACTGCGTTATCAGGCTGCTGTTTTCGTCTGCCCGATGCCCGCATGCACTCGATCAGCCAGCAACTGCGCCAACTCAATCAACTGCGCAACGCCGAGCAATTCTCCATTGCTCGCGCAACCAGCAGGCTTAACGCCAAGCAATAGCCGAGCACAATCCAAACTGTGGGAGCTGGCTTGCCTGCGATGCAGACGCCTCGGTCTTCCCGTTAGGCCAAGGTGATGCGATCGCAGGCAAGCCAGCTCCCACAGGGTTCAGCGTCAGGCTGGATGTCGCGACCCGCCGGCAAAATTGGCAATCTGAGGTTCCCGACTATCATGAAGGCAACCACTGCGACACCAAACCACACCGCGCTTTTTTACTTATCCTTACCGATCAGGCTAAATACCCACCTGATCGCTTAACCCTACGGATTGTCCGCCATGGCCCGTCAACGCTTTGCAATTGCCTGGATCGCCTGCTTTGCAGTGCTGTTCAACGCCTTTGCCATGCCGATGGCCAGCGCGATGCAGCAGTCCAAAGACCCTATCCAGCAATTGCTGTGGGGCAGCTTTTGTTCGTCCAATGGCGCCAGCCTGAAAACCATTGCCTTGGGCAAACTGGAAATTCCGGCGCCGCAGCAGGACGATCATTCCACCATGCAGCATTGCTGGTGTTGCTCGGGCTCACCGCCGCTGGTGGCGTTGCCGGGGCATGTGCCGCAGTTGTATGTCACACGGTTCGACGCGGTGCAGAGCTTGCCGCCGCCGTCACTGCAAGCCCCAACCCCTCGCCAGCAATGGCCGAGCCTCAACCCGCGCGCCTCTCCAACGGTCTGATTTCTTCGCAAGTGAACTGCGTTTAGAACCGTTCTGGAGAACTGCCATGCTCAAATCTTCCCTGCTTCTGGCTGCGTTGTTGCTGCCGGTGTGTGTTGCTGCCAATGCCGATGACTACAAGGCCGGCGACCTGCTCGTCAGCGACCCGTGGTCCCAGGAGTTGCCGCCCAATGCGCCCACGGTTGCGGCGTATTTCGTGATTCATAACACCGGTGTTACCCCGGACCGCCTGCTCAGTGTCGAAACGCCAGTAGCGGATAAGGCCGAGCTGCATGAGCATGTGATGCAGGGCGACTTGATGAAGATGCAACAAGTGCCCAGCGTTGCCGTACCGGCCAAGGGTGACTTGACCTTCGCACCGATGGCCTATCACGTGATGTTACTGGGCTTTAAGGACCGCAGCCTGTTGGCCGATGGCAAGCAATTCCCACTGACCCTGACCTTCGAAAAAGCCGGCAAGGTACGCGTGGAAGTCTCGGTACAGAAAGCGCCGCCGATGGCTGGCCACGAGCATATGCACGCTCAATAGGCCAACCTCGATGGGCGCCCCACGCGCCAGGTTATCCCCGCAGCGCCGCAGGCCCATGAGCCTGATGCGCGGCAGTTGGATCAGCCTGTTCGCCATGCTGATGATCTTTATCGGTCCGCTGATTTCCCAAGCGATGCCGATGGATCATCACGCCGGTATGTCGATGAGCATGTCCATGGACATGCCCGGCTGCCATGGCGAACCCAAGCCAAGCAAAGCGCCGGACGAACACCACGTCCTCTGGGAAAAGTGCGGCTATTGCAGCCTGCTGTTCAGTTGCCCGGCCCTGCCCGGCAGTGTGTCCTATGTCACCCTCGGCACCCCGCCGTCGGCTACCGCCCTCACTCCCGCCCCGCGCCTGGGCCATGCCCGGCAGAGCATCTTCCCCGGCGCCCGCAGCCGCGCCCCGCCCATCGCCTCGTAAACACCTCATCGCGTTACTTCACCCCGGCCGACTTTAGACAGACAGCCGCAGGCTGCTGGCCGTGTTGTTTACGAATGATTGATGGAATTTTTCATGTCCAGGTTTTCTGCTGACACCCGTTTGGGATGCACCCCTGTTTTTGCTGTTCTGCTTGGCACACTGTTGGTGCCACATGCACAGGCTGAAGATCACGAACTAAGCCCCACCGTCATCACGGCGATCGCTCCCAGCTCGCCGCTGACCGTTATTACTAACCCGAAAGACCCACGCCAACCGGTGCCGGCCAGTGATGGCGGCGACTACCTCAAGACCATCCCGGGCTTCGCCCTGGTGCGCAACGGCGGTACTAACGGCGACCCGGTGCTGCGCGGCATGTTCGGCTCGCGCCTGAATATCCTCACCAACGGCGGCGTGATGCTCGGCGCCTGCCCGGGCCGAATGGATGCGCCCACCTCGTATATCTCGCCGGAAACCTACGACAAGCTCACCGTGATCAAAGGCCCGCAAACCGTGCTCTGGGGCCCGGGCGCGTCGGCCGGCACCATCTTGTTCGAGCGCGAGCCGGAGCAGTTCGGCGAGTTGGGCACGCGGGTCAACGCCAGTGTGCTGGCCGGTTCCAACGGGCGCTTCGATAAAGTCATCGATGCCGCCGCCGGTGGCCCATTGGGTTACGTGCGAGTGATCGGTAACCAGGCGCACGCCGACGATTACAAAGACGGCAATAACCACACCGTCGCCTCGCGCTACGACAAGTGGAACGGCGACGTCGCCGTCGGTTTCACCCCTGACGCCGACACCCTGCTGGAACTCACCGCCGGGCGTGGCGATGGCGAAGCACGCTACGCCGCGCGCGGCATGGACGGTTCGCAGTTCCTGCGGGAAAGCCTGGGGCTGCGCTTCGAGAAGTCCAACATCGGTGAGGTGCTGGATAAGGTCGAAGCCCAGGTTTACTACAACTACGCCGACCACGTGATGGACAACTACAGCCTGCGCACACCGTCGGGCACCGGGATGATGGCTGGCCCCATGGCCTCCAACGTCGACCGGCGCACCTTGGGTGCGCGGATCAAGGCAACCTGGCGCTGGGCCGATGTGCAACTGATCGGCGGCCTGGATGCGCAGACAGACGAACACCGCAAACGCATGGGCATGGGCATCGATACCTATAAGGATGTGCCGCGTAACAAGGACGCCAATTTCCATAACTACGGTGTGTTTGGCGAACTGACCTGGTACGCCGCGGACCGCGACCGCCTGATCACCGGCGCGCGCCTGGACCGCGCCTCGGCCAAGGACTTCCGGCAAACCACCGGCTCGGGAACGATGGCCCGGCCCAACCCGACCGCCGACGACACACGCGCCGACACCTTGCCATCGGGCTTCGTGCGTTATGAACACGACCTGGCCGACACGCCCACCACCGTCTACGCCGGCCTGGGCCACTCGGAACGTTTCCCGGATTACTGGGAGCTGTTTTCCCCCAACACCGGCGCGGTGGGTTCGGTGAATGCCTTCGACGGCGTGAAGCCAGAGAAGACCACCCAGCTCGACTTTGGCGCCCAATACAAAACCGCCGACCTCGAAGCCTGGGCCTCGGGTTATGTCGGCCAGGTGCGCGATTTCATCCTGTTCGACTACAAGCCCGGAATGATGGGCACCACCTCCCAGGCTCGCAATGTCGACGCGCGGATCATGGGCGGCGAACTCGGTACGGCCTACAAGTTGACCCGTCACTGGAAGGCCGACGCCACGCTCGCCTATGCCTGGGGCAAGAACAGCAGTGACGGCAAGGCACTGCCACAGATGCCGCCGTTGGATGCACGTTTCGGCCTGACTTACAGCCAGGATGACTGGAGCGCCGGCGCCTTGTGGCGAGTGGTCGCGGCGCAAAACCGCATCGACCAGAACAAAGGCAACGTGGTCGGCAAGGACTTCGATAAAAGCGCCGGCTTTGGCGTGTTCTCGCTGAACGCCGCGTACCGCATCAATAAAAACTTCAAGGTCAGCACCGGCGTCGACAACCTGTTCGGCAAAGCTTACGCCGAGCACCTGAACCTGGCCGGCAATGCCGGGTTCGGCTACCCGGCCAACGACCCGCAAGCCATCAAGGAGCCGGGACGCACGCTCTGGACCAAAGTCGATATGAGTTTCTAACAGCAACGGGAGCAAGCCCCCTCCCACATTTGAATGTATTCACAAATCAAAATGTGGGAGGGGGCTTGCTCCCGATGGCGGCATAACTGACCCAAAAAAAATAATGCCTTGCGGAGCACCCTGATGACCACTCAAAAGATTTCCTTCTACAACCTCGCCTGGCGCTGGCACTTCTACGCCGGGCTCTTCGTCGCCCCTTTCATGGTGCTGCTGGCCCTGACCGGCATCATCTACCTGTTCAAACCCCAGCTCGACCCATTGATGTATGGCGACCTGCTCAAGGTGCAAAGCGCCGAGCACGCCTTGAGTGCCGACGAACAATTGCAACGGGCACAGGCAGCCTTCCCCCAAGGCAAAATCAGCAAGTACCTGCCGCCTGCCGACGCCACCAGCAGCGCGCAATTTGTGATGCATGAGGGCGGGCGCGAAGTGACGGTGTTTGTTGACCCGTATCGCGGCACCGTACTCGGCGAACAAGATGCAAAAAACAACCTGCAAGCCATCGCCCGGGCACTGCACGGTGAGCTGATGATCGGCACCGTGGGTGATCGCCTGGTGGAGCTCGCCGCCGGTTGGGGCGTGATGCTGGTGGTGTCCGGCGTGTACCTGTGGTGGCCTCGCGGCACGTCGTCGGCCGGAGTGTTGTGGCCACGGTTCAGCCGTCGCGGCCGTGTGTTCTGGCGCGACATGCATGCAGTTGCAGGCTTCTGGGGCGCGGCGTTTTTGCTGGTGATGCTGCTCAGCGGCATGACTTGGACCGGCTTCTGGGGCAAGCAATACGCCGACCTGTGGAACACCTTCCCAGCGGCGATGTGGAACAACGTGCCGCAGTCCGACCAGCAGGCACGCATCCTCAATACCGCCAGCCAACAAACCGTGCCCTTGGCCATGGAAAATACGCCGATGCCGATGTCCGGCGACCACGCCGAACACATGAAGCACGGCGCCATGAGTAACGCGCCGGCCGCCCCTACTTTGCGCCTGCAACAAGTGGTCGACCTGGCCACCGCACGCAAGGTCGAGCCCGGCTACAGCATCACGTTCCCGACCACTGCCGACGGCGTATTCACGGTCGCGGTATTTGCCAATGACCCGCGCAACGACGCCACCCTGCATGTGGACCAGTACACCGGCAAAGTGCTGGCCGATGTGCGTTGGGAACATTACAACACCGTCGCCCGCGCCACCGAGACGGGCGTGATGCTGCACGAAGGCAAGATGTTCGGCTGGGTGAACCAGCTGATCGTGCTGCTGATTTGCCTGCTGATTTTGCTCAGTGCGGTCAGTGGCGTAGTGATCTGGTGGAAGCGCCGGCCACAGGGCGCGCTGGGTGTTCCGCCGTTGCGCCATGACCTGCCGAGGTGGAAAACCGCGATGGTGATCATGCTCGCGCTGGCGATTATTTTCCCCTTGGTGGGCGCCTCGTTGATCGTGGTATGGGCTTTGGATCGCCTGGTGTTGGCGCGCTTTTTCAACCCACATGAATCCGCCTCAGGTTCGGCATGAAGCAGGCGAGATGCCCAGGACAGAGCCCTTCTGTAGCCTTGCGCGACTTTTGTCCCGCAGCCGATAAGTGTTAACTTATAACACTTTCTGCGTTATCGTTGCTCTCCGCGCCCTGCGGCGAGCACCTCTTCAAGAAGCGATTGATCGACCGATGAACAAGTACTTTGCGTGCGGCCTGTGCCTGCTTGCCTTGCATAACAGCGCCCAGGCCCTGACCCTGCCCGCCAGCCCCGTGACTGCGCTGGCCGTGGATGATGAACGCGTCGACTTGAATACCCCGACCACCGCCGGCTCGCGCCTGAACCTCACGGCCTTGCAAACGCCGGGCAGTGTCGAGAGCCAGACCGGCGAAAAAATCCGCGAACGCGGCGACGCCAGCGTGCAGGACGCCATCTCCCGCGCCACCGGCATCAGCCGCACCGGCACGCCGGGCGACGGCGGTACCTCGTTGCAGGCGCGCGGTTTTACCGGACAAAGTTCGGTACTGCAGCTGTACGACGGCCAGCGCATGTTCGAGGGTGCGGGCACTTCCACCTTCCCGGTGGACACCTGGTCGGTTGAGCGCGTGGACGTTCTGCGCGGCCCGGCTTCGGTAATGTATGGCCAGGGCGCCACGGGCGCGGTGATCAACACCGTTTCGAAGAAGCCGTTTGAAGGCGAGATCGAAAACCACATCCGCCTCGGCTACGGTTCCTATGACCGCCAGCAGGAAGCCCTGGACAGCGGCGGCTCGCTGACCGACACGCTGAGCTATCGCCTGAACATCAACCGCCTGCGCAGCCACGGTTTCATCGACCGTGGCGACTCGGCCAGCGACTTCGTCAGCGGCGCCCTGCGCTGGCAGGCGGCCGACAACCTCAGCTTCACCCTGGCCCACGACTATGGCGACCAGAGCCCACAGAACGACTACGGCACCCCGCTGATCAACGGCCAGTTGCACAAAAGCCTGCGCGACAAGAACTACAACGTCAGCAACAACACACTGCACTACAACGACCAATGGACGCGCCTGACCAGCGAGTGGCAGATCAACGACAACGTCACCGCCACCAACGAACTGTCGTACCTGAAAAACCAGCGCCGCTGGCAGAACGCCGAAAGCTATAACTTTGTGGCGGGCGGCTTGGTGCGCCAGAACTACCTGGGCATCAAGCACAACCAGGAACAGGTCGGCGACCGCCAGACCTTTACCTTCGCGCACAGCCTGTTCGGCCTCGACAGCCGGACAGTGACAGGTGTCGAGTACAACCGTATTCGCTTCCGCCTGGCCAGCAACGCACCATTCACCGATGCAACGGACCAAGGCCAACCGGTGGATATCAACCACCCGGTGCCGCAGCCGTTTGAAAGCGCCAGCGCGTTTGTCCCGCAGTCCGTCAGCACGACTAAACAGCTCGCCGCCTTCGCTGAAAACCGCCTGCAACTGACCGATAAACTGTCGCTGATCACCGGCGTGCGCCGTGATTACCTGCACATCGACAGCGATGATCTGACAGTAGAGAACAACGACGCCAACAAGACCCTGACCGGCAATAACTGGAAAGCCGGCCTGGTCTACGCAATCACCCCGGACACTTCGGTTTACGGCCAGTACGCCACCAGCACCGATGGCGTCGGCAGCCTGATCAGCCTGAGCCCGAGCCAACAGCAGTTCGGCTTGTCTACCGCCAAGCAGGCCGAAATCGGCTTCAAGCAAGCGTTCTGGGATTCGCGTGGCGAGTGGACCCTGGCGGCCTATCACATCGTGAAAAAGAAACTGTTGGTGAGCATTCCCGGCACCGACCTCAAGGAACAAGTCGGCCAACAATCTTCCAACGGCCTGGAAGCCAGCCTGGACCTGCAACTGCCCAACGCCTGGCAGCTGCAAGCCAATGCCGCCCTCGTGCGGGCGCAGTACGACGATTTCTCTGAAGTCGTCAACCAACAGCCGGTGTCCCGCGATGGCAACCGACCGGTAGACGTGCCAAACCGTACCGCCAACCTTTGGTTGAGCAAGGCCGTGAGCGACGACATCCGCGCCGGTGCCGGTGTGCGTTACGTCAGCGCACGCTATGCCAACACCGCTAACACCCGCGAAGTACCGAGCTACACCGTGGTCGACGCCACGGTATCGTGGAAAGCCATGCGCAACACCACGTTGGGCCTGCAACTGAATAACCTGTTCGACCGCACCTACGCCGTCAGCCAATACAACGATGGCCAGCAGTGGATCCTGGGGGAACCGCGCTCGTTCTTCGTCACGGCGGATTACACCTTTTAACAGAACAACACGCGCTCCAGTGTGGGAGCTGGCTTGCCTGCGATAGCGGTGGGTCAGCCACTCAATCAGTGCCCGACAGACAGCTATCGCAGGCAAGCCAGCTCCCACATTTGAATTGTGCTGAACAAGAGAACACTGATGACTTCACTCACCCTCGCTGGCCTGACCTGGACCCCACCCGGTCACGACCACTGCAATCACCGGTTCCAACTGCATGACGCCAGTTTGCAAGTCGGTGCGGGCGAGTTTGTCGGGCTGATCGGCCCCAATGGCAGCGGCAAGACCAGCCTGTTGCGCTGTGCTTATCGCTTCAGCAAGCCGGAACACGGCGACGTGCTGCTCGAACACCAACAGGTGTGGAAGCAACGTGCAAAGTGGTGCGCGCAACGTATCGCCGTCGTGTTGCAGGAATTCCCCGACGCCTTCGGTCTGCGTGTGGATGAAGTCGTCGCCATGGGTCGCACGCCTCACAAAGGCTTGTTCGACAGCAATACGCTGCACGACCTGGAATTGATCCGGCAAGCGCTGGCCTCGGTCGGCATGCAGAACTTTGAAGAGCATGCTTTTGCCACTCTCTCCGGCGGTGAAAAACAGCGGGTGATCCTGGCCCGTGCATTGGCGCAGCAACCTCAGTTGTTGATCCTCGACGAGCCGACCAACCACCTCGACCCGCGCTATCAACTGGAGCTGCTGAGGCTGGTCAAGCGGCTGAACATCGGCACACTGGCCAGCATCCATGACCTTAACCTGGCCGCCGCCTTCTGTGATCGCCTGTACGTGATCAACCATGGGCGCATCGTCGCCAGTGGTACGCCCCACGAAGTCCTCACCGCCGAGTTGCTGCGCGACGTGTTTGGCGTCGAAGCACTGATCGATACTCACCCCTTGTCCGGCTACCCTCGAATCACCTGGATAACCCAACCATGATCCTGCGCTCCCTGCTGTCTCTCGCTCTATTACTCGGCACTGCTCAAGCGTACGCCGACGCCACCCGCTACCCGGTGACGGTCAAAAGCTGCAACCGCGATGTGACCTTCCAGGAAGCGCCGAAACACGCGGTCAGCCACGACATCAACATGACCCAGATGATGCTCGCCCTGGGCCTCAAATCGCACATGGCCGGCTACAGTGGTGTGACCGGCTGGAAGTCAGTGACACCAGAAATGGCCGAGACCCTCGACGGCCTGCCAGAGCTGGCGAGCAAGTACCCGTCGGTGGAAACCCTGCTCAACGCCAACGTGGATTTCTTCTTCGCCGGCTGGGACTACGGCATGCGCGTGGGTGGCGACCTCACGCCGCAAACCCTGCAACCGTTGGGCATCAACGTCTACGAGCTGACCGAATCGTGCGCCTTCGTGATGAAGCGCCCGGCCGCGACCCTGGAAGACACTTATAACGACCTGCGCAACCTGGGCAGGATTTTCGACGTGCAAGATCGCGCCAATGCCCTGATCGCACAGATGCAAGCGCAAATCGCTGAGGTGCAAAAGCACCTGCCCGAAGGCAAACCACGGGTGTTTCTCTATGACAGCGGCGAAGACCGCGCCATGACCTCCGGCCGCCTGGGCATGCCCCAGGCGCTGATCGCCGCTGCGGGTGGGCGCAATATCCTCGATGACATTGACGCCAGCTGGACCCGCGTCAACTGGGAGACCGTAGTAGAGCGCAACCCGCAGGTGATCGTGATTGTCGACTACAGCGAAATCACCGCCGAGCAGAAGGAACAGTTCCTGCTCAACAACCCGGCGCTGCAATCGGTGGACGCTATCAAGAACCAACGTTTCATCGTGATTCCTTACGCGCAGGCCACGCCGGGTATCGACAACGTGCTGGCCGTTGAAACACTGGCCAAGGGGTTTCACGGCGAATGATCAACCGTCGCTACGTCCTGTTGCTAAGTGCCCTTGGCGCTTTGTTGCTGCTCTCTTGCGTGATCTCGCTGGGGTTCGGCTCAGCGCCGGTGCCGGTGGACGTGGTGTGGCGGATTCTGCTGAACAAGGCGTTCGGTGTCGGTGAGGTGAACTGGAGCGCAGGCCAGGAACATATCGTCTGGCTGATTCGCTTACCGCGCATGTTGCTGGGTGCGCTGGTGGGCGCCGGGCTTGCGCTGATCGGCGCAGTATTGCAGGCGGTGACGCGTAACCCGCTGGCCGACCCCCACCTGCTCGGCGTGACTTCCGGCGCCACCCTCGGCGCAGTGATCGTGGTGCTGCATGTGGGCGAAGTCATTGGCCTGTTGACCCTGCCCATCGCCGCATTTATCGGCGCCTTGCTGAGCATGCTGGTGGTGTTGGCGGTAGCCAGCCGCAATGGGCGCCTGGAGAGCGATCGCCTGTTGCTGTGCGGCGTGGCGGTATCGTTCGTGATGATGGCGGTGGCCAACTTGCTGCTGTTCATGGGCGACCACCGCGCAGCCTCGGCGGTGATGTTCTGGATGCTCGGCGGCCTGGGTCTGGCGCGTTGGGAACTGCTGGCGATTCCGGCCGCCACCGTGCTGTTCGGGCTGCTGCTCTTGCTCGGCATGGCGCGCCCTTTGAATGCGCTGATGGCCGGCGAGCAGACTGCCGTGACCCTGGGCCTGAACGCGCGCAACGTGCGGCTCAAAGTGTTCCTGGTCGCCTCGTTGATGACGGGCGTGCTGGTGTCCATCAGCGGTTCCATCGGCTTTGTCGGCCTGATGGTGCCGCACATCGCCCGGCGTCTGGTCGGGGCCGAGCACCGGCGATTGCTGCCGGTGTGCGTGCTGCTGGGCAGTGTGTTCCTGGTGTGGGTAGACGTCGCGGCACGCACCCTGATCGCCCCCGAAGACCTGCCCATTGGCGTGGCGACGGCGGCGATTGGCGGGCTGTTTTTTATCGGCTTGATGCGCAAGCGCTGAGGTCAGAGTTCATCACGGTCATACCAGAACTTGCTGACATCAGGCTCCTCCTGCATATCGCGGACTTTCCACTCGTCACCCAGCACTCCTGGCCGTGACCAGAAGGCATCGATGACCAGCACTGACAACGTGCCCAGAACCTG
Source organism: Pseudomonas sp. O39 (assembly GCF_045447295.1). NCBI lineage: Bacteria > Pseudomonadati > Pseudomonadota > Gammaproteobacteria > Pseudomonadales > Pseudomonadaceae > Pseudomonas > Pseudomonas sp. O39. Next base: position 91,222 of record NZ_JBJGXV010000001.1, read on the forward strand.
CAATTGACTAACCAGTACACTGGGGGTTGGCGCCGCCCCCGGGCCCAACAGCCTGGCTTCAGCCGGATCCAACCCCGGCTTGTACTTGAGCAGAGCACCACCCCGGCAAGACAAGTAACAGCTCTCGGCATCGGGAAGATTGCTCCTGACCACCGACACGTAGTCGCTCAAGTCATCCTTGGAGACGAAGTTTTTCAACAGGTTTTTGTCCAGCGGCCCCAGGCTGGAAGTCGTAGGAATAGCCTTATAAAACGCCTGCACAGCGGCGATTTTGTAGGTCTTCAGCACATTGCCGTCAGGCACGTCGAACCCGGCATGATCGATCCAGAACAACAGTTCCAGGGTACTTGCACCTCCCGCGCCCTGATCCTCCACCGGGTCAATCGCGACATACCCCGGCGTTTGCCCTGGCGTCAGTACCGCGCCCAAGTATTGCTTGCCCTTGTAAGGTGCCACCACGCCTTGGGCATAGCGCGCAGCATCATCGGGATAAGAAAACAACGGCCCGCAGAACGAATGAAAATAGGGGTCGTCTGCAAACGCGTGGGGTGCTTTTTTGGGCACCCATTGCGCCGTGACCCGCTCTTTCCTGCCCCACACCTCGCTGGTGACCCTGATGCGCAGGTCACCCGCAGCGGCCAGGCGGCGCACATAGTCTCGCACCGCTAGCGAACCTTCGAGCAATTGGGTTCGATCACTGTGTGCCTTGCTCGTCCATTCGTACAGTGGCGCCGTCTTGGGAAACACATACGTAAGTAACGCACCGTCGCTGCACAACAAATACAGCGGCAGCGTCGTGCCATTGCGTGCGCTGGTGATGAAGTTCAGGGCTTTGGCGATGTATTGAGGGGGAAAGAAACTCTGCGCCATTTCATCAGTGGCGGCAGCGATTGAGGCGTTGGAAGCACAGAGGTACACGCCATCCAGTACATACCCTTGGGGCAATTGGCCGTTGCTGAACACTTGCTTGAAATCGGCAAAGTTCTCTCTGACCAGCGCCAGGGTCGTCATGTACAGCGGCTTGTTCACCGACTTAAGTACGTAACCGAAGGCCACCTCGGCTTGAGGCTTCCACAGGCGCTGGGCATAGCGCACGGCATCGAGCGCCCGGGTAAAGATCGGGCCGCAGGGCGAGTCGAAAGGTACCTGGCGAATTTCCCGGGCTTGGAGTTCACCTACTCCGGCCAAAAACTCCGTCTTTATCTGCCTGGGCATGCCCCATACAGGGTCGCCCTTCACCACATACAAATGCCCCGCCTTCGCGACTTCAGTCACAAAGGCTTGCGGCGAAAGCGCGCCGCTGCGCAGTTGCTGTTCAATGAGGTTGTCGCCGTAATCACCCTTGATCAGGTTCAGGGGCGCTAGACGGTCTTTGAGCAACGCCTCCACAGCAGAGTCCGACAGTTGGTAACTGAGGATCGAGCCATTGGCACCGAACGCATATTCACGCTTGATGTGGGCTTCACGGTGCAACAGGTTCGACAATACCGCACTGGGTATCATGGTTTTGTAGATGGCTTTCTGAGTGGCGGACAGCAGCAACGGCACCTCTTGGTTCACCACGGACCGGTAGCGCGCAACAATGGTACTGCCCCCCGGATAAAGCCCCATATCGGCAGCCACTTCAGGGTAGATCCAGTGCAATGCAAGCCCCCGAGGCGGCAGCGCCAGCGGCTCAGTCGAGGCAAACAGCCCATTGACCAATCTGAGGATCACCCCACCATAAGCACGACGGTAGCCGTTGCCGACTAAGGCCGCGGCATGGCGGGCCGCGTCATCGGGGTTGGCAAACGCTGGGCTTAAACGCCGCGGCATTAAGGTTGCGTAGCTGGCCCAGTCATCGCCGACCCACCCGGCTTTATCCCAGAACAAGCTGGTACGGAGCACATGGAGATTTCCTCTCATCGCCCACTCTTTAACGAAGTCCCTGGGACTCTTCTGGCCGGAGTCCAGCTCGGCACGTGCTTGAGTCAGCAGCCTGTCGACCAGGCCGCCACTTTTTACGTCCATCAAGCCAGGCACATACTGCAACAGCGCGCCATCAAGGGTTGAGAAATAAATCGGCAGGCCATTCACGCCACTGCGGTTCGCTTCATAGAGGGCGATGTACAACACCTCAGGCATCACAAAATACAAGGTCAGCCAAGCACTCGACGTATTCAGCCCCGCGGGCGACCATTGCTGCGACCGAAACAACCCATGCAACACAAAGCCGTCGGGCAGTTGGTAGCCGCCTCCGGCTTCTCGCTCGAAAAGGCTGCCGAGATTGAAGAGCTTTTGCAGAGCGGTGGCCCCCACTACTTCGCTCGCAACATACTGCTCCCGATCCCGGTGCCGGAGGATGAATGCAAAGCAGTCCTTATTCTTGAAGTTGCGACCATGCACTCGCCCATGCAGGTTACGGGCAGCCTCATCGGCGCTGGCGAATACCGCGCCGTAGGTGGCGTAGTCGGGAGGACCGGACTTGGGGGCGTAGCTATAGTTGGGCGACCAGTCGTTGTAGACCACCGAGCGCGGGCCCCATAACGGGTTGCCCTGGATGATCTTGAAGTCCCCCGCCTCGGCCACGCGCCGAACCCAATCGGCCGGCCGAATCTGCCCGCTGTCGAGGCGCTTGCCAAGGCTGTTGTCACCGGCCTGTGGGCCAATATTGGCCAGCAGCAGTTTTTCCTCGGGCGAATTGTTTGGGGTGTACTCCAACAAGCAGTCCTGCGCGCCCGACAGGTACGCCACACGTCCGGCCGGGATGATCGAATACATTTCATCGTCGGAAAACACTTGCAGGTTGATCTGCGCCTCATCCCGCGTCCAGCCACGCCGTGCGACCCAGGCCGGGTCGACCATCGACAGCGCGGTGTGGGAGCCGTAACGCCCGTGCAGCACAAAAGGTTCCGGCGGGATCAACGGCCCTTGGTTATTATTTGGAAAGAACAGCGTGAAGGCAAAAGGATTGGCCGCACTGACAATAGGCTCAGTGATGACAAAACGACCGTCTTCGCCCTTGAGGATATAACCGCCGTAGTAGCGGTCCCGAGTGTTGCCAATTTGCTCATGGGCATACACCGCCGCATCGCGTGCCGAGAGAAACGAACGGCTCAACGTTGCCTTGAAAAACGACATCAACAGGTTGGAACGGTTTTCCACCCTGCCGACCGTACGCCACAAGCCACCGCCCTGAACCACCGACAGCTCGGTCGCTGCAATCACCCTGCGCACATAATCGCGCGGGCTCAATGTCCCGGCGACCATTGCCGCTTGTGCGCCGTTGTCGTCAAGTTCACCCGCGCTGTTTTGCCTGACCAGTTCGGTCGTGGCGGTGGCCTCGGGCACCTTGAGCCTCAACAGGGCGCCATCCGAGGCGTGCATGTACAGCGACAACCCACGGGCCGGATCCTGTATGCCCAGGGTCACCCGCGCCTGGCGGGTTGCGGCGACCACTTGCGCAGGCGTAAAGAAGGTACTCGCCAGCCATTTTTCCCGCGCCGCAACTTCGTCCTGCTCGTACCAGCTATTGAAATAAATCGCCTCCAGCCGGTATTGGGAAGGCAATCGAAGGTTGCCGTCGGCGCGTTTTGGAAACACGTCGTTGGGCGTAAACAGCGGATCACGCTTGGGCTGGGCCAACGTTGCCACATAGGCATCCTGACGGGTGTGCTTGAGGACAAACCCCATCGCGCCCTCTCCTGCTGCGCCAGCGAGCAACAGCGCACGCAGCACGGCGGTTTCCGGGCTTGGAAACACTGAGGTGAAAAAGGGTTGTTGCAGTATGGCGCTGCTGCTGGTCACGGGTGTGTTGATTCGCCAGCCGGTGTTCACCCGCCCGCGCACGCCCCCCCAAACCGTATGTGCAATCAGTACAGATAGCTCCCCCGCCTCGGCCAGCTTCCAGACAAGGTTCTCGAAATCATTGCTGGCTTCAACTGTCCCAGCGCGAAGGTGTTGCTCCCAGGTTTTTTCCACCGCCGAGCCACTGCTGACGTACTTGAGCAGCACATTGTCCGGCCCGGAAAAATAGTGAGCCTTGGCGAACGCTCGGTGCTTGAAGCTGAAGAGCTGATCCGCCACGGAGTAGAAGTTGTTGAACAGCAGTACCTGGTCAGCCGTGAAACTGGGGAACATGCCCTGAATTTGTGCGGCATCCGCCGGATGGGAGTGATAAAACGCCTCGGCGCTGTAATCATCAGGGGCGATGAAGTTGCCTTCGCTGTCCTTGGCCAGCACCAACCCATGATCAAAACTATTGCGTTGGTCCGCCACCGGATGAGTGGCGTAGTAGCGGCTGCCGCGTTTGAGAATCACACCACCGTACTCGACATCGCGACGCTGTCCGATAAGCAGGTGCGCCCAGCGGGCTGCGTCGTCGGCTGTTATAAAGGCCGGACTGAACTGGGGTTCGGGAATCTTCGAGTATGGGCGCCAGTCATCGCCGACCGGGCCGATCTTGTCCCACAAGGTGCTCGTCCTGAGCACCTCCAATCGACCTGCTGCCGCCAGACGCAGAACAAAATCACGAGGGCGAAGGCTGCCTGCGATCAAGGCCGTATCGATGCCGTTATCCACAACGGCCCCATCGGGCTCAACCCGATAAAGCGCCGCCTCGGCAACCGAGAAGGTGCAGGTGTATTTCAACAACGCGCCATCCGGGGTGGCATGGAAGATAGCCGGGGCTTCTTGCTTGAGTAACTCAGGCGCCAACCGTGCCTGGGAAAGATGCCAGGCCAGTTCTGGCGGCGAAAAAAAGCTGCGGTATAACCAAGGCTGCTTGGTTTGCGCAAGTGCCACATAGGCACCCTGACCCGAGTAGATGCCGATCAAATGAAAATGGGCAGGCAGGCGATGCTTGCCATCTTTATCGACAGGAAATACGTGTTGCGCGTAGATCTGTTGGCCGCTTATGCCTGACGGCTCGGTCACTGCGTACAGGTTCTTGTCGTCATGCTTGAGCACAAAGGCTTGCTGAATCGCCCGGGCCGTAGCCGTCAACCGCGCCTGGGCATAACTGAGCGCGTCGCCAAGGCTTGCCTGCACCGGACCGCAGGCCGGCAGGTCCTGGTTTGGAGAGGTAAAGGCTTGATAGGGCTTCCAGTTATCGGGCACCTCTCCGGTAGACCCACCCCACACAGCATTGGACACCACAATCGACAGTTGGCTGACACTGGCCACTTTCTTGAATAAATTCTCCACCACACCGTCATAGCCGTCAGGCCGGCCGAACGGCTCCTTTTGCTCCAGCCAAACACCAAAACGGCGCTCAGCCTCCGACCGGGTAGGGACATGTTTTAACAGCGAACCATCAGGACCGGATAAATAGGACGCGGTAAAAAAAGGCGGCTCCAGAATATTGGCCGCCAGGTCTGCTTCTGAGTAAAAGCTGTTCAACGCCTTGATCCGGCGATCTGAAAAGTCGGGGTGGTTTTCCTTGTACTCAGTGAAAAAATCCGGGTGCGAGTGAAAATCCGCTACACACCGATAACCGTCGGGGTGCAGGTACTGCTTATCGCTGTCCCGATTCAACACCGTGGTCACGTCAAAAAAATTGCCGCCCCCTTCGATAGGGTCTGTCGCATAAAAAAGCTCATCGGCCAAGCTCTGCAAAATCACCCCGCCATATTCCTGATCCCGCTTGTCGCCCACCTGCTCATGGGCGTAGCGAGCCGCATCGTCCATGCTGATAAACCCCGGCCCTACCGGTGGCAGCTGCACCGGTTTCACCGGGTCTGCCCCAAACCAACCACGCTTGACTCGCTTCATATCATCTGTTCCCGCTCAAGTCCCCAGGCGCCAGAGATTGGCGACCGCAGCGCCCATGTTCGGTAGCAATGGATGACGCGGGGGGCTAAATAGGCACCCCATGCGCCGAGCGCTCTTTTTAAGGGCCGGCCGTGCACTCGACAGCCTTTGCGGCGCCAATTTGGTGCGCAGCTCCACCTGTGTTGCCGGCCAACGCCCTTGGATGCGCACGTTGTGTGCAGCAGGCACAGCCTTTGCAAAGTCCTGTGTATCTGCCCCATAAAAACTATCGGTTTACGGAGATCGCACCATGCAGCGTCGTAGCTTGATCAAGGCTTTAACTTTGTCGGCATCCATTGTCGCCATGGGGTTGACCTGGACCGTACAGGCCGCCGAGACCATCAAGGTCGGCATCCTGCACTCGCTGTCGGGGACCATGGCCATCTCCGAAACCTCGCTTAAAGACATGGCGCTGATGACCATTGACGAGATCAACGCCAAAGGCGGTGTGAACGGTAAAATGCTCGAGCCGGTGGTGGTGGACCCTGCCTCGAACTGGCCGCTGTTTGCCGAGAAAGGCCGCCAGTTGCTGACCCAGGACAAGGTTGCCGTGGTGTTCGGCTGCTGGACGTCGGTGTCGCGTAAATCGGTGTTGCCGGTGTTCGAAGAACTCAACGGCTTGCTGTTCTACCCGGTGCAGTACGAAGGCGAAGAAATGTCGCCAAACGTGTTCTATACCGGTGCGGCGCCGAACCAGCAGGCGATCCCGGCGGTGGAATACTTGATGAGCGAAGAAGGCGGCGGCGCCAAGCGTTTCTTCCTGCTCGGCACCGACTACGTGTACCCGCGCACCACCAACAAAATCCTGCGTTCATTCCTGCACTCAAAAGGCGTCGCGGATAAAGACATCGAAGAGGTCTACACCCCGTTCGGCCACGCCGATTACCAGACCATTGTTGCCAACATCAAAAAATTCTCCGCCGGCGGCAAGACCGCCGTGATCTCCACCGTGAACGGCGACTCCAACGTGCCGTTCTACAAAGAGCTGGCCAACCAGGGCTTGAAGGCCACCGACGTGCCGGTGGTAGCGTTCTCGGTGGGTGAAGAAGAGCTGCGCGGCATCGACACCAAGCCGCTGGTGGGCAACCTTGCGGCCTGGAACTACTTCCAGTCGGTGGAGAACCCGGTAAACAAGAAATTCGTCGCCGACTGGAAGGCTTACGCCAAGGCGCACAACCTGCCAGGCGCGGATAAAGCCGTGACCAACGACCCGATGGAAGCCACCTATGTAGGCATCCACATGTGGGCGCAAGCGGTTGAGAAAGCCAAGTCCACCGACGTCGACAAGGTGCGCGAAGCCATGGCCGGCCAGACCTTCGCCGCGCCGTCGGGCTTCACCCTGACCATGGATAAAACCAACCACCACCTGCACAAGCCGGTGATGATCGGTGAGATCCAGGCTGACGGGCAGTTCTCGGTGGTGTGGCAGACCGAAAAACCGATCCGCGCTCAGCCGTGGAGCCCGTACATTCCAGGCAATGACAAGAAGCCGGATTACGCCGTGAAGAGCAACTGATCCGAGGGGTGTCGACACCTGAGTGTCGACACAAACCCTGTGGGAGCTGGCTTGCCTGCGATGCAGACGACTCGGTGTATCTGAAACACCGCTATCGCAGGCAAGCCAGGTCCCACATTTGTCCGCGTAAGGCCGACCAATATGCCCACTGCCCTTTACCGTTTCATCTTCGCTGCCTTGCTGTTGCTGCCTTTCGCAGCACAGGCAGGCGATGCCGAAGACTTCCTCGCTGCCAACCCGACGCAACAAGCCAAGCTGCTCCAGGATTGGGCCGCCCAGCCCGACCCCGCGCGCATCGAACTGGTGGACGCCCTGCAACAAGGCCAGCTCACGCTCAACGGTGAAACCAAAACCGTACGCCTGAACAACCGCCTGCGCGGGCTGATCGACAACGTCCAAGCCAGCCAGCAACTGCTCGCCGCCGACCCCAAGGTGCGCCTGGCAGCGGCAAAAACCCTGCAAAAAAGCGCGCAACCTGCGCAACTCAAATTCCTCGACCAGCAAGTTGCCGCCGAAACCAACGAGGACGTGCACACCGCCCTCAGCCTGGCCCTGGCCAACCTGCAACTGGTCGACACCGACCCCGTCGTGCGCCTCGCCGCCGTGCGTTTGCTGGGCGGCACCGGCGACCCGCTGGCCCGCACGCGTCTTGAGGCGTTGCTCGCGCCGGGTGTCGAAACCGACGCTGCCGTGCACACCGCCGCCGAGACCAGCCTGGCTCAGGTCAAACGCAAACTGATGTTCGGCGAAATCCTCGGCCAGGCCTTCAGCGGCATGTCCCTGGGCTCGATCCTGTTGCTTGCCGCCTTGGGCCTGGCGATTACGTTCGGCCTGCTTGGCGTGATCAACATGGCCCACGGAGAGATGCTGATGCTCGGCGCGTATTCGACTTACGTGGTGCAACTGATGATGCAGCGCTACGTGCCTGCGGCCATCGAGTTCTACCCGTTGATCGCGCTGCCAGTGGCGTTTTTTGTCACCGCCGCCATCGGCATGGCCCTGGAGCGTACGGTGATTCGCCACCTCTATGGCCGGCCATTGGAAACCCTGCTCGCCACCTGGGGCATCAGCCTGATGCTGATCCAATTGGTGCGTCTGGTGTTCGGTGCGCAGAACGTCGAAGTGTCCAATCCCGAATGGCTGTCCGGTGGCATTCAAGTGCTGCCCAACCTGGTGCTGCCATACAACCGCATTGTGATCATCGCCTTCGCGCTGTGCGTGGTGGTGCTGACCTGGCTGCTGCTGAACAAGACCCGCCTGGGTCTCAACGTGCGCGCCGTCACCCAGAACCGCAACATGGCCGCCTGCTGCGGCGTACCCACCGGGCGCGTGGACATGCTCGCGTTTGGCCTGGGCTCCGGTATCGCAGGTTTGGGCGGCGTTGCTTTGAGCCAGATCGGCAACGTCGGCCCGGACCTGGGCCAGAGCTACATCATCGACTCATTCCTGGTGGTGGTGCTCGGCGGTGTCGGCCAGTTGGCCGGCAGCGTCATGGCCGCCTTTGGCCTGGGCATCGCCAACAAGATTCTGGAGCCACAGATCGGCGCCGTACTCGGCAAGATCCTGATCCTCGCGCTGATCATTCTGTTTATCCAGAAACGCCCGCAAGGACTCTTCGCACTGAAAGGACGGGTGATCGACTGATGAACCAGCCATTGATGCTTACGGCCACGCAAAAGGCCGGCCCCAAAGTGACGATAGCGGTGGGCGCGGTGATCCTGATCCTGCTGCTGGCCCTGCCCGTATGCTCGCTGCTGTCGCCTGAACATCCGCTGCATGTGTCGGCCTACACCCTGACACTGGTGGGCAAGATCCTCTGCTACGCCATCGTCGCCCTGGCCCTGGACCTGGTGTGGGGTTACGCAGGGATGTTGTCCCTCGGCCACGGCCTGTTCTTTGCCCTGGGCGGTTACGCGATGGGCATGTACCTGATGCGTCAGGCGTCCGGGGACGAGCTACCGGCGTTCATGACCTTCTTGTCGTGGACTGAGTTGCCTTGGTATTGGATGGGCACCGAACACTTCCTCTGGGCCATGTGCCTGGTGGTGCTGGCGCCGGGTTTACTGGCGCTGGTGTTCGGGTTCTTCGCCTTTCGCTCGCGAATCAAGGGCGTGTATTTCTCGATCATGACCCAGGCCCTGACCTTTGCCGGGATGCTGCTTTTTTTCCGCAACGAGACCGGGTTTGGCGGCAACAACGGCTTCACCAATTTTCGCAGCATCCTGGGCTTTGGCATTACCGAGCCAGGCACGCGAGCGGTGTTGTTTTTTGCCACGGTGGTGTTGCTGGTCGCCAGCTTGTACACCGGCTGGCGCCTGGCGCAGAGCAAGTTCGGCCGGGTACTGACGGCATTGCGCGACGCCGAAAATCGCCTGATGTTTTGCGGTTACGACCCGCGCGGTTTCAAGTTGTTTGTGTGGGTGTTGAGCGCCGTCTTGTGTGGCCTGGCCGGGGCGCTGTATGTGCCGCAGGTGGGGATCATCAACCCCAGCGAAATGTCGCCGACCAACTCCATCGAAGCCGCTGTGTGGGTGGCCTTGGGTGGGCGCGGCACACTGATCGGCCCGCTGCTGGGCGCCGGCGTGGTGAACGGCATGAAGAGCTGGTTCACCGTGGCGTTTCCGGAATACTGGCTGTTCTTTCTCGGGGCGCTGTTCATCATCGTCACCCTGTATTTGCCCAAGGGTGTCATCGGCCTGTTGAAGAAACGGGGTGAGCAATGAGAGTCACTGCGACGGCGGAATTTATGCTCGAACCCATTCTCGAACCGAACAAAGACGCGGGCAGCAGCCGCGATGCGATCGGCATCGGCCAGGCCGCAGGCAAGGGTCTCAACACCCGCCACGGCACCATCCTGACCCTGGAAGACATCAGTGTCAGCTTCGACGGTTTCAAGGCGCTCAATGACCTGAACCTGTACATCGGCGTCGGCGAACTGCGCTGCATCATCGGCCCCAACGGCGCGGGCAAAACCACGCTGATGGACGTGATCACCGGCAAGACCCGCCCCAGCCACGGCAAGGCCTGGTTTGGCGAAACCCTCGACCTGACCAGCATGAGCGAAGTGCAGATCGCCCAGGCCGGCATCGGCCGCAAGTTCCAGAAACCCACGGTATTCGAAGCCCTGAGCGTGTTCGAAAACCTGGAACTGGCGCAGAAAACCGACAAGTCCGTGTGGGCCAGCCTGCGCGCACGCTTGAGCGGCGAGCAGAAAGACCGTATCGATGAAGTGCTCGAGACTATCCGCCTGACCGCTTCGGTACAGCACCCGGCCGGGCTGCTGTCCCACGGCCAGAAGCAGTTCCTGGAAATCGGCATGTTGTTGATGCAAGACCCGCAGCTGTTGCTGCTGGACGAACCGGTAGCGGGCATGACCGACGCCGAAACCGAATTCACCGCCGAACTGTTCAAGCGCCTCGCGGGCAAGCACTCGCTGATGGTGGTGGAGCACGACATGGGCTTCGTCGGCTCGATTGCCGACCACGTGACGGTGTTGCACCAGGGCAGCGTGCTGGCCGAAGGGTCGCTGGAACAGGTGCAGGAAAATGAGCGGGTGATCGAGGTTTATCTCGGTCGCTGATGCTGACGTGAACTGCTTTATGTGGGCGCTGGCTTGCCTGCGATACAGGCGATTCGGTCTACCCGTGGGACCACGGTGATGCCATCGCAGGCAAGCCAGCTCCCACATTGATCCGGTTCCCACAAGGGAATTGAGGAGAACTCCAGAATGCTGCAAGTCGACACGCTGCATCAGTACTACGGCGGTAGCCACATCCTGCGCGGGCTGTCATTTGACGTAAAAATCGGCGAAGTCACCTGCCTGCTCGGCCGTAATGGCGTGGGCAAGACCACCCTGCTCAAATGCCTGATGGGTTTGCTGCCGGCCAAAGAGGGCGCGGTGAACTGGGAAGGCAAGGCCATTACCGGGTTCAAGCCGCACCAGCGCGTGCATGCTGGCATTGCCTACGTGCCTCAGGGCCGGGAGATTTTTGGGCGCCTGACCGTGGAAGAAAACCTGTTGATGGGCCTCTCACGTTTTCCCGGTTCCGAGGCCAAAGAGGTCCCGGCGTTTATCTACGAACTGTTCCCGGTATTGCTGCAGATGAAGCACCGGCGTGGCGGTGATTTGTCCGGCGGCCAGCAGCAACAGTTGGCAATCGGCCGGGCGCTGGCCAGCCGCCCGCGCCTGTTGATTCTCGACGAGCCCACCGAAGGCATCCAGCCGTCGGTGATCAAGGAAATTGGCATGGTGATCAAGAAGCTCGCGGCACGCGGCGACATGGCAATCCTGTTGGTGGAGCAGTTCTACGACTTCGCCGCCGAGCTGGCCGACCAGTACCTGGTGATGTCACGCGGTGAAATCGTCCAGCAAGGCCGAGGTGAAAATATGGAAAGTGAGGGTGTACGCGGGCTGGTTTCTATATAAGTAAGAATCTAATCTTTAGCGTCCGAAGATAAGCAAACAGCCATGAACCTGCCCGTTACTCCCGCCCTGTTCACCCCCAGCTGGCACGCCGAGCTGGAGCTCGGCTACGCGCGTTTCGGCGACACCACGCGCCCGGTGATGCGCCGCCACCTCGGCCCGCTGCGCGTGCAAAAGCACCTGTACGCCGAAGGCCCCGAGGTGTGCCAGCACATCATCGTGCATCCGCCCGGCGGGATTGCCGGCGGTGATCGCCTGGACATCAGCGCCCATGTCGGCGCCAATGCCTGGGCGCAATTGACCAGCCCCGGCGCGGCCAAGTGGTACCGCGCCAGCGGCCCGGCCTTTCAAAAGCTCGAACTGACGGTAGAAGCTGGCGCCACGCTGGAATGGCTGCCTCAGGAAACCATCGTATTCAGCGCCGCCCAGGCCGAACTCACCACGCGTATTGATCTGCAAGGCGATGCCCGGCTGTTCTACTGGGACGTGGTCGCCCTCGGCCGCCCGGCCAGTGGCGAGCGTTTCGACCTCGGCCACTTCCAATCGCACCTGGACATTCGCCGCGACGGCCAGTTGCTCTGGCATGAGCGCCAGCGCATTGTAGGCGCCGACGGTTTGCTCGACTCACCCATCGGGCTGGACGGCCAGCCGGTGTTTGCCACGCTGTTGCTCACTGGCGATATCGACCCCGAATTACTGGAACACTGCCGCGCCTTGCCGCATGCGGTGCGCGGCGACCTGACCCAATTGCCAGGCCTGCTGGTGGCCCGCTGTTTGGCCAGTGAAGCCTTGCTGGCACGGGGCTGGTTGATTGATTTATGGCGGTTGTTACGCCCTGCGGTGCTGGGGCGGGAAGCAGTCGCCCCGAGAATCTGGAGCACATGAAGATCAAAATGTGGAAATCAGTTTGTGTGGGAGCTGGCTTGCCTGCGATGGCATCACCTCGGTACATCAGATACACCGAGTTGCCTGCATCGCAGGCAAGCCAGCTCCCACACAAGCCCGCTCCCACTCTTGGGTCTCTGTTGTATTTAAGCATGCTATCTGTGAAGGACCTTGAACCATGGATTTGACCCCACGGGAAAAAGACAAACTGCTGATCTTCACCGCCGGCCTGGTGGCCGAACGCCGCCTGGCACGCGGTGTGAAGCTCAACTACCCGGAAACCATCGCCTACATATCCGCCGCGCTGATGGAAGGCGCGCGCGATGGCCGCACCGTCGCCGACCTGATGCACTACGGCACCACCCTGCTCAGCCGCGAGCAAGTGATGGAAGGCATCCCGGAAATGATCCCGGATATTCAGGTGGAGGCCACCTTCCCCGACGGCACCAAGCTGGTCACCGTCCACCAGCCCATCGCGTGAGGCCCGGCCATGATTCGTGATGCAACCGCGCAAGACCTGCCGGCCATTCGAGAGATCTACAACGACGCGGTGTTGAACACCACGGCGATCTGGAACGAACAACCGGTCGACCTGGCTAACCGTCAGGCCTGGTTCAGTGCGCGCCAGGCGCAGGCCTATCCGATTCTGGTGGCGGTCGAAAACGATGAGGTTACCGGCTACGCCTCGTTCGGCGACTGGCGGCCTTTCGAAGGCTTTCGCTACAGCGTCGAGCACTCGGTGTACGTGCGCAACGACCAGCGCGGCAAAGGCCTCGGCCCACGCCTGATGCAAGCCCTGATAGAACGTGCCTGCGCCTGTGGCAAACACGTGATGGTCGCTGCCATCGAAAGCGGCAACCAGGCGTCTATCCGCTTGCATGAACGCCTGGGATTCGTCACGACCGGGCAAATGCCACAAGTGGGCATCAAGTTCGGTCGCTGGCTGGACCTGACCTTTATGCAATTGACATTGAATCCGGGCGCCGAACCGCCCAAGGAGTGAGATCGATGAACACCGCTCAACTGCGTCGAGTGAATGCTGAAAGTTTTGCCCATTACCGCCTGGGCTTGATCGAGCTGTTGCTGGACGCGGTGAAGCACGGTGCTTCGGTCGGTTTTATGGCCGACTTCGATGAAGCCCAGGCCCGTGCCTATTTGAGTGGCGTGCAGGCGAGTATCGAAGACGCCAGCCTGCTGTTGTGGGTAGTGGTGCGAGATGAGCAGGTGATCGCCAGCGTACAACTGGCGCTGTGCCAGAAAGCCAATGGCCTGAACCGTGCTGAAGTGCAAAAGCTGCTGGTACACAGCAGCGCCCGGCGCCATGGCCTGGGCCAGCAATTGATGAGCGCCCTGGAACTCGCCGCGCGCCAGCACAAGCGCGGCCTGTTGTACCTGGACACCGAAGCTGGCTCCGGCGCCGAAGCGTTTTACCAGTCGCTGCGCTACACCAAAATCGGTGAATTGCCCGATTACTGCCAAAGCCCGGACGGGCGCTACAGCCCGACCGCCATCTACTTCAAGACCCTGGGGCAACCTGCATGATTCCTGGTGAATATCAGATCCAGCCTGGCGACATCGAACTCAATGTAGGCCGGCGCACCATCACCCTCAGCGTGGCCAACAGCGGCGACCGGCCGATCCAGGTGGGCTCGCATTATCATTTTTTCGAAACCAATGACGCGCTGACCTTTGATCGCGCCGCGAGCCGTGGCATGCGCCTGAATATTCCGGCGGGCACGGCGGTGCGGTTTGAGCCGGGGCAGGCGAGGACTGTCGAGCTCGTCGACCTGAGCGGGGAACGCCGAGTGTTTGGGTTTACAGGAAAGGTCATGGGCGACTTGTAGGTCGACTTCAAGCTCCAAGCCTCAAGTTGCAAGAAAGAGCAGTTTGCGGCGCACATATTGGCTTTTACTTGAGGCTTGCAGCTTGAAGCTTGCAACTCATATGCGAGGAATTAGGCTATGAAAATCAGTCGTCAGGCATATGCCGACATGTACGGCCCCACCGTCGGTGACAAGGTCCGCCTGGCCGACACCGAGCTGTTCGTCGAAGTGGAGCAGGACTTCACCGTCTACGGCGAAGAAGTGAAATTCGGCGGCGGCAAGGTGATTCGCGACGGTCAGGGCCAAAGCCAGTTGCTCGCCCATGAAGTGGTGGACACGCTGATCACCAACGCGCTGATCATCGACCACTGGGGCATTGTCAAAGCCGACGTCGGCCTGAAGAACGGCCGCATTCACGCGATCGGCAAGGCCGGCAACCCGGATATACAGCCGGGCGTGGCCATGGCCATCGGCGCCAGCACCGAAGTGATTGCCGGTGAAGGCATGATCCTCACCGCCGGCGGCATCGACTCCCACGTGCATTTCATCTGCCCGCAGCAGATCGAGGAGGCGCTGACCAGCGGCGTCACCACCATGATCGGCGGCGGCACCGGCCCGGCTACCGGCACCAATGCCACTACCTGCACCTCGGGCCCGTGGCACTTGGCGCGCATGCTCCAGGCCAGCGATTCGTTCCCGATGAACATCGGTTTTACCGGCAAGGGCAACGCCAGTTTGCCGGAGCCGTTGGTCGAGCAGGTCAAGGCCGGCGCCATCGGCTTGAAGCTGCATGAAGACTGGGGCACCACACCGGCCAGCATCGACAACTGCCTGAGCGTTGCCGATGAGTACGACGTGCAGGTGGCGATTCACAGCGACACGCTCAACGAATCCGGATTCGTCGAAACCACCCTCGCCGCGCTCAAGGGCCGCACCATTCACACCTACCACACCGAAGGTGCCGGTGGCGGCCACGCGCCGGACATCATCAAGGCTTGCGGCTTTCCTAACGTGCTGCCCAGCTCCACCAACCCGACCCGGCCGTTCACCCGCAATACCATCGACGAGCACCTGGACATGTTGATGGTCTGCCATCATCTGGACCCGAGCATTGCCGAAGACGTGGCCTTCGCCGAAAGCCGCATCCGCCGCGAAACCATCGCCGCCGAAGATATCCTGCACGACCTGGGCGCGTTTTCGATGATCAGCTCCGACAGCCAGGCCATGGGCCGCGTCGGCGAAGTGATCACGCGTACCTGGCAGACTGCCGACAAGATGAAAAAACAGCGCGGCGCCCTGCCCGGCGACGGCCCGGGCAATGATAATTTCCGCGCCAAACGCTACATCGCCAAGTACACCATCAACCCGGCGATCACCCACGGCATCAGCCATATCGTCGGCTCGATTGAAGTGGGCAAGTGGGCCGACCTGGTGCTGTGGCGCCCGGCGTTCTTCGGCATCAAGCCGACCCTGATTCTCAAGGGCGGCGCAATTGCCTCAAGCCTGATGGGCGACGCCAACGCGTCGATTCCCACGCCGCAGCCGGTGCATTACCGCCCCATGTTTGCCAGCTTCGGCAGCGCGTTGCATGCCACCAGCCTGACCTTTATCAGCCAGGCGGCGCAGGCAGCCGGCTTGCCCGAAGCCCTGGGTTTGAAAAAGCAGATTGAGGTGGTCAAGGGCTGTCGCAACGTGCAGAAAACCGACCTGATCCACAACGATTACCTGCCGGATATCGAAGTGGACCCACAGACCTATCAGGTCAAGGCCGATGGGGTGTTGCTGTGGTGTGAGCCCGCAGAGGTGTTGCCAATGGCCCAGCGCTACTTTTTGTTCTAGCGAAAACAACTCAGCCCCGAAGGCAAACCTGACGGTTCGTCTGCGGGGCTGAGTCGCGGTGACTGATCAAATTGCCGCAGGCCTCGGGTTCAAGCGGCCAGCAGTCACGACAGCCTTACGAGAACATATTTTTTATTATCGAGTCGCTGTACCCATAATCCATTCGCAGCTCGGCGCCCGCCGGAATATCTTCGGTCGCAAATACCGCACTCAGCATAAAGCTCTTTGTTTTTGTTGTTGCCGCAGGCCCCATTCCCAGCCACATATCCGCCTCAACGGGGAAGGCCACGGACTCTACGTTGTATCCCCCTGCAGCCTGACGGATTGGTTTGTCATTCGCGTCATACTCAAAGTGGGTGTTTATTCTGGAGATGATGTTGTCCCCCGACAAGTGAACCGGCTCCGTGACGAGTCGACCGCCCTCCAAGGTCGATTGAGTGCCGACGAGCATGGTGTAGGTTTGACCTCCAGAGCCGAAAAATCCATAGGGTAGGACGGTGCCGCCGTAAACGCCGACGATCTCCCCTTTGGCGATACGCTTGTTGGCTACCACCATCGACTGTCCTATCAGCGATTGTTCCTGGGGCACCTTCATATCCTGCGCAGTGAACGTACGCCGCTGCAGTTTCTCTTCATAACGAGCCCCCACCTCCTCATACCCTTCAAACTTGATGTAAGGTTTGACTTGATCGGAGGTGTATTGAGTACCGGACTCCACCAGTTCAACGCGTCTTTGCAGCTTTCGAATACGTATCGGTCTGCCCTGATAATCCCTGAGTGGGTACTTACCGTTATTCGCTCGGTTATAACTCCCGACTGGATTGGGGGCGGCCGTGAAATGAACTTCACGCCTCATGGTACTGAGCTCGTCCGCCGTGTAGGGAACCACAGGCATAGACTCTGGGGCCTCTTCAAACTCATCCTCAGAACCACCCGGCGTAGACTCTGATGCGTCTTCAAACTTGTCCTCGGAACCACCCGGCCTCATCCCTCCTGGCGTACGTGGACGTTTCCACACCCCGGCGATATCCGGTTTGGCGATGATCCCGCTACTGACCAGGGCAAACGGGTTATCCGGCGCCTGCACCCACAATAGGTAGTGCTCGCCCTCCGCATCGGGCAGGCTCGCGACAAAATACTGTTTCCCATTGAAGTCGATGGCGCGTGCCTGTGAAAGCTGTAACTCACGCGATGTGCTTTTGCTGGGCTCAACCAGCACTTCAAGGGTTTCCTGTGGCAACAGAATATCCGCAATTTCCTGTCGGCTCAGTGTCTCGATCAATGCGCTTTCCTTAATCGCCAGCTGTGCCTGCAAGTCATCGGCTTTGGCCTTATAGACCGTCTCTGACAACGCCTCGGCAACGCGGCTCTCATGCAGCGCGGCCAACTGCTGCTGATAGGGCTCGCTCTGCGCATCGAATTGCGCGCGGTACTTTTGAGTCACATAGTCCTGCCAGAAATCGCGGGACAACAGGGCCTGAAACGCTGCTGGGGAGTTATTCAGCGCCACGACTTTTGCGTAGGCCGCATCAAGCATTTGTGAAGTGACATTCCCCATTTGGGCGAACCGGACTTGCTGAGGCTGCCCAGGTAAGTCGAGTCGGTCCTTAAGGCCGTAGCGATAGGCGAGTCTTACCTCGACCTCTTCCAGCCGCGCCAACTGCTGGGCTTTCTGGTCAGCCGTTAAGTTATCGTTGCTGTTAATGGTCCTCCGGCGTTGATCAATATCCCTCAAGGCGATGACCTCAAGTTCGTCCAGGCAATACAAGCCTCTGGCGAACTTCAGCAACGCAGCCCCTGGTTTCAGGTCCATGGCCTGCGTGCGGGCCCGGTAGACCATCGCCATGATTTCCACATTGCTGAAAGACAACCCCGCACGGTCGCAACACGTCGGTCTGCCCGCCCACTCAAACATTTGTTCGCGCAACTGTTCGGACTCGGGCGTGTGTTCGCTGATGCTGTCGATCACCTCCCACACCCGCCGCTGAAGGTCTTCGTGGCCGGCGCCGGCATCATCCAGCCCCTCCAGCATTGCGAAAAAACCATCCCCGTTCGGCTGCTCACGCAGCGTATGCCATTGGCGCCCCTTCACGGCAACCTGCTCTTCGGACAGCCCCGTAGCCCATCGCTGAAAACGCGTTTGGGCCCTGGCGCCGATCACCGCACGACCGCGGATATTCAGGGCAGAGGCGACGAAAATATTGGGGTTGGCAGCGGACGACAGCCCCGCTTGCTCAAGCCGTACACCGTAATCGCGAATCTGGTCCTGAGTGGTCGCAGTTAAAGGGTTGAAGGATATATCCGTCACGCCATTGACCCGCGCGGAGTTGGCCAATTGCGCATCCGAGGGTGCGATGACGAACTCTGGAAGGCTGGTGAAATCGTTGTAGCTCAACAGTATCTGGTCCAACGCCGGCTGGTTGATCAAGCCGGTGGGAAACGTAGTAATGCCGCAGTTCGCCATGCCCAGGGACCGCATATCCGTTATCTGACTGAAGTCCGGCGTGATGCCCAGCTGATTGTGATTCAACCTCAAGCCTCTGAGAGAGGTTCGCCCGGACAGGATCGCGGCCGTTTGCTGCGTCAGGCGGATCTGGTTGTTGTTCAAAAACAAACGGGTCAGGTTGTGCATTTCACCCAGGGCCGGTGGCAGCACCCTGAGTTGGTTATTTGACAGGTCCAGCCAGCGCAGATGCCGGTAGCGTGTCAGGAATCCTTCCGGCGAAGCACTGAGGCCCATGTTGCTCAATTTCAGTGAGCCGACATGGCTGAAATCAATGTCCAGGTCCGGCAGGCTTGGCAGCGTCAGGCCACTCAAGTCCAGCTCCAAACCTATCTGCGTTCCGTCATTGGCAAGCATTTGCGGGGTTTCCCGACGCCAGCACGCAAGAATACGTTTCTGAGCCTGATGACGATCCTCAAGGCCCGCCGCGTTGGCTTGTCGTTGGCCCGCGCGAACGTAGCGTTGCTGTTCGCCGCCGCCCGAAAACGCCCAGGCGTTCAACTGCTGTTGCAGGGTGTTGAACTCTTGTTCGAGTCTGGCCAGTTCAGCGTCGGCACCGCCGCCCAAACGCCAGACCCACTCCCTGGCGTCTTGCATGCGTTTGTTCGGGTACAGGCGTCGTAGCTTTTCGAGCCTGGGGTTGCCACTGTCAAACGCGCCATCACGGGCGCTTTTCACCAGGTCCGGTCGGACCTGATTCAAGCGTTGCCAGTAACCATCAAATTTTTGCCAGTAATCAGGCTGAAATCGGTTGCCCTCAAGCAGGGTGACGCCATTGAGCCGGGCGCTCGCGGCGAGCTGTTCAGTTGCCGGATTGAGGTGTTCCTCGGGCACTTCTCGTAAAAGATTATGGCTCAGGTCAACAAAATCCATCCCCGCACGGGCCTGCAATCCCGTTGGCCACCGATCCAGCTGCGTATTCCTCAGGTTCAGGCTTCTCAACCGGGGCATAGCGCTGAAGTCAGGCGCAATCCTCAACGGGTTATTGGTGAGGTAGAGCGCTTCAAGGTTGCCGAGGCCACTCAGCACTCTGGCGCTGTGTGGGGTCAACCGAATGTTGTTGGACGTTAGGTTCAACGAGGTCAGGTTGTTCATTTCACCAATGGCGCCAGGTAACTCGGTCAGCCTGCAACGGCTGACGACCAACTCTTTGAGGCGAACGAACTTCCCAAGGAAAACATCCGCGTTACCCGACCACTTGACTCCGACGAGCTCAAGTTTCTCGATATGGCTGAAGTCGGCGCTCAGTGCCGGTAACTCCATCACACCATCCATCAGCAACCGCAGAGGGCCTTTACCCGTACGCTGCCAGTGGCTCAAGATCTGCCTGGCGATGCCAGACGCTCGGGCGTCCACCGGTCCCGCAGCGGACTGCGGGGAATTCGCCTGAACCCAAACCTGCAATTCCCTCTCCAGCGTTTTGAACTCAGCTTCCCGAAGCGTCAGCCCACCCCGCACATTCGTACCCAATGATTGGATAAAGGCAGTGACCTCACCCTCCTCCATTGAAGGGTACAGCTTGAGGACTCGGGCTTTTACCGAAGCCTCTGAAGGACCAAAAACACTGGCCACCATCCGTCGAAACCCACGGCCACCGCCCAGCAAGCGCAGTGCAGGATCAATGGTCGGCTTGCGCAGCGGGTGCTCCAGCAACACCGTGCGCAGGCGCGCACGTGGCAGAGGCGCTTGCGCAATCGCGGCTTTCATTTGCAGCGCATCGGTGAACCCCAGGGCCTGGCGCTCAGTGGCAGACAACAGGTCCCAGGTCGCAGCAAAGAAATCCCGTGGCTGGGTCGCCTGGAACAAGCCGTTATCCATCTGTATCAGAGTCCTGGCTGTTGCATCCAGGGAACCGATCGCATCAAGCAGCGGCCCCTGCGCCGAATACTGACGCAGCTCCACCCGAGTACCCCGGCGCCATCCGGGCAAGGTTTCCAGGGTGCGCAAAGCCAGGCGCTGGCTGTCGAGGTTCGCCAGGGTGTCCAACTGCAGCCCCTCGTAAGCGCGGGCTACCCGTGTTTCCTGTTCACACCATTTCGCGTGTTCGGTCTGTGCTTCGGGCAGCAGCCCGGTGCTGCGCCAGGTTTGCAGTTGCTCGGAACTCAGGCTCTTGAGCAGGTGCGCCGCCATCGAGGTCGGTAACTCGGGATAGTCCGCCAGCAGCCGCTGCACATCGGGGTCAACCGATGCGGTCAACGCTCGGTAGCGTTCCTCCACCAGCGGGCCTTTGTACATATCCACCATGTCGCCCAGGTGCTGACGCAGCTTGCCGGCCCGCACATCCAGTGAGTCTTCGGTATTTCCGGGGATGTCGGTGAGCGCCGGGTCAACGCCTTGCAACGTGTTCAACACCTCTTTGAGCAACTCGCCACGCGCCAGTTGGCCTTCGTTGAGGACCACCACCCGCGTGGCGGACGACGAAGGCTCCGTTTCCCAGATGACTCTGGCACCACTGCCCAGCACCCGAAGACCGAGGTTTTGCGGCAACATCCCACGACGACGCATCATGTTCAGTTGCAGCGCCGGATCAGCCTTGGCGTAGACCGCCGGGTCGCTGCTATGCATTTGCTCGACAAAGGTCGTCAGCGCCTGATGGGCCTTGAAGTGCTGGATCGAATCCTCCAGCAGCAAAGGCACCGGCTCATGCTCGACAAAGGTCTGGCGCAAGGTGTCCTCCTCGACACCGCTGGCGGCGCGGGCCTGCTCCAGCTTTTCGCTGTCGAGCCCCCGCTGTTCCAGCCCCAGACGCCTCATCAACGTCGGCTTGTCCCAGGTCAGTGGTTCCTCGACTTCATGGCTCCAGGCGCCGGCATGGTTATGCGCCAATTGCGGTTCATACGCGCCGGGACGGCTGGGGTGCTGGATGCGGTACTGGCCGGTGTCGGGCTCCTGCCTGACCTGATAGTGGTCACCTTCATGGGGCAACACTTTTTGCCCGTTGTGCAAGTAGAGACCCAAGGCGTCTGGCTCGGCGTCTAGAGGCAATTTAACCGGCACCTTATAGGGCGTCATATCCGGGTTCCATAACACCTGCTTGCCGGTGGGCAGCGTGACCGGTTTGAGGTTGTCGACCATGCTCGCCAGCTTGATGGCGGGCAACACCTTGGCCCCGGTGCCCAACATCGCCGCATTGAGGGCCACGCTGGAAAAGTGCGCCCACATCGTCTTCAGATCGCTTTGCTCGTAGGCTTCAATGCCTTCATACACTTCAGTGCACATCTGCGCCGCACCCACCGCCAGCATGATCGGCCCCAGCCCCGGCACCACGAAAGCACCGAGATTGAACACGCTGATCACCGCGTCCAGGTAGCTCGACAGCCGCTCCATGCGCGCCTTACGGTCTTCGTCACCGGTGGGCACGGCCACGGCGCGGGCATCCGACAAAATCTTGCGCACCTGTGCCTTGCGCAGTTGCGCCCATAAGTTGGCTCCGATTGCCAACTCATCCAGGGGCAGCCTCGGCGGCCTGGATACCAGCGGGTAATCGCCGGCCGCGCCATTGCCGTTGGCGGGTTTGTACAACAGATTAAATTGCTGAAAAAAGAGGCCCTGCTCGCGCTGGGGCACAAATCGGCTGAAAAAGCGCCGGTACGAGGCGCTGTGCAAGCGGGTCCTGAGGTCGGCCATGAACTCGGCGCTGGAGGCATACTCCTTCAGCGGCTGCTGGGGGTCATTGGGGATGAACACCACCAGGCGCTCGACACTGTCACTGTCTTTACGGGCTGGACCGATCAGCAACGGCCCCACCAACACACTGCCAAACACCTTCAGCGCGGCGAACGTCACCGGCTTGCCATCGAGTGTGGCGCTGCCCGGGTCGGTGATGACCTGTTTGATCATGCGGTAGGCATCAGCACCAATGCCCCACTCGGTCTGGTGAGCCGCCATCTCGGCGCTCAGCGCCAGCAATTGGCGCTGGTGCTCTTGCAGCTGCGTTTCCAGTGCGGTGCGCTGGGTCGCCTCGTCCGGTTGGACGATGGACTTGATGTGCTGCTGATACAAATTGCCCACGTCCAGGCTGCGGCACACTTGGGCAAATTCATGGGGCGCGATGGGCAGGGCCTGGGAATTGACCGCGCTGAAGGTCGGGATAACGTCGCCGTCATACGAACTCCAGGCGGTTATGATCTGGCAATCGTTGCAGGTACTGGCTCGTTCTTCATCGCGCTCGAAATTGGCCAGGGCGGCCTCAAGTAGGGAAACACCGCGGTATACATAGTTCAGCTCCGAGTCGCGTTGTTGGTCGAAGACAAACGCACCGAACAGGTCGTCGCGACTTTTGAACCCATACTTGCGCGCGAAATAGACGTTCTTGACGTCCACATCCAGGTTGAAGCGTTGCTTGAGTGCGTCTTTAAGCGGCTGCTCGGCAAAGGCGAGCACATCCTTGATATCACCGAGGGTGTTCTCTACCTGGTTCAAGGTTTCGCGATAACGGGTGTGGCTGGCAGCCAGGTCAGCCTTTTGCTGAGCCGTGGCGGTCAGGTACCAGCGAGGCAGTTGCAGTTCGTGGTGGGCGAGTTCTTCCTGGCGTGCAGTAGAGCCTTGGTTGAACCAGCCGGGCACACGGTCTTTGAGGAAGTCATAGTGAACGCCCCGAAGATCAGCGTTGAAGGTGCCTTCGGCGGTAGGGGCAGGTTGTTCTGACATAGTAGGGCTATCCATGACGGGCGGGAAAAAACCAACCTATCGAATAGCCCTACCTGAAAAGCCCTAGATAGTTATGCGGCTCAAAAATGCTCGCGCGGATTGAACGCCGCTTTCTGCGCCAGTTCCTGCCACAACGCCTTGACCTCCTCGTCGCTGCTTTTGGGCATCACGGCCTTGAGCTGCACAAACAGATAGCCGCGCTGCCCGGCTTTGTTGAGTAAGCCATGGCCCTTGGCGCGCATACGCTGGCCGTTCTGGCTGCCGGCCGGCACCTTGAGGTTGATCTTGCCGGTGAGGGTTGGCACCGCCACTTCCGCGCCCAATGCCAATTCCCACGGCGCCAGGGGCAAGTCGATGATCAGGTTTTCACCGTCCACCTCGAACTTGGGGTGCGACGCAAACTTGATGATCAGGTACAGATCGCCATTGGCGCCACCGCCAATACCCGGTGCGCCCTGCCCTTTGAGGCGGATGCGCTCACCGTCGGCCACACCGGCGGGGATCTTCACGTTCAGGCTCTTGGTGGTGTTACTGACGTGACGACCCGAAGCGTCGTATTGCGGCACCTGGAAGCTGATCTGCTTGGACTCGGTGGACAGCGTCTCTTCGAGGAGCACCGTCAGTTGCATCTCCACGTCCTGGCCCTTGCGCCCGGTTGGACGGCGCTGGCCACCACCGAAAGCATCGCTGCGGTTACCAAAGATCGAGCTGAAAAAGTCCGAAAAGTCCTCGGTGTTCTGGCCACCGCCAAAACCGCCACGGCTCTGCCAGCCCGGCGGGCCCTGGAACGGCTGGCCATGCTGGCCGTATTTGCGCAGTTCGTCGTATTCGGCGCGCTTATCGGCGCTTTTAAGCGCTTCATAGGCTTCGGACGCGTCCTTGAATTTTTCTTCGGCGTCTTTTTCCTTGCTCACGTCCGGGTGATATTTGCGTGCGAGCTTGCGATAGGCGGCCTTGATTTCCTTGTCATCGGCCGTCGGCTCGACACCCAGTATCTTGTAGTAGTCTTTGAAATCCATCGGCGGTTCACCATCCTTAATCGAGATCGCACAACCTGAGGCACAACGTGCGCTGCTTTGCACCTGTTGAGTCTTGTGGCCCGGGGGTGCGTCAAAGTGTTATCGGCACTAGCCGTATGCATAAGATGTGGGGGCGAATCCCTTACTTTCAAGCACGATTTAACGGATGGTTGGCCTACGCATCCGCCTTCGACTGGCATACACTGCGCGGCCGTTTTGCAACCGGAACCCGATAGACATGAAAAACCCATCCCCAGCCCGTGCCTGCGGCATCGACTTTGGCACGTCCAACTCCACCGTCGGCTGGATCCGCCCCGGCGAGGAGACGCTTATCGCGCTGGAGGACGACAAGATCACGTTGCCGTCGGTGGTGTTCTTCAACTTCGAGGAGCGCCGCCCGGTGTACGGTCGACTTGCGCTGCACGAATACCTGGAAAACTACGAAGGCCGGCTGATGCGCTCGCTCAAGAGCCTGCTCGGTTCCAAGTTGATCAAGCACGACACCAGCGTGCTCGGCACGGCCATGCCCTTCACCGACCTGCTGGCGCTGTTTATCGGCCAGCTCAAAAGCCGCGCTGAAACCACCGCCGGCCGCGAGTTCGAAGAAGTGGTGCTGGGCCGCCCGGTGTTCTTCGTCGATGACGACCCGATGGCCGACCAGGAAGCTGAAAATACCCTGGTGGATGTAGCGCGCAAGATCGGCTTCAAGGACATCTCGTTCCAGTATGAGCCAATCGCTGCGGCCTTCGACTACGAGTCCACCATCGAAAAAGAAGAGCTGGTACTGATCGTCGACATCGGCGGTGGTACATCTGACTTCTCGCTGGTGCGCCTGTCCCCGGACCGCCGCCACAACGACAACCGCCACGACGACATCCTCGCCACCGGCGGCGTGCACATCGGCGGTACCGACTTCGACAAACAACTCTCGCTGGCCGGCATGATGCCGCTGTTCGGCTACGGCAGCCGCATGAAAAGCGGTGCCTATATGCCGACCAGCCACCACATGAACCTGGCCACCTGGCACACCATCAACTCGGTGTACTCGCAAAAATCCCAGCTGGCCCTGGGCAGCATGCGCTACGACATCGAAGACACCGGCGGCATCGACCGCCTGTTCAAGCTGATCGAACAGCGCGCCGGGCACTGGCTGGCAATGGAAGTGGAAGAAACCAAGATCCAGCTGACCCACGAAGACAGCCGCCACGTGCTGCTGGACCGGGTTGAACCCGGGTTGAGCGTGGACCTGAGCCGCACACTCTTCGAGTCCGCGATTGATGGCTTGCTGGAGCGCGTGCGCAACAGCGTCACTAAGTTGCTGACCGATGCGTCGGTAGAAGTGGCGCAGGTGGACACGGTGTTCTTCACCGGGGGCTCCAGCGGTATTCCGGCACTGCGCCACAGTATTTCGGCGATGTTGCCAAATGCGCGGCACGTGGAAGGGAATATCTTCGGCAGCATCGGCAGTGGTTTGGCGATTGAAGCGAGCAAGCGCTACGGCTCCTGACCTGCCCCAATCTCACCAACACTGAAAATCAAATGTGGGAGCGGGCTTGCTCGCGATAGCGGAGTGTCAGTCGAAGTAAGTATCGACTGAACCACCGCCTTCGCGAGCAAGCCCGCTCCCACTTTTTTGAACGGTGAATACCTGAACACAGCCTAGCGGTGATAGATCGCCCACAAGCCAAGCAACGTCAGGCACCACATGACCGCGCCCAGCACGATCACCAGGTAGTTCCACAAGTTGAAGCGAGCGTTGCTCTGCCCCTCTGGGTCACCTGCCGCAAAATTGATCAGGCCTTGGCCTTGTTGAAGGATGTAGGCACACAGAGGCACCGCCAGGATCGCCAGGGGTTTATAGGCTAACCAGGTATCGATCCGGCCAGCCGCCATTTCGAAAAGCCGGGCACCTACTGTTACCACGACGAACACCGTCGCCCATTGCTCGAAGTCAAAATCGAATTTTCGACCGCTGCGGGCAATGCGATCATCGGCCCGGCGATACAACTGATGAATAAAGAAGATAAAGAAAATGGCCCGCGCCAACGGCCAGATATCCAGCTGATTGGCCTTCTTGTACAAGCTCCAGTTTTTATACGACCAAATGTAGGTGTACAGCCCGAAACTGAGCAGGCTCAGCACCAGCAGCTTGGTTTTGGAAATGACATAAAACTCGGCAGACGCCTTAACCGTCTCGGTCAACTCCGCCGTTGGCGGAGCATAGATATTTTCGCTCAATGCGGACCTCCCCTAATTCCCTTTAAGTTATTGCGTCAAACCATCCCGCCGAGCTTCAGCTCACTCTTCAAATACGCATAATAAATCGGCCCTGCCACCACGCCCGGCAGACCGAATGCGGCTTCAAACACCAGCATCGCCAGCAACAATTCCCACGATTTGGCACTGATCTGCCCGCCCACGATGCGCGCGTTGAGGAAGTACTCGACCTTGTGAATCACGATCAAATACCCCAACGCCGCCACTGCCACCCAGATCGACAGCGACAACGCGACGATGGTGATCAGTGTATTGGACATCAGGTTGCCGATTACCGGCAGCAGGCCGAGCAGGAAGGTCAGCACGATCAGGGTTTTGGTCAGCGGCAGGTGAATCCCGCACAACGGCAGCACCACCGCGAGGAAAATCGCCGTGAACATGGTGTTGAGCGCGGCAATCTTGATCTGGGCGAAGACGATGTTGCGAAACGCCTGGACCAGCAGGTGCAGGCGGTCGAACAAGGCGGCGGCCAGGGGCTTGCGCTTGGTCAGGTCGGGCACGCGCTGCAGCGCGATGATGGCGCCGAGCACCATGCCGATCAGCAGCGTGACGAACATGTGGGCGGCGTCTTTGCCGACCAGTTGCAGCTCGCTCAGGTGCTTGCTCAGCCAGTCGCCGATGGCCACGCGAAACTCGGCGGCGCTGGCAGGCAGGTAGGCGTCGAGGAACGGCGGCAACTGGCCGCGCGCGCGGTCGACCACGCCCATGAATTTATCGAGGGAAGCCCCAGGGTTTTCCGCTTCGTGGAGCAGGAAGCTGATGGCGCCGGCGAAAATCAGGGCCAGCACGCTGACGATCAAGGTGCCGAGCAATGCCACCGCCAGCCAACGCGCGCGCCGGCCTTCGATCAGCCGTTGCAACTGCGGGGTGAGCATATTGACCAGCTCATACACCAGCAAGCCGGCCAGCAGGCTGGGCAGCAGCTTGAGCGGCAGAACCAGCAGCAACCCACCGAAAATGATGACGCAACTGACCAGCAATAACACGTGACGCTGAGAAAACGTTGGCATACAGCCTCAAAACGAACGGCGTTAAAGGATGGGCAGTCTGCCAGCCTTGAGGGAATCAAGCGAGAGGCCAGGTTGTGAATGCGATCAAGTGTGGGAGCCGGGCTTGCCCGCGATGCAGGCGCCTGGGTTTACCTGGCCTACCGAGGTGATGCTATCGCAGGCAAGCCAGCTCCCACATTTGAGCTCCAGCGTTGGCGAAATCGTGGTCAGCCTTTGAGGCAAGTGCTCATAAAGGTCTTACGCGCATCGCCGGTCAACGCCTTGGTTTTCGCCGTGGCATTGCAGTCTTTCATTTTCTGCTGCTGTGGGGTCAGGGTCTTGGCGTCGTTGGCGGCAGGCGCCGACAGGCAGGTCTTCATGAACGTCTTGCGGTCATCGCCTTTGAGCGTCTTGGTAGTGGCTTCAGCATTGCAGGTGGTCATTTTATTTTGCTGGGCGGTAGCGGCGAAGCCTTGGGAACACAGCAGCAGGCCCATCATCAACAACGGAATACGCAGCATCTTCATGGAGTTTTCTCCCTGTTACCGTGCCGGAAGGGCACGGCCTACGCAGCAGTGTAGTCAAAGCCTGTTACATCTTCACCGGCCACGGATATTTGCCCGGCGGTACTGCTCCGGGGTGCAGCCCGCGTGGCGCTGGAACATGGCGATGAAGGCCGAGGCAGTGCTGTAACCCAAGTCAAAGGCCACATGCTGCACACTGTGCTCGCTGTCGAGGGCCTCGATGGCGGCGAGGTAACGCAGGCGCTGGCGCCATTCGCCGAAGCTCATGCCCAGCTCCCGCACAAATTGCCGGGCCAGGGTGCGTTCGCTCACATGCACTTGCTCCGCCCATTGCCCCAATGGGCGATTGTCGCCGGGCTCGGCCTGCATGCCTTCGAGCACACTGAGCAGCCCGGGGTGGCGCGCGTAGGGCAGAAAGCAATCGTGAATCGGCGCTTGCTTGAGTTGGTCCACCAGCACTTGGGCCAGGCGGATATCCGCCTCGGTTTGCGGGATGTTGACATCGCGCAGGGCAAAGTCGCCAAGGATCGCCTTGAGAATCTCGCTGATTGCCAAGGTGCACGGCGCCTGTGGCAGTTGCTCGCAGAGTTGCGGGGCAAGGCCCACCGAGCGATAGACAATGGCCTGGGCGTTGTAGGAGCTGTGCTCGGTGTTCGGCGGGATCCACACTGCGTACTGCGGCGGCGACATAAAGCGGCTGCCGGCCACTTCCATGCGCATCACGCCGTTGGCCGAGTAGTCCAGCGAACCCCAGAAGTGCCGGTGCGGCGTGCACTCGGTATCAGGCGCGAAATCGGAGTAACGGAAGTAGACCGGGCTCGGCAGGCGCGGGAAATCCGCGAGGCGTACGGTGTGTCTGGGCATATTGTCTGGATACAAAGGTCGTTTGTCTGGATCGCAGTATAGGCTTCGATCCAGACAGGGGATAATCCTGCCTCATCAACACACTTGGTTTCTTTCGATGCAATTTGCGTATCCCCTGCTGGCCATCTTTATCTGGGCCGGCAATACCGTGGTCAACAAATTGGCCGTGGGCACGATCTTCCCCGCTGAAATCGGCTTTTACCGCTGGTTGCTGGCAGCGCTGCTGTTTACCCCGTTCATGCTCAAGCCGGTGATTGCCCATTGGCCGCTGATTCGCCCGAACCTGGGCAAGATCTTCATCCTCGGCGTGCTCGGCATGGCCGTGTATCAAAGCCTGGCCTACTACGCCGCGACCCTGACCTCGGCCACCAACATGGGCATCATCCTCTCGCTGATGCCGTTGATGGCGCTGACCGCCGCCATCATCAGCCTCGGCCAGCGCCTGACCTTTGGCGCACTGACCGGCGCAGTACTGTCGTTCGCCGGCGTGGTGGTGGTGGTGTCGGCCGGCAGCCTGGGCGCGTTGCTGCAACACGGGGTCAACCTGGGCGACGGCATGATGCTGATCGCCACCCTGGCCTACGCGGTCTACAGCACTTTGCTGAAGAAATGGCAGCTGCGCCTGCCGCCGCTGGTATTGCTGTATTTGCAGGTGCTGGTGGCCGTGGTGGTGCTGTTTCCGCTGTTCCTGTTCTCCACCAAAGCAGGCCTGGGCTGGGCGAATATTCCGCTGGTGTTGTACGCCTGCTTGCTGGCGTCGATGCTCGCGCCGCTGGCGTGGATGCACTCGGTGAAGACCCTGGGGCCAAGCCGCACCACGCTGTTTTTCAACCTGCTGCCGCTGATTACCGCGTTGATTGCGGCGGTGGTGTTGAAGGAAGAGCTGGCGATGTATCACTTGGTGGGTGGCTTGCTGACGTTGGGCGGGGTGATTTTGTCGGAGCGCTGGACTACGCCGGTTCGCCGTCAGGTCAGTGTTGCCTGATAGGCCGCCTTCGCGAGCAAGCCCGCTCCCACATTCGATCACATTCCAAATGTGAAACTCGGTCGAATGTGGGAGCGGGCTTGCTCGCGAAGAACGATAACGCGGTAAACCTGCTAAACCCCCGCAGCCTTCAGCCTTTTCGCATGCTCTACAAACAACCGAATCGGCTCCGCGCCCTTGCCCACCAGCCCGAAGGACTGGTTCACGATATCGAAGTGGTCCAAGGGGTAGTCATCACCAATCACCCATCCCAGATGCGAGCTATAGCGCCCGACCATACCGTCGCATTGGCCCTTTTCGCGCACAAAACTGCGGGCGAACAGCCGGCAACTGCGGTTCGTGCCGTCCAGCAGGTTGCGCCCGCGATCAGTCTTGCCCGGCTGCAAG
This sequence comes from Pseudomonas sp. O39, assembly GCF_045447295.1. Classification (NCBI taxonomy): domain Bacteria; kingdom Pseudomonadati; phylum Pseudomonadota; class Gammaproteobacteria; order Pseudomonadales; family Pseudomonadaceae; genus Pseudomonas; species Pseudomonas sp. O39. The sequence continues at coordinate 121,696 of NZ_JBJGXV010000001.1, forward strand.
GTGCCGGACCATGAGTAATAGCGCACACCGTTGGCCAATTCGGCGCCCTGCCCGCCCCACGTATCGGGCAGGCCCTGAGGGTATTGCCGGTTGAACAGGGCCACGCCTTCGCTGGTCAGGGAATGATGGGAGGCTTTTAGATCAGCCTTGAAGCGCGGCCCGCGATAGCCGGTTTCCAGCAGGCTCATCATCCCTGCGACTAAATGAAACACCGCGCTCACGACTCGGCCTTTCCAACTGTCTGCGGGGTAATGGAGCTGGAAGTAGTCCGCCAATTCCGAGCCATGATTGGGCCCTGCCACTGACGTCACCGAAGCCACCCACTCAGGGCGCCTGGCCGCCGCGTAACGCGCCGTCAGCGAGCCCTGGCTATGGCCGAGCAGGTTGACCTTGTCGGCGCCTGTTTCCCGGCGAATCCGCTCAATCTGTGCCAGCAACTGCTCACCGCGCACCTCGCTGGAATCCAGCGGCGCCACCTGCACGGGAAACACCTGCGCCCCACCCGCCCGCAACGCCGGGACAATCCCGTACCAATACGGGAACAACCCCAAGCGTACGAAGCCCAGCATGCCGGGCACCAGCACCAGAGGGTAACGCGTGGCTAACAACTGCGACATGAGGCGAACGTCCTTGATCAAGTCAGGATGAAGGCAGGCTAACCCAATCCGGCGACGAGCAGATGACACGTTCGGGCAAATCCAATAAAACTTTTTGCCCCGCCCAAGACTCACAACTTGGAGCGATCACGCCGGCAGAGCGTGGCGCAAAACCGGATTAGCACCAGGAGATTGAGATGACTGAAGCACATTTGACTGACGTTGCGACCCTGCGCTCACGCGCCCGCCAGAACGTCGAAAACGGCGCCGTGACGGAAGGCTATGACGCCGACCGCGAGGAAATCATCCGCCTGCTCAACGCATCGCTGGCCACTGAGCTGGTCTGCGTGTTGCGTTACAAGCGCCACTACTTCATGGCCAACGGCCTGAAAGCAAGCGTCGCCGCCGATGAATTCCTCGAGCACGCGACCCAGGAAGCCGAGCATGCCGACAAACTGGCCGAGCGCATCGTGCAACTGGGCGGCGAGCCGGAGTTCAACCCCGACCTGCTGTCGAAGAACTCCCACGCGCAATACGTGGCCGGCAAGAACTTGAAGGAAATGGTCTACGAAGACCTGGTGGCCGAGCGGATCGCGGTGGACAGCTATCGCGAAATCATCCAATACATCGGCGACAAAGACCCGACCACGCGTCGCATCTTCGAAGAAATCCTGGCCCAGGAAGAAGAACACGCCGACGACATGGCGGATATTCTGCAGGACCTGTAAGCCGTAACACTGCAAGACCCATGTGGGAGCGGGCTTGCCCGCGATAGCTATCGAACAGTCAGTGTGTTTGTCGACTGTTACTCCGCTATCGCAGGCAAGCCCGCTCCCACATTTTTTGTTTGCGGTTTCGTCAGTTACTTTTCACGGTCTTCGGCGCCTTGCCTTCCCTCATCTGCTGCAACAGCGGTGCACACTGGTTCGGCTCATCGCCACTCGGTGCCACCAGCGCCAGCAACCCGGCTGCCGGGCCGGCGATCACACCCAGCGCGACCATGCCTGCGCCACGCAGCATCAGCGGTACCGCTTTCACACCCGCATTGGGCTTGATAAACGGGCCGTTGACGTACAGCGGCGAACGCAGGGAAAACAGGCGAAAGCCTTTGGACTCGGGCGTGATGGTCAGGTCGAGCTGTTCGGTCGCCATGTTTGCGGTGCCATCGATGTAGATGATCGCGTTCTCGGTATCGAACACAAACAGGCGAGTGGTCGCAAGGCCGGTCTTGATGCCGAAGTCCGCGGCCGCGCAGTTGATCTTCACTTCTTTGTCGCCGAACAGGCGGCCCACCACATAGTTGCCCACGTTGAGCCCGGCGATTTCCATCAGGCCACGGCTGATCGCGCCGTCGTTGATGAGCATTTTCAGGTCACCGTTGGAGGAGCCCAATAAGGCCGCCACGGAGTTGCCGCGCCCGGAAACATCGGCATCGCCGTTGAGTTCACCAAAGCTGGTTTTCATCGGTTCAAACGTTGGGAACAGCTGCTTGAGCTTGAAGTTACGCGCGGTGAGTTTTGCGCGCCCTTCCATCGGTGTGATGCGGCCGTTCAGGCGAATCTGTGCATCCAGCTTGCCCCCAGCGACCCCAAAGCGCAGGGGTTCCAGGCTCAGCTCGCCGTCGGTGAGGACCAGGTGGGTATAGAGGTCTGTGAACGGCAATTCGGCACTGTGCACGATGCGTTTGCCGGTGAATTCCACATCGGCATCCATGTCGCGCCAGCGCTCGGTGCGGAACTCTTCCACCGGCAGCACCTTGGTCGCCGGTTGTTTGCTTTCGCCGCCACGGGCTTTCTGCTTGGCATTGGAGTCGGCACCGATCAACGGGGCAAGGTCGGTCATCAGCAATTGGTTGGACACCAGTTTGCCGCTGAGCTTGGGCCGGGGCTGACTGGCGACATAGCTCAGGTCGCCGTGGATATCACTGTTGCCGATCTTGCCGTTGAAGTTTTCATAGGTGAATGACGCGCCACTGGCTTCATGCAGCTTGGCGATCAGGTGACCGTCGGTGGAATAGGCCGGCGAGTCGGGCAGCGTCACGCCGGTCAGCGGGTAGAGGTTACCCAGGCTGGAGCCGGCGAGTTTCAGCCGCAGATCCAGGGCGCCAAGGTTCAGCGGGTCGGTCAGAGTGCCGGCGAGGGCAACGCTGGTGTCGGCGATTTTCACCTGGGCTTGCAGCGGGAACGGCTTGGCCGCGTCCTGCAAGGCGAGCAGGCCGCCGATTTTGCCGGTGCCGTCGAGCTTCTGACCGTGATATTGGCCTTTGACCTTGAGGCCGAACGCATAGTCCTGAGGCGCCGAACCTTTCTCGAGGGCCTTCTTGGCGTCGGCGTCGCCGACGATCTCGCCGAACGGAATAGGCTTGCCCAGCAGGTCAATGATCACATCCAGTTGGGTGTTGAGCGTTTGGTCGTCGAGCGTCACATGGCCTTTGTCGAAACCAATAGCGCCGATGTCCACCACCCAACTGGACGGTTCAGCGTTGGGGTCTTTGGGGTCGAACTTGAAAGTCCAGTTGGCGCGACCATCGGCCAGGCGCTGCAAGTCGGCACTCGGCTCAGTGAGGTCAATACGCGGGATGACCACACGCTGCGCCAGCAGCGCCAACGGAGAAATGCGCAGTTCTACGCGCTTGAGCGTGACCATCTGTGGTTTTTTCGACCAATCCGGGTTGCCCAGGGTCAGGTCCTCGGCAATCACGTGCGGCCAGGGCACCCAGGCCCGCCAGCCACCTTCATCCGCCTCACGTGCCCACACCACCGCCAGGTTGCCATTGATGGCAAAGGGGCGATGCAACTCTTCGGAGACCTTGGCATTGAGCGGCGGCTTGATGCGGTTCCAGTCGAAAAACACCAACACCAACACCACGACGGCGATTAACAGAACGAAGCTGGCGCAGCTCCAAGCGACAATTTTACGAGTGCGCGTCATTGCACAGGACTCCTGATTACGACTGAGGGTGCGCGCTGCCGCGCACCTTTTGACTACAGCTTATATGGCTACGACTGACAAATGATCTGGGGGTTTAGCCCGAGTACGAATTCATCGCAAAAAAAGCGACTCGTCCTACAGCCTGAAGCGACTGAACCATCAACAATGCACCGGTGTTACCCATGAACGGGTCGAAAATACCCACCATGGTGCAAAACCGCGGGCTTGAGAGGTGCGTTCTAGAGCCTCCGAAGGGAACAATCAATTCTGTTGATTATTACCATTGTGTTTATGAACTTTTATATCGACTTATCGAGAGTAGCATTAGCCCTGTACCCACTTTATCGCCCTCCTAAGGAGCAACCCTCATGAAACGCCAATTACTCGCTACTGTTCTGCTGTCTGTCCTGGCTTCCAGCGCTTTTGCCCTGCCAGCCGCTGAACAAGCCACCCCACAGAACAAAGCCCAAGCCGTGCAGTCCAGCCAAACCCTGGCGCGCAGCGGTTCGCAAGAAGACGAAAACCGTGACTACGCCAAAGGCGCTGTTGCAGAAAATGGCTCGGATCACGCCAACAAACGTGCTTACGCCGAAGGCGTTGTCGAAGGTGGCCGTGATCGCCTGGAACAGAAAGGCCTGGTAGAAGGCGGTGCTGAACAAGCCAACGACCGCGCTTACACCCAAGGTGTTGCCGAAGGCGGTGCTGACCGTCTGCAAGAACTGCATCAAGCACAGAGCTAAGCCCGTGCTGGCCCAGAAAAAAGCCCGATCGGCCGATCGGGTTTTTGCTTTTATATAGACCCCGTCACGCTCAGCCCCCGCCAAGTTCGACGCCGATGAAGCTGTTTTGCTAGAGTGCGTCGCTGTACTTGCCGACAAAGCCCGCCCGCCGATGCTGCCCCGCGCCGAACAGAAGCAACAGACCCGCCTCGCCTTGATGGACGCAGCCCGCCATCTGATGGAGTGTGGCCGTGGGTTTGGCAGCCTGAGCCTGCGCGAAGTGGCCAAGACCGCCGGGATCGTGCCGACCGGGTTCTATCGTCATTTTGACGACATGGACCAGCTTGGGCTCGTCTTGGTGAGCGAAGTCGGCCAGACCTTCCGCGCCACCATCCGCCTGGTGCGCCACAATGAGTTCGTCATGGGCGGCATCATCGATGCGTCCGTGCGGATCTTCCTCGATGTGGTCTCGGCCAATCGCTCGCAATTCCTGTTCCTGGCCCGCGAGCAATACGGCGGTTGCCTGGCCGTGCGGCAAGCCATCGGCGCGCTGCGCGAAGACATCACCAGCGACTTGGCGGCGGACCTCACGCGGATGCCCAAGCTCCAGCACCTGGATGCCGAAGGTCTGCACGTGATGGCCGACCTGATCGTCAAGAGCGTGTTCGCCACCCTGCCCGATATCATCGACCCTCCCGCCCATGCGCTGCCTGCTCACCTCACGCCGCAGGCGAAAATCACCCAGCAATTGCGCTTTATCTTTATCGGCCTCAAACATTGGCAAGGGCTGGGCAGTACCGAGTAAGCCCATCAGCCTGGCGTGCGGAAGTCCGAATCCTGCCTCCCATAGGCCAAACCCCTGAAAACGCCAGCACGAAAGAGATGAAAGAAATTTCATACAGAAGGTGGCGGATCTCGACGCAAAACGCCCACATCCAGTGCTATAAATCCCATTACGCACCAAATTGAAACACGACCGGAATGAGCGAATGCCCTATTCGGTGGCATGACGGTGCCTGCTTACAGGGTTTTCCTACTCACAGGTGTGATTGGCAAGCCCCTTGCTCTACCTCTCGCATCGCTCATAGCTGGAAGCCTTCTGATGCTGGTGATCCACCGCCGAATCGCCCCCCAAGCCCTCTGGGCTGCCGAACTGCTGCTGAACTTCGAAGCGCGCAGTAAAAGTCGCCTGCGCTGTTTCAGTGCCGATGGCGAAGATGTCGGCCTGTTTTTGGAGCGCGGCCAGCCGCCGCTGCACGATGGGGAATTCCTACACGCTGAAGACGGACGTGTCGTACGCGTCTGTGCTCGCCCTGAACAACTGCTGCACGTCACCTGCAGCAACGCGTTTGAACTGACCCGCGCGGCTTATCACCTCGGTAACCGCCATGTGGCCCTGCAAGTTGGCGACGGCTGGCTTCGCCTGCTCGATGACTACGTGCTCAAGGCCATGCTCGAACAATTGGGCGCCCACACCGAAACCATTGAAGCACCGTTCCAACCGGAACACGGCGCCTATGGCGGTGGCCATCATCATTCACGTCACGGTGATGAAGACTTCAATTACCCGCCCAAGCTGCACCAGTTCGGCGTACGTCTATGAACCCAGCCTGGGCGCTGTTGCGTCTGGCCAGTCCGCAACTGCCGATTGGCGGCTATAGCTATTCACAGGGCCTGGAAATGGCCGTGGAAAATGCGCGCGTCAATGACGCCGCCAGTGCGCGACGCTGGATCAGCGACCAACTGCTGCTCAACCTTGCGCGCTTCGAAGCACCGCTGTTGCTCGCCCATTGCCGCGCCGCCGCCGAACAGGATTGGCCGCGCCTGGCGCAATTGTGCCAAGAGCATCGCGCCAGCCGCGAGACCCGCGAGCTGTATCAGGAGAGCCGCCAGATGGGTTACTCCTTGCAACAACTGCTCAATGGCTTGCCGGAACTGGACGACGCCGCGCGTGCATTTCTGGAGCCATGCGCCGAACCGCACCTGGCTCTGGGCTGGGCCCTGGCAGCACGCGCCTGGCACATCAGCCCCGACGACGCCCTCGCCGCCTGGCTATGGAGCTGGCTGGAAAACCAACTCGCCGTATTGATGAAGACGCTGCCCCTGGGCCAGCAAGCCGCCCAGCGCCTGACCAGCGAACTGCTGCCGCTGCTGCAACAAGCCCAGCAGGACGCCGGCCGACTCGCCCCTAACCATTTCGGCAGCGCCGCGTTCGGCCTGTCCCTGGCGTGCATGGCCCACGAGCGCCAGTACAGCCGACTGTTCCGTTCCTAAGCCCTTTATCTGGAGAAGCACATGAATACACAACCCTTGCGTGTCGGCATCGGCGGCCCGGTGGGTTCCGGCAAGACCGCCCTGACGCTGGCGCTGTGCCTGGCCCTGCGCGATCGCTATAACCTGGCCGTGGTGACCAACGACATCTACACCCGTGAAGACGCCGACTTCCTGGTGCGCAACCAGGCCCTGGCGCCGGAACGCATCATTGGTGTGGAAACCGGGGGCTGCCCGCACACGGCAATTCGTGAAGACGCCTCGATCAACCTGGAAGCAGTGGATCAACTCAACCGCCGGTTTCCGGGCCTTGACCTGATTTTGGTGGAGTCCGGCGGTGACAACCTGTCGGCGACGTTCAGCCCGGAGCTGTCGGACCTGACGATCTATGTGATCGATGTGTCTGCCGGCGACAAGCTGCCGCGCAAGGGTGGGCCCGGTATTTGCAAATCCGACCTGCTGGTCATCAACAAGATCGACCTGGCGCCGCTGGTGGGCGCCTCGCTGGAATTGATGAACAGCGACACCCAACGCATGCGCAACGGTAAGCCCTTTGTGTTCAGTAACCAGAAAACCGGCGTCGGCCTGGATGAAATCGTCGCCTTCATTGAACGTCAGGGCCTGCTGACCGCCGCCTGATCTCACCCTAAAAAAGGAGCCTGTCCATGGGCCTCAACAAACTTCTCGCAACCGCCGCCCTGCTGCTCGCCCCCGCCCTCGCCTTCGCTCACCCCGGGCATGGGGACAATGGGCTGGTGGCAGGCATCAGCCACCCATTGGGCGGCATCGATCACTTACTGGCCATGGTCGCGGTCGGCCTCTGGGCGGCGCAGCAAAAAGGTAACGCGCGCTGGGCACTGCCTTGCACCTTTGTCGGCGTCATGTTGATGGGCGGCCTTTTGGGCTTTGAAGGCCTGCAATTGCCGGCGCTTGAGAGCGGGATTGCCGCGTCGGTGCTGGCGCTGGGCCTGGCAGTGGCACTGGCGGTGCGGCCGCCGTTGTTCGTGGCAGTCGGTGCCACGGCATTGTTCGCGCTGTTTCAGGGCGTGGCGCATGGATTGGAGCTGCCGGACATGTCCAGCCCGTGGGCGTATGCGGCCGGTTTCGTGGGCGCAACGGCAATATTGCATGCGGCGGGGTATGCGGTGGTGCGTTTCCTGCCGGCGGCGGCTGCACCGTTGGTGCGGGTAGCAGGTGCGGCTTCGGCGGCGACTGGGGTTTGGTTGCTGGCGGGCTGATTTCCAGCGCCTGCAAGGGCTTCATCGCAGGCAAGCCAGCTCCCACATTTGATTGGGTTCACACATCAAAATGTGGGAGCGGGCTTGCCCGCGATAGCGGTAGCACAGACACCGCCTATCCCAAGCCTGCTACCATGCGCGCCTACACCCCTGCCGTGACGACGCCAGCCGATGCCCATCGCTCCAAACTCCGCTTCCCAGCCTTCATTGAATGCCGTGCTCACGCACTTCCATGACCTGATCGTGCCGCTGTGGCAGGGCCCGGGCTGGAATGCCGAGTTGGCGTTGCCGTATGAAGCTCTGGACGCTAATCACACGCCATTGCCCCCGCAGCGCTACCGCGCCATGGCCTGTGCCCGGCAGCTGTACCTGTTTGCCAGCCTGATCGGCAAGCCCGGTTCGGCCTTCGCCGAAGAGCGCGCGGCGGCGCTGTTTCGTTCCCTGCAACGGCACTTCCATGACGCCGAGCACGGTGGCTGGTTCTACAGCATCGACGCCCACGGCAAGCCGCTGGACAAGCGCAAAGACCTCTACACCCACGCCTTCATCATCTTCGCCTGCGCCCACTACTGGGCCAAAGTGCGTGAGCCGCTGGTGGAGTCGGTGCTCGATGCTGCCCTGGAAGTGGTCGCCGAACGCTTCGCCACCGGCGACGGCCTGTACGAAGCGGTATTGGAACGCAACTGGTCGTCCCTCAAGTCCGGCCCCCTGCAAAACCCGCTGATGCACCTCGCCGAAGGCTTCCTCGCCACGCTGGCCGTGCGTGAGGACGCCATTACGCAAGATGCGCTGCTGGACCTCGCTAGCGCGATGCAGAAGCGCTTCATCGACCGCCAGCACGGCGTGATGGTGGAGAAACCGCTGGGCGCTGTGGATAACTGGTTTGAGCCAGGCCACCAGTTCGAATGGTTCTTTTTGCTGGAATCGTCAGACGTACTGCGCAGCACACCGTTGCATGCGTCGCTGACCCGGGCGTTTGCCTACGCCGAGCTCAAGGGTGTGGATAAACTCAGCGGTGCGGTCAGCGGCATGCTCGCCCTGGATGGCAGCGTGCGCGACGGCACTCAGCGAATCTGGGCCCAGGCTGAATACCTGCGCGCACTGACCTTGCGACCGGACAGTGAAGCGGTGCTGCAACGCCAATTGCTGGCGCTGCAACAGCACTTCCTGCATGACAAAGGCTGGCACGAATGCCTGGACGCCAAGGGCGCCGTGAGCCGACGGGATATGCCGTCGACCACGCCGTATCATTTGGCGACCTGCTATCAAGGCCTGATCCAGCATCTCGGCTGATTTTCAGGGCCTCATCGCAGGCAAGCCAGCTCCCACATTCGACCGCATTCCAACGGTAGGACGCGGTTAAATGTGGGAGCGGGCTTGCTCGCGAAAGCCTCCCCTCGGTCTAACTGACTGTCACGCAATCCACTTGCGATCCCCGGTAAAACTGATCGTCAGCCAGCGCGCCGCATCCGGCGTGCCGAGCCCTGTGGATATTTCTTCACGCAGCCCATCGAGGGTCGCGACGTTATCCACCGGGTAGTTGGCCGGCAATACCACATGAATCTCGATAAACCGCGCCCGCCCGTGTTTTTGCACGTAGGACACATAGTCGTCGAAACCATGCTTGGCCTGGGCCGCGTCCATGACCTCGCGCACCTTGTCGTCCAAGTGGTCCGGGGCAATCCCCAGCACTTCGCGCAACGCCGGGCGCAGGATCTTGAACGCCGGCGCCAGCATGCTCAGGGCCAGCAGGATCAGAATCAGCGGGTCGACATACACCGCCCACTCGCCATAGCCCTGAGACTTGAGCAACAGCGCGGCGAGAAAGCTGATTAGCAAGCCCACCGAGAGCATCGCGTCCACCATCCAACTGATGTTGTCGAACTGGATCAGTGAGGATTTGAGTGTGCGATTTCGATAGCGCACGTAAAAGAAGTAGGCAAATTCGACGACGGTAAATACCGCCGCATAAATGATCACCAGTCCCAACTCGATTTCGCGCCCGCCATTGATAATGCCGAACACACCGTTGAGAAACGCGTAGATGGCGATCAACAACAGAAAGCTGCCTTCGATCAGCAACACCATGGGTTCCAGGTGCCAATAGCCGAACTGGAAGCGCTCGTTGCTTTTCTTGGCGATCAGCTTGGCCGTGATCAGCATCAACACCTTGATGGCGGTGGCGATTAGCGAGAAAAAGCCGTCGAATAGAATGGATTGGGCGCCAGAAATAACACCCGTGACAATCCCGGCGATCGCTACGGCGAACATCAGGATGGTCGATTGTTTGAGCAGTGCCTGCTCACCTCGGTTACTCACATTTCCTCCTGTCAAAACCTTTTAACCGCACAGTGCGGAGGGGTTTTCAGGGGTGGAGTGTACCTTATGTCGTGTTTTGGCCGATTTGACGCCATCGCAGGCAAGCCAGCGCCCACATTTTGACCGTGTGAACCCGATCAAATGTGGGAGCTGGCTTGCCTGCGATGGACGCGACGCGGTCTTAAGCCTTACTTGGCCCCACGCTCAATCGCAAACCCAGCCCAGGTCTGGCTCACCGGCATCAACTCAAGACGGTTGATGTTGACGTGCGCCGGGGTGTTGAGCACCCAGAAGATGGTGTCGGCGATGTCCTGCGGCTGGATCGGCTCGGCACCGGCGTAGGTGGCGTCGTAGCGCGCCTGGTCACCGCCGAAGCGCACCAGCGAGAACTCGCTCTCGCACAGGCCTGGCTCGATGTTGGTCACACGCACGCCGGTGCCTTGCAGATCGCAACGCAGGTTCAGCGAAAACTGCTTCACGAACGCTTTGGAGCCGCCATACACGTGGCTGCCCGGGTACGGATAGCTGCCGGCGATGGAGCCCAGGTTGATGATCCCGGCACCACGGCCGTGGGCGATCAGGCGCGGCAACAGCAGGCTGGTGGTGGTCAGCAGGCCTTTGATGTTGGTGTCGACCATGGTTTCCCAATCGTCGAGGCTGCATTTGGGCGCAGGGTCGGTGCCCACCGCCAGGCCGGCGTTGTTGATCAGGCCGCGCAGTTTGGCGAATGAGGGCGGCAAGTTGGCGATGGCGTCTTCCATGCCCTTGCGGTCACGCACGTCCACGACCAGGCCGTGCACTTCGGTCTGCTTGGAAAGCTCTTCAACCAATGCATTCAAACGGTCGGCACGACGGCCGGTGAGCACCAGTTTCCAGCCGGCGTCGGCAAAACGACGGGCGCAGGCTTCGCCGAAGCCTGAGGTTGCGCCAGTAATAAACAGCGTGTCGGACATGGTGTTCTCCTTGCGAGCATCGGAAAAAAGTTGCCAGCAGAATGCCCTTACGCCGTCGTCGCGGCAACCGCTAAGCGCACAACTTCATCTACAGCTGATCAATTTTTAACCACTCACATCTAACCCATATAAACCGGGCCCTGCAGCCACATGCGCGCAGGTTATCCACAACTGCGCCCACAGTCTTTGGGGGCAAGTGCAAAACAGCTCAAGCCGCTGTGTGCAAGGCTTACAGGCAGTTTTAGAAAGTTTTTTGCTTGACCTTGGACGGGGCGTATGTAGGCCCATGCACAGAGGGAAAATTCGAACGATGGCTCCAGGCCAGTCATTCCGGCCTCTGCGGCCGTCTTTCCAGAGTTTAGTCACAGACTTATCCACAGGCTGGAGGGACATTTTTCGGTCATATACCTGTGTCTTTAAACAGGTTGACAAAACCCTTGGCCGGTCACGAAAAACCTGCTGATCATAAAACAACCACCACGCTGCAGGCCGCGCAGTTAAAGGCTTTCAGCCAGCTACTCCCACGTTACCCACAGCCGGTTCCACAGCGAATGGGGACAAGTCAAAACTGTGACAAAACAGGGATTTGCGGCGGCTATATGTCGCGCTTTAGAGGGTGGCTAGATTTGTTTTCCACAATTTGGCGGACGGCCTGGGAACACTACAAAAACAAATGTGGGAACCGGGCTTTATGTGGGAGCTGGCTTGCCTGCGATGCAGACACCTCGTCCGTTCGGGCAAACGCAAAACAACTGTGGGAGCGGGCTTGCTCGCGAATGCGGAGGGTCAGTCAAACCATCTGAAACTGACACACCGCATTCGCGAGCAAGCCCGCTCCCACAGGGGGACTTGCGCCAAAATTTAAATCAGTGCCCGCCCAGATAGGCGTTACGCACTTCCTCATTCACCAGCAACTCCTTACCGGTGCCGGTCAGGCGAATCTCGCCGTTAACCATCACATACGCACGGTCCGACAAGCGCAATGCATGGTTGGCGTTCTGTTCCACCAGAAAGATGGTCATCCCGGTGGCCGCCAGCTCGCGCAGGGTGGCGAAGATCTGCTTCACCACAATCGGCGCCAGGCCCAGGCTTGGCTCATCCAGCAGCAACAGCTTGGGCCGGCTCATCAGCGCACGGGCAATGGCGAGCATTTGCTGCTCACCACCAGACATGGTCATCGCCCGCTGGGTACGCCGCTCCTTGAGCCGGGGGAACAGCTCAAACATGCGCTGCATGTCTTCCTGGGCGAATTTATCGCCAATCGGGATGGTGCCCATCAGCAGGTTTTCCTCGACGGTCATGTCGGGGAACACCCGCCGCCCTTCCGGCGACTGCGCAATGCCGTTGGAGGCGATGTAATGGGACGACTTGTGGGTAATGTCGACACCGTTGTAGATGATCTGCCCCGACTCGGCCCGTGGCTGGCCGAAGATCGACATCAGCAGCGTGGATTTACCCGCGCCGTTGGAGCCGATCAGGCTGACGGTTTCGCCTTCGTTAATGTGCAGCGAGACTTTTTTCAGGGCCTGGATCGGGCCGTAAAACACGTCCAGGTCCTTCATTTCGAGGATAGGCCCGTTCATACAAGCTCCTCTTCGTCTGCGCCCAGGTAGGCGGCAATCACTTTTGGATCATTACGGATCGCTTCCGGGCCGCCCTCGGCGATGACGTTGCCGTGGTCGAGCACCACGATGTGGTCGGAAATACTCATTACCATGCCCATGTCGTGTTCGATCAGCACCACCGTGAGGTCGTGTTCGTCGCGCAGCAGGCGAATCATCGCGCTGAGCGCTTCGGTTTCCTGCGGGTTGAGGCCCGCTGCCGGTTCGTCCAGGCAAATGATCTGCGGCCGGGTGCACATGGCCCGGGCGATTTCCAGGCGGCGCTGCTGGCCGTAGGAAAGCTCACCGGCCAGGCGGTTGGCGCAGTCCACCAGGTCGACCACTTCCAGCCAGTAGAACGCGTGGTCGAGGGCGTCGCTTTCGGCCTTGCGATAGCCTTTGGTGTTGAGGATGCCCGCAAGCATGTTGCGGTTGACCCACATGTGCTGGGCCACCAGCAGGTTTTCCAGCACCGACATTTCCTTGAACAGGCGAATGTTCTGGAAGGTCCGCGCCAAGCCGGCGCGGTTCACCAGGTGGGTGCCGCCGAACATCTTGTAATACACGCGGCTGAGGAAGCTTTTCGGCGACACGAAGTCCACCGCTTTAAACCGCTCACCGAGCAGCTGGATCACGTTGGTCTGCTTGCCCCGCACGTTGAGTTCGATCTTGCCGCCACTGGCTTTGTAGAAGCCGGTGAGGCAGTTGAACACGGTGGTCTTGCCGGCGCCGTTGGGGCCGATCAGGGCGAAGATCGAGTTGCGTTCGACCTTGAGGCTCACATCGCTCAAGGCCTTGATGCCACCGAAGTGCATCATCAGATGTTCCACGGACAGAACGACTTCCTTGCTCATGGCGCCACTCCTTTACGTGGGGTCACACCGGTTCGGCTGATTCGAATCAGGCCGCGCGGTCGCCAGATCATCATCACCACCATCAACACGCCAAACAGCAGCACGCGGTACTCCGAGAAGCTGCGCAGCAGTTCCGGCGCCACCGTCAACACGAACGCCGCGATCACCACACCGACGGTCGAACCCATGCCGCCCAACACCACGATGGCCAGGATCAGCGCCGACTCGAAGAAGGTAAACGACGATGGGTTGACGAAGCCCTGGTAGCTGGCGAAGAACACCCCGGCCAGACCGGCCGTGGACGCACCGATGGTGAACGCCGACAGCTTGACCAGTACGTGGTTCAGGCCCATGGAGCGGCAGGCGATTTCATCTTCGCGCAAGGCTTCCCAGGCGCGGCCGACCGGCATGCGGGTCAGGCGATGCTTGATATACAGCACGGCCAGCACCACCAGGAACAGCACAATGTAGATGAACATGAACTTGATGTTGGGGTTGTAATCGATGCCGAAGAACTCATGGAACGGAATCCCGCCATCCTTCGCTTTACGCCCGAATTCCAGGCCGAGGAAGGTCGGCGAAGGCACCGGCATGCCGTTCGGCCCACCGGTAAACGACAGCCAGTTGTTGAGCACCAGTCGAATGATTTCACCGAAGCCTAAGGTCACGATGGCCAGGTAGTCACCGTGCATTCGCAGCACCGGGAACCCGAGTATGCACCCCGCCAGCGCCGCACAGATTGCGGCCAAGGGCAGCACCGTCCAAAAGCCCAGGCCGAGGTATTGATAACCCAATGCCAGGCCGTAGGCACCGATGGCGTAGAACGCCACATAACCCAGGTCCAGAAGACCGGCCAGGCCCACCACGATGTTCAGGCCCAGGCCGAGCAACACGTAGATCAGCCCGAGGATAACCACGGTCAGCAGGTACTTGTTGGCGAAGATCGGGAACACGATGGCGATCACGATCAGTGCCGGGATGATCCAGCGCAGCCGCGACTTGTAGTCCGGCGGCAGCACATGCACGCCGGAGCCACTGCTCTCGAAGCCCTGCAAAATCTTCAGGCCCTTGGGGGTTTGCAGGAACAGGCTCATGGCAAAGCGGCCGACCATCACGATGGCGACCAGGACCGCCACACGGGCCGGTTGCAGGTTGAAGCTGTAGCCGTCGAGGACCACGCCGACGATCGGACCGAACACGATCAACGAAATCAGCCCGGCAAGGACCGTATCGACGACACTTTTCTTGATATCGATAGATTTGGCAGCAGACATGTTTACACCTTCGCCACGAGCGGACGACCAAGCAGGCCCTGAGGACGGAAAATCAGAATCACCACCAGCAGGGAGAAACTGAACACGTCTTTGTAGTCAGAGTTGATCAACCCCGAGAACAGCGACTCGGAGATACCCAGGATGATCCCGCCGAGCATGGCCCCAGGCAAGGAACCGATGCCGCCGAGTACCGCTGCGGTAAACGCCTTGATGCCGATGATGAAGCCGGCGTAGAAGTCGAACGTGCCGTAATTCAGGGTAATCAACACGCCGGCCAGGGCCGCCATGGCTGCACCGATCACGAATACGTAGGAGATCACCCGGTCGGTGTTGATACCGAGGATCGACGCCATCTTGCGGTCTTGCTGGGTGGCACGGCACATGCGGCCGAGCTTGGTGTATTTGATGATGTAGGTCAGCAGCCCCATGCCGAGAAACGCGGCCACCAGGATGAACACCTTGGTGTAGGTCAACTGCACGAACCCGCTGCCGATATCGACACGCCAGGCGCCGGCCAGCAGGGTGGGAATACCTTGTTGTTTCGCGCCCTGAGCAATCTGGGCGTAGTTCTGCAGGATCAGGGAGATACCGATGGCGCTGATCAGCGGTGCCAGTCGGGTGGAGTTGCGCAGCGGTTTGTAGGCGACACGCTCGATGACCCAACCGTAAACGCCGGTGACGACGACGGTGAAGACCAGGGTGCCAAGAATGAGCAGCGGGAAGGATTCGATGCCGAAGTAAGCCAGCAGTGCCAGACTGATCGCCGCGAGGTAAGCGGAAATCATATAAACCTCGCCGTGGGCGAAGTTGATCATGCCAATGATGCCATAGACCATTGTGTAGCCGATGGCGATCAGGCCATAGACCGACCCGAGGGTCAGGCCGTTGACCAGTTGCTGCAGGAAGATACCATCCATAACGCAATCTCACGCGGTGAGAACCTGCACACCGGTGGGTGTGCGGCCCTTCTGGAGGAAAAGACAGACTTGATGCCTGACACGATGGGACGGGCAACCACGCCCCCTGCGGGAACCGGGCTTGCCGGCGATGACGGACTGACAACCAACACCTGTGTTGAATGTGCAACCGCTATCGCAGGCAAACCAGCTCCCACAGGGGATTGAGGCGCTTAAACGATCGTGTTTATTCTTACTTCTGCTTTTCCAGCTGGTGGTATTTGCCGTCTTTGTCCCACTGGTAAACCACGTAGTCGGAGATTTTCAGGTCACCCTTGGCGTCCCAGGTCTTCTCGCCCATAACGGTTTTAACCGGGTGAGCTTTCAGCCACTTGGCTGCATCTTCGCCCTTGTCGGACTTGGCACCGTTGAAGCCGGCTGCCAGGGCCTGGATCGAAGCGTAGGCGTACAGGGTGTAGCCTTCAGGCTCGGTGCCGTTTTTGCGGAACTCTTCCACCACGGTCTTGCTGTCCGGCAGCAGGCGCGGGTCAGCGCCGAAGGTCATGTACACGCCATCGACGTACTGCTTGCCGCCAGCGGTCGCGACCAGTTCGTCGGTCACGATGCCGTCATCGGACATGAACTTGACGTCTTTGAGGCCGGCTTCACGAATCTGGCGAACCAGTGGACCGGCTTCCGGGTGCAGGCCGCCGAAATAAACCACGTCAGCACCGGTGGAGCGGATTTTGGTGACCAGGGCGCTGAAGTCTTTCTCGCCACGGGTCAGGCCTTCTTCCAGCACCGGCTTCACGCCGCGCTTGGTCAACTGGGCAGCGGTAGCGTCAGCCAGGCCTTTGCCGTAGGTGTCTTTGTCATTGATAACAGCGACCTTCTTGCCCTTGAGCACGTCGACGATGTAGTCGCCGGCGACGATGCCTTGCTGGTCATCACGGCCGCACATGCGGAACACTGCCGACAGGCCGCGCTCGGTGACCGTCGGGTTGGTGGAGCCTGGGGTGATCATGATGATGCCAGCATCGGCATACACCTCGGAGGCAGGAATGGTGTTGGAGGAGCAGAAGTGCCCGACCACGCCGATCACTTTGTCCTGGTCTGCCAGGCGGTTAGCCACCGCTACAGCCTGCTTTGGCTCACAGGCGTCGTCGCCGGCCACCAGTTTGATCTGCTCGCCGTTGATCCCGCCGGCCTTGTTGATCACATCGGCTGCCGCTTGGGCACCCTTCATGTACTGCTCACCGAAAGCTGCGTTGGCGCCCGTCATCGGGCCCGCCACGCCAATCTTCACATCAGCTTGAACAAACGTAGAAACACCCAGCGCCGTTGCAATGGCGAGGGCCAGAAAGCCTTTCTTGTAAAACGTCTGGGACATGAGTGGTGCTCCGAGGTTTTTGTTTATTGGCACTACGAATTCAATGCAAACCTTCAACTGAAACTTTCAGAGAAAGCCAAGAGCAAGGCGCGTGCCATTACGTTTTTATTCTTCAAAAAGACACGGTGTCATTGTTATTACAGGCGTTTCGACTCCTTTTGCCAGGACGTGCAACCGTCTAGCATCGGAAGGTGCAACCAATGGACCCAAAAAGTACAACCCTGGCAGGTCGCACCTGCAACCAGGCGGATAAACGGTCGTTCCTGCACCTGTAACAATGTGCGTAACGGAACTGCACATTTACAGTGCGTGATTGCTACGACTTGCACCAATACAGATTAGTAGGCTGCTAAGAAAATGCAGGCTTCTGAGCGGTATTTCGCTGATCAGATCACGATCCGCAGGCATTGCCCGGCGTGATACAGCGAAAATCCTGCTTCATAGAGACAACTGCGCAGGCCCACCCCGGCCAACGGCTGCATCGGCGCGAAGGGGATCGGTAACGCCTGGGGGTTCTGGTGACATAAGTAGTCGGCAAATGCTTTGCCCACCACGCTGCCGGTGGTCACACCACGCCCGTTATAACCCGTTACGGCGACCAGGCCCGGCGCCGGCTCGAACAGGCGCATCAAGTGGTCCGGGGTGAAGGCGATACAGCCGGTCCAGGTGTATTCCCACTGCACCGATTTGAGGTACGGGAAGTAGTGCTGCTGCACCCGATCAGCCCATGCCTTGAGGAACCACGCCGGTTTCTGGTTACCGTTGCCCAGGCTGCCGAGCAACAGGCGGCCATCGGCATCGCGGCGGATGCTGCTGAGTACCTGACGCGTGTCCCACGAGCCCTGCCCGCCGGGAAGGATCTGCTGGGCGGCGTCATCGGTCAGAGGGGCTGACGCAACCTGGTAGTAGTAGCCGGGGAAGAAATTGCGGCGAAGCTCGGTCCACTCACCTTCGGTGTAGGCATTCGAGGCGATCACCACTTGTGCCGCCTGCACTGAGCCCTGTGCGGTCTGCACTGACCAGTGCGCGCCTTGGCGTTCAAGCTGGGTGACCGGGGAATGATCAAACAGTTGGCCGCCAAGGCCCGCGGCGGCATTGGCCAAGCCAGTGGTATACGCCATCGGGTTCAAGGTGCCGGCGCGTCGGTCGAGCAACGCAGCGGCAATTTTTTTAGTGCCCGTGGCCTCTTCGCAGGCCTGGCCGGTGAGCAACTCAACCGGCGCGCCACGGCGTTTCCATTGTGCTTCACGGCTGCGCAAATCCGCCTCGCCACGGGCATTGTGCGCCATGTGCAAGGTGCCCTCGCGGCGCAATTGGCAATCGATGTTGTATTTGTCGATGAGGCTGAACACCAGCGATGGCGCCGCGCCCAACATGCGGTTGAGCTGGCTGCCCACCGCTTCGCCGAAACCGGCTTCGATTTCATCCGGGGGAATCCACAGGCCGGCGTTGACCAGCCCGACGTTACGCCCCGAACCGCCATGGCCGGTGCGATGGGCCTCCAGCACGGCGACGCTTTTGCCCTGTTCCAGCAAGTGAATGGCCGCCGACAAACCGGTAATCCCGGCGCCGATCACGCACACATCCACCTTGACCTCGCCCTTGAGCGCGGCGCGATCCGGCCGGCCAGGGGTAAGGTGTTCCCACAAACATGCTTCGCGTAATGGCATTGCCAGACTCCGGAGAGGACCTAACAAACAACAATTATTTTGAATTGCAAACACCATCAAATGTGGGAGCTGGCTTGCCTGCGATAGCATCACCTCGGTGTTCCCGGCACACCGAGGTGTCTGCATCGCAGGCAAGCCAGCTCCCACATTGACTGCACTGCGACGTGAGGGGTCAGTCGAACGTAATACCCTGCGCCAGCGGCAGTTCCAGCGAGTAGTTCACGGTGTTGGTCTGGCGACGCATATACCCGCGCCACGCATCCGAACCCGACTCACGCCCGCCACCGGTCTCTTTCTCACCGCCAAACGCGCCGCCGATTTCCGCGCCGCTCGGGCCGATATTGACGTTGGCGATGCCGCAGTCACTGCCCACCGCCGACATGAACTGCTCGGCTTCACGCACATCGGTAGTAAAGATGCACGAAGACAGGCCTTGCGGCACAGCATTGTTCAGGCGCAGTGCCTCGGCGAAGTCGCTGTAGCCAATGACATACAGAATCGGCGCGAAGGTTTCGGTGCACACCACGTCGCTTTGCTCAGGCATTTCCACAATCGCCGGCGATACGTAGTAGGCATTCGGGAATTTATCTTCCAACTGACGCTTGCCGCCGAACACCCTGCCGCCTTCGCTCAAGGCTTGCTCCAGGGCGTCCTGCATGTTTTCGAAGCCGTGTTTGTCGATCAGCGGACCGATCAGGTTGCCTTCCAGCGGGTGGCCGATGCGCACCTTGGAATAAGCGGCCTTGAGGCGAGTGACGATTTCTTCCTTGACCGACTCATGGGCGATCAGCCGGCGCAGGGTGGTGCAGCGTTGACCGGCAGTGCCGACGGCACTGAACAGGATCGCGCGTACGGCCATGTCCAGGTCGGCGCTTGGGCCGAGGATCATCGCGTTGTTGCCGCCCAGCTCGAGAATGCTGCGGGCGAAACGCGCGGCGATTTTCGGCGCCACTTCGCGGCCCATGCGGGTGCTGCCGGTGGCGCTGATCAGGGCGACACGCGGGTCGTCAACCAGTGCAGCGCCGGCGTCGCGGCCGCCGATGATCACTTGGCTGAGGTACTCGGGGGCATCGGTGAATTTCTTCAGCACGCGCTCGAACAACGCCTGGCACGCCAATGCGGTGAGTGGTGTCTTTTCCGACGGTTTCCAGATCACCGCGTTGCCGCACACCAGCGCCAGCGTGGTGTTCCACGCCCATACGGCGACCGGGAAGTTGAAGGCGCTGATCACGCCGACCACGCCCAGCGGGTGCCAGGTTTCACGCATGTGGTGGCCCGGGCGCTCGGAAGCGATGGTCAAGCCGTACAACTGGCGGGACAGACCGACGGCAAAGTCGCAGATGTCGATCATTTCCTGCACTTCACCCAACCCTTCCTGGGTGATTTTGCCGGCTTCCCAGGACACCAGCTCGCCCAGGTCGGCCTTATATTCGCGCAGCACATCACCAAACTGACGCACCAGCTCGCCGCGACGCGGCGCCGGTACTTTGCGCCAGGCGTCGAATGCATGCTCGGCGCGACTGACCTGCTGCTCCACCTCGGCGGCACCTTCCCAGTGCACACTGCCAATACGGCTGCCATCAATCGGCGAATGCACGGGTTGTTTACCCGACTGGTACAGCGCCGGGTTTACCCCGAGACGGTCAAGCAATGCGGCAACCATGGGTCACTCCTTCAATCTACAAACAAAAAAATTGCGCCGCGGCCCACACGGCGATCCAGACCTTATTTGTAGCTGGCCCAAGACTTGCCAACAAACGACGATTAGGCGAGATATCATTCCGTTTATTCATGCAAAGAATAAAAAGAGGCGTGCCGTGCTGAACAAAAGACATTTGCCCTCGATCACCGCCCTGCAGTGTTTCGAAGCCGCCACCCGCCACCTGAGCTTCACCCGCGCCGCCGAGG
This sequence comes from Pseudomonas sp. O39, assembly GCF_045447295.1. NCBI lineage: Bacteria > Pseudomonadati > Pseudomonadota > Gammaproteobacteria > Pseudomonadales > Pseudomonadaceae > Pseudomonas > Pseudomonas sp. O39. Next base: position 142,316 of record NZ_JBJGXV010000001.1, read on the forward strand.
AACTGAACCTCACGCAAAGCGCGGTGAGCAAACAGGTCGCCCAGTTGGAAGAATTGCTGCAGCACCTGCTGTTTCGCCGGGTGCGCCGCCGCTTGCAGATGACCCCGGCGGGCGATTTGTACCTCGTGGAAGTGCGAAAAATCCTCACACAGGTGGAGATGTCCACCCATTACCTGCGCTCCTACGGCGGCGAGACCGAAGTACTTCGCGTGTCCACGCCCTACACCTTCGGCGCGCGCTGGCTGGTGCCGCGCCTGAAGGGCTGGCGTTTGCGCCACCCGCAAATCCACCTGGACCTGTGCAATGAACAGGAACCGGACGAGTTGCTGCAAGGCAAGGCGGACATGGCGTTCTATTTCGGCCAGGGCTCACGTCCCGGCACGGAAAGCCTGAAACTGTTCAGCGAAGAATTGGTGCCTGTGTGCGCGCCGGAAAGCCTGCCCGCACAGGCATTCACCGACCCCACGCAATTGAGTGACCTGGTGCTGCTGCAAAACGCCTCGCGGCCGCAAGGCTGGCATGACTGGTTCGCCAGCCAGGGCTTTCACACCGAACACAGCTATCACGGGCCGCGTTTCGACACCTTCTATATGTGCATCCGCGCGGCGCAGGTCGGCTGTGGCGTGGCCCTGCTGCCACGTTTCCTGGTGGAAGAAGAACTGGCCGACGGCAAGTTGGTGATTCCTTGGCAGCATGCGTTGCCGAGCCAGGATGCGTATTACCTGGCGTACCCGGAGCATTCGGCGGAAGTGCCCAAGGTGCGCGACTTTGTGAAGTGGATGATGGAGCAGGTTTAGTTATTTTTTGGCTGCACCACCGCCATCGCAGGCAAGCCAGCTCCCACATTTGGAATGCATTTCTACGGTGGGAGCTGGCTTGCCTGCGATAGGGCCAGTGGCCACTCCAAAAAAATCACTGGCAAAACAACACAGGTCTATGCGCCACTAGCGCCATTCCTTAATTGTGCGTAAAGGTCGGCACCCATCGCCGATCCGTCTGGAGATTCCCGTTATGAGCGAGAGTGTGTTTGCCGATCGCATCGTGCAGAACCTGCTCGACACCGACTTCTACAAGCTGACCATGATGCAGGCGGTGCTGCACAACTACCCGAATGTGGACGTTGAATGGGAGTTTCGTTGCCGCAACAGTGAAGACCTGCGCCCGTACCTGGCGGAAATCCGCTACCAGATCGAGCGCCTGGCCGAGCTGAGCCTGAGCCCAGACCAGTTGGGTTTCCTGGAGCGCATCAGCTTCATGAAGCCGGACTTCCTGCGCTTCCTCGGGCTGTTCCGCTTCAACCTTCGTTATGTGCAAACCGGCATCGAGAATGGCGAACTGTTTATCCGCCTGCGCGGGCCGTGGCTGCATGTGATCCTGTTTGAAGTGCCGATGCTGGCCATCGTCAGCGAAGTGCGTAACCGCTACCGCTACCAGACCGTGATCCTTGAACAGGCCCGCGAGCAGCTTTACCGCAAGTTCGATTGGCTGACGGCGAACGCCAGCAGCGACGAGCTATCGGAGCTGCAAGTGGCCGACTTCGGCACGCGCCGGCGCTTCTCGTACCGGGTGCAGGAAGAAGTGGTGAGCGTGCTCAAGCATGACTTCCCCGGGCGATTTGTCGGCACCAGCAACGTGCACCTGGCCCGTGAGTTCGATATGAAGCCGCTCGGCACCATGGCCCACGAGTGGATCATGGCCCACCAGCAACTCGGCCCGCGCCTGATCGACAGCCAGATCGCCGCACTCGACTGCTGGGTCCGCGAATACCGCGGCCTGCTGGGGATCGCCCTGACTGACTGCATCACCACCGACGCCTTCCTCAGCGACTTCGACTTGTACTTCGCCAAGCTGTTCGATGGCCTGCGCCATGACTCCGGTGACCCGGTGCAATGGGCCGAAAAAGCCATCGCCCACTACCACAAGCTCGGTATCGAGCCGATGAGCAAGACCTTGGTGTTCTCCGACAGCCTGTCGCTGCCCAAGGCGCTGGAGATATTCCGCGCGTTGCGGGGTCGCATTAATGTGAGCTTTGGTATCGGCACCAACCTCACCTGCGACATTCCAGGTGTTGAGCCAATGAGCATCGTGCTTAAAATGACCGCCTGCAATGGCCAGCCCGTCGCGAAAATCTCTGATGAAGCGGGCAAGACCCACTGCACCGACCCGAATTTCGTCGCCTATTTGCGTCACGTTTTTAAAGTACCTGCCCTTTCCAGCAAGGAGTGAATCATGCAAGCCGTACAGCGTGAGATTGCGCAGCAGCTCAAGGTCCAAGCACCGTTCAAGGACCAGGCCGCCCTGGAGGCTGAAGTTGCCCGCCGCGTAACCTTTATCCAGGACTGCCTGCGCAATTCCGGGCTCAAGACATTGGTGCTGGGCATCAGCGGCGGCGTCGATTCCCTGACTGCCGGCCTTTTGGCTCAACGCGCGATGCAGGAACTGCGCGCCAGCACCGGAGATGACGCCTACCGTTTCATCGCCGTGCGCCTGCCCTACGAAACCCAGTTCGATGAAATCGACGCCCAGGCCTCGGTGGACTTCATCGAGCCGGACGAGCGCCACACTGTGAACATCGGCCCGGCGGTAAAATCCCTGGCCAGTGAAGTGGCGGCGTTTGAAGGCAAGGCCGCGGTGTCCCGCGATTTCGTGCTGGGCAACACCAAGGCGCGCATGCGCATGGTGGCGCAGTACACCATCGCCGGTGCGGCCAGTGGCCTGGTGATCGGTACCGACCACGCGGCGGAAGCGGTGATGGGCTTTTTCACCAAGTTCGGTGATGGCGCCTGCGATCTGGCACCGTTGAGCGGGCTGGTGAAAAACCAGGTACGGGCGATTGCTCGGCACTTTGGTGCGCCGGAATCACTGGTAGAGAAAATCCCGACGGCCGACCTTGAAGATTTGTCGCCAGGTAAGCCGGACGAAGCCTCCCACGGCGTGACTTACGCCGAGATAGACGCCTTCCTGCACGGAGAGCCGGTGCGTGAGGAAGCGTTCCGGATCATTTGCGACACCTACCGCAAGACCGAGCACAAGCGGGTCATGCCATTCGCGCCGTGAGGTAGATCGCCATCGCAGGCAAGCCAGCTCCCACCGTTGACCGCATCCTCATGCTGGAACTCGGTCAACTGTGGGAGCGGGCTTGCCTGCGAAGAACGATAACGCGGTACCACAGACCGCCCACAAAAAAGCGCCCCGCAAGGCGCTTTTTTTTCGACCGCAATCGGCTTACTTGACGGTCACAGTGCCTTTCATCATCGAGATGTGGCCCGGGAACGAGCAGAAGAACGCGTAGTCGGTACCGGCAGCCAGCTTCGACACATCGAAGGTCACCGAATCTTTCTCACCGGCACCAATGATTTTGGTGTGGGCGATGATGCGGGTGTCGCCTTCTTTCAGGTAGTTCTTGTCGATACCGGCAGCCATGCCGTCGCTGGCAATGCCAGGCATGTCGGCGGCGGAGCTCAGCACCCAGTTATGGCCCATCACGTTCTTCGGCAAGCTGCCGGAGTGAGTCAGCTCAACGGTGAACGTCTTGCAGCTCTTGTCGATTTCAATGGCCTTTTTGTCGAAGGACATTTGGTCGGTGGAGTCGACGGTGACCTTGCACTCTGCAGCAAGCAACTGGCCGCTCGCCAGAGTCAGCAGGGAAACAGCAACGAGTTTGGCAAACATGTGAATCTCCAAGGCAGGGTTTAAATAACGCGGATTGGGACAAGGGTGCCTCAAGCAGGCTTGAATTCTTATGATCTGCATCAACAGATTGTATACAACTTTAGGCTATCAGACTGATCAACACAATCTACCAGCCAAAGATCTGCCACCCGCTTATGATCGGCCCATACCCCATTGGAGCCCGCGCCATGCACCTCAACCAACTGTTCAACGGCCTGCTGGCCGCGTACGCCTGCGGTAAGTGAAGGCCAAGCGAGGTGCTAAGCTGCTACCATAGCGACCCAAGGCAGCTGCGCGCCGCCCCACCCTCACCTTCGACCCTAGAGGATCGCCCATGGCCAAACCTAATTACTCCTTCGCCAAACGTCAGAGAGACTTGGCCAAGGAGCAGAAGAAAGAGGAAAAGCTGCAACGCAAGAAAGCCACTGCAGATGAAGAAGCAGGTGCACTGAACCCGGATGCTGAAGGTGAAGTGGCAACAGACGAAACCGAAACACCGAAAGACCCGGCTGAATAAATTCTGTTGGGGTGAGCAGGCCCTCCCTGCTCACCCCAACCCACCCTCATTCCAGCGGCATCACCGTCACCCGCACCTCCGGGTCATGGCTCCCTCCCCCCAGAATCACCCCCCGCAACGGCGACACATCTGAGAAATCACGGCCCCAGGCCAAGGTGATGTGCTCCAGTGCCGGCTGCACATTGTTGGTCGGATCGAAATCTACCCAGCCCGACACCGGGCAATACACCGAGACCCACGCGTGGGACGCATCGGCGCCGATCAGCCGTGGCTGGCCGGGCGGTGGCTGGGTGAGCAGGTAGCCGCTGATGTATCGCGCCGCCAGGCCCCGCGAGCGCAGGCAAGCGAGCATCAGATGGGCGAAGTCCTGGCACACGCCGCGACGGCGCTCCAGCACTTCCACCAGCGGCGTGGCGACCTGGGTGGCTTCGGCATCGAACGTGAACTCGCTGAAGATCTTCTCCATCAGCGCCTGTACACCCAGCAGCAATGGCTCGCCGGGAGGAAAACAGCTTTCGGAAAACTCGACGAAGGTTTTTTTCAGGTGCACGTAGGGTGATTCGAAGCGATAGCGGCAGGCTTCGACCAGTTCCACAGACACCGGCCGGCTGCTATAGGTCAGGCTGTCGCGGGTCTGGTCCCAGGCGGGCGACTGCTGGAAATCCAACACCGGCCGCGCCAGCACTTCCACGGTCAGCCCGGCATTCACCAGCAACTCATCGTGGGGCCGCTCAAAGGCCAGCCGGGTAATGGGGTTACCAAACACGTCCAGCTCATCGCGGCGCGAAGACGGCTCCGGGCTGATATCCAGTTGCTGCGAGGTGCAACGCTGCCAGGCACAAGGCCGTGGCCACAGATGCGCCAGTTGCTGGGCCAGGGAGACCGGGCTGTCGTAGTGGTAGTGGGTATCGTGGAAAATCTGGTAGCGCGCACTCATCACACCGACACCGTTTGCTGGCTGACATCATCCACATGGGCAAAATGGCGCAAGGCCAGGCGATCCGACACTTGCCCGCTCTCATCGGCGACTGCTTGCAGCAAGTCAGCCAGGCCATCCAGCGCGGCACGCACGCTGGACTCGCCAAACAACGGGTTCTCCAGGCAACCCAGGTCGAAACACGCCAGGCGCTCCACCAACGGCGCCAGCCCGGTTTCACGAGGCACAGCAAAGTCATCGTTGAGGCGACGCAAGGTGCGGCTGACCAGTTTCAGCTGGAACAGCACCGCGTGCGGGTTCTGCTCGTCCAGCAGCAGCAGGTCGAGCACCGGAATCAGCTGCGGCACCGCCAGGTAGCGCGAACGATAGGTGATGCTGCTGTTGCCCAACTCCAGCAGCCACTCAAGCCCCGCCTGATCGAACACCGCCACGCCACGCAGGAACGCCGCAAGGCTGCTGCTCAGAAATTGCAGGCGCTCAATGCGCCGGCCCATCATCAAAAAGCGCCAGCCTTCGTCGCGGGTCATGTCGTCGAGGGCAAAGCCGGACAGCGCCGCCAGGGACATCACCAGGCGGTTGAGGAAATCCAGCAACTCGCCAAAATCCGGGGTTTCGCTTTCCAGTTCCAGGGCTTCGCGTTGCAGTTCGACCAGGGCCTGCCAGTTTTCCCGGGACAGTTTGCCGCGCACCTGGGACGCCGCCCACTGCAGGCGCTGCAGGTTGGCGCGCAGGCTCGACGGCCAGTCATCACCCAGCAAGGCGGCGAGCAGGCGCTCAGGCAACTCGCCCTCCTCCGGCAACAAGCGCAAGCTCTCGCCCAGCTCGACCGCCGCCTGCAAGGCCAGCGGATCGTCGCCGTCGACATAACGCGCGAGCACGATACGCAGCCAACGCGCGCTGTCGTCACAGCGCTCGCAATAGCGGCCAAACCAGAACAGGTTTTCCACCACGCGAGAGGGCAGATACGGGTCGCGGCGCACCAGGTCATGGGCACCAATCGCCCGTTGTGCACGCCAATGCTCGCCACCGGCAACGCGTTCGCTGAGCACCCAGGTGTCTTTGCTCGCGCCACCGCGTTGCATCGACACCACTTCGGCATCCGCCTCGGCCGCCACGCGGGTCAGGCCGCCGGGCAGTACACGGTAGCCGTCATCACTGGCCACGGCGTACACGCGCATGCCGATGGCACGGTGTTGCAAATGGTCGTCGACGGTGTGCCACACCGGTGCCTGGGACAGTTGCGCCAGCTCCTGGGCGACGTAGGCGTAAGGCCTTGCGCGCATGCGTTCGGCCAGGGCCTGGCGTTGTTCCTCATTCAAATCGCGGCCAAATACCGGGCTGAAGCTTTGCGACGGAAACGCGGGTTTGATCAGCAAATCCGGCAGTTTCTCCAAAGCCTCGGCCAACACCGGTGCTTCACCGCACCACCAAGTGGCGATCGACGGCAGGATCAATTCTTCGCCGAACAGGAACTGGTTGATCTTCGGCAAAAAGCCGAGCAACCCGGGCGACTCCAGTACGCCACTGCCGAGGGCATTGGCCACCAGCACATTGCCCTGGCGCACGGCATCGAGCAGGCCGGGCACGCCGAGGGCCGAATCGGTGCGCAGCTCCAGCGGGTCGCAGAAGTCGTCGTCCAGGCGGCGCATGATCGCGTGCACCCGGCGCAGGCCGCTGAGGGTTTTCAGGAACACAGTGCTGTCGCGCACGGTGAGGTCGCCGCCCTCCACCAACGGGTAGCCGAGTTGGCGCGCGAGGTAGAGGTGTTCGAAATAGCTTTCGTTGAATCGCCCCGGGGTCAGCAGCACGATCAGCGGCGACTGGTCGTCACTGGGCGCCTGGCGGGCCAGGGTTTCCTGGAGCGTGCGGAAGAAACCGGTGAGGTGCTGCACCTGCAGATCGCGGTACAAGTCCGGGAACGCACGGGACACGATGGTACGGTTTTCCAACGCATAACCGGCACCCGACGGTGCCTGGGTGCGGTCGGCTGTGACCCACCAGCGGCCATCCGGCGTGCGCGCCAAGTCCACGGCATACAGGTGCAAAAACGCGCCGTCCGGCGGCTGAATGCCCTGGCAGGGCCACAGGAAATTGTTATGCCCAAACACCAGCTCAGCCGGCAGCAGGCCCTCTTTGATCAATCGCTGCGGGCCATACAGATCGGCCAGCACGGCATTGAGCAGGCGCGCCCGCTGGGCGATACCGGCCGACAGGTGCTGCCACTCATCGGCGGCCAGCACATGGGGCAGTAAATCCAGCTCCCACGGGCGATCCGCGCCCTTGGGGTCGGCGTAGACGTTATAGGTCACGCCGTTTTCCTGGATCTGCCGGGTCAGCAGTGCCTGGCGTTGGGCCAGTTGCGCAGGCGTGCTGCGTTGCAGGTGATCAAGCAAGCGCTGCCAATGGGCACGCACCGCGCCACTGTCGTCCAGCAGTTCGTGATAAGTGCCCGCGGTCAGCGGGTAACGGTCGAGCAAGTCGGGCATGGAACGCTCGGCAGAAGGCAAGGGAAGTCAGATTAACTCAAATTCACTGCAATCTATTGTGGGAGCTGGCTTGCCTGCGATTGCGATTTTCCAGTCACCTTATTGGCTGGCTGATATATCGCTATCGCCGGCAAGCCAGCTCCCACATTTAAATCGCATTCAGTCATTTTTATTGGGAAAACGCCGCAGATCCAGGGTCATCGGTAGTTCATCATTAACCATTAAGGAAGGCACGGGGAGCTTGCCAGGGGTATGCCCCAAGCGGAAAAACCGCGCCATCCGCCGGCTTTCGGCTTCATTGGCATTCACCGGCAAGCTGTCGTAATTGCGCCCTCCCGGGTGGGCGACGTGGTACTGGCAGCCGCCCAGCGAGCGCTGCATCCAGGTGTCGAGCACGTCGAACACCAACGGCGCGTGCACCGGGATAGTCGGTTGCAGGCAGTTGGCCGGTTGCCAGGCGCGATAACGCACGCCGGCCACGAACTCACCGACACGCCCGGTCGGTTGCAGCGGCACCGGTATGCCGTTGCAGGTCAGCAGATAACGCTGCGGCGCCAGCCCGCTCAACTTCACCTGCAAGCGCTCCAGAGACGAATCCACATAGCGCACCGTGCCGCCCACCGCGCCCTCCTCGCCCAGTACGTGCCAGGGTTCCAGCGCCTGGCGCAGTTCCAGCTCGATGCCGCTGACGGCATAGTCGCCAACCTTGGGGAAACGGAACTCCAGGTGCGCGGCAAACCATTCGGCCCGCAGCGGGTAACCCGCAGCATTCAGCTCGACTATCACGTCGGCAAAATCCTGCTCGATAAAATGCGGCAGCAAGAAGCGATCGTGCAGTTCCGTACCCCAGCGCGCCAGTTTCGGCGGCGCATACGGCTCACGCCAGAAGCGTGCGACCAAGGCCCGCAGCAGCAATTGCTGGGTCAGGCTCATGCGCGCATGGGGCGGCATTTCAAAGGCGCGCAGTTCCAGCAGGCCCAGGCGCCCCGTGGCGCCGTCGGGCGAGTAGAGTTTGTCGATGCAGAACTCGGCGCGGTGGGTGTTGCCCGTCACGTCGATCAGCAGGTTGCGCAGCAGGCGGTCCACCAACCATGGCGGGCATTCTTCGCCAGGGGCGGGCATTTGGGCGAACGCGATTTCCAGCTCGTACAATGCGTCGTTACGCGCTTCATCCACCCGTGGCGCCTGGGATGTCGGGCCGATAAACAACCCGGAAAACAGGTACGACAGCGATGGATGGTTATGCCAGTAGCTGATCAAACTGCGCAGCAAATCGGGGCGACGCAAGAACGGTGAGTCCTTGGGCGTCGCGCCGCCCAGCACAAAATGGTTGCCGCCGCCGGTGCCCGTGTGACGACCGTCGATCATGAATTTTTCAGTGGTCAGGCGGGTTTGCCGTGCCTCTTCGTAGAGGAATTCCGTGCGCTCCACCAACTCGTCCCAGGTGGCGGACGGCTGCACGTTGACCTCAATCACACCCGGGTCCGGCGTGACCCGGAAGTTGCTCAAACGCGTGTCGAACGGCGGCTCGTAGCCTTCCAGCAATACCGGGCAGTGCAGCTCCTCGGCGGTGGCTTCGATGACGGCCACCAATTCCAGATAGTCCTCGACGCGCTCCAGCGGCGGCATAAACAGGTACAGGCGCCCTTCCCGCGCTTCGGCGCACAAGGCGGTGCGGGTCAGCCAGTCGGCGGACTCGTCGACTTCAGGCACGCGTTCATCGGCTGGCGCGGGTTCGCCATGGCTTTGCAGTTGCGCGGTGGTCGGCAACTCCGGCTGATCCTGGTTAGGGTCAGTCGGATGCACGAACGGGTACTCCGCCGCCGTCACCCAAGGTTGCGAGGCCAGCGGCAGGCGATAGCCCAGCGCTGAGTCGCCCGGCACCAGTCGGCAGTGATTGTCGCGCAGGTACCAGCGCCCACTCTGCCAGCGGTCATTGGCCGCCGTGCGCGCCAGCGGCAGCACTTGGCCGATAACTTTGTCCAGGCCCTGGCTGAATACTTTGCGCAGGCGCTCGCGCTCCAGGTCGTCGCTCAAGCGCGGGTCTTGGGCGGTGACGTTTTGCGGCAGTGCACCTTCGCGCCACAGGTAATAGAAATTGTCTTCGAAGGCCGGGAATACAAAGTACGCCGGCAGTTTGAGGCGTTCGGCGACACTGGCCAGGAAACGCCCGGCCATGAGCCCGTCGGCAGCATAATCTTCTTGCTCATCGGCTATCAGCGCGGTGTTGTGCCAGATCGGCACGCCGTCGCGCCGCCAATAGCAGTTGAGCGACCAGCGCGGCAACTGCTCGCCGGGGTACCACTTGCCCTGACCGAAGTGCACCAGGCCCTTGGGCGCGTAGTGCTTACGCATGCGTTGGAACAGCTCGGCGGACAGCCGACGTTTGTCCGGCCCGAGGGCGGCGGTGTTCCACTCGGCGCCGTCGGGGTCGTCGATGGAGACGAAGGTCGGTTCGCCGCCCATGGTCAGGCGTACGTCGTCCTTGAGCAGGTCGCCATCGATCTGCCGGCCCAGTGCCTGGATCGCCAGCCATTGTTCTTCGGTGTAGGGCTTGGTAACCCGAGGTGCTTCCCAAATGCGCTCCACCGACATCTCGTGGGTAAATTCGCACTCGCACGGTTCCACCAGCCCACTGATCGGTGCGGCGGACGATGGATCAGGACTACAGGCCAACGGGATATGGCCTTCACCAGCGAATAACCCTGAGGTAGCGTCCAGGCCGATCCAGCCGGCGCCGGGCAAATACACTTCGCACCAGGCGTGCAGGTCGGTGAAGTCCACTTCGGTGCCGGACGGGCCGTCGAGGGCTTTGACGTCGGCGGTGAGCTGAATCAGATAGCCGGAGACAAACCGCGCCGCCAACCCCAGGTTGCGCAGCAATTGCACCAGCAGCCAGGCCGAATCGCGGCAGGAGCCGGAGGCATTTTCCAGGGTGAATTCCGGGGTTTGCACGCCTGGTTCCATGCGGATCAAGTAGCCAATATCGGCCGCCAGACGCTGGTTCAGCCCCACCAGGAAATCCACGGCCGGCAGGGGCGTGCGGTCGATGCCCGCCAGGTAAGCGGCAAACTTCGGCGTCAGCGGCAGGGTTTCCAGGTACGGCGCCAGCTCTCGCTGCTCGTCAGCGGCGTAGCTGAAGGGGATTTTTTCGGCGTAGGGTTCAAGGAAAAAGTCGAACGGGTTGAACACCGCCATCTCGGCGACCAAGTCGACTTCGATACGCAGTTCGTCCGTCTTTTCCGGGAACACCAGACGCGCCAGGTAGTTACCCTGGGGGTCTTGTTGCCAATTGATGAAATGCTGCTCGGGCAGCACTTTCAGTGCGTAGGACAAAATCCGCGTGCGACTGTGGGCCGCCGGGCGTAAACGCACGATCTGTGGGCCGAGTTCGACAGCGCGGTCATAGCGGTAATGCGTAACGTGGTGCAACGCGACATGAATCGACACGGCGGCCTCCTGCGAGCCAGGGCATGGACACAACGTGCGCAAGACTTATGCCAGAGCAGCCGTCATTGCGCTTTCTCGTTAGACCCGGTGCAGTAGAGCACCAAAACGGCGCCATCACCGGTGCCCTGGTGCAAGTGCTGCACATATTTGTGGCGCAGGGTGGTGAATCTACCCAGCTAGCGTGCTTTGTGCGTTGCGATGATGGCTTGGCGCAGCCGCCTCACTTCAACGAGTTTCTGGCGCATCTCGCGGTGACGCTTGCTGTTGAGCAGCAGCAATCCCAGCAGCGGGAACAGCAGGCTCAAACTATAGGACAGCGGATGCGGAGCGAAGGCGATGGTGGGCAGCACTGCCAGAACACAGAGCGCAAGCAGCATCACCAGCGGCCATACCCACTGCGGCCGCCCGCGCGCGATCATGAAGTTGCACTGCACGATGCCCCACGTCAGCGCGAGGCCACCCAGGAAGGAATACTTGAGGTTGTCGTCCATCGACAAGCGTGGGAAATAACTGTCGAAAATCAGCGGCACCGCAAACACCAGGCTGAACACCGCCGCGAAAATTGCGCCCATAAAGACCGGAAAGTATTGCGCCAGAAAACTGCGAATGCCGGGTAGCTCATTCATCGCTCATTTCCTCATACAGCCCCACGGCAATGGTGCGTACGTTCCCCGAGATTGCACTGCCGGTAAAACCGATCGCCGCGCCCAGGGCATCCTGTATCTGAGTCACCGTCGCATGCTTGACCTGGGCGGGGGCGAAACGCTTGGTCGCCTCGCCAGACAGTTGTTTCAACTTGAGCATCTTGGCGCTCATTCGCGGGTCCTGAATGCTGAGCAGCTCCTTCGTCAGCTTGGCGCGCTCTTGCCGGGTTAATCCTCGTAGCACCTCCCGCACGCTTTTGCCGGTGGCGGCCTGATTCAGCCGCACCAGCTTTATCGTGGTCAGCGTCGATGCACCGACCCCGATCAACGACGCAGCATCCAGCGCGATCATCGTGTACTGATACCACTCCGAGCTGTCGAGCTTGTCATTTTTGGAGGGGTCACTGATCTCATTGCTGACGCGATAGCCACTGGCAAAACACTGGAGCGTGCTGGCCGTGGCAGCGGTATAACCGATGGCCGTAATCACGCTGCTGGCACCCGCCGTGAACGGTACAGCGACGGTGCCGCTGAGCACCACGATCCAACCGATGATCGCGCCCGCGCAGGACAGAGACGTATTGACCGCCTCTCCCACCAGGCGCGATTCGCGGGGATTGTCCTGGACCTGTTGCGCAAACTGCGCCGGGGCGATGTACTTCTGCGCTTCACGCAAGATCAAACGTTTAGGAGCGATGCTGCAGATGGGCTGAAATTCGCGCAGCGTGAGGACGTTGAAGTCGGCGTCAATGTACACAACGCCCGCGCCGACAATGCCGGGGTCAGCGTCGATGGCCGCAAACAGGCGTGGCAGGTTGATCTGGCTTTCGATGCGCTGGCGCGCCATGAACTGCGAGCGGTTGGAGTCCATGCCGATGCTGAGCAGGGGGTTGCTCATGAGAGTTCTTCCTTGAAGGTGATGGTGGCCTGGCAGGCCTCATCGCGGGCAAGCCCGGCTCCCACAAGGGAACGCGTTCCAACTGTGGGAGCTGGCTTGCCTGCGATGGCGATCTAATGACCACCACCTTAACAAACGGTCTACCCACCCGCTAGAAAGCAAAACGCCAGCACGAGGCTGGCGTTTTGCATGTTCAGGCTACGATCAACGCGGCACTACCGGCTTGCGCGCAGGCTTACCGCCTTTGCCCTTCGCCGCATCGGCGCGCTCCTTGGCAGCCTGCTTGTTGCGTACCATGGCCGCAGCCTTGGCTTGTTCGCGCTTGTCCCACGGGTTGCTGCCATCACTGCCACGCGGCGGCAAACCGGTGTGCTGGGTGAGGATCCTGGTGGTGGTTTCCTTGGCAACCTTATGGCTGCCGGCCGGCGTCGAGTTCTTGCGACGGGCGCTCTGGTAGCTGTCGGTGGCCGGCTGGTGCAGCGGGATCAATTGGTCCTTGCCCGGCCCGATCAGGTCGGCACGGCCCATGCGGGTCAATGCTTCACGCAGCATCGGCCAGCCTTTCGGGTCGTGGTAGCGCAGGAACGCTTTGTGCAGACGGCGCTGCTCTTCGCTCTTGACGATGGTCACCGCGTCGCTCTTGTAGGTGACCTTGCGCAGCGGGTTCTTGCCCGAGTGGTACATCGCGGTGGCGGTGGCCATCGGCGACGGGTAGAACGCCTGCACCTGGTCGGCGCGGAAGCCGTTGCCCTTGAGCCACAGGGCCAGGTTCATCATGTCTTCATCGGTGGTGCCCGGGTGGGCGGCGATGAAGTAAGGAATCAGGTACTGCTCCTTGCCCGCTTCCTTGGTGTACTTCTCGAACATGCGCTTGAACTTGTCATAGCTGCCAATGCCCGGCTTCATCATCTGGTTGAGCGGACCTTCCTCGGTGTGTTCCGGGGCGATCTTGAGGTAACCACCGACGTGGTGGGTCACCAACTCTTTAACGTATTCCGGCGACTCGACCGCGAGGTCATAGCGCAGGCCGGAAGCAATCAAAATCTTCTTCACACCCGGCAACGCACGGGCGCTGCGGTACAGCTGAATCAGTGACGAGTGGTCGGTGTTCAGGTTCGGGCAGATGCCAGGGAATACGCACGACGGCTTACGGCATGCAGATTCGATTTCCGGGCTCTTGCAAGCGATGCGGTACATGTTCGCGGTCGGGCCGCCGAGGTCGGAGATCACGCCGGTAAAACCTGGAACCTTGTCGCGGATCTCTTCGATTTCGCGAATGATCGACTCTTCGGAACGGTTCTGGATGATCCGGCCTTCGTGCTCGGTGATCGAGCAGAAAGTACAGCCGCCGAAGCAGCCACGCATGATGTTCACCGAGAAACGGATCATGTCGTAGGCCGGGATCTTTTCCTTGCCGTACGCCGGGTGCGGGACACGGGCGTAAGGCATGCCAAACACGTAGTCCATTTCTTCGGTGGTCATCGGGATGGGCGGCGGGTTGAACCACACATCCACTTCACCGTGCTTCTGCACCAGAGCACGGGCGTTGCCTGGGTTGGTTTCCAGGTGCAGCACGCGGTTGGCGTGGGCGTAGAGCACCGAGTCACCACGGACTTTTTCTACCGATGGCAGGCGAATCACGGTCTTGTCGCGGGTCATGCGCGGGCTGGCCAGGATCTGCACGACCTTGGCTTCTTCCGGGTCTTCAACCGGGCCTTTTTCCTGCTCAATGGCGCAAGCCTGGGTGTCCTGGGTATTCACGTACGGGTTGATGATCTTGTCGATCTTGCCCGGGCGGTCGATACGCGTGGAGTCCACTTCGTACCAGCCTTCAGGCGTGTCACGGCGAATGAACGCGGTGCCGCGCACGTCAGTGATGTCTTCGATCTTGTGGCCCCAGGACAAACGCTGGGCGACTTCGACGATAGCCCGCTCGGCGTTGCCGTACAGCAGGATGTCGGCGCAGGCGTCGATCAGGATCGAATTGCGCACGCGGTCTTGCCAGTAGTCGTAGTGGGCGATGCGGCGCAGGGACGCTTCGATGCCACCGAGTACGATCGGCACGTTCTTGTAGGCTTCTTTACAGCGCTGGCTGTACACCAGGCTCGCGCGGTCCGGGCGTTTGCCAGCCATACCGCCAGGGGTGTAGGCGTCGTCGGAACGAATCTTCTTGTCGGCGGTGTAGCGGTTGATCATCGAGTCCATGTTGCCGGCCGCGACGCCGAAGAACAGGTTCGGCTCGCCGAGCTTCATGAAGTCGTCTTTGGACTGCCAGTTCGGCTGGGCAATGATCCCGACGCGAAAGCCCTGGGACTCCAGCAGCCGGCCGATGATGGCCATACCGAACGAGGGGTGATCCACGTACGCATCACCGGTGACGATGATGATGTCGCAGGAATCCCAGCCAAGCTGATCCATCTCCTCCCTGCTCATCGGCAGGAATGGCGCAGGACCGAAACATTCGGCCCAGTACTTGGGATAGTCAAATAACGGCTTGGCTGTTTGCATGACGGTGACCGGTGTTGAGATGAAAAATCGCGGGCGCGGAATATAGCACAAATTTTGACCAATTCCGACGGTAATGGTCGGAATTGTGGTGACGCCATCGCAGGCAGGCCAGTTCCCCCATTTGAATGCATTTACACATCAATGTGGGAGCTGGCTTGCCTGCGATAAGGCCCTTACAGGCGCTGGAGAGTTACTCGTCGTCGAAGTTGTAGCTGCCCGGCGCCAGGTTTTCGAAACGGGTGTATTTGCCGATAAAGGCCAGGCGCGTGGTGCCGATTGGCCCGTTACGCTGCTTGCCGATAATGATTTCAGCGATGCCTTTATGCTCGGTCTCCGGGTGATACACCTCGTCCCGGTAAACAAACATGATTACGTCAGCATCCTGCTCGATCGCTCCGGATTCCCGCAAGTCGGAGTTGATCGGGCGTTTGTTCGGCCGTTGCTCCAAGGAACGGTTGAGCTGCGACAGGGCAACCACTGGGCAGTTGAATTCCTTGGCCAGGGCTTTCAACGAGCGGGAAATCTCGGAAATCTCGTTGGTACGGCTGTCGCCACTGGAGCCCGGGATCTGCATCAGTTGCAGGTAGTCGATCATGATCAGGGCGATATCGCCGTGCTCACGCACCAGGCGTCGGGTACGCGCGCGCATTTCCGAGGGGCTGATGCCCGCGGTGTCATCGATAAACAGCTTGCGGTCGTTAAGCAGGTTAACGGCCGAGGTCAAGCGCGGCCAATCGTCATCTTCCAGACGACCGGCACGCACCTTGGTCTGGTCGATACGGCCCAGGGACGACAACATCCGCATGATCAGCGATTCGCCTGGCATCTCCAGCGAGTAGACCAGTACGGCCTTATCGCTGCGCAACACGGCGTTCTCCACCAGGTTCATCGCAAACGTGGTTTTACCCATGGACGGACGGCCGGCGACGATGATCAGGTCAGACGGCTGCAGGCCGCTGGTCATGCCATCGAGGTCGGTGTAGCCGGTGGACAGGCCGGTGATGGCGTTGTCGGTGTTGAACAAGGTATCGATCCGGTCGATGGCCTTGGTCAACAGGTCGTTGACGCTGACCGGGCCGCCGGTTTTCGGACGGGCCTCGGCGATCTGGAAGATCTGCCGTTCGGCCTCGTCGAGAATCTCTTCAGCGGTACGGCCTTCGGGGTTGAAGGCACTGTCGGCAATCTCGGTGGCGATGCCGATCAACTGGCGCAACGTGGCCCGCGCACGGACGATCTGCGCATAGGCCTTGATGTTGGCGACCGATGGCGTGTTTTTCGCCAGCTCGCCCAGGTAACCCAGGCCGCCCACTTGGGACGTCTGGCCTTCCTTGTCCAATTGCTCGGCCAGGGTCACCACGTCGATCGGCGAGTTCTGGTCGGCCAGCTTGGCAATGGCACGGAAGATCAAGCGGTGGTCATGACGGTAGAAATCGCCGTCCGAGACTTGATCCAGCACGCGTTCCCAGGCGTTGTTGTCCAGCATCAAGCCACCGAGCACGGCCTGTTCGGCCTCGATGGAATGCGGTGGCACCTTCAGGGCAGCGGTTTGCAGATCGTATTGCTCAGGAGCTGAAATATCGTTCATGGCCACTTGGAATTAGGGGATTGTAGAAAAACAAAAGGCACGACCTGTAAACAGGATCGTGCCCGATGTTAACTGGCTGACACGCGAGGTGCCAGTCAGTTAGGTGCTGCTTAAGCTGCTACCACGACAACGCGTACGGTGGCTTCAACTTCGGCGTGCAGGTGCACGGCTACGTCGAATTCGCCTACGTTGCGGATGGTGCCGTTCGGCAGACGAACTTCGCTCTTCTGCACTTCAACGCCGGAAGCGGTCAGTGCATCAGCGATGTCGTGGGTGCCGATCGAACCGAACAGCTTGCCTTCGTCACCGGCGGTGGCAGTGATAGTCACTTCCAGCTCAGCCAGTTGGGCAGCGCGAGTTTCGGCCGAAGCTTTTTTGTCTGCTGCTGCTTTTTCCAGCTCAGCACGACGCTCTTCAAACGCAGCCAGGTTGGCAGCGGTTGCAGCGGTGGCTTTGCCGTAAGGCAGCAGGTAGTTACGACCGTAGCCGGCCTTAACGTTCACTTTGTCGCCCAGGTTGCCCAGGTTGGCGACTTTTTCCAGAAGGATCAGTTGCATGTGAAAATCCTCTAACTTTTAACCTTCACCGTTCGCGTTATCGGCGTCTTTCGACGCCAGACGACCGCGAAAATCAATCAGGCCGTCGACAATGGCCAAAACCACGAGTAACGGATAGATCAGCTGCATGAACAGCAACAGCGTTACGTACAACCCCACCAGCCAAAACCTGGCCAGACGCTTTCGCGCAACCAGCCCATGAATCAGGGCCAACCCGGCAAACACCAGCGGTACGCTGCAAATCGGCGCCAGCAAGGCCATCTGTGGACCGAAGTTCGGCCCGACAACCATGCACGCCAGCAGCAACATCGCCGGCCCCGCGGGGATTCTGATACTGCGAAACTCGCGACCAAAACCACCCGGGTTGTACAACAACGCCTGCCAATAACGCCCAAGAATCAGGCTCAGCACGCTGACGACCTGCAACAATGCCGCAATCAGGCCGGTCAGGACCGGGGCAATCAGTGACGCAAACCGCGCTCGCTCATCTACCGACAACTGCTGGTAGAGATCCCCGAGAGCCATCGGCAGGATCTTGACGATTTCCTGCGACAGCGCCTCGATTTGCGGGCGGAAAGCCGCGCCAAGCATCACTGAGTACACCAACCCCAATGCCACGCTGACCAGCAGCGTACGGACCCAGGACTCACTTGCGCGTAAAACCAACGCAAGGCTCGATGACCCCAGCAGTACCAAAAGTACGCGTGGATCACCAAATTGCAGCCACCAGATCAAGGCCGGCAACAATCCCAGGGCAAGGACGCCAAGGGCGTCCTTCAAACCGCGCCGCAGCAGCACTAGGCAACCTGCGGCAGCACCCAACCAATAAAGCAACGGCAATGCCGCACATCCAGCCACTACGAGAGTGGCCTGCACGCGACCGCGCATGATGAACTCAGCTAAGGCGCGCATGCATTCAATCCCTTACTACTTGTCGACTGCCCGGTCTCAGCGGCCGTGGCTGTCGGTGTAGGCCAGCAGGGCCAGGAAGCGGGCGCGCTTGATAGCGGTGGCCAGCTGACGCTGATAACGTGCTTTGGTACCGGTGATACGGCTTGGAACGATTTTGCCGGTCTCGGATACGTAAGCTTTCAGAGTGTTGAGATCTTTGTAATCGATCTCCTTCACGTCTTCAGCGGTGAAGCGGCAGAATTTACGACGACGGAAGAAACGTGCCATTTGATAGGCTCCTTAAAAGGTCCGTGGATTACTCGTCAGCGTTATCGCTGTTGTCGCTGTCATCACTATCAGCGCTTTCGGCGCCTTCGTGCTCAGGACGGTCGCGACGCTCACGGCGCTCACTGCGGTTTTCTTCAGCCTTGAGCATCTCGGATTGGCCGGTAACGGCTTCTTCGCGACGGATGACCAGGTTACGGATCACTGCATCGTTGTAGCGGAAGTTGTCTTCCAGCTCGGCCAGGGCCTTGCCAGTGCACTCAACGTTCAGCATCACGTAGTGAGCCTTGTGAACATTGTTGATTGCGTAGGCCAGTTGACGACGGCCCCAATCTTCCAGACGGTGGATTTTGCCGCCGTCTTCTTCGATCAGCTTGGTGTAACGCTCAACCATGCCGCCGACTTGCTCGCTTTGATCCGGGTGGACCAAAAAGATGATTTCGTAATGACGCATGAATGCTCCTTACGGGTTGTAGCCTGCCGCTCAAAAACGGTCAGACAAGGAGTGAATGACACTTATGGATCTTGCCAAAGGGAGGCACATGCGTGCCTGCCATGAAGGCAAGGGGCGCAATAGTAGAGGAGCAGGGGGGAAGCTGCAAGCTGCAAGCTACAAGTGGTCAACCACCCTGCCTTCAACTTGCAGCTTGGCGCTTACGACTTGCGCGAAGCGGCTGACTTTTTGACGCCACGCTGGCGCCGGGCTTCGAACAGGCACACGCCGGTAGCAACCGACACGTTGAGACTGCTCACACTACCGGCCATCGGCAGGTGCACCAGGTAATCGCAATGCTCACGGGTCAGGCGACGCATGCCTTTGCCTTCGGCGCCCATGATCAGAATGGTCGGGCCGGTGAGGTCCTGGTCATAAATGCTGACCTCAGCCTCGCCTGCCGTGCCCACGACCCACAGGCCGCGCTGCTGGAGTTTTTCCAGGGTGCGCGCCAGGTTGGTCACGGCCACCAGCGGAATCACTTCCGCCGCGCCGCAGGCAACTTTACGCACGACCGGCGTCAGGGTGGCCGACTTGTCTTTCGGCACAATTACCGCCAGCGCGCCGGCAGCGTCCGCCGAACGCAGGCAGGCGCCGAGGTTGTGCGGATCGGTCACGCCGTCCAGTACCAGCAGCAGCGGCGCGCCTTCGGTACGGTCGAGCAACTCGTCGAGCATCGCCTCGCCCCAGACCTGGCTCGGGCTTACGTCCGCAACCACACCCTGGTGAACGCCCTCTACCCACACGTCCATTTCACGACGCTCGGCCTGACCGATGGCAACCTTATTTTGGGTAGCCAGCTCGACCAGCGCTTGTACACGCGGTTCGCTGCGGCCTTCTGCCAACCACACTTGCTTGACGCGTTTGGGGTGGTGACGCAGCAGTGCTTCTACGGCGTGTACGCCATAGATTTTTTCCAGACTCATGACTTGGCCTTAGGTTTGCGCGACCCGCCGCTTTTCGCGGGGGCCGAACCCGCTTTAGGCGGGCCTTTACGGTGTTTACTCGGCTTGCTCGACGGCTTTTCCGCCTCGCGGGACTTTCCCCCAGACGCCGCTTTACCACCGCTTTTGGCTTCGCTGAGCAACTGCTGCTTCAACTCGCGGCTCTTGCGCAGTTCTGCGTTTTTTGCCGCGGCATCGCTTGGGCGGTAGGCTTCGGGGGCCTTGTCCTTGGCAGACGAACGACGAGCAGGCTTGGCTGGCGCAGGCTCGGCGACCGCTGCTTTCGCAGGAGCACCTTTGCCTTTGCTGGCCGGCGCAGTCGTCTCGCCGCCACGTTTCTTACGGCCAGTCGGCTCGGCTGGCTTGTCAGGCATACCGAAGTCGATCTTGCGCTCGTCGAGGTCGACGCGCATGACCTGTACCTCAACGGTATCGCCCAAGCGGAAGCTGCGACCGGTGCGCTCGCCCGCCAGGCGGTGATGCACAGGGTCAAAGTGGTAGTAGTCACCCGGCAAGGCGGTGACGTGCACCAGGCCCTCGACATAGATGTCAGTCAGCTCAACGAACAGACCAAACCCGGTTACGGCCGTGATGACGCCAGGGAACGACTCGCCCACGCGGTCTTTCATGAACTCGCACTTAAGCCAGTTCACTACGTCGCGGGTGGCTTCGTCGGCACGGCGCTCGCTCATGGAGCACTGCTCGCCCAGCTGTTCCAGGGCCGCTTCGTCGTACGGATAAATCCGCGCTTTCGGAATGGTCATGGCACCGGCGCGCTTGACGTGCGGGGTGTTCTGCTTGGAATGGATCACGCTGCGGATCGCGCGGTGCGTGAGCAGGTCCGGGTAACGACGAATCGGCGACGTGAAGTGGGTGTACGCTTCGTAATTCAGGCCGAAGTGGCCCTGGTTATCAGCGCTGTACACCGCCTGGCTCAGGGAGCGCAGCATCACGGTCTGGATCACGTGGTAATCCGGACGGTCCTTGATGCTCGCGAGCAGTGCCTGGTAGTCCTTCGGCGTCGGGCCGTCCTTGCCTTTGTGCAGGGACAGGCCGAGCTCACCGAGGAACGCGCGCAGCTTCTCCAGGCGCTCCGGCGGCGGGCCGTCATGCACCCGGTACAACGCAGGAATCTCGTGCTTTTTCAGGAATTCCGCAGTGGCCACGTTGGCCGCCAGCATGCATTCCTCGATCAGCTTGTGCGCATCGTTACGCGTGGTCGGGGTGATTGCCGCGATCTTGCGCTCGGAACCGAAGACAATTCGGGTTTCCTGCGTTTCAAAATCGATCGCGCCACGCACGTGACGAGCGCCCAACAGCACTTTGTACAACGCGTACAGCTGCTTGAGGTGCGGCACAACATGACCATACTCACCGCGCAGTGCTTTGGCTTCGCTGGTCTTCGGCTGTTCCAGGATGGTACTGACCTTGTTGTAGGTCAGGCGCGCCTGGGAATGAATCACCGCTTCGTAGAACTGGTAGTCCGTCATTTCGCCGGTTTTCGAGATGGTCATCTCGCACACCATGGCCAAACGGTCGACTTTCGGGTTCAGGGAGCACAAGCCGTTGGACAACTGCTCAGGCAGCATCGGAATCACGCGCTCAGGGAAGTACACGGAGTTGCCGCGCACCTGAGCTTCGTTGTCCAGGGCCGAACCAATCTTCACGTAGCTGGACACGTCGGCAATCGCGACGAACAACTTCCAGCCGCCGGAGAACAGGCGCAGCTTGCCAGGCTTGGCTTCGCAGTAGACCGCATCGTCGAAGTCACGCGCATCTTCGCCGTCAATGGTGACGAACGGCAGATGGCGCAGGTCGATGCGTTTTTCTTTGTCTTTGTCTTCAACTTCCGGCTTGAGCTTGGCGGCTTCTTTGAGCACAGCCTCAGGCCAGACGTGAGGAATATCGTAGGTGCGCAGCGCAACGTCGATTTCCATGCCCGGCGCCATGTAGTTGCCGACCACTTCAACGATATCGCCTTGCGGCTGGAAGCGCGCAGTCGGCCAATGGGTGATTTTCACCTCGACGAACTGGCCTACCTTGGCGGCGCCATTGCGACCCGGGGTAATCAGCACTTCCTGCTGGACCTTGGGGTTATCTGGCACAACAAAGCCAATACCGCCCTCTTCGAAGTAACGGCCGACGATAGACTCGTGGGCACGCGACACCACTTCGACGATCACGCCTTCACGACGACCGCGACGGTCCAGGCCGGAAACGCGCGCCAGGGCACGGTCGCCATCGAACACCAGGCGCATTTGCGCCGGGCTCATGAACAAGTCGTCGCTGCCGTCGTCCGGGATCAAAAAGCCGAAGCCATCACGGTGACCGGCAATGCGGCCAAGGATCAGGTCGAGCTTATCCACAGGCGCGTAGGTGCCACGGCGGGTGTAGATCAGTTGAGCGTCGCGCTCCATGGCACGCAAACGGCGGCGCAGGGCTTCGAGCTGGTCTTCGGTGGTCAGACCGAACTCTTCAACCAGCTGCTCGCGGCTAGCAGGCGAACCACGATCGGCGAGATGCGCCAGGATCAGTTCGCGGCTAGGAATAGGGTTTTCATATTTTTCCGCTTCACGAGCGGCCTCGGGATCGAGGGACTGCCAATCGGCCATTAGAGAGTTTTCACCTTGTCTATATGCGGGTTAGTTTGGCATACGCGTATTGAAACGGGAAATTTCAGACGTCAACAAGCCTTTAAAAGCTCTTTGTAGCCCCCGACAGACACCTTGCACGACCATTGGCGAAATTTTCCAGGCTTTTTTCATAGCAGGGCTTTACAGCTTAAAATCCGCTCCGTATAGTGCGCGCCATCGACGACGGCAACGTTGTTGATGCTGCCCAGGTGGTGAAATTGGTAGACACGCCAGCTTCAGGTGCTGGTGATCGCAAGGTCGTGGAAGTTCGAGTCTTCTCCTGGGCACCAATTTCAAACTCAAGGTTACGCCTTGAGTCTCCAAAAACCCGCGAAAGCGGGTTTTTGCGTTTCAGGCCTTTGATTTTTAACGAGAATATAGATTTATATTTTTGATATCAGGGGTTTACAGATCAAAAAGCCCTCCGTATAGTTCGCTCCATCAACAGCGCAAGCGTTGTTGATAATGCCCAGGTGGTGAAATTGGTAGACACGCCAGCTTCAGGTGCTGGTGATCGCAAGGTCGTGGAAGTTCGAGTCTTCTCCTGGGCACCAAATTCAGATCAAACCCGCGAAAGCGGGTTTTTTCGTTTCCGGGGTTTAAAAACTTCCCCAGTGATTTCCCCCTCATCCGCACTTGAGAAGTTTTATCGTTTATCCTGCTCATACAAATCGGCAATGATTTGTTGCACTTATACGAGGAAAGCTTCGGATGACCATAAGCAATACCCGTCTCAAAACATCCCTTCTGCGTGGCCTGACCCTCACCCTGCTCAGCCTGACCCTGCTCTCGCCCGCCGCCTATTCCGCCGACAAGGTGTCACTGACCTTGTACAACGGCCAACACAAAGAAGTCGGCGATCAACTCGCCAAGGCCTTCGAAGCCAAGACCGGCATTCACGTCAATGTGCGCAAAGGCAGCAGCAACCAGCTGGCCAGCCAGGTTGCCGAAGAAGGCGACCGCTCCCCCGCTGACGTGATCTACACCGAAGAATCGCCGCCGCTGAACAAACTCGGCGAGCAAGGCCTGCTGGCCAAGATCGACGCCAGCACCCTCGACGTATTACCCAAAGACTATGTAGGCAAAAACGCTGACTGGATGGGCGTGACCGCACGCACCCGCGTCGTCGCGTTCAACCCGAAACTGATTGCCGAAAAAGACCTGCCTAAATCGGTACTGGATTTCGCCGGGCCCGAGTGGCAAGGCAAAGTCGGCTTTGTACCTACCAGCGGCGCCTTCCAGGAACAAGCTGTGGCGATTATCAAGCTGCACGGTCGTGAAGCCGCTGAAGAATGGCTGACCGGCCTGCGCGCTTTCGGCAAGGTGTACAGCAACAACATGGTCGCCCTCAAAGCGGTGGAAAACGGCGAAGTGGCCACCGTGCTGGTGAACAACTACTACTGGTTTGCCCTGAAGAAAGAAAAAACCAATCTGGACTCGCAACTGCATTACTTCACCGATGGTGATGCCGGCGGCCTGATCACCGTGTCTTCCGCTGCCGCACTGAAATCCAGCAAACACCCGAAAGAAGCCCAGCAACTGCTGGCATTCATGACCAGCGAAGAAGGCCAACGCGTAATCACCGATACCTCGGCTGAATACCCGCTGCGCAAGGGTATGGAATCCAACCGTGGCCTCAAGCCTTTCAGCGAGCTGCAACCGCCGAAAGTCACTCCCGCCGACCTGGGCAACGCCGAAGAAGCCCTGGACCTGGAACGTGACGTTGGCTTGAACTGATGAACCCACCGCCACTCGCCCCCACCTTGCGTGGGGGTTTCAGCCCGCGACGCAAACGTCCCTCGATCTGGCTGTTACTCCCCGTTCTGTTTCTGTTGGGGTTGAGCCTGTTGCCGCTGCTGTATGTCGGGGCCAAGGCCTGGCAGGCGGGCTGGACGGAGGCGGTGCATCTGCTGTGGCGGCCCTATGTATTTGGGCTGCTGCGTAACACCCTGGCCTTGATGGTCGGGGTGACCCTGGCCTGCGGCGTGATCGGCCTGTCACTGGCTTGGCTGCTCGAACGCAGCAACCTGCCGGGCCGACGCATCTGGGGCGTGATCCTGTGCCTGCCGTTTGCGGTACCGGCGTTTGTCAGCAGCTTTACCTGGGTATCGCTGAGCGCCAACTTCGAAGGGCTGGGCGGTGCGATCCTGGTGATGACCCTGTCCAAATACCCGCTGGTGTTTCTGCCGGTAGCGGCAACCTTGCGCAATCTGGACCCGTCCCTTGAAGAGTCGGCCCGCACCCTTGGGCAGAATCGTTGGGGCGTGTTTTTCCGTATTACGCTGCCCTTGCTGTGGCCTTCGCTGCTCGCGGGTGCGCTGCTGATCGCCCTGCACATGCTGGTGGAGTTCGGCGCGCTGTCGATCATCGGCCTGCAGACGTTCACCACTGCCATCTACCAACAATTCGAACTGGAATTCAGCAATGCCAATGCCGCGATGCTCTCGGCGGTGTTGCTGGTGATGTGCCTGACGCTGCTGTGGCTGGAGCTGCGCGTACGCGGCAAGGGCCGACATGTACGCATCGGGCAGGGCGCGGCGCGGCATGCTGAGCAGGTTCAATTGGGTAAATGGGCGCCACTCGGTCAACTCTATTGCCTGGCGCTGGCGATCATTGGCAGCGGCATTCCTTTGGGGATGCTCGGCTACTGGCTGGCGGTGGGTTCGTCGGCGGCATTTCCCGTGGCCGAAATCGGCGAGGCACTGCTGTCTTCCCTGGCGCTGTCACTGGGTGGCGCCGCGCTTTGCCTGATCCTGGCCGTGCCGGTGGGCCTGCTGGTGGTGCGCTACAAAGGCTCACTGGCGATCTGGGCTGAACGCCTGCCTTATCTGCTGCACGCCCTGCCTGGCCTGGTGATCGCGCTGACGCTGGTGTATTTCGCGCTGCATTATGTGCCGGCGCTGTATCAGACGTCGGCGTTGCTGCTGATCGCTTACGCGCTGCTTTTTTTGCCGCTGGCCCAGGCGCCGATTCGCACAGCACTCAACAAGGCAGCACCGCAGCTGGAGGAAGCCGCACGCACACTGGGCGCGTCCTCTTTCAGCGCGTTTTGCCGAGTGACCCTGCCGATTATCTTCCCGGCGTTGGGCGCGGCGTTTGCGCTGGTGTTTCTGGATGCGATGAAGGAATTGACGGCGACGTTACTGCTCAGCCCGACCGGGCTGAACACCCTGGCCACCGCCGTGTGGGCGCACACCTCGAATGTGGAGTTTGCAGCGGCGGCGCCTTATGCGGCGCTGTTGATTCTGGTGTCGGGGTTGCCGGTGTATCTGCTGACGACGCGGATGTATCTGAGCCGCTGAAATAGCTTTCGCGAGCAAGCCCGCTCCCACATTTGAAACGCATTCCAATGTGGGAGCGGGCTTGCTCGCGAAAGGGCCCTCCCAGGCGACATCAAGCCCTGAACTGCCCCAGGCTCGCCTTCAACTGCGCCGCCAACCCATCCAGCACCTTGCCGCTGGCCGTGGTCTCCAGCACCGCCTGCGCGGCGCGCTCGGCCTGGGCGTGAATCACTTCGACCCGCCCACGCACCGCATGCGCGCCCTGGGCCTGATGCTCAGCCGCACGCGTCGCCAAGCCAATCGCCGCATGCACCTGCTCCACCGAAGCCTGCACCGTCTGCTGCAGGCGCACGCTGTCGCGCAGCACCAGCAAGCCTTCGCTCGCCTGACGTCCTGCCTTGCCGATGGTGTCCACCGCCTCACGTGCGCCCTGCTGCAACGCCACGATATGCGCCTGGATATCACCCGTGGAACTCTGGGTTTTGCTGGCCAGGGCACGCACCTCGTCGGCCACTACCGCGAAGCCACGCCCGGTCTCACCGGCACGCGCGGCTTCGATCGCGGCGTTAAGCGCCAGCAAGTTGGTCTGCTCGGCAATGCCGTGAATCACTGTCAGCACCACTTCAATTTGTTCGCTTTGCTGCGCCAGGCGCTCAATAACCTGAGACCCCGCCTGCACCTGCCCCGCCAGCGCTTCGATCAAGCTGCCGACCTCCGCTGAAGTGCGCGAGTTTTCATCCGTTGCCTGGCGGATTTCCACCACCTGTTGCAACGCCGCTTGCATCGCATGGCTTTCGGCCTGGGCCTCGTCTGCCATTTGCGACAGTGCGCGCAAGCTCTCGGCCACTTCATCACGCTGCAAACCGGCCGCCTTGTCGGCACCGGCATTGCGCAAGGTCATGGCGCCGATTTCCACGCCGGTACGCTGGGCCACATCCCCCGCCTCACGCACGATCGGCTGCAACTTATCCACAAAGCGATTGACCGCCGAGGCCATGTCGCCGATTTCATCCTTGCTGCTGATCTGCACGCGCTTGGTAAGGTCGCCCTCGCCCGCCGCCAAGTCATCCATGGCCGCAATCAACAGCTTCAGGCGGTTGACCACACGGCGCCCCAACACGATAGCGATCAGCAGCAACACGCCGAACCCCACCACGGCGAGCCCCATGCCGATACGCCAGCGCAAGGTGCCGGCGGCGTCCTGTACGGCGCTGGTGGTGTTGGCGGTCATCTGGGTGGCGGTGGCTTGCGCCGATTGCAGGCGCGCGCCCATGGCTGACGCACTGTCCGCGGCAGCCCCTTTGAGGCTGTCACCGACCAACTGATCACTGCTGGCGATGAGTGCGGCAAAACGTTTATCGAGCGCTTGCAGATCAGTCTCCACGGACGCCGTCGAAACCCCCATGCGGACTTTGCCGATCTCGACGCCGTTGGGGCTGATGGATGCCTCAACGTAGTAAACAGCAGGATCAGCCTTCGCAGCGTCCAGCACTTTATCCAGGGCGCGGTCGCCCTGCCCTTTCGCCAGCAATGCCTGGTTGATCGGGTTGTCACGGTTGAGATAACGGGTCAGATGCTCACCGGCAGCGTCGTCGTAGACCACGAACAACACGTTGGGATTGCGCTGGGCGCGCCGGGCAAACTCCGACAAGGTCGGTACGTCGCTGTCCCACATGGCACGCGGCGCCACCGAGGCCAGCAGTTGCGCCATATCATTGGCGGAGTCTTGCAGGTCTTTTTCCAGGGTCGCACGCAATTGCTTCTGCTCTTCCTGCAGTCGCGTGGAAAGTCCTGCGGTCAGGCGCTGACGGGTGCTGGAAGACAGGCTGTCCAGACTCGATGTGACTTCCTTGCCGGCTTGCGCCAGTTCACCGGAGAGTTTCTGGCTGTCGATACCCAGGCGATTGCCCAAATCAGCTTCCAATGCAGTGACCGTGCTCCTCGTCAGAGCGACAGCCACCAGCACTTGCACCAAAAGAGCGATACCTAGGGTAACGAACACCGGCCGCAACAGCCGGCTTTGTAACAGTGAGAGAACAGCAGACACTGGGAATCCCTCCACCACGGGTGCCATTAATTTGATAGCACCGCGAAAGAGAGAACCAAAGCAAGGGTCGTGCCGTTTGCCTGGCGCCAATAAAAAAGGGCTCCCGAAGGAGCCCTTTACTTTTTACATCAACAGCTTATTACGCGAACGGGTGACGCAGAACGATGGTCTCGTTGCGGTCCGGACCCGTCGAAATAATGTCAATCGGCGCGCCGATCAGCTCTTCAACGCGTTTGATGTAAGCACGAGCGTTGGCTGGCAGCTCTTCCAGGGTTTTGGCACCCACGGTCGATTCGGTCCAACCCGGCACTTCTTCGTACACAGGCTGCAGGCCTACGTAGCTGTCAGCGTCAGTCGGAGCAACGTCCTTGCCTTCTGCATCTTTGTAGCCGACGCAGATGTTGATGGCTTCCAGACCGTCGAGTACGTCCAGCTTGGTCAGGCAAATGCCCGAAATGCTGTTCACATCGATTGCGCGACGCAGGATAACGGCGTCAAACCAACCACAACGACGAGCACGGCCAGTGGTCGCGCCAAACTCGTGACCTTGCTTGGCCAGGTGCGCACCGACTTCGTCGAACAGCTCAGTCGGGAACGGACCCGAACCCACGCGCGTGGTGTAAGCCTTGGTGATGCCCAGGATGTAGTCCAGGAACATAGGACCAACGCCCGAACCGGTAGCAACGCCACCGGCGGTGGTGTTGGAGCTGGTCACGTACGGATAGGTGCCGTGGTCGATGTCGAGCAACGAACCTTGGGCGCCTTCGAACATGATGTCTTTGCCAGCACGACGCAAGTCGTGCAGCTCGGCAGTCACGTCCAGCATCAGCGGCTTGAGCAGCTCAGCGTATTCCTTGCACTCGGCCAGGGTGGTTTCGAAGTCGATGGCGGGTTCTTTGTAATAACCGACCAACATGAAGTTGTGGTATTCCACCAGTTCACGCAGCTTGTCTTCAAAACGCGGCATGTTGAGCAGGTCGCCCACACGCAGGCCACGACGAGCCACTTTGTCTTCGTACGCGGGGCCGATGCCGCGACCGGTGGTGCCGATCTTCAGCTCGCCACGGGCCTTTTCACGGGCCTGGTCCAGCGCTACGTGGAAGGACAGGATCAGCGGGCAGGACGGGCTGATACGCAGGCGCTCGCGCACCGGTACGCCTTTCTCTTCCAGCTTGATGATCTCGCGCAGCAGGGCGTCAGGTGCAACCACCACGCCGTTACCGATCAGGCACTGCACGCCTTCGCGCAGTACGCCCGACGGAATCAGGTGCAAGACGGTTTTTTCGCCATCGATGACCAGGGTGTGGCCAGCGTTGTGGCCACCTTGATAGCGCACTACGGCGGCAGCATGTTCGGTCAGCAGATCAACGATCTTGCCTTTGCCCTCATCACCCCATTGGGTGCCCAGGACTACGACATTCTTACCCATAACACTTGTCCTCATTCGCGCAAACTTGGTGCCGGCGATGGCCGGCAGGAATACTCAAGAAGCCAGTGGCGATACTTGCCAAAGCCCGTTCTGCAGAATCAATTGCTGGTCGCAGTCCGCTTCACGGGCGGCGGCCAATGGCTGCCCAGGCAGGGCCTGGACGACACGCTGACCCTCACTGCGCAACTGGCAAACCTGCTGCCAGAGTGCTGCGTCCGTACTGTCGGGCATCCAGATGCCACCAGACGGCAGCTCGACCTCAGCACGCCCCAGGGTCACCAGGGTTTTCAAATCGGTAGAAAAGCCAGTCGCCGGACGTGCGCGACCGAAGTCGGCGCCGATATCGTCATAACGACCGCCTTGGGCGATGGCCTGGCCAACACCCGGCACAAACACTGCGAACACCACACCGGTGTGGTAGTGGTAGCCGCGCAACTCGCCCAGGTCAAAATACAGCGGCAACTGCGGGAACCGCGCCGACAACCGTTCGGCAATCGCCAGCACGTCATCCAGCGCCGCCAGCACTGGCGCCGGCGCATTGGCCAGGCGCTCGCGTGCAGCCGCCAACACTTCACGACCGCCGCACAGGTCAACCAGCGCGCGCAACATGCCGGCAAGGTCAGCAGGCACACCCTCGGTAAGGGCGATCACTTCATCGATAGCCTTGCGTTGCAGGGCATCGAACAACTGCTGCTCAACTTCCCCCGACAAGCCGGCCGCACGGGCCAGGCCACGGTAAATACCGACGTGCCCCAGGTCCATGTGCACATCCGGCACGTCAGCCAGTTGCAGCATGGCCAACATCAAGCTGATCACTTCAACGTCGCTGCTCGGGCTGGCATCACCGTACAACTCGGCGCCCAGTTGAATCGGGCTACGGGACGACGACAAGGCGCGCGGCTGCGCGTGCAGCACGCTGCCGGCGTAGCACAGACGGCTCGGACCTTCGCGGCGCAGGGTATGCGCATCGATACGCGCCACTTGCGGCGTGATGTCAGCCCGGAAGCCCATTTGCCGGCCCGATTGCGGGTCGATGACCTTGAAGGTGCGCAGATCCAGGTCCTGGCCCGCGCCGGTCAGCAGGGATTCCAGGTACTCGATATGGGGAGTTACGACAAACTCGTAACCCCAGCTCTGGAACAGATCCAACACCTGGCGACGCGCTACTTCAATGCGCGCAGCTTCTGGTGGCAGTACTTCTTCGATGCCATCTGGCAGCAGCCAGCGGTCTACCGTTGCCATTACGCCATTCCCCTATGATCCGGGCGGCCAGCCCTCGGCCGAGCCTTGAGTGAAGCAGAAAATACCCGGCTCCTGCATAAACAACGCGCAAGAACGACGTGACGAACGGCCTGCAAACGGCCTCGTCGGGCACTTTCCTCGAAAAACCTGTGGCGCCTGCGCAACCAGCAACAATCAAACATGCAGACGCAAAAAAGCCGGGAATTTCCCGGCTGCCGCATCATACACCCGTTTTCTGAAAGGATCACCCCGCCAGGCGTTTTAGCCGCCCGACGGAGTGCTTCCTACAGAGTCACAGGCTGATTACTTGGACTTTTCCAGGTAGCGGAAGAAGTCGCTGCTTGGGTCCAGCACCATGACGTCGGTTTTGTTCGCGAAACTTTCGCGGTAAGCGCGCAGGCTACGGTAGAACGCGTAGAACTCCTGGTCCTGGCCGTAAGCCTTGGCGTAGATCGACGCCGCTTGAGCATCACCATCACCACGGGCCTCTTCAGACTCGCGATAAGCTTCTGCAAGCAGTACACGGCGCTGACGGTCGGCATCCGCACGGATACCTTCAGCCAGCTCGTTACCCTTGGCGCGGTGCTCACGGGCTTCACGCTCACGCTCGGTGCTCATACGCTCGAACACGCTGCGGTTCACTTCCTTCGGCAGGTCGATCGCCTTGACCCGAACATCGATCACTTCGATGCCCAGCTCTTTCTCAGCCATTGCGTTCAACGAGCGCGTGATGTCAGCCATCAGCGCATCACGTTCACCGGATACCACCTCGTGCAGGGTGCGCTTACCAAACTGGTCACGCAGGCCCGACTCCAGACGGCGCGACAAACGCTCGTCGGCAATCTGCTTGAGGCCGGAAGTCGCGGTGTAGAAACGCTCAGCATCCTTGACGCGCCACTTGGCGTAGGCGTCAACCATCACGGCTTTCTTTTCCAGGGTCAGGAAGCGCTGTGTCGGTGCATCCAGGGTCATCAGGCGGCCGTCGAACTTGCGCACCTGGTTCACGTAGGGGACTTTCACATGCAGGCCCGGCTGGACATCCGCCTGGACCACACGACCGAATTGCAGCAACACCGCGCGCTCGGTCTGAGACACGATGTAGAAGCAGTTCCAGGCAGCGATGACCACGACGACGCCCACAATCAGGGCGGTCAGCGATTTATTGCTCATCAACGACTCTCCCTGGTACGTGTTTGCTGTTGCAGCAAGTCAGCGGCCGCACGGGCGCTCGCTTCGTTAGCAGCAGCGTTCGAACCGGTGGACGGCGCGCTGGTGCTGCTACGACCACCTTCGATCATCTTGTCCAGCGGCAGGTACAGCAGGTTGTTCTGCCCACCTTTGCTGCCGGTCACGAGAACCTTGCTGGTGTTGCTGAAGACTTCCTGCATGGTGTCCAGATACAGACGCTCACGCGTGACTTCCGGCGCCTTGCGGTACTCGGCGACCAGCTTGGTAAAGCGATCCGCTTCACCCTTGGCACGCGAAACCACTTCATCGCGGTAACCGTTTGCATCCTCAAGGATACGCTGGGCCTGACCACGCGCTTCCGGCACGACGCCGTTGGCATAGGTTTCGGCCTGGTTACGCGAACGCTGCTCGTCTTCACGGGCGCGGATCACGTCGTCAAAGGCTTCCTGTACTTCGCGCGGTGCAGCTGCGCTCTGTACGTTCACCTGGGTGACGGTGATACCGGTGCGATAGGTATCGAGGAACCGTTGCAGGCGCTCCTTGATTTCGCTGGCCATCAACTCACGACCTTCGGTCAGCACCTGGTCCATGGCGGTGGAACCCACCACGTGGCGCAGGGCGCTTTCGGTTGCGTGTTGCAGGCTGATTTCAGGCTGATCAACGTTCAGCACGAAGTCCTGCAGGTTGCTGATCTTGTACTGCACGGTCAGCGGCACTTCGACGATGTTCTCGTCTTCGGTCAGCATCTGGCCCTGCTTGGTGTAGGCACGCTCACGCGTGACGTTCTCCATGTACTTCTTGTCGATCGGCGGGAAATAGATGTTCAGGCCTGGCCCGACAGTCTCGTAGTACTTGCCGAAGCGCAGCACCACGGCTTGCTCCTGCTCGTCCACCACGTACACGGCGCTGTACAGCCAGACGGCAGCCAGCACGACAAGACCCAGGCCCAGCAGGCCATAGCCGCCGCCCTTGCTTGTGCGACCGCCTTCGTCACCACCGCGTTTTTTTCCACCACCGAACAACCCATTCAGGCTTTCCTGCAGCTTTCGGAAGGCCTCGTCGAGATCTGGTGGCCCCTTGCGGTCGCCATTATTGCGGCGCTTACCACCCCAAGGATCCTGATTATTCGAGTTGCCACCCGGCTCATTCCAAGCCATAGCGCTCTCCATCTGATAAAGCAAAGACGCACCCACGGCGCGCCGACCAATGCTACAGAATGCCTGCTACTGCGGCACAACCGCTTTAGGAGGCTTTTATTGCAAAGTGTGTTGTTCGATGAACTCGGCCGGTACCACACCTTCACGACTGACCAGCCGATTCAGCTCCGAACGCGGCAATCGAACGGCCAGCAAGCTGACACCTTCTTCGTCGTATTCTTCTTTCTGTACCGCGCCCAACTCAAAAAACTGTGCACGCAGTCGAGCAAAACGCTGAGGCAAGCGCAAGGTGCCGACAAACAAATCGCTGCCCAGCAACTCGGCAATGGCCTGTTCAAGCAAATCCAAGCCAGTACCATCGCGCGCCGACAGCCATACCCGCTGGGGCTTGCCGTTCTCATCGCGCTGGATTTGTGGCTCAACGCCTT
This sequence comes from Pseudomonas sp. O39, assembly GCF_045447295.1. Lineage (NCBI taxonomy): Bacteria > Pseudomonadati > Pseudomonadota > Gammaproteobacteria > Pseudomonadales > Pseudomonadaceae > Pseudomonas > Pseudomonas sp. O39. The sequence continues at coordinate 175,588 of NZ_JBJGXV010000001.1, forward strand.
CAAGCAAATCGAGTTTGTTATAGACCTCGAGGATCGGCAAGTCTTGTGCACCAATCTCGCCCAGCACCACCATCACCTGCTCGATCTGCAACATGCGATCCGGTTCGGCCGCATCGATCACGTGCAGCAGCAGGTCGGAGTTGCTCGACTCTTCGAGCGTAGACCGAAACGCCTCGACCAGCTTGTGGGGCAAGTGACGAATGAAACCCACGGTGTCGGCCAGGACAATCGGCCCCAGGTCGTCCAGTTCCAGACGGCGCAAGGTCGGATCAAGCGTGGCGAAGAGTTGGTCGGCCGCGTACACGTCCGATTTCGTCACTTTATTGAACAGTGTGGATTTGCCGGCGTTGGTATAGCCCACCAGGGACACGGTAGGGATATCCGCACGCATCCGGCCGCGTCGCGACTGCTCGCGCTGGCTGCGTACCTTTTCCAGGCGACCCTTGATCTGGCGCAGGCGAACCCGCAGCAGACGGCGGTCGGTTTCAAGTTGGGTTTCACCCGGGCCACGCATGCCGATACCGCCACCTTGACGCTCAAGGTGAGTCCAGCCACGAACCAGGCGGGTGCTCATGTGGTCAAGCTGGGCCAGTTCGACCTGGAGCTTACCTTCATGAGTGCGGGCGCGCTGGGCGAAAATATCGAGAATCAGACCGGTGCGGTCGATCACGCGACACTCGAAAACACGTTCGAGGTTACGTTCCTGACTGGGCGTGAGGGTGTGATTGAAGATCACTAGATCGGCTTCTTCAGCATGCACCAGATCGCGTAATTCCTCGACCTTGCCGCTGCCGATCAGGTATTTGGCGGTTGGCCGATGACGCGGTACGTTAAAAAACGCAACGGTCTCGGCGCCGGCCGAATTTGCCAACTCCTGAAACTCCTGCGGATCTTCGCGCGCCTCAGGGTCCTGTCCATCCAAGTGAACGAGGATTACTCGCTCACCACCACCGTGGCGCTCAAAGAACAAAGGAGACTCCTATCAGGCGTTACCTGGCTCAGCGTCACCCTGTTCGTCACCCGCTGCGCTAGGCAGACGGATAGGACGCACTGGAACGACTGTCGAGATAGCGTGTTTGTAAACCATCTGGCTGACGGTGTTTTTCAGCAGGATCACGAACTGGTCGAACGACTCGATCGTGCCTTGCAACTTGATACCGTTGACCAGGTAGATGGAAACCCCAACTTTCTCTTTACGTAAAGTATTCAAGTAAGGGTCTTGTAGCGAATGCCCTTTTGACATGTGCCGCACTCCTTTAAGGATCAATAATAAAATTCGGAAAATAGATAGCTTATGGCCGTCACACCCCCAAGGATAGACGGCAATTGCAAGGACTCAGCTCAATATGGAGACCGTTCCCAAGTATTTCAAGGCGCGTGACAGATTGTCGCTGTCCAGGCTGTCCAACCAGTGCAAATCGCTCCAGCTGCGCAGCCAGGTGAACTGGCGCTTCGCCAATTGGCGCGTGGCAATGATGCCGCGCTCCTGCATTTCGGCTGACGTCAGCTTGCCATCCAGATGATCCCAGACTTGGCGATAGCCAACAGCACGTATCGAAGGCAACCCAGCATGCAGATCACCTCTTGAACGCAGTGCTACGACCTCGTCCACAAACCCCTGTTCCAACATAATTGTGAATCTTTGTGCAATTCGCTCATGCAGCACCTGACGATTTGCCGGAGCAATGGCCAGATTCGCCACAGTATAGGGCAATTGTGACTGTCCAGATGCGCCTGCTTGAGCACTTTGCGTAGTTTGTTTCAGCCTATGTTCAGTCATGGTCTGGCCGCTCACGCGCCAGACTTCCAGGGCCCGGGTGAGGCGCTGGGGGTCGTTGGGATGAATGCGCGCGGCGGACACCGGATCAATAGCCGCCAACTGGTCGTGCAGGGCTTGCCAGCCAAGGCGTGCAGCTTCTTCCTCAAGCTCGGCACGCACCTGGGCGTCGGCCGGCGGCATATCCGCCAGGCCTTCCTGCAAAGCCTTGTAATAGAGCATCGTACCGCCCACCAGCAGCGGAATATTGCCCCGCGCGGTGATTTCGGCCATGGCGGCCAGGGCATCGGTACGGAAATCCGCTGCGGAATAGCTCTCGGACGGGTCAATGATGTCGATCAGCCTATGCGGATGCTCGGCCAACAGCGCTTTGGACGGTTTGGCAGTGCCAATGTCCATGTCCCGGTAAACCAGTGCAGAGTCGACACTGATCAGCTCGCACGGCAACACCTTGGTCAGCTCGATAGCCAGGTCGGTCTTGCCGGCGGCCGTGGGGCCCATCAGGAAGATGGCGGGGGGCAAGGCACTCATCAACGGCCGCGCAAGAACAGTTTGTCCAAATCGTCCAGGCCCATCTGGGTCCAGGTCGGTCGGCCATGGTTGCATTGCCCGCTGCGCTCGGTGTTTTCCATGTCGCGCAGCAGGCCGTTCATTTCCGGCAAGGCCAGGCGGCGGTTGGCGCGGATCGCACCATGACAGGCCATGGTACCGAGCAGTTCGTTGATATGCGCCTGGATCCGGTCGCTGGTGCCATATTCCATCAGATCGGCCAGTACGTCGGCGACCAAACGGTTGGCCTCAGCCTGCTTGAGCAGTGCGGGAATCTGGCGGATAGCCAACGTTTCAGGGCCCAGGCGTTGCAGTTCGAAGCCCAGTTTCTGGAACACGCTGTGGTGTTCTTCGGCGCAGTCGGCCTCGCGCTGGCTGACCGCCAGGGATTCGGGCACCAACAGGGGTTGGCCGCTGAGACCTTCACTGGCCATGGCGATCTTCAGGCGCTCGTACATGATCCGCTCATGGGCGGCGTGCATGTCCACCAGCACCAGGCCGTGGGCGTTTTCCGCCAAAATGTAGATGCCCTTGAGCTGGGCCAGCGCATAGCCGAGCGGCGGAATATCACCACCGCCCTCCGGCAACGCGACAGCGCCCGGCTCGGCACCCGGCAGCGGTTCGAAGAACTCACGATAGGCCGCCTGGGCCTCAGCTACCGGCACCGTCGACTGCGGACGCGGCGTGTATTGATACTGATAACCTGCGCCTGCCCCGGAACCCGGCGCGGTATAAGCCGGTTGTGGCTGTGGCGACTGCAGCAGGTTGGCCGCCAGGCTCATTTCGCCCTGAGGACCGAACTCGCCGGCTTCCGGACCACTCGGGCGCACAACGGCCGTCACGATTGGCGCAGACAGCTGATCATCCGGGCGCACATCGCCCAGGGCGCGGTGCAAGGTGCCATACAGGAAGTCATGCACCATGCGCCCGTCGCGAAAGCGCACTTCGTGTTTGGTCGGGTGCACGTTGACGTCGACCACCGACGGATCGACCTCAAAGAACAGTACAAATGTCGGATGGCGACCGTTGAACAACACGTCGCGATAAGCCTGGCGTACCGCGTGGGCCACCAGTTTGTCGCGCACCGCACGGCCATTCACAAAGAAATACTGCAAGTCCGCCTGGCTACGGGAGAACGTCGGCAAGCCTACCCAGCCCCACAGCCGCAAGCCGTTGCGTTCGATTTCAATCGGCAGCGCCTGCTCCAGGAAGCCCGCGCCGCAGATTGCCGACACACGCCGAGCACGGGCGGCATCGTCATGGGCTTCGTGCAGGCTGAGGATAGTCTTGCCGTTGTGGCGCAAATGGAACGCCACGTCGAAGCGCGCCAGTGCCAGGCGCTTGATGACTTCTTGCAGGTGATCGAATTCGGTTTTTTCGGCCTTGAGGAATTTGCGTCGCGCCGGAGTGTTGAAGAACAGGTCGCGCACCTCAACCGACGTACCCACCGGGTGCGCCGCAGGCTGGACCCGAGGCGCCATGTCGCGGCCTTCGGTTTCCACCTGCCACGCCTGCTCGGCGTCGCGGGTGCGGGAAGTCAGGGTCAGGCGCGCCACGGAGCTGATGGACGCCAATGCTTCACCGCGAAAGCCCAGGCTCATGACCCGTTCAAGGTCTTCCAGGTCGCGAATCTTGCTGGTCGCGTGACGGGCCAAGGCCAGCGGCAGGTCATCCGAAGAGATGCCACTGCCGTCGTCGCGCACCCGCAGCAGCTTGACGCCGCCTTGCTCCACGTCGACATCAATGCGTTTGGCACCCGAGTCGATACTGTTTTCCAGCAGTTCCTTGATCACCGATGCCGGGCGCTCAACGACCTCGCCCGCCGCAATCTGGTTGGCAAGGCGCGGGCTGAGCAGTTCGATGCGTGAACCGCTGTTCAGAACTGATTCGCTCATTACTGCGCCGCCAATTCAGTGCCAGGAATGGTCAATACCTGACCGACTTTCAACTCATCGGTTTTCAGGTTATTGGCGCTGCGCAAGGTCGCGGCCGAGACCTGGAAACGCACGGCGAGCATGGCCAGGGTGTCACCGGGCTGCACGCGATGGTCGCGCGGGCCCTGGGCGATTTTCCCGGAGTCACGCAGCCAGGCGATGTAGGTGCCCGGTGGCGGGTTCTGCTGGAAGAACTGACGAATACCCGCACTGATCGAGCGGGCCAGGGCCTGCTGATGGCCGGCACTGGCCAACTTCGAGGCTTCGTTGGAGTTGGAGATAAACCCGGTTTCCACCAGGATCGATGGAATGTCCGGCGACTTCAACACCATGAAACCCGCCTGTTCCACGCGCTGTTTGTGCAGCGAGGTCACGCGGCCAATGTTGCTCAGAACCTTCTGGCCGACGTTCAAGCTGGACGTCAGCGAAGCGGTCATCGACAGGTCGAGCAGTACGCCGGCGAGCATTTTGTCCTTGTCATCGAGGGACACGTTGCCGGCGCCGCCGATCAAGTCGGAACGGTTTTCACTGTCGGCCAGCCAACGTGCAGTTTCGGATGTAGCACCGCGGTCCGACAGGGCAAACACCGAAGCGCCAAAGGCGGCGGCCGAAGGTGCGGCGTCGGCATGGATCGACACAAACAGGTCAGCGCCCTTCTTGCGGGCGATTTCGGTACGGCCGCGCAACGGAATGAAGTAGTCGCCGGTACGGGTCAGCTCGGCGCGATAGCCTTTCATGCCATTGACCTGACGCTGCAGTTCACGGGCGATGGCCAGTACCACGTCTTTTTCGTGCTGCCCGCGCGAGCCGGAGGCACCCGGGTCTTCACCGCCGTGGCCGGCGTCGATCACCACGATAATGTCGCGCTTGCCCGCAGGCGCTGGCGGCGGCGGTGGCAGCTTGACCTGTGGTTGCGACGGGTTGACGGGCACTGCCGGCACGGTCGCAACACTTGGGGTTGGCGCAGGCGGCGGTGCGGCATCGGCGGCGTTGTCGAACAGGTCGACCACCAGCCGATTGCCGTATTGGGCGTTCGGCGCCAGCACAAAACTTTTCGGGGTCACGGCCTTTTTCAGGTCGATGACCACACGCAGATCGGTCGGCGTGCGCTGAGCCGAGCGCATCGACGTGATCGGCGTATTGGCAGTGGAGACTTTCAGCGGCGCGGCCAGGGTCGCGCCATTGATGTCGATCACCAGGCGATCGGGCGCCGTCAGGGTAAAGACGCTGTGCTGGACCGGGCCAGACAGGTCGAACACCAGTCGCGTGTTATCCGGCGCTCGCCATAGGCGAACACTTTTCACCTGTGAAGCAGCCAGAGCATTGAAAGTCATTGCCGCAAGCAACACCCCTACGACAGCAACCATCGCGCGAAAGCGCATACCTAACCCCACCAATTTTATTTGAATTCCAATGCCAGAGCAGCGCACCACGACTCACCGCGCGCACTCTGGGGCAACAACTTCAGCTGACGTCCGTGATCATGCGGCGTAATGGTAATGGTCAGGTCCGGCTTTGGCAAAAAGCCTGTGCCTTTATCTGGCCACTCGATCAAGCACAACGCATCTTCGTCAAAGTAATCACGGATGCCCATGTACTCCAGTTCTTCGGGATCTACCAGGCGATACAGGTCGAAGTGGAAGGCGCGAACATCACCGATCTCGTAAGGTTCGACCAAGGTAAATGTAGGGCTTTTTACCGCCCCGGCGTGACCCAACCCACGAATAATCCCGCGGGACAGCGTGGTTTTCCCGGCCCCCAAATCGCCCTCGAGAAAGATCAACCCGGCACCGGCCGTAACCTGAGCAATACGATTGCCGAACGCGACCATGGCGTCTTCATCCGCCAGGAAAAGGGTTACTTCAGACACGGCGACTGCTCCTCCAGCAATTGACGAATGGCAGGTATCAGGTCGCTGGCAGCCAAGCCGCGCCCAAAGGTGCCCTGGCGATCACCCGCCGTGGCGTGCAGCCACACGGCCAGGCAGCTGGCTTCATAAGCGGGCATGCCTTGGGCAAGTAATGCGCCCACCAAGCCACTCAGGACGTCACCCAAACCGGCGGTGGCCATCGCCGGGTGGCCTTGGTCACATCGCGAAACACGTCCGTCCGGGCTAGCAATCAAACTGCCAGCACCCTTGAGAATAGTCACTGCATTGAATTTCTGGCTCAACGCGCGCGCCACCTTAAGGCGATCGGCCTGAACCTCGACTGTCGTGATGCCCATCAAACGCGCCGCCTCGCCAGGGTGCGGCGTAATCACGCTGTTAGCGGGAAGGCTTACGCCGCCCGTGGCCAACTGATTCAACGCATCTGCGTCCCAGACTTGCGGCTGCGAGGCATTGGCGGCGACGGACAACAGGCTTTTACCCCAGGACGCAGCGCCCAGGCCCGGGCCGATGACAATGACTGAGATCTTTTCCAGCAGCCCCATCAACTGGTTGGCCGAACTCACGCCGACGGTCATGACTTCCGGCAAGCGCGCCAGTGCGGCCGGCACGTGTTCAGGCCGGGTCGCCAGGGACACCATGCCCGCGCCACTGCGCAAGGCGCTTTCGGCACTCAACAGTGCCGCGCCGCCAAAGCCTCGGTCGCCGCCAATGACCAACAGGTGGCCGAATTGGCCTTTATGGGCGTCCGGGGCGCGCGCAGCGAGTTGCGGCAAATGGCCGTGCAACAGGGGCTGTACGTCGGTTATTGCGTGTTTTGTCTGCGGCATGCGTCTTCAAGCTCCGATGTCTGGCAGAATTATACCTATCTAACCTGCGGTTTCCCTTGTCTCATGCCTGCCATCACCACCGATCTGCCCGCCCTCGCCCAATCGATCAAAGACTGGGGCCTTGAACTGGGCTTTCAACAAGTCGGCATCAGCGGCCTGGACCTGGCCGAGCATGAGCAGCACCTGCAACGCTGGCTCGACGCGGGCTACCACGGCGAGATGGAATACATGGGCGCCCATGGCAGCAAACGCTCCCATCCCGATGAACTGGTGCCGGGCACTCTGCGCGTGGTGTCGCTGCGCATGGATTATCTGCCAGGCGACACCCAAATGGCGCAACTGCTGGCAAAGCCAGAGAAAGCCTACATCTCCCGTTACGCCCTGGGCCGGGATTATCACAAGCTGATCCGCAAACGCGTGCAGCAACTGGCTGACCGCATTCAGGCGCAGATCGGCCCGTTCGGCTTTCGCGCCTTTGTCGACAGCGCGCCGGTGCTGGAAAAAGCCATCGCCGAACAGGCAGGCCTGGGCTGGATCGGCAAAAACACCCTGGTACTCAATCGCAAGGCCGGCAGTTATTTCTTCCTGAGCGAACTGTTTGTCGATTTGCCCCTGCCGGTTGACGCCCCTCACACCACCGAACATTGCGGCCGCTGCACGGCCTGCCTGGACATCTGCCCCACCAACGCCTTCGTCGGCCCCTATGTACTGGATGCACGACGCTGCATTTCCTACCTGACCATCGAGCTCAAGAGCGCAATCCCGGAAGACCTGCGCCCCCTGATCGGCAATCGCGTGTTCGGCTGTGATGACTGTCAGATCGTTTGCCCGTGGAATCGTTTCGCCCGCGCTACCGACGAAGGTGATTTCAAGCCACGGCATAATCTGGATAACGCAGAGCTGGCTGAACTGTTTATGTGGGACGAGGATAAATTCCTCAGCAGCACGGAAGGCTCACCGCTACGCCGCGCCGGTTATGAGCGCTGGCTGCGCAACCTGGCTGTGGGCCTGGGTAATGCGCCGTCGAGCATTCCGGTGCTGGAAGCCTTGAAGGCGCGCCGCGATTACCCCTCGGACCTGGTGCGCGAACACGTAGAGTGGGCGCTGAACCAACACGCTACGCGCTAGTGCACGTCGTCGTTGTAGACGAATTTGGGCATTTCCCAGTGAAAACGGATCGCCAGCAGGCGCAGTAGAAAGCCGCTGAACAAGGTGAGCAAAATTGCCTGCTCGCTGGGCAGTTCCAGGTACAGGCACAGCATGTAGAACCAGGCGGCGAGGAACGACACGCTGGCATACAGCTCACGACGGAAGATCAGTGGGATGTCGTTGCAGAAGATATCCCGCAGGATCCCGCCGAAAACCCCGGTGATGACGCCGCTGACCGAGGCCACCAGCATGCCGTGGCCCATTTCCAGCGCCGTCATGCAGCCAATCAAGGTGAAGGCCACCAGCCCCACCGCATCCAGCGCCAGGAACAGAGAACGCAGGTGACGCATCAGCGGCGCAATAAAGATCGTCACCAGCGCGGCGATCGAAGTCAGCACCAGGTATTCCGGGTGCTTGACCCAGGTCAGCGGGTAATGCCCCAACAACACATCACGCACCGAACCGCCGCCCAGCGCCGTGACGCAGGCGATCAGCACCACGCCAAACCAGTCCATGCCGCGCCGACCGGCGGACAGGGCACCGGTCATGGCTTCGGCGGTGATGGCGATGAGGTAGAGCATCAACAGCATGATGGCGATCCTTGCAAAGAGGCCGGCAGTCTAATCATTTGCTGGTGGCACCAAAAGAGGGCGCCAGGCGAAAGACCGCGCTGCACCCTATCGCAGCCAAGCCAGCTCCCACACCCAGACATTGCGAATCCATTCAAATGTGGGAGCTGGCTTGCCTGCGATGGCGTCAGTTCTGACGCCCCAATCATCAAGCCTTGATGAAATGCTTGCGATAATGCTGCAGCTCGGCGATCGATTCGCGGATATCGTCCAGTGCCAAGTGAGTGCTGCCTTTATGGAAGCTGTCCTTAACTTCCGGCGCCCAGCGTGCGGCCAGCTCTTTCAAGGTGGACACATCCAGGTTGCGATAGTGGAAGTAGCTTTCCAGCCCCTTCATGTGCGTATAAAGGAAGCGGCGGTCCTGGCAGATGCTGTTGCCGCAGATCGGCGACTTGCCCTTGGGCACCCATTTTTCCAGGAAGGCGATGGTTTCGGCTTCAGCTTCAGCCATGCTGATACGGCTGTCGCGCACGCGCTGGGTCAGCCCGGAGTTGCCGTGGGTGCGGGTGTTCCACTCGTCCATGGTGGCGAGTACGGCGTCGCTGTGATGGATGGCGATCACCGGACCTTCAGCCAAGGTGTTGAGGTTGCTGTCGGTGACAATGGTCGCCATCTCGATGATGACGTCGGTGTCGGGGTTCAGACCGGTCATTTCCAGATCGATCCAAATCAGGTTCTGTGGGTTTTGCATGGCTTGATTCTCTTGGCACCTTAGCGTAGCTGCGCAGTTTAGCAGGCGGGGCCGTGCTAGACTCGCGACCGTTTTACCCAACCTTTGCATTATCGACACGGAACACCAATGGCCAAACGCCAGCTCAATCGTCGCCAAAATTGGCGCATCGAAAAGATTCAAGGTGAACGCGCCGCCCGCGCCGCCAAACGTGAATCCTCCGCCGTAGAAGCGCTCGAGGGCGGCGACCTGGGCCCCGAACAAACGGGCCTGGTGATCGCACACTTTGGTGTGCAGGTCGAAGTCGAGGCGCTGGAAGGCGAACTCGCGGGTTCTGTTTCCCGTTGCCACTTGCGCGCCAACCTGCCTGCGCTGGTGACCGGCGACAAGGTCGTGTGGCGTGCCGGCAACCAAGGCATCGGCGTAATCGTCGCCCAGTTGCCACGCACCACCGAACTGCGTCGGCCTGACAGCCGCGGGCAGCTCAAGCCGGTGGCCGCCAACGTCGACATGATCGTGATCGTGTTCGCGCCGCTGCCCGAGCCACATGCCAACCTGATCGACCGCTATTTGGTTGCAGCCGAGCATGCCGGCATTCGCCCGTTGTTGCTGCTGAACAAATTCGACCTGATCGACGAGCAGAACGCCCCGGCGCTCAATGCGTTGCTGGCGGTCTATCGCACCCTGGGTTACCCGGTGCTGGAAGTCTCGGCGCATCACGGCAACGGCATGGAACAGCTGCAACAGCAGTTGGACGGGCGCATCAGTGTGTTTGTCGGCCAGTCGGGCGTGGGCAAATCGTCGCTGGTCAACAGCCTGCTGCCGGAAGTCGACACCCGTGTCGGCCCGCTGTCGGAGCTGTCCGGCCAGGGTACCCACACCACCACCACCGCACGGTTGTTCCATTTCCCCGGCGGCGGTGAACTGATCGACTCCCCAGGCATTCGTGAATTCGGCCTCGGCCACGTCAGCCGCAGCGATGTGGAAGCGGGCTTCATCGAATTCAACGACCTGATCGGCACCTGCCGCTTCCGCGACTGCAAACACGACCGCGAGCCGGGCTGTGCACTGCTCAAGGCCCTGGAAGATGGCCGCGTACAGCAGCAGCGCATGAACAGCTATCGTTCGATTATTGCGAGCTTGCCCGAGAGCAGTTACTAAACTGCAGAGACAAAAAGGCCGCGATCATCGCGGCCTTTTTGCATGCGGCTTACGAGCCGGGCGCCGGTGCAGGCGCCGTAGGATCTTTCACCCCGCCATCATCAAACAGGTTCAGCTTCTGCCGCAGCTCATGGGCAGGCAACGGCTCCTGACCTGGTGGAATGGCGTTCGGATCAGCCGGCACTTCGCCTGGCGCACCGGCACCTTGGGTCGGTGCCGATGGGGCCGCGCCTTGATCGCCTTCGATCGCACGCTGGGCTTTTTTGGTCAGCACCACGATATCGATCCGACGGTTGATCGGGTTGAACGGGTCCTTGGGATCGAACAGCTGCGAGGAGGCAAAACCCACCACGCGCGCCATTTGCGGGTCCGGATAGCTGCCCGCCACCAGCGCACGCCGGGCAGCGTTGGCACGGTTGGCCGAAAGCTCCCAGTTGCCGAAGTCGCCCTGGCCTGCATAGGGCTTGGCGTCGGTGTGGCCACTGATGCTGATCTTGTTCGGCACCGCTTTGATCGTGTCGGCCATGGCCAGCAGGATGTCTTCAAAGTACGGTTTCAAACGCGCACTGCCGGAGTCGAACATCGGCCGGTTGGCGGCGTCGGTGATCTGGATGCGCAAGCCTTCCGGCGTGATCTCGAAGGAAATCTGATCCTTGAATTTCAACAGCTGCGGGTTTTCTTCAACCTTGGTCTGCAGTTCCTGCAGCAACAACTCGAGGCGCTCTTTCTCGACCTGCTCGGCCATGCTCTCGACAGTGTCGCGCTCGATCGGGATGTTTTCCTGCGGCGATTCGGTCTTGACCTCGGGGTTGATGGTGCGCTCAGGCGCCAGCTGCGGCGAGCCGCCCAGGTCAATCACAAAGGGCGTACCACTCTCCGAAAAGCCTATCGGGTCTTTGAAGTAACCGGCGATGGCGATTTTTTGTTCCGGCGTAGCGGTCGACATCAGCCACAGCACCAGAAAGAACGCCATCATCGCCGTCGCGAAGTCGGCGAAGGCGATTTTCCATGCGCCACCATGGTGCCCCGCAGCGAAGCGCTTGACGCGCTTGATGATTATCGGCTGGTTGTTTTCCATGGTTTAGCGACCGCGAACCGCTTGTTCCAGCTCGGAAAAACTTGGGCGATGTTTCGGGTACAGCACCTTGCGCCCGAACTCCACCGCCAGCGATGGCGGCATACCGGACGCCGAAGCCACCAGGCACGCCTTGATCGCTTCGTAGAGGTTGACCTCTTCCTTGGCATCGTGGGCCAGGCAGGTAGCGAGCGGGCCAAAGAAACCATACGCCGCCAGAATACCGAAGAAGGTACCGACGAGGGCCGCACCCACGTGCATGCCAATGGCCTTCTGGTCGCCTTCGCCCAGGGACGCCATGGTCACCACAATACCGAGCACCGCCGCGACAATACCAAACCCGGGCATGGCGTCAGCAACGCCGGTCACGGCGTGCGAAGGGTGTTCCAACTCTTCTTTAAGGCTGAACAGCTCCATGTCGAACAAGCCTTCCAGCTCGTGAGGCGCCATGTTGCCGGAGGACATGATGCGCAGGTAATCACAGATGTAGGCGGTCATGCGCTCATCTTTGAGCACGGCCGGGTACTTGGCGAAAATCGGGCTGGCGGCGGCGTCTTCGATATCGCCTTCGATGGCCATCATGCCTTCGCGGCGGCTCTTGTTGAGGATCTCGAATATCAGACCCAGCACTTCCAGGTAGAAGGTGTGAGAGAAACGCGAGCTGAACATGCCCAGCGACTTCTTGATCACATGCATGGTCATGTAGCCGGGGTTGGCCTGCAAGAATGCACCCAAGGCCGCACCGCCGATAATCATCACTTCGAAGGGCTGGATCAGCGCAGCAATTTTACCGTGGGACAGGACGTACCCACCGAGCACGCTTGCGATGACGACGATGATGCCGATAATTTTAGCCATAGGGGATTGGTACTTGCGCCGTCGGGTTCATGGACATATTGAGTGCAGCCGAAAACTCTTGTTCTACTTATCGGCAAAACTGCGCCAGACTATAGCCCGTTAAGGCGAAAAGCCAATTCGGCCCGTTCCGGGCGTGTTGAACGCAAGTGATGATCGCGCCCCAATCATGGCAAATGAAACGACAGTACCCACTGCAAAACCCACCACACTCGCCGCTTGGATCAAGCGTCTGGACGACGTGCCGCTGCCCGTGCCTCAGGCCAGTCACGAGCGCGTGTGCAAAGCCATTCGCGACAGCCGCAGCTCATTGCGAGACATTGCCGAGCTGATGCAAAACAGCCCGGCGCTGGTGCTCAGCGTGATGCGCGAGGCCAACAGCCATACGCACAACAGCCTGGCGGAACCGGCGGAAAACCTCGAAGTGGCGCTTAACCGTCTTGGTTTGAAACGCGCCGAAGAACTGCTGGCGCGACTGCCCTCGGTTCCAGCCAATGAAATCCCCTTGGCCCTGCGCCAACTGCTGCTGGTGAGCCAACACGCGTCCCAGCAAGCCAGCGGTTTGTTCGCCAGCCGCCTGGCGCGTTTGTGGCAAGACATCCACTGGGGCAGCCTGCTGTTTCTGTCCCCGCTATGGCCATTGGCCGTCGCGTATCCCAAGCTCCTGGAAGAATGGGAACTGCGGGTTATCCATAAAGGCCAGTCGGCTTACAAGGTCGAACGGGAGCTGTTCGGTGTGCGCCTGCTGGACTTGTGCCTCGGTTTGACCGAAGCCTGGCACCTGCCGATCTGGGTCTCCCAGGGCTATAACCTGCTGCTGACCGAGCAGCGCTTGCTGGTCAAGGCGCTGCACATCGCCCGTGAAGATGACGCGCTGCGCCAGCAGCAATTACTGGATGCCGAACCCAACCTGCGCCGCTGGCTCAACCAGCCGGCGAACACCGTGCTGCTGGCCAACGGCCTGGCGATGTCGGCCCAGGAATCGTGGACCTGCCCGCACACCGAGCGCTGGCAATACCTCACCGCGCTGTACTTGCAGGAGCCGTTGAGTGACGTGCAGCAGCAGGTTCACCAGCAAGCGGTGGCCAGCGCCCGCACCACCCTGATGCCCGATCTTTGGCACCCGGCGCTGTCGCTGATCTGGCCGTGGCATGTACAGAAAATTCATCGCGGCTTGTTGCCCGCACCGCCGCCCACCGCCGAAGCATTGGCCGTGTGGCGCAAGCGCTGTACCGAATTGCTGGTCGAGCCGAGCCGCTTTGCCAACGCCATGCACCTGACTACGTGCGCCAAAGAAGCCCTGGTCGCCAGCGGCATGCAACGGGTGTTGCTGTTTATGGCGGACCGCGCCCTGAGCACCTTGCGCGTGCATCAAGCCGACGGTTTGCCCAAGGACGCCGCGAGCCTGAGCCTGGATGTGGTCAACAGCACGCTGCTGCAGCGCCTGCTGGAAAAGCCCGCCCAGGTGCGCCTCACGCCGGACAATCACGCGCAGTTTTCCGCGCTGTTACCGCCAGTCCTGCGTCGCCTGTTTACCGGCGAACACCTGCTGTTGCGCTCCCTGAGCTGTAACGGTCGCGTGGTGATGCTGATGGTCGCCGACCAGGGCGGCGGCCCCTTCTCGGAAACCACCGTGCAGGCGTTCGGCAAAACCGCCCAATGCATCGAGAAAGCGCTGCACAGCTTTACCAACCGCAGCGCCTGATGCTTGCGCTACAATCGCCCTCCTTTATCGCCAACATTTGTGCCCAGGAGACCTCACATGCCTGACTTCTCTGGCTTGCCGCTGGTGATCGAATCCAGCGACCTGCTCGGTCAACTGGATGCCGGACACCTGATTCTGGTGGACCTCACCAGTGCCGCCCGCTACGCCGAAGGGCATATCCCCGGCGCGCATTTCGTTGACCCCAAGCGCACCCAACTGGGCCAACCGCCCGCGCCGGGTTTGCTGCCGAACAAGGCCGACCTGGAAAAACTGTTCGGCGAACTGGGGCACACCCCGGATGCCACCTACGTGGTCTACGACGACGAAGGCGGCGGCTGGGCCGGGCGTTTTATCTGGCTGCTCGACGTGATCGGACACCAGAAATACCACTACCTGGACGGCGGCCTGCTGGCGTGGCTGGACGGCCAACACCCGGTATCCACCGAGGTACCGGCCCCTGTCGGTGGCCCGGTCAGCCTGACCTTGCACGACGGCCCCACGGCCACGCGCGAATACCTGCAAAGCCGCCTCGGTGCAGCCGACCTGGGTATCTGGGACGCACGCGGCCCGCTGGAGTATTCCGGTGAAAAGGTCCTCGCCGCCAAAGGGGGTCACATCCCCGGCGCGGTGAACTTCGAATGGACCGCCGGCATGGACAAGGCGCGCAACCTGCGTATCCGCCGCGACATGCCGCAAATCCTCGAAGACCTCGGCCTGACCAAAGACAAAGAAATCATCACCCACTGCCAGACTCACCACCGCTCTGGCTTCACCTACCTGGTGGCCAAGGCGCTCGGTTATCCGCGAGTCAAAGGTTATGCCGGTTCCTGGGGCGAATGGGGCAACCACCCCGACACCCCCGTTGAGATTTAAGGTTTAAGGACACTTAATGAAAAAGCAGTTGTTTATCCTCAGCCAATACTTGCTGCCGCACCACTTGCTGTCGCGCCTGGCCGGCTGCGTTGCCGAGTGCCGCGTGCGCTGGTTCAAGAACGCCTTCACCAGTTGGTTCGCCAAGCGCTACCAAGTGGACATGTCCCAGGCGCTGGTTGAAGACCTGACCGCCTACGAGCATTTCAACGCATTCTTCACCCGTGCATTGAAAGACGGCGCCCGCCCGCTGGACCAAACCCCAGGTGCGGTACTGAGCCCGGCCGACGGTGCCGTCAGCCAGCTTGGCCCGATTGAACACGGCCGCGTATTCCAGGCCAAGGGCCACAGCTTCAGCGTGCTGGAACTGCTGGGCGGCGACGCGGCACTCGCTGCGCCGTTTATGGGCGGTGATTTCGCCACCATCTACCTGTCGCCGAAGGACTACCACCGCGTGCACATGCCGCTGGCCGGCACCCTGCGCGAGATGGTCTACGTGCCTGGGCGGATTTTCTCGGTAAACCAGACCACCGCCGAAAACGTGCCTGAGCTGTTTGCACGTAACGAGCGTGTTGTCTGCCTGTTCGACACCGAACGCGGCCCAATGGCGGTGGTGTTGGTCGGTGCAATGATCGTTGCGTCGATTGAAACGGTATGGGCCGGGTTGGTTACGCCGCCGAAGCGCGAGCTGAAAACCTTCCGCTACGACGAAGCCGCCCGCGCGCCGATTCACTTGGAAAAAGGAGCGGAACTGGGTCGCTTCAAGCTGGGTTCGACCGCGATCGTGCTGTTCGGGCCGGATCAGGTGAAGTGGGCAGAAGAGCTGGTGGCGGGTACGCCTGTGCAGATGGGCCAGGGCATCGCACTGCCGAAGGCCTGATTCAAAGCCGATTGAAGATCAAAATGTGGGAGCGGGCTTGCTCGCGAATGCGGTGTGACAGTCAATAGAGATACCGACTGATCTACCGCATTCGCGAGCAAGCCCGCTCCCACTTTGACCAGGGTGCTTCAGTTATTTCGGCTTACAGCTGACCGTCGCGGTCACGCAGGCCCAGCAGGTACAGCACGCCATCCAGCCCCAAGGTCGAAATCGCCTGCTTGGCCGATTGCTTGACCAGCGGCTTGGCGCGAAACGCCACACCCAAGCCGGCAATCGCCAGCATCGGCAAGTCATTGGCGCCGTCACCGACCGCAATGGTCTGTTCCAGACGCAAACCTTCCTTGTGGGCCAATTCCTTCAGCAGATCCGCCTTACGCTGAGCGTCGACAATCGGCTCGACGGCCACGCCGGTCACCTTGCCATCCACCACTTCCAGCTCGTTGGCGAACACATAGTCGATGCCCAGCTTGGCCTGCAACTGCTTGGCGAAGTAGGTAAAACCGCCCGACAGGATTGCGGTCTTGTAGCCCAGGCGCTTGAGTTCGGCGAACAGGGTTTCGGCGCCTTCGGTCAGGCGCAGCGAAGCACCGATGGAGTCCAGCACGCTGACATCCAGGCCCTTGAGCAATGCCAGGCGCTCCTTGAAGCTCGCGCGAAAGTCCAACTCGCCGGCCATTGCGCGTTCGGTGATGGCGGACACCTGCTCGCCCACGCCGGCAGCCTTGGCCAACTCGTCGATGACTTCGGCTTCGATCAGGGTCGAGTCCATATCGAACACCGCCAGGCGGCGGTTACGGCGGAACAGCGAATCTTCCTGGAACGCGATATCAACATTCAGCTCCTGGGCCACGCTCAGGAACTCGGCGCGCAGGGCTTGGGGATCAGCCGGCTCGCCGCGCACGGAGAACTCGATACAGCCCTTGCCCTTGTCGGCCGGCGTGTCCAATGGCATGCGACCCGACAAACGGTCGATATGGTCGATATTCAGACCGTACTGCGCGGTGATTGAGCTGACACGTTGCAATTGCTCGGCCGTCACCTTGCGAGTCAGCAAGGTCACGATGTGGCGCTTTTTGCCCTGGCCGTCGACCCAGTGTTGGTAATCTGCTTCGGAGACCGGGGTGAAACGCACCTGTTGATCCAGCTTATACGCCGTAAACAGGATGTCCTTGAGTACAGAAGACGCCTGTTCAGTGCTCGGGATTTCCACGAGAATCCCGAACGACAAGGTGTCGTGGATCACCGCCTGGCCGATGTCGAGAATGCTCACACCACCCTGGGCCAGAACACCGGTAATGGCTGCGGTGAGACCCGGGCGGTCTTCACCTGTGATATTTATCAGGACAATTTCGCGCAAAGCGCACCCCCAGGCTGGAAAAAAACCGCATTCTACCCACTTTCAGTGACCATCGGGCACAGGCAGCGCTTTGCCGGTTCTAGGCCTGTCGCTATACTGCGCGTCAACTTCACGGACCAAGAGCCGAGCGCAAGTGAACCGGCCCACGCCAGTAAAAACCGATAACTTCTTCCTGCTGATCTTCCGGGCACTGCGCCACCGCCGTGTACCGATCGCATTACGCATCGCCAGCCATAACGTGATCCTGGTCGCTCTGGCCTTGGTGATCTACGCCTGCGTGATGGGTTTGCAGTTCAAGCAGGCCATGCACGAGCAAGCCGACGCCCTGGGCGAAAGCTTGACCACCCAGACCGCCACCTCGGCGACTGAGTTGCTGGTGTCCAACGACATCCTCAGCCTCAACGTGCTGCTCAATAACCTGACCAAGAACCCGCTGGTGGCTCACGCTGCAATCTATAGCGTGGACAACCGGATCATGGCCGAAGCCGGGCAGCGCCCGAAAAACGGCCTGCTAGGTGAAGCCGAAGGCCTGTATCAGAGCAATATCACGTTTCAGGACGTGAAAGCGGGCCAACTGCGTATCAGCCTCGACATGCAGCAATTCCAGCAGCCGATGACCATCAGCCTGCAAAGCATGGGCATTCTCAGCGCGATCCTGCTGGCATTGGCCCTGGCCTTGAGCCTGCGCCTGGGTCGGCACATCTCCACGCCGCTGATGCAACTGCGCATCTGGCTGCGCGACATCGACGAACACACCCCGGCCACCGACCGCCAGGATGAGATCGGCGACCTCGCCCGCCAGCTTCACGCCAGCTTCGCCCCGGAACCTGTCATCGTGCCAGAGGCTGAACCCGAGCCTGAATACGACGACACCGATTACGACGACGAGCCCGAGTTTGAAGTGCGCGACCTGCGCGACCCAGGCTTTGACGAAAGTGCACCGGTGGCCGGCCTCAAGCCTGCCACACGCCAGGTGATCAAGGCCGAAGAGGATGAACTGGATGATGAAGATCCGTTCTCCGACCTGCGCGACACCTCGGCCGCCGCACCCGCTGTCGCCCCAAAGCCTGAGCCGGTGAAAAACACCGAACCGCAGCACAGCGCCGTATTGGCTGTGCAACTGGGTGCCCAGGACCAACTGCGCCGCCTGCCCCGCGCCCGCCTGACGGAATTGCTGGAACGCTACCGCGACTGCCTCGACCAGGCCGCTTCGCTCTATCAGAGCGAACTGCACACCCTGAACGATGGCAGTACGCTGATGCTGTTCCACAGCGAAGACAGCGGCGAAGACTACCTGACCAACGCCATCTGCTGCGGCGAACTGCTGCGCGCCCTGGGCCATGCCCTGCAGATTGAAGTTGCGGACAGTGGCATCACGTTGCAACTGCAATTGGGCCTGACGGTGGGTGACGATCTGTTCGGCATGAGCCAGATCGACCTGCTGCTGACCGAAATTGCCCAGGATGCACTGGCCTTGTCTCAACACAGCCGCAACCTGCTGCTGGTGGAGCGCAAGATCAGCGAAGATGCACTGATCCGCCAGCGCGCACGTATCCGCCCGATTGCCAGTCCTGAAGGCGCAAGCTGTGTGGAGCGGTTGATGGAACCGTACCCGTCGATGCTTGAGCGCCAGTTGGCGCGCATGCATGAGACCCGTACCAAGCCCTAAACAACACCGATGGATCAATGTGGGAGGGGGCTTGCTCCCGATAGCAGAGTGTCAGTCAGCACATGCATTGGCTGACCCACCGCTTTCGGGAGCAAGCCCCCTCCTACATTTGGTCTGTGCCAAGCTTCGAATCGCAGACAAAAAAAGGCCCGCTGAGTCAGCGGGCCTTTTTTGTGGGTCGGTTTCAGGTCAGAACCTGAACACTTCCATATCCGTACGAATCGGCGTTGCCATCGGCATCTTCGGCTTTCCCGGCACTGCCGGTTTGGCCTGAGCCGGGGCCTGCTTACGCGGTGCCTCGGCAACCGGCGGCTGATTAGCCAGCGGCTTGAGCGCCACCGACAACTGCTGCGCCAAATGCTGCAACAGCACGCCCTGGGCCTGGACCTGGGACGCGGTGGTGCCGGTGTGCTCTTCCTGCAGATGCACGATGCGGTTATCGCGCACTTGCCCACGACGGTCGATCAAACGCCACTGCGCATCCAGGATCGCCGGCTGCGAGGCCCCCGAGTCGAGCCGCGTAATCGTCAGCAACACCTGCACATCCGGGGTGAAGCCGGTTGGCGCCGGCGCAAGCACCACACGCTGGCTGTCGAGATGGCCTGCAACCTGGCGCAGCATCAGTTGGTTGATATCGGACGACAAACTGCCCGCCCAACGACCATCTGTGGAACCTTGCAAGCTGCCGTCGTTCTGACGTTGCAGCAGGGTTTCACGTTGCAGGTAATCGGCAACGACGACCGGGCCAAGCAATACGGCCATACCCGCCGTTTGGGCGGGCTGAGCCGGACTTCCGCTGTCCAGCTGGTACAGCGACACAGGCTGGTGTGTGCTGCAGCCCGCCAGCCCCAAAAGGCCAGCGAGCATCAAAATTAAAGGAAGGCGTGGAGCAGTCATCATCCCATCCAGGTGGCTGCCACAAGGCGAACCACAATGTAATACTAAAAATAACCTAAACACGCTCGGCCACGCCGGCGCTGGAAAGGCCATATCATCCGTGAATATGCGCCCTGACTCCAGCGCCAAAGCGTCGATCTACGCGTTAAATCGTAGATCGAGGGCTCTAATCGGCGTTAAACAGGCGTTTCCACGAGCAAAGCATCCACTCGCTGGAAACCCCGCGGCAGTTTGTTGCCGCGTCGGCCACGCTCACCCTTGTAGTGTTCAAGGTCGTCAGGGCGCAACGACAGCGTGCGCTTGCCGGCCTGGAGCACCAGGGTTGAACCTTCCGGGATCACGGCGATGTCGGTCACGTACTCTTCGCGACTGGCCACACGCTCCCCGGGAATCCCGATTATCTTGTTGCCCTTGCCTTTGCCCAACTGCGGCAAGTCGCTGATTTTGAACACCAGCAAACGCCCCTCGGTGGTCACCGACGCCAGCCAGTTGCTCTCGCGGTCGTCCACGGTGCGCGGCAGGATCACCTTGGCGTTGTTCGGCAAGCTCAACAATGCCTTGCCCGCCTTGTTCTTGGCCTGCAGGTCTTCGCCCTTGACCACAAAACCGTAACCCGCATCGGAGGCGATCACATACAGCGAATCATCATCCGGCAGCAGCACGCACTCAAAATTCGCCCCCGGTGGCGGTGTGAGGCGCCCGGTCAGTGGCTCGCCCTGGCCCCGTGCCGATGGCAAGGTGTGCGCCGGCACCGAATAACTGCGCCCGGTAGAGTCGATAAACACCGCAAACTGGTTGGAACGCCCGGCCGCAGCGGTCTTGAAACCATCACCCGCCTTGTAGGAGAGGCCGGTGGCGTCAATATCATGCCCTTTGGCGGAACGAACCCAACCCTTTTCCGACAGAACGACGGTAATTTTCTCGTTAGGTAGCAGCTCGGTTTCTGTCAGAGCTTTGGCTTCAGCGCGCTCAACGATTGGCGAGCGGCGATCATCGCCATAGGTTTCGGCGTCTTTGATCAGCTCACTGCGCACCAGCTTCTTGAGTTTGGCTTCGCTGCCCAGCAGGGCTTGCAGCTTGGCTTGCTCTTTGAGCAGTGCATCTTGCTCGTCACGCAGCTTCATTTCTTCCAGTCGCGCCAATTGGCGCAAGCGGGTATCGAGGATGTAGTCGGCCTGGATCTCGCTCAGCTCAAAACGCGCGATCAGCTCGGCTTTCGGGTGCTCGGCAGTACGGATGATGTGGATCACTTCATCCAGGTTGAGGTAGGCAATCAGCAAACCGTCCAACAGGTGCAAGCGACGCTCAACCTTGTCGAGACGGAATTGCAGGCGGCGGCGCACGGTCTGCACGCGGAACTCCAGCCACTCCACCAGCAGGTTGCGCAGGTTTTTCAGCTGCGGCTTGCCGTCCAGGCCGATGATGTTGACGTTGACCCGGTAGCTGGACTCCAGGTCGGTGCTGGCGAACAGATGCTGCATCAGCACTTCGTGGTCGACGCGGCTATTGGTCGGGATGATCACGATGCGGCATGGGTTTTCGTGGTCAGACTCGTCACGCAGGTCCGCAACCTGCGGCAATTTCGACGGTTTGGCCTGCATCAGCGCAGCGATCTGTTCCAGCACCTTGGCACCGGACACCTGATGCGGCAGCGCGGTGACGATAATGTCGCCATCTTCGATGTGATAAACCGCGCGCATGCGCACCGAGCCCTTGCCGGTCTCGTACATCTTCAGCAGGTCGGCGCGCGGTGTGATGATTTCCGCTTCGGTCGGGTAATCCGGGCCCTGGATATGCTCGCAGAGTTGCTCGACCGTGGCTTTGGGCTCGTCCAGCAAGCGCACGCAGGCGGTGGCCACTTCACGCAGGTTGTGCGGCGGCACGTCGGTGGCCATGCCGACCGCAATGCCGGTGGTGCCATTGAGCAGGATATTCGGCAAACGCGCCGGCAACACCAGGGGTTCGTCCAGGGTGCCGTCGAAGTTCGGCCCCCAGTTAGCGGTGCCCTGCCCCAACTCGCTGAGCAGCACTTCCGAATAACGCGACAGGCGCGCCTCGGTATAACGCATGGCAGCGAAAGACTTGGGATCATCCGGCGCACCCCAGTTACCTTGCCCGTCCACCAAGGTGTAGCGGTAGCTGAACGGCTGGGCCATCAGCACCATGGCTTCATAGCACGCAGAGTCGCCGTGGGGGTGGAACTTACCGAGCACGTCACCGACGGTACGCGCCGACTTCTTGTGCTTGGAATCAGCGTCCAGGCCCAACTCACTCATGGCGTAGATGATGCGCCGTTGTACCGGCTTCAGGCCGTCGCCGATATGCGGCAAGGCACGGTCCATGATCACGTACATGGAGTAGTTGAGGTAGGCATTTTCGGTGAAGTCAGCCAGCGATCGGCGTTCTACGCCATCTAAGCTGTCTGCGAGGATGTCACTCATGCGGGCCTCATCATTGTTTGGTCTGGCGCAGCAGCAATGTGCCGCTGCGCTGGGTAAATTCAAGTTGTTTCAATGCACTCATGCCCAACAGCACCTGTTCCCCGCCCAAGCCCGGCGCCACCAGCGCACGGACGTCCTGAAGGACGATATCGCCCAGTTTCAGGCGGTCGAGCTGGGTACGGTAGCCCTGACTCCGCCCATTGGCGGTGCTCAAGGTCACCGGCATGCCACGCTTGAGCCCGAGACGGTCGGCCAATTCGGCCGGAACCGCCACGTCGGTCGCCCCGGTGTCGAGCATAAACTCCACCGGTTGACCGTTGATCTGGCCGCTGGCAACAAAATGGCCTTGGCCGTTGCCGAGCAATTTCACTTCGATGTAACCCTCGTGCTGTTCCGAGGTCACCACGGCATTCGGGTTTTGCTGACGCGCTTCCCACTGCCCAAAAAACCGTGTGGCCAAAAACAGCCCCGCTCCCCACGCCACGAACATCAACACACGTCCGGCGCGCTTGCCGGGCGGTTGTGCACTCATGGCTGAGCGCCCCAGCCACCGGCAGGCGCGGCAAAACGATAGACCATCGGCCGTTTTTCACCATCGGCACGAGGGCCGAAATTGTTGTCGATCCCCAGCCAGGCTCCGTCGGCATCCACCACCAGTGCTTCGGCCAAACCATAAGGCTGGGCATAACGCCGATTCGGCGTCAGGGTCTCGTCGGCAAACGACCAGCACAACTCGACTTTTGCAGTGACCGCATCGCGCCGGCAAATCTGGAACGCATTGCGTTCCAGCGTAAACAGCTTGCCGTTGAACAGCGCGAGGTCGGCAAAGTCCTTGGACACGGCCTTGGCATCGGTGAACTGCACCGGCTGCACTTCCTGCCCGGCCTCGCTCAGCAACACACAAGGCCCCTCACAATCCCACACACTTTGCCCGCGCTTGATCGAGATCAAGCCACGTCGCTCACGCTCGGCGGCCAGCCAGATCTGATTGCCTTGCGGGTTGATCGCCAAGCCTTCGAACAAGGCATTGAAATGCAGCAACATGCCGCTGGCCCGTGCTTCGCGCACCATGCCCGGGGCGATTTTCAACCACTGCGGCGCACCGCTCACCGGCACTTGCAGCACCGCCGCATGGGCTTCGCTGACAATGTAGCGGTTACCGGCGGCATCGCAGGTGATGCCTTCAAAGTCCAGGTCACCACCGCGAATGAACGAAGCAGCCTTGGTGCGCGAGCGCAGCCCCCACGGTAAACCGGACTCCGGCACCGGCGGCACGTCGATCTTCAGCGTTTCGGCCTTCCAGGTCGGCGCGCTGATATCGAGGCGGTAGATCTGGTCGTCATCGCGGTCGGAAACGGTCCACAGCTCTTTGCCACACAGGGCCAGGCCCGACAGGTTACCGCCGCGCATGCCGTCCACCGGGTGTTCGGACACGAGTTTAAGCTCAACCGCGGGCGCGGCGACCACCTCGGTGGCCGCCAACCCGCTCAACATCAGGATCGCCAGGGCGAAACCTGTGCGCATCAGCCCAGAACCTCGGCCAGGTTGCCTTTGGACTCCAGCCAGGCTTTGCGATCCGGTGCACGCTTCTTCGCCAGCAACATGTCCATCATTTCCGACGTGCCGGCGAAGTCTTCCAGGGTCAACTGCACAAGGCGCCGAGTGTTCGGGTCCATGGTGGTTTCGCGCAGCTGCGGCGGGTTCATCTCACCCAGACCTTTGAATCGTGTGACCTGTGGTTTGCCGCGCTTTTTCTCGGCGACCAGACGGTCGAGGATGCCATCGCGCTCGGCTTCGTCGAGGGCGTAGAAAATCTCTTTGCCCAAGTCGATGCGGTACAGCGGCGGCATCGCGACATAGACGTGACCGGCATCCACCAGTGGGCGGAAGTGCTGGACGAACAGCGCGCACAGCAACGTGGCGATGTGCAGGCCGTCAGAGTCGGCGTCGGCGAGGATGCAGATCTTGCCGTAGCGCAGCTGGCTGATGTCTGCCGCGCCCGGGTCGACGCCGATGGCCACGGCAATGTTGTGCACTTCCTGGCTGGCCAGGACTTCGCTGCCGTCGACTTCCCAGGTGTTGAGGATCTTGCCGCGTAACGGCAGGATCGCCTGGAATTCCTTGTCCCGCGCTTGCTTGGCGGAACCGCCGGCGGAGTCACCTTCCACCAGGAACAGCTCGGAACGCATCGGGTCTTGCCCGGCGCAATCGGCCAGTTTGCCCGGCAGTGCCGGGCCAGCCGTAATGCGCTTGCGCTCGACCTTTTTGCTGGCTTTGAGGCGACGGCCGGCGTTGTTGATCGCCAACTCCGCCAGGGCCAGGCCCAGTTCCGGGTGTTCATTGAGCCACAGGCTGAAGGCGTCCTTGACCACACCAGAAACAAACGCCGCCGCCTCACGGGACGACAGCCGTTCTTTGGTCTGGCCGGAGAATTGCGGCTCCTGCATTTTCATCGACAGTACGAACGCGATGCGCTCCCACACGTCTTCCGGCGCCAGCTTCACGCCGCGCGGCAACAGGCTGCGGTATTCGCAGAATTCGCGCATGGCATCGAGCAAACCCTGGCGCAAACCATTGACGTGGGTGCCGCCCTGAGCGGTGGGGATCAGGTTGACGTAGCTTTCCTGCACGCTGTCGCCGCCTTCGGGCAACCACAGCAGCGCCCAGTCGACCGCTTCTTTATTACCGGCCAGGCTGCCGCAGAACGGCTCGTTGGGCAGGCGTTCGAAGTCGCTGACGGAGTCTTCCAGGTAGGAGCGCAGGCCGTCTTCGTAGTGCCACTCGACCTTTTCGCCGGTGCCTTTGTCTTCAAAGCTGACCAGCAGGCCCGGGCACAGAACCGCCTTGGCCTTGAGCACGTGCTTGAGGCGGCTGATGGAGAATTTTGGCGAATCGAAGTATTTAGGGTCCGGCGCGAAGTACACGCTGGTGCCGGTGTTGCGCTTGCCGACGGTGCCGATCACTTCCAGGTCGGTGGCTTTGTAGCCATCGGCGAAGGTCATCTGGTACTCGTTGCCGTCGCGCTTGACCTTGACCCGCACCAGTGTGGACAGGGCGTTGACCACCGAAATACCCACACCGTGCAAGCCACCGGAGAACTGGTAGTTCTTGTTGGAGAACTTGCCGCCGGCGTGCAGCTTGGTGAGGATCAGCTCGACGCCCGACACACCCTCTTCCGGGTGAATGTCCACCGGCATGCCGCGACCATCGTCAGACACTTCCAGGGAATGGTCGGCATGGAGGATGACTTGTACCGACTTGGCGTGCCCGGCCAAGGCTTCGTCGACGCTGTTGTCGATGACTTCCTGGGCAAGGTGGTTCGGCCGACTGGTGTCGGTGTACATGCCGGGGCGTTTGCGCACCGGGTCGAGGCCCGAGAGGACTTCGATGGCGTCGGCGTTATAAGAGCTAGCGCTGGGAGTGGCCATGGGGTCTCGTCGTGAGTCGTTCGATTAAAAAGTAACCCGCGATTCTCACAGTGAAGAAAAATCGAAGGATTGATACTGATCAGGGCCAATGCCGGCAAAGCTCAACATTGCCGGCAATTGCAGGGCGAACCCTTGATAACCATGGTCGCCACCGGCCTGGATGCGCAAGGCACAGGCTCGGTAATACTGTTGGGCGAGGCGATAGTCCAGTGTTTCATCGCCGGTCTGCAACCACACCTGATAACGCGCGGCATCCTGGGGCGCCGGAACTTCCAGCTCGGCCAGTGCCGTGACGTGATCGTGGGTCAATTCCCAGGTTTCATCGGTGTAAAGGTTCTTCTGGGTGCCCAGGTAACCGTCGAACATCCGATGAGGGCTGACCGCCGGGTTGACCAGCAGCGCCTTAAGGCCATGGCGTTCGGCAAGATGGGTTGCATAGTAGCCGCCGAGTGAGCTGCCGACCAGCAGCGGCCGACCCAGCTGTGCAATGGCCTCCTCCAACTGAGGAATCGCCTGGCGGGGGTGGTGATGCAGGGCCGGCACGCGCAATTGGTCGGCCAGGCCGAGGCTGTCCATCACAGTCATCAGTTGGCTGGCCTTGTTGGACGCAGGCGCGCTGTTGAAACCGTGGATATACAAGATCGAAGCGGACATGCCGGGCTCTCCGTGCTTCAGCCAAAGAGGCGCAGTTTACAGGGATCGAGGGGGTGTGTGAGTCCCTCTATCTAAAGGACACAGAAGATCCACTGTGGGAGCTGGCTTGCCTGCGATGGCGGTGTATCAGCCACACATTTGTTAACCGGCATGCCGCTATCGCAGGCAAGCCAGCTCTCACATTTTGATCAGTGTTTACAGCTTTTAGTAGCCGTTGCTGCCGTAATCCACGGTAAAGGCAAAGCCTTTGACTCGCTCAACGCCAGTTTCCAACCGTCCGTCGGCGTGCAGGCGCAGCCATCGGTAGCCTGGCGCTTGTTCGCTGACCTGGAAGTCTTCACTGCCCGGCGTGAACTGGATGCAGGTGGACGGCGAAGCCAGCAGGCGTACACCGTTGCGTTCGCGGTCGATCTCTTGGTGCACATGCCCCCACAGCACCGCCTTGACCTGCGGAAAACGGTCGAGTACGGCAAACAAGGCGTCGGGGTTGCGCAGCCCGATGGGCTCCATCCAGGCACAGCCGATAGGCACCGGATGATGGTGAAAGCACACCAGATGGTGCCGACCCGGCGCCTCACTCAAGGACTGGGCCAACAATTGCAGTTGCTGGTCTTGCAGGTAACCGGGCACCGAACCGGGAACTGCCGAATCCAGCAGGGTGACGCGCCAGTTGCCGATGTCGACCACCGGCTCCAGCAGATCACTATGCACGGCGGCATGCGCCATGATCTGTGGCTCGTCGTGGTTGCCGGGAATCCAGCGCGCCGGCGCATCAATCGGCCGGCTCAGGTCGCGAAACTGTTGATAAGACTCAAGCGTGCCGTCCTGGGACAAATCGCCCGTTGCCAGCACCAAATCGATCTGCGGCTGCTGCTCGCGTACCAACTCGATCACCCGCTGCAGGCTCTCGCAGGTATTCATGCCCAGCAGCGTGCCGTCGGCCTCGGCAAACAGGTGGCTGTCGGACAACTGCACCAGCAACGCCGGCGCATCAGGGTTCAAGGCGGATACGCTTGGCAAGGCGCTCTCCCAAGGCAATCACAGGAAATGGACATTTGGCGCGATTATGCTGGGGCAGGACACAAAGAGGAAAGCGGAGGAAGCAGACGCAGTTCACATCTACCGCACGACTTCAAACTCGTGGCCCAGGGCCAGGCAGTGACTCAACCATTCACCGAGGAACACATTGAGCTGTGCTTTCTCATCGGGCTGGTGCATGAACACATTCGGGTAAGGATAGATGCTGCGAAAGCGGCGTGCATGTTCGGCGCTGATCACTTCGGCCATTCGCGCATCGTGATACACCTGCACTTCCAGCTGCGGCACCGGCAGCCACGGCAGGCTGTGTTCCTGGCGCACACGCAGGGTAGTGGTGTACGGGCAGTTGACGATCACCTCGAGGGTCAGTACGCCGAGCATCTGGTCGCCGTGGGTCACGGCAATGCGCCGCGCTTCGGGGGCGTGGCGCATGTCGGGGAGCAAGCGCATCAACCGCGCATAGTTAGCCTCGCAGGCGGCTTGCAGCCCGATCAGGTCGACTCGATAACGTTCCCGTGCCTTTACTGCCATAACCCCCTCACTTCCGCGCGATTAAGCGCAAGCCATTGCAGGGCGATAATGCTGGCTGCGTTGGAAATTTTGCCGTCACGCACCGCTTGCAAGGCATCTTCGAACGCCCAAGGGGTGACGCGGATATCTTCTGCCTCTTCTTCCAGTCCATGGACGCCACCCGCCCCGGCGCTGTCGCAACGGCCCAGGTACAAGTGGACGAATTCAGTGCTGCCACCGGGCGATGGAAAATACTGGGTGATCGGCCACAGCGCGGAGAATGTAAGCCCAGCTTCCTCCTCGGCTTCGCGGTGTGCAACCTCCTCCGGCTCTTCATCCTTGTCGATCAGGCCGGCGACCATTTCCACCAGCCACGGGTTGTCGGTACGGCCCATGGCGCCGACACGAAACTGCTCGATCAGGACCACTTCATCGCGCTGCGGGTCGTAAGGCAACACGCACACCGCGTCATGCCGAACGAAGACTTCGCGATTGATCACCCGGCTCATGCCGCCATCGAATTTCTCGTGGCGCAACTGCACGCGATCAAGCGTGTAGAAGCCCTGGTAAGCAGTGTCGCGCTGAACAATCTCGATCTTGTGCGGCGTCGACTTGGCAATGTCCGTCATGTCTGTCCTCGTTATGCCCGTGCAATTCGGGCCATCCTAACGCGCTCCTGCCCGTTGGTGCAGCCCCTTTCCAGTTGCCGGGATAGACGGCGGACGTCAAACTCACTCTAATCAGCTTAGTGGCGAACTGACTGCCCTGTTGGCAGTCCAAGCGCTACTCTTTTCGCTTCCCATCGATTTCCGAAGGACACACATGTCGCTTTTAAAAGTCGCCTCCGTGGCCTGTATTGCCTTGACCCTCGGTGCTTGCCAGAGCCTGTTCCAGCCCAGCTACCTAAAGCCGCTGGATACCAAGCCAGACGCCTCGGAGCAGATCAAACCCGGCTGCAACAGCCCTGATTGTCCGCTGGTGAACATCGATACCGTGCACTTCCCCACCGAGCCGCAACTCGACACGCTGGTGGAGCAGCGCCTGCTGCAAATGACCCGCACCACACCCGGCGCCAGCGTGCCGCCGACGCTGAATGCCTACCGCGACAAGTTCCTGCGCGAATCGCCCGACCGCAACAGCATGTACTTGCAGGCCAAGGTACGTGAGCAGCATGACGGACTTGTGATCATCGAGGTGTCCAGCTACCTCGACACCGGCGCCGCCCATGGCGAGCCCGGCCGTGGGTTCATCAACTATTCACGCCTGCTGCACAAGGAACTGAGCCTGACCGACATGCTGTTGCCGGGCCAGGAGCAAGCGTTCTGGAATACCGCGAAAGTCGCCCACAACAGCTGGCTGATCAACTCGCAGATGGACCGTGACCCGGAGTTCGTGAAGAGCTGGCCGTTCCAGAAAACGCCGAACGTGGCCTTGACCAGCAACGGCGTGGTGCTCAAGTACAACGTGGCGACGATTGCGCCTTACGCATTGGGGCTGATCGAAATGACCATCCCCTATGCGCGCCTCACCGGCGTACTCAAGCCCGAACTGGCGCCCGCACGCCACTGAAGGCCCGGCCCAGGATGAACTGCAGCAATCCTGCCAGCACCAGTGCCGGCAGGGTTGCGCCGATATCCGGATAAAGATTGGCGAGCAGATGATACGTGCCGATGCCGCCCAACCAGGCCACCAGCGCAGGCCAGTGCAGGTTGCCAACCGCGCCTTGGCCACGGCGGCGCAGGATAAAGTGATCCACCAGCACCACGCCGAACAAAGGCGCAAACACCGAGCCGATCAGCAACAGGAAGTTCTGATACTGCGCCAACGGTGCGAAGCAGGCGATCAACGTGCAGATCACGCCGATAGCCAGCGCCAGATGCTCGACTTTCCAACGCAACAGAATCCCGCTGGACACCGCCGCCGAGTGAATATCGGCAAAGGCGTTTTCCGACTCGTCCAACAGGATCAGCAACAGCGGAATGCCCAAGCCTGCGCCGGCCAGGGCCAGCAACAGCGCATTCACCTCACCACTCGGCGCAAACGCCAGGGTGTAGGCCACGCCCAGGCTCATCAGCCAGAAATTGCCGATAAAGAAACCCAGCGCCGTACCGCCGAAGACATGTTTGGCGCGCTTGCCGAAACGTGAGTAATCGGCAATCAGCGGCAGCCAAGACAGCGGCATGGCGATGGCGATATCAAAACCCACGGCGAACGGCATCGAGCCGTCACCGGACTTGGCCCAGAGTGCGGCGAGGTCGGCCTTGGCGAACAGGTTCCAGGTCAGCCACAGGCAGGCGGCGAGCAGCAGCCAGATGCCCCATTTGCGCAGGATTTGCCGTACGAACGTCAGCGGGCCGCTGACCGCCAGCAACGTCGCCAAACCGCCGAAAAACAGCGTCCACAGCAAAGGGTTCGCCAGCAAGCTGCCTTCGCTGAACGCGCGCGTGCCCAACAAACTGGCGGCATCGCGCATCACGATGATTTCAAACGAGCCCCAGCCGATCAGTTGCAGCAGGTTCAGCAACGCCGGCAGGCTCGCGCCCCGGGCGCCGAGGCTGAGTTTAAGCGCGGCCATGGCCGACAGGCCGGTGTCGCTGCCAATCACGCCGACGGCGGCCAGTAACAGCACGCCGACCAGGGTGCCGAGGAAAATCGCCAGCAACGAGCCGGACAAGCCCAGGCCCGGCGCGAGCAAGGCGCCGGTTTGAAGAACCATCAGGCCGATGCCGAGGGAGAACCACAGGGAAAACAGGTCGCGGGCGCCGAAGACGCGTTTGTCAGCGGGCACCGCGATGTCAGGGGAATAGGTGCTGGGTTGAATGCTCAAGGGTGTTATCTCTGAGGGACACTTTGTTGTTTGTCAGATTGCCTTCGCGAGCAAGCCCGCTCCCACATTTGGAATGCATTTCAAATGTGGGAGCGGGCTTGCTCGCGAAGAGGCCGGTACAGGCGCCTACAATCCCGGATCAGACCTTCTTGTAAAGCTGGCTCCCTTCCTGCTTGAACCGCTGCGCCTGCTCGGCCAAGCCCTTGGCCACATCCACATCCACCGCTTCAATGCGCTGGTTGGCCGCGTACTCACGCACTTCCTGGGTGATTTTCATCGAGCAGAACTTCGGCCCGCACATCGAGCAAAAATGCGCGACCTTGGCCGAGTCCTTCGGCAGGGTTTCATCGTGGTAGGAACGTGCGGTGTCCGGGTCCAGGCCGAGGTTGAACTGGTCTTCCCAACGGAACTCGAAGCGCGCCTTGCTCAAGGCGTTGTCGCGAATCTGCGCGCCGGGATGCCCCTTGGCCAAGTCCGCAGCGTGGGCGGCGATCTTGTAGGTGATGATCCCGGTCTTCACGTCATCCTTGTTCGGCAAGCCCAGGTGTTCCTTGGGCGTGACGTAGCAGAGCATGGCGCAACCAAACCAGCCGATCATCGCGGCACCAATGCCCGAGGTAATGTGGTCGTAGCCCGGTGCAATGTCGGTAGTCAGCGGGCCGAGGGTGTAGAACGGCGCCTCGTCGCAGCATTCCAACTGCTTGTCCATGTTCTCCTTGATCAACTGCATCGGCACGTGGCCCGGGCCTTCGATCATGGTTTGCACGTCGTGCTTCCAGGCGATTTTGGTCAGCTCGCCGAGGGTTTCCAGTTCGCCGAATTGCGCAGCGTCGTTGGCGTCGGCAATCGAGCCCGGGCGCAGGCCGTCGCCAAGGGAGAAGCTGACGTCATAGGCCTTCATGATTTCGCAGATTTCGTCGAAATGCGTGTAGGTGAAGTTCTCTTTGTGATGCGCCAGGCACCACTTGGCCATGATCGAGCCGCCACGCGACACGATGCCGGTGACGCGTTTAGCGGTCAGCGGTACGTAACGCAGCAACACACCGGCATGGATAGTGAAGTAGTCGACGCCCTGCTCGGCCTGTTCGATCAACGTGTCGCGGAACAGCTCCCAGGTCAGGTCTTCGGCGGCGCCGCCGACTTTTTCCAGGGCCTGGTAGATCGGAACGGTACCGATCGGCACCGGCGAGTTGCGGATGATCCACTCGCGGGTTTCGTGGATGTGCTTGCCGGTGGACAAGTCCATCACGGTGTCCGAACCCCAGCGGATGCCCCAGGTCAGTTTCGCCACTTCTTCTTCAATGGACGAACCCAGGGCGCTGTTGCCGATGTTGCCGTTGATCTTCACCAGGAAGTTACGGCCGATGATCATCGGTTCCAATTCGGTGTGGTTGATGTTGGCCGGGATAATCGCGCGGCCACGGGCGATTTCTTCGCGGACGAATTCGGGGGTGATAATTTTCGGCACGCTGGCGCCGAAACTGTGGCCGGCATGTTGCTGGTCGAGCAGGCCACTGGCGCGGGCTTCTTCAAGCTTCATGTTTTCGCGGATGGCGACGTATTCCATCTCGGCGGTGATGATGCCTTTGCGCGCGTAGTGCATCTGCGTGACGTTGGCGCCGGCCTTCGCGCGACGCGGGTTCTTCACGTGGGCAAAGCGCAGGGCCGTAAGCTCGGCATCGCTGAGGCGCTGCTGGCCGAAGTGCGAGCTCAAGCCGGACAGGCGCTCGGTGTCGCCACGTACTTCGATCCACGGCGAACGTACATCGCCCAGGCCTTTGCGCACGTCGATGATGACGTTGGGGTCGGTATACGGGCCGGAGGTGTCGTACACCACCACGGGCGCGTTGATCTCACCGCCGAAATCGGTGGGGGGCACGTCCAGGCTGATTTCACGCATCGGCACACGAATGTCCGGGCGAGTGCCTTGCACGTAGATTTTTTGCGAGCGGGTAAACGGCTGCACGGAGCCGGAGTCGACCTTGGCCGATTCACTCAGGTGCACGGTGTTTTTTAATTTTGTAGTCATCACGGGCTCTCCAACTATCCAGGCGGTGGATTTTTGTCGGAGCGAACCTGGGACGGATGGACGCACTGAAAGCAGTGCTGTGCAAGGCACGAGGGCTGTTCGATTGTCGAACAACATCCCGGACGAAGCACAAGAGGACTCGCCGGGTGACGAGAAATCTTGTTCCCTACGCAGGCGCTAACCTGATCAGGTTCAACGGGATCCGGTATTTACCGATCTCAGCCTTCCAACAAGGCACCCCGACAAGAACGAGGCCAGTCTAGACCATGGCGTGGGCAAATTGCCAATAGCGGTGCATTCAGCGTGATGAATGGCGTGATTGCGGGATTGTTGCGCCGGGTCAGCCCCACTACACTCGGGGGCTGCCACAATGCTTGACGCCAGGAATGGCAAAACTTAGCCTTGGGCGCTAAATTATCGCCGTAATATTCACACTAGGGATCGCCTCATGCTGCGCAAACTTTCACTGGCTCTTGCCGTGTCTTGTGCGACCAATGGAATGGTCTGGGCAGCTGAAGCGCCCTTGTCCGCGAAAACCGATTTGGTCAGCGTCTACCAGGAAGCGGTGAACAACAACGCCGACCTGGCCGCCGCCCGCGCTCAATATGGCGCGCAAAAAGAAGTGGTGCCCCAGGCTCGCGCTGGCTTGCTGCCCAACCTCTCGGCCGGCGCCGACAGCAATAACGTGCGCACCCAGATCGCCCAACCGGCGGCCACCGCCAATCGTGACGCGCATTCCTGGCGTGCAACCCTGAGCCAGCCGCTGTTCCGCGCCGATCGCTGGTTCCAGTTGCAAGCCGCCGAAGCCGTCAACGAGCAAGCCTCGCTGCAACTCTCTGCCACCGAGCAGAACCTGATCCTGCAAAGCGCCGAAAACTACTTCGCCGTGCTGCGCGCCCAGGACAACCTGGCGTCGACCAAGGCCGAAGAAAACGCCTTCAAGCGTCAGCTCGACCAGTCCAACGAGCGCTTTGATGTGGGCCTGTCGGACAAGACCGACGTGCTGCAATCCCAGGCCAGTTACGACACCGCCCGCGCCAACCGCATCGTCGCCCAGCGCCAGGTGGACGACGCCTTCGAAGCGTTGATCACCCTGACCAACCGCCAGTACAACGCGATCCAGGGCGTCGTGCACACACTGCCGGTGCTGCCACCGGCGCCGAATGACGCCAAGGCCTGGGTTGAAACCGCCGGTCGCCAGAACCTCAACCTGCTGGCCAGCAACTACGCGGTGACCGCCGCCGAAGAAACCCTGAGACAGCGCAAGGCCGGCCACTTGCCGACCCTCGACGCCGTGGCGCAATACGAAAAGGGTGACAACGACGCACTGGGTTTCAGCAACCCTAACCAACTGCCGGTGCCCTATGGTGGCGATGTGTCCCAGCGCACCATCGGCTTGCGCCTGAACATCCCGATCTACAGTGGCGGCCTCACCAGTTCACAAGTGCGCGAATCCTATTCGCGCCTCGATCAAACCGAACAGCAACGCGAAGGCCTGCGTCGCCAGGTGGTGGAAAACACCCGCAATCTGCATCGTGCGGTGAATACCGATGTGGAACAGGTGCAGGCGCGTCGCCAGTCGATTATCTCTAACCAGAGCGCGGTGGAAGCCACGGAAATCGGCTATCAGGTGGGCACGCGCAACATCGTCGATGTGCTGGATTCACAGCGCCAGCTCTACGCTTCGGTGCGCAACTACAACAACAGCCGCTACGACTACATCCTCGACAACCTGCGCTTGAAGCAGGCCGCGGGCACGCTCAGCCCAGGTGACTTGCAGGACCTGACGCGTTACCTCAAGGCTGACTACAACCCGGACAAGGACTTCCTGCCGCCGGACCTGGCCAAAGCCGCCGCCGAGCAGCTCAAGGCCCGCCCAGGCTACTGAGCACAGCACAAAACCAATGTGGGAGCTGGCTTGCCAGCGATAGCATCACCTCGGTCTACCTGATGGACCGAGGCGTTTGCATCGCAGGCAAGCCAGCTCCCACATTTGGATCAGCGTTGAATCAGTCTGTCCAGGCCATCCAGCAAGCGCTTGAGCGCGCCCTGGTTGGCCTGCATCACCGCGAGCCCCGCCTGCGCCATCTTGCGCGCGTCCTGCGGCAGCTCGAACAGTTGCCGCACCGCCTCGGCTAATCCCTCAGCATCGTCCACCTCACGCAACGCCCCGGCGTCGCGCATCATCACGCTGATTTCGAGGAAGTTGAACAGGTGCGGCCCCATGATCACAGGCTTGCCCAACGCGGCCGGCTCCAGCGGATTATGCCCACCGGTCGCCACCAGGCTGCCGCCGACAAACGCACTGTCGGCCAGGGCATAGAGAAACAGCAGCTCGCCCATGGTGTCGCCGAGCAGCACCGAGGTGTGCGCGGTAACGGCTTCACCGCTGGAGCGGCGTACCGTGGCAAACCCTTGTTGCCCACACAGCTCGAACATCGGGCCGAAACGTTCCTGATGTCGCGGTACCAATATCAGCAGCGCGTTGGGATAACTTTCGAGCAGTTGGCGATGGGCGGCCAGTACCACGTCGTCCTCGCCTTCATGGGTGCTGGCGGCGATCCACACCGGGCGCTCACTGGCGCCCCACTGCTCGCGCAAGGCCGCAGCACGCACCGGCAGCTCGGGGTCGATGGTCAGGTCGAACTTGATCGAGCCGGTGACTTCGACCGTTTCCGGGCGCGCACCCAAGCTCAGAAAACGCTGGGCTTCGGTGTGGGTCTGCACCGCGAACAGGCTCATTTCAGACAGCATCGGCGCGGTCAGCTTGGCGAAACGCGCATAGCCCTTGGCCGAACGCGCCGATAGGCGCGCATTGGCCAGCGCCACTGGAATACCGCGTTGTGCGCAGGCGTGGATGTGGTTGGGCCACAACTCGGTTTCCATGATCACCGCCAGCTTGGGCTGCACGCGATCAAGAAAACGCTTGGCCGCGCAAGGCAGGTCATAGGGCAAATAGCAGTGCTGAATGCGCGGCTCATTGGCGAACAGCGCCTGGATGCGCTCGGAGCCGGTAGGCGTCATGCAGGTCACCGTGATCGGCAGCGTGGGATGGCGCGCCATCAGCCCACGGATCATTGGCGCAGCGGCAATGCTTTCGCCCACCGACACCGCATGCACCCAGATCCCGCCCGGCT
The DNA here is from genome assembly GCF_045447295.1 of Pseudomonas sp. O39. Lineage (NCBI taxonomy): Bacteria > Pseudomonadati > Pseudomonadota > Gammaproteobacteria > Pseudomonadales > Pseudomonadaceae > Pseudomonas > Pseudomonas sp. O39. The sequence goes on from NZ_JBJGXV010000001.1 coordinate 211,547, forward strand.
GCATCACCGGCAAACCATAGGAAAAACGCTCGCCGACACGCTTGGCATAGGCCGGCGCCTTGCGCGCACGCAGCCACAGACGTAAAGCCACCAACGGCAGCGCCAGGTAAAACAGACAGCTGTAGAGAGTTCTATTCATGGCGGCGGAGTTTATCGGCTTTTTCAGTCAATCGCCTGCAAGCACTCGGCAAATCGTTCAGTCAGGAAACGCGCTGCAGGGCCGAGGTGCTCGTCACGACGCCAGACCAGTTCCACCACCAGCGCGGGCGGCGTCCATTCGCTGTTCAATTCCACCATTTGTTGGTGGTAGGTCGGGTACTGCACGATATGCCGAGGCAACCAGGCCCAGCCCAGGCCACTCATCAGCCATTCGGCCAACACGTAGAAACTGTCGGCACGCCACACCAGCGGGCTGGCGGCTTCGCTGCCGGGGTAGACACTGGTCTGGGTCGACATCAGCAACTGGCGATACTGCGCCAGGCGCTGGCAGTCCACATACTCGTCCCTGGCCAACGGGTGGTTCACGCCGCACACCGTGACCATTTCCACACTGCCCACCACCCGACGCTCAAGGGCCTCGGGCATCTGGTCGTGATAGAACAACAGGCCCAGGTCGGCTTTACGCTCCACCAGCTTGCGCGCCACATCGCCTTGCGCGGCGCTGGACAGCTGCACTTCCAGGAGTGGAAATTGCACGGCAAGCGCCTCAAGGCTATCGAGTACCGGCTGGTACAACATGGCTTCATCCTGGGCCAGGCGCAGACAGGCTTCCTCGCCGCGCGTCAGTGACAGCGCCCGGCCATTGAGCCGTTCGCACTGGCGCAGCACCTCGCGTGCCTCCTCCAGCAATACGCTGCCGGCTTCGGTCAGGCGCGGCTGGCGGCCGCTGCTACGCTCAAACAGGCTGAGCCCCAAATCAGCCTCCAACAAGGCAATTGCGTTGCTCACCGCCGATTGCGCCTTGCGCTCGCCGCGCGCTACAGCCGAAAACGAACGCTGCTCGGCGACGCTCACAAACAGGCGCATCTGCTCCAGATTCCACTGCATGCTCATGGCTAGCCCATCTTTAATTCGGATAGGTAATGACTTTATCTCATCTTCTGAAGCGTTAGAATGCCGACCTAAACAAGCCTGCAACACATCGAGGACTACCCCATGAATGCCGCCTACATTTATCTGGCCATTGCCATTTGCTCGGAAGTGGTTGCAACCGTTTCCATGAAAGCCATCAAGGGCTGGAGTACGCCTCTGCCGCTGGCACTGGTCATCATCGGCTACAGCATTGCGTTCTGGATGCTGACCCTGGTGGTGCGCACTGTACCGGTGGGCGTGGCGTATGCGGTCTGGGCCGGCATGGGCATCGTGATGGTCAGCATCGCGGCGCTGTTTATCTACGGGCAAAAGCTTGATGTCCCGGCGATACTCGGGATGGGCCTGATTGTGCTGGGTGTGGTGGTCATTCAACTGTTCTCGAAAACCGCCGGGCACTGACCGCCACTCAACAGCCTGTATACTGCGCCTCTTGTCTTGAACACTGAGGTCGCCGATGCCATCCGTTATTTCCACCGACGTTCTGATTGTCGGCGCCGGAGTTGCCGGCCTCTGGCTTAACGCGCGCCTGCGCCGCCAGGGGTTTTCCACGGTGCTGGTGGAAAGCGCCACACTGGGTGGCGGGCAAAGCGTGAAGTCCCAGGGGATCATCCACGGCGGTGCGAAGTACGCCCTGCACGGCGCCCTCACCGGCGCATCCGAAGCAATTGCCGACATGCCGCGACGCTGGCGCGAAGCCTTGGCCGGTCACGGCGAGCTGGACTTGTCCGGCGTACGCTTGCTGTCCGAAGCCCATTACCTTTGGTCCCCCGGCACACTTGCCGGCAACCTCACCAGCTTCTTCGCCAGCAAGGCCGTGCGTGGCCGTGTCGATCAGGTCAAAGGCGACGACTTGCCCCCGGCCCTGCAGGACCGACGCTTCAAGGGCAAGGTCTATCGCCTGGCGGAACTGGTGGTGGACGTGCCAAGCCTGATCGAACGCCTGGCCCAACTGGCCGGTGATGGCTTGCTCGCCGGGCAGCACATCGAACCGCTGCTGGACGGCGACACGCTCGCGGGGTTGAAGGTCGATGGCCGCGAGATCCGCGCCCAGCGCATCGTGCTGAGTGCCGGGGGTGGCACCGCTGATCTGCTGACCTCTTTGGGCCTCAGCCAACCCGCCATGCAAACGCGCCCGCTACATATGATTATCGCCAAAGGCCCGGGCCTGAAGCCGTTGTATGCGCACTGCCTGGGCGGCGGCACCAAACCGCGCATCACCGTCACCACTCACCCGGCTGCCGATGGCGATTGGGTGTGGTACATGGGCGGCGATATCGCCGAGGCGGACGGCGTCGCACGCACGCCTGAAGAACAGATCGCCACCGCGCAAAAAGAGCTGGCGCAATTACTGCCGTGGATCGACATGAGCCAGACCCAGTGGGCCACGCTGCGGGTTGATCGCGCCGAGCCACTGCAATCGGGCCTGACCCGCCCCGACAACGCCTTCCTCGCCGAACAAGGCCGCCTGCTGGTGGGCTGGCCGACCAAGCTGGCGTTGGCGCCGGACTTCGCTGATCGCGTGCTCAACGCCCTGGAGCGCGACGGCATCCGCCCTAGCGCCAGCGAAACCCTGCCCGACCTGCCAAAACCGGCCCTCGGCCAACCTGCCTGGGAGCACCTGTTGCCATGAGCCTGCCAACCCTGCACGACCTGCATCGCCCACTGGGCAACACCGGCCTGCTGGTGTCGCCACTGGGCCTGGGCACCGTCAAGCTGGGCCGCGACCAGGGGGTGAAATACCCCAACGGCTTCCAGATTCCCAACGACGACGAAGCACGGATGTTATTGCGCCAAGCCCAACAGCTGGGCATCAACCTGATCGACACCGCCCCCGCCTATGGCCGCAGCGAAGAACGCCTGGGGCCGCTGTTACGCGGCCAGCGCAAGGATTGGGTGATTGTCAGCAAGGTCGGCGAAGAATTTGCCGATGGCGTGTCCCGTCATGACTTCAGTGCCGCCCATACGCGCCTGTCGATTGAGCGCAGCTTGAAAAGACTTGAAACGGATTTTATTGACCTGGTGCTGGTGCATTCCGATGGTAACGACCTGCATATCCTCAACGATTGCGAGGTGTACCAGACCCTGGCGGAGCTGAAAAAAGAGGGCAAGATTCGCGGTTTCGGCTTCTCCGGCAAAACTGTCGAAGGCGGTATGAAGGCTCTGGAACAGGGTGATTGCGCGATGGTCACCTACAATCTGAACGAACAAGCCGAGAAAGCCGTGATTGATTATGCGGCGGCCCATGGCAAAGGCATCCTGGTGAAAAAGGCCCTGGCCAGCGGCCATGTGTGTCTTGCGTCTGGAATGGATCCAATTCGCGCCAGTTTCATGTTGTTGTTTGCGCAAACGGGTGTCGCCAGTGCTATTGTCGGGACCATTAATCCGCTGCACCTGGCCCATAACGTGGCGACCGCTGCCCAAGTCATTCGTCAACTCTGATGCCGCCGACGCGGCCGACACCGTCGCAAAAAGGAGCCGACATGCCGCGTACGCTCATTAGAAAAAACCCCAGCAACTTTAAAACACTGCCGCTGCACGTCGAAGCCACCCCCGAAGGCCTGAGCTACCAGAGCGTGGGCATGCCGCTCAACTTTGCCCAGACCCTGCAACGGCGCAAGCCGGTGGAGGTGGCTGACCCCGAGCGTTTCGCCCTCGAGCTGGCGAACCTCGGCGTGTCGGTGCGCCTGACCCTGCACTGGCAGAACAAGGATTACTGGGTGCTGGTGCGCCAACGCCGCCAGGACCGTGGCGATGTGGTGCTCAAACTGATCTCCGGCTACGTCCCCGCCCACGAACTGAACCTGCCGCTGCACACTGCCATTCAGGAAATTGCCGAAGAGTGCCTGCTGGAAACTCCCGAGGGCTGGCTGGGCGGGCGCTTCAATGACACCTGGCTGCCGGCACCCTACTCTGCGGCCTTGCATTACCGTGAAGCCTTGCCGTTTCGCTTGAGCCCTTTGTCCGGTGCCGCACGCCCGGTGCGCTGCGCGACCACGCAATTGATCGAACGCCCACGCGCTTACGTGCACCTGCCCACAGCGTCGCTGCAATTGATTTACGACCTGCGCCTGGAAGTGCCGAAGGAAGCCAAGTCCCTTAGCCTGTTCCATGTGGATGAACGGCTTGAAGGCGACCAACTAGTGGCGCGCCTGGACCGCCAGCGGCCCGACCTGTACCTGATGCCCTTGAAAGATGGCCAGCCGCTTGCAGAGCTGTACACCGTCAAGAAAGACCAGCTTTACCCGGCCAGTACGCGAGGCTTGTACCTGGCGGAAAGTTTCGCCCAGCAGGAGGGTTGGCTGGTGCGCGACGAGCGAATTCGCTGGAAGGATTGGGTCAGGCAGCAAGGCCTGGCGGAGCCGGAAAAAGAATCGAAGCTCAAGCGCTTGACCGGCAAGGCCCGGCAGATGCTGCGCAAGATCGTGCCGAAGAAAAAGGCCAGCCGCTGAACTCAAAAACGAAGCAGATCAATGTGGGAGCGGGCTTGCTCGCGAACGCGGTGCATCAGTTACACATGTACTGACTGACACGCCGCATTCGCGAGCAAGCCCGCTCCCACAGTTGATTGTGTTCAGCTGTTTAGTAGCCGCTCCAGGCCGACCTTCAACGGGGTTGGCTCAGGCAGCGTGAAACTGGCCAGCAACCGCTGGTTGTTGGCCCGCGAATGCCGAATATCCCCCGAACGCGCCGGCCCGTAGGTGATTACCGGCAACTGCCCCACCACCTCTTCCAGTGCCTGCAATACCTGCTTGAGCGTGGTGGTGCGGTTCCAGCCGACGTTGATCGCACCCAACGGTGCCTCAGGCGCTTCAATGGCCTGTACCAACACATCCACCAGGTCTTCCACGTACATGAAATCGCGGGTTTGCTCGCCATCGCCAAACACGCTGATCGGCACACCCTGTTGCACGCGCTCGCTGAAGATACTGATCACGCCTGAGTACGGCGATGAAGGGTCCTGGCGTGGCCCGAAGATATTGAAGAAGCGAAAAATCACCGGTTCCAGACCATGCTGGCGGCGGTAGAAATCGAAGTAATGCTCACCGGCCAATTTGTCCGACGCGTAAGGCGTCAGCGGAGCCTTGGTGGTCTCTTCGTCAATCGAAGCGCCCTCGCCATTGTTGCCATACACCGCAGCGCTGGAAGCAAACACCACACGCTTCACACCGGCCTTGCGCATGGCTTCGCAGACATTCAAGGTGCCGACAAAATTGCTCTGGTGCGTGCTGACCGGGTCATCCACCGAAGCTTGCACGGAAGCCACTGCCGCCAAGTGCACCACCGCCGTGGCGCCGACGGCGGCTTGCGCCACCAGTTCGGCGTTGGCGACATCACCTTCAATCAGCTGTACGCGCGGGTTGTCCAAGGGCACATTGCTGCGCTTGCCGGTGGACAGGTCATCAAGCACCCGCACGGCGTAGCCTTTTGCGAGCAATGCATCGACCAGGTGCGAGCCGATGAAGCCGGCACCACCGGTGATAAGGACCCACTTATCTGCGTTACTCATTGTTGCGGATCTTCTCGACAATGGCCGTGGTCGAGCTGTTTTCAACCAGCCCCAGCACTTTGACCGTACCGCCGTAAGCGCTGACGATGTCTGCGCCCACGACTTGATCAACGGAGTAGTCGCCGCCCTTGACCAGCACGTCTGGCTTGACTTGGGCCAACAGGTTTTCCGGGGTGCCTTCAGAGAAGCTGATCACCCAGTCCACAGCCCCCAAACCGGCCAATACGGCCATGCGTCGGTCGACACTGTTGATCGGACGGCCCGGGCCTTTCAAGCGGCTGACCGAGGCGTCGTCATTGACGGCGACGATCAGGCGATCGCCTTGAGCGCGCGCCTGTTCCAGGTAAGTCACGTGACCGGCATGCAGGATGTCGAAGCAACCGTTAGTGAACACAATGCTTTCTTTGTGGGCACGGGCATCGTCAATCGCCAGCAGCAATTGTTCGAGACTCAGCACGCCACGCTCCGAGCCTTCGGAACGCTGGATCGCCCGGCGCAACTCAGGTGCGCTGATGGCAGCGGTACCCAGTTTGCCGACCACAATACCCGCCGCCAGATTGGCCAGGGCCACGGCGTGGGGCAATTCTTCACCGGCCGCAATGGACGCCGCCAGGGTGGAAATCACCGTATCACCGGCACCGGTGACATCGAACACTTCACGGGCCCGCGCCGGCAGGTGCATCGCCGGGTGGCCCGGGCGCAGCAGGGTCATGCCGTGCTCACCACGGGTGACCAGCAAGGCACCCAGGTCGAGGTCGGCCATCAGCGCGGCGCCCTTGGTCACCAGTTCGTGCTCATCGGCGCAACCGCCGACGATGGCTTCGAACTCGCTGAGGTTTGGCGTGATCAGGCTGGCGCCCCGATAAATCGAGAAGTCCTTGCCCTTGGGATCGGCCAGCACCGGGATGTTGCGGGCCTTGGCGGCCTGGATAAGCACTTGATGATTCTTCAGGGCGCCTTTGCCGTAGTCGGACAGGACCAGCACCTTGATGCCTTCGAGCAACGCGTCAACCTGACCGCTCAGGGCCAGGGCGTCGGTGGCGAAGGGTTCTTCGAAATCGATACGCAGCAATTGCTGGTGACGGCTCATGACCCGCAGCTTGACGATGGTCGGCTGATGGGCAATGCGCTGGAACAGCGCGCGCACGCCTGCACCGCGCAGGCTGTTGGCCAGGCTGTCGGCGGCTTCGTCGTCGCCGGTTACACCCACCAGGGAGGCCGGTGCGCCGAGGGCGGCAATATTGAGGGCAACGTTGGCAGCGCCACCTGGACGGTCTTCGATTTGCTCGACCTTGACTACCGGTACCGGTGCCTCAGGGGAAATCCGTGAGGTACCGCCATGCCAGTAACGGTCGAGCATGACATCGCCGACCACCAAGACAGGGGCTTGATCGAATCGCGGCATGGACAACTTCATGGAGCAACCCACATACAAAATGAACAGGGGCGCGATATTAGCACAGGGTTACAGGCGGCTTGTGGAGGGCGTGACAGAAGATTGTGTGGCAGGCCTGCCAGGGATGCGCTATCGCGGGCAAGCCCGCGCCCACCGGGTTTTAGGTGATGTCGGCAGACACCGGCGCGTCCAGGCCCATAGCATGCAGGCGCGCGTAATAGCCGTTCTGCTTGAGCAATTCGGCGTGGGTACCGCGCTCGACAATCCGGCCGTCGTCCATCACCAGGATCAGGTCGGCCTTCTCGATAGTGGACAAGCGGTGCGCAATCACCAGGGTCGTGCGGCCCTGCATGACCTTGTCCAGAGCCGCCTGAATGTGCCGCTCGGATTCGGTGTCGAGGGCCGAGGTGGCCTCGTCGAGAATCAGCAGCGGCGCATTCTTGAGCAAGGCCCGGGCGATTGCCAGGCGCTGGCGTTGGCCGCCGGACAACAGCACGCCGTTTTCGCCCACCTGGGTATCGAAGCCTTTGGGCAACTGGTCGATGAAGTCCTTGGCATAGGCATCCGCCGCCGCCGCTTCAACGTCTGCCCGTGGCGCACCGGCCAGGTCGCCGTAGGCGATGTTGTTGGTCACGGTGTCGCTGAACAGGGTGACATGCTGGGTCACCTGGGCAATGTGCCTGCGCAGGTTGAGCAGTTTGTAATCTTCGATCTCTACACCGTCGAGCAGGATTTCGCCGCTTTCATGGTGGTAGAACCGCGGGATCAGGCTGGCCAGGGTCGACTTGCCGCTGCCGGAGCGGCCCACCAGAGCGATCATCTGCCCAGGTTCGGCCGTAAAGCTGATGTCCTTGAGCACATGGCGTTCGGTGCCGGGGTAGGTGAAGTTCAGGTTACGTACGTCCAGGCGGCCGCTGACCTTGTCGCGTTCGACGGTGCCGCGGTCGACTTCCTTCTCTTCGTCCAACTGTTCGAAAATGCTTTCAGCACCCGCCACGCCTTTCTGGATGGTCGAGCTGACTTCCGAGAGTTGACGGATCGGCTTGGGTAACAGGCCGGCCAAGGTGATGTAGGCAACCATGTCGCCAGCAGACGCATCGCCGCGAAGGTAAAGCACCAGGAACATCAGCACGGCCATGGCGGTGTAGATCACCAGTTGCAGCAACGGCGTGTAGATCGCCCCGGTGCGGGTCATGCGCAGCTGCTTGTCGGTGTTGCCCTGGCTGGCCTTGAAGAAGCGCTTCTCTTCGTAGACTTCGCCGCCGAAGCTGCGCACCACGCGGTAACCCTGAATGGTTTCGGAAGCCACGTGGGTCACGTCGCCCATGGCCACTTGGATCTTCTTGCTCTGCTTGCGGAATTTCTTGCTGGCCGTGCTGACCATCACCGCAATCAGCGGCAGGATGGCGATCATCACCAGCGTCAAGCGCCAGTTCATGAACAGCAGTGAGGCAAACAGGAAGATCACCGTCATGCCTTCGCGAATCACCACCTTGATGGCATCGGTCGCCGCACCCGTGACCATGGTCACGTTAAAGGTGATGCGGGAAATCAGATGCCCGGAGTTGTGGTTATCGAAGTAGCGGTTGGGCAGCGTCAGCAGGTTATTGAATAACTGCACGCGCAGGTCGTGGACCAGGCCCAGGGAGACCTTGGCCAGCAGGTAGTTGCCCAGGAACGAACCCAGGCCCTGCCAGGCCGCGATCAGAATGATCAATAAAGGCACGGCTTGCAGCAATTGCAGGTCGCGCAGGAACGGTACGTTGGGGAACAGCACCGCTTCCGGGTTGGATAGGCCGTCGACGAAGTACTTGAGGATGTACCCCAGCATGGGCTGGGTCGACGCGAAAATCAGAAATCCAACGATACTCAGCGCGAACAAGCCGGCATAGGGCTTAACGTACATGAGCAGGCGGAAGTATATTTTCAAGCTCGAAGGGCTTGCGCTCGGACTGGAGTCGGTCATATCACGCGGCGTTTTGAAAAAGGAGGCTGACTTTAGCACAGCTTCTCTGTTGTACTTGCACCCGGTATAACCCACGGCCCGGTTGGATCCAACCGACGACATTACATAGCGACTACTTTAAGATGGTCGGCTTTCTCAATTCTGGAATGGCTTTTCTGTATGCACTCCAAGCGCCTTGCCTACGGCTCAAATCGCGTTTTCGACTTCCTGGTCCTATGGATTTTGCCCATTGGCTTGTTGTTGCTCCTGAGTTCGCTGTTCTACGTCACCAATCGCAATGTCATGCACCGGTTCTACTACGGTTTTTTCAGTGTGCCGACCTTGTTCCTGCTGTGCTTGCGCCCTCGGGAAATCAAGGAGCTGTTGCGTGAACCCCTGATCGTCGCGTTCCTGGCGTTTTGCGCCTGGGCGCTGACCACCGTGTTGTGGAGCCCGGAACCTACCGGCGACTCCAACCTGTACAAGGTGCCACTGCAAACGTTCATGCTGTTTGCCGGCTGCGGGCTGCTGCTGCATTACCGCAAAGAGCTGTTCAAGCCGATATTCTTCAGTGCCGCCGTGATCGCGCTGGTGGTGTGCCTGTGCAACCTGGTGGCATTCGCCAAAGGCTTCGAGCCCGGCCTGAGCATGCGCATGATCGGGGGCCGCGGTGCCCTCGACAACCCACTGCTCAGCTCCCACCTCTTCGGCTTTTTCTGCGTCTATTGGCTCTATATCTGCATCACCACCCAGCGCCTTCGCGTGCTGTGCTTCAGTGCGCCTGCACTGGCGATCATGACGTTAGCGATCCTGGCCACCGGCTCCCGCACGCCGCTGGTTGCGCTGACGCTGGCCGCCGTGTGGATCGCCTTTGTCAGCCGCAATCGCCGCTCGGCACTGATGATTGCAACCCTCGTGCTGGGGGCTGCGGCGCTTCTGCTGTTTTATCCCGAAGCAATTACCGAGCGTGGCAGTTCGTACCGCTTTGAGTTGTGGGGCATGACGCTGCAGCGTATCGCCGAGCACCCCTTCATCGGACACAGCTACGACTCCGAATTGTCCCTGATCGTGGACGGTGTCGAGCTGATGGAACCCCACAGCTTTGCGCTCGGCGTGCTCTATTATGTCGGCATCATCGGCTTTATCCCGTGGATCTTTATGCTTGGCTGGGGCCTGTACAAAGGCTTTAAAGAGCGGGCACAGCCGCTGTTCCTAATGACTTCCGCCCTGCTGGCCTACGGCATCGGCGCCGGCCTGACTGAAGGCGGTGGCATCCTGTCGCGGCCCAAGGAGCACTGGTTCCTGCTGTGGATCCCCCTGGCCCTGATCGCCGGACTGAGCATCGCCAAACGTCGTGGCAGCCTGCTGCGCATGCCGGTGCAAACGCCCAAGCAGCAGGCGTTTGAAGCACTGCGCAGCGGCGCTGATGTCATCGAGGAAGATGGTCTTGGGCCGAAAGTCCTGCGCCTGCAGGATGGTAGCTTCCTCAAGCTGTTCCGGGCCCGCCGCTGGTACACCTCCGGCATGTTCAACCCCTATTCGGAACGCTTTGTCAGCAACAGCGAACAACTGCGACGGCTAGGCGTTGCATCACCGGCCATCCTTGATCTGTATTATCTGCAGGATGGCAGCAGCGCCGTGCACTATCGGCCGCTGCCCGGCCTGACGCTGCGTCAGGCCCTGCAAAGCCTGGACAGCAGCCTGCGTGAATCGCTGATTGAACGGTTCGGCCGGTTTATGGCTCAGTTGCACGAACGCGGTGTGTACTTCCGCTCCCTGCATTTGGGCAATGTGCTGCTCTTGGAGGACGGTGAGTTCGGCCTGATTGACGTGGCAGACATGCGCATCTTTCCGTCAGCGCTGCGCAACACGCTGCGCCAGCGCAACTTGAAGCATATGCAACGCTATTCGCAGGACCGCAACTGGTTGTTCGAAACCCACTTCGAACAGCTGGCCAACGGGTATGCGTCGGTCGCATCGCCGCAAGCCACGCTGAAAATCCGCGAGCAGGTCCTCACACTCGCTCGCCCTGCCACCTGAAGGCGAGCCCGGTGCGCCCCTGAAACGGGGCGCACTCACGCGGTATCAGTCTTTTTCCAGCGGGGAAAAGTACAGTCGGCCAAGGCCGCGCCAGGTTTTCTTGTTCCAGGCACGAAACGGAATCTGCGCCAACAGTTCTCGCGCCAATGCACGATTGCGATTGGACGTCTTGAGGAACATGGAGCTTAGGAACTTGTAACGCACCTCGTCATATTGCGGGTGGTCACTGAACAGCGCGTAGGAACGCAGGATGTTGTCGATCATGAATCGATGATTCTTGTACGAGTTGGTAGCGTGCTTGCGGTAGCGCGCCATCACCACGTTCAAACCGTCGATGAAGTACCCGGCGCGGGTAATCTTCAGCTCGATCAACAAGTCTTCCAGGCGAATCTGCGGGTCGAACCCACCGACCTTTTCCAGCGCCTCGCGCCGGATCATCAGCGTGGGCGCTGGCGGGTAGGGTTTGCGCTCCAGAAACATATCGTCGAAGTCCAGGCGCCGAAAAGGCACATCCCGGCGCTGGCGCTTCTCGGGAAACAGCTCGCCGTTGGAGTCGATCAGCTCGATATTACCGGCACAGATACCCACCTCAGGCTTGCCATCCATATAGGCCACCTGGGTCGCTATGCGCTCCGGCAACATGATGTCGTCGGAGCCGAACGGCACAATCAGCGGGCCTTGAGAGCGTGCAATCGCGCCATTGAGCGTATTGGTCAGCCCTTGATTCTGCTGGACACGAAAGTCGAAGGCATGGTGTTCCTGCAATCGACGAATGCGCTCGACACTGTCGTCTGTCGACCCATCGTCAATCACCAACAGCTCGATGTTGGGATACGTCTGGTTCAGGACGCTGAGGATGCTTTCCTCAATGTAGGGCGCATGGTTGTAAGACGCGATGATCACCGTGACCAAGGGCTGACTCTGGTTCATACATTGTTCCTGCGTGCTTGAGCCAATCCTGAATCAATCAGTTCCAGGTATTCCTGGCGGAACACCTCAATGTCGTGCTGCGCCTGAAGGTACTGATAAGCCTGCTCGCCTTTCTGCGCGAGCGCTTCATCGGACAGCGCCAGGTAGGTGTCCAGCGCCTGGGTCAGCTCGGGCACGTTGGCCGGCTCCACGGCCAGGCCACCCGCGCCTTCAATCAGCGGCAGCATGGCCGGTACGCTTGAGGCGATCACTGGCAGGCGACCGCTCATGCCTTCCAGCAGTGCCAGGCCCAAGCCTTCTGCCAGCGAAGGCATCGCCCAGATATCAAAGGCGCGTACGTATTGCAGGGCATTTTCCTTGAAGCCCAGCAAATGCACACGACCCGCCAGACCGAGGCTGTTGATTTGCGCGGCCAGGTTGGACTCTTCGCGCCCGGCTCCAATGATGGCGAGCTGCGCCGAAGGGTATCGGTCTTTAAGCGCCGCAAATGCCTGCAACAAATAGGTGTGGCCCTTCACCGGCACCAGTCGCCCCAAGGCGCCGATCAACCGAACCGAAGGGTCGATGCCCAGCAACTCGCGCGCGCGTTCACGCGAATGCTGCAAGCCTTCGGCCTGCTCGATGTCGATGGCATTGGTAATGGCGTAGGTATTGCGGTCGGTAAACCCGCACTTGCAGTCCAGCAGGTACTGCTTGACCGCTGGCGACACGCCAACAAAACGCCAGTGCTCGTCGATCCAGCGCTGGGCCTGCTTGCGTCGGTAAAGGCGGTCGTACTCGCCAAAACCGTGGGAGATGCCGATGCACAACGGGATCTTCAACCAACGGTTCAGCTGCAACATCATGTTGACCGGCTTGAAGCGGTTGCACACCACGACGTCAAATTTTTCCTTGCGGCAAAACTGATACAGCCGCCACATGGCGCGCAGTCTCAAGCCCTTGAGCGACTTGTCGGAAAACTCAAAGTAAACGGACGTGGCGGCGCGACTGACCGGGTCCGCAGGCCCAGGCCGGCCACGCAAAAAGGCGGCGGTGACTTCATAGCGGTCCGCAGGCAATGCCTTGACGATCTGTTCGGCCAGGTCGGCAAAATCATGGGATTTAACATTGTAGTCAGGCTGCAATTGCAGGACCTTGAGACGCCGACTCATAACTCTCCTCGATGGAAACCTGTGGCATCAACAACCCAGGTTTTTTCAGCGGCCAGCGTCTCGATGTACTCGGCGTCTGGCGCCGGCAGCAACGGCCACTGATTACGCTTCCAGCAGACAAAATGGAAATACGGAAACTCCCGACCGCCATCCCTGTCGTTGGTCAGGCGACCATTATTCCAGAACCATTGATGCGGGAAGCGATCACTGCCGTCGTGCCATTTGATCGCACCACCCGGCGTACTGAACGCCTCGGTGAATTCACTGCGCCGACGCCACGGGTTGAGCTTGCCTACCAGCTCGAACAGCGGCTTCGGAAAATTCTTGCGCCACAGGAAAATCCTGCTGAACGCGCCTTCATCCAGGGCATGATGCTCCTGATCAGTGAAGCGCGCTTCCCAATCCTTGATCTGCATGAACACTTGGCGCTTTTTGGCGGTATTGCGCATCAGGCACAAATGGCCGGCCACCCGCCGCTCATGGGTCGAGAACAGGTCATAGCCGGCCAACCGATCGGCAGTGAAGTATTCGCGCAGGTTGCCATAGATCAGGTCCAGGTCGCCAAACGCCCAGAAATCGTAGCCATTGAGGCGGTCAGCATGAATGTGCCCCAGCGCTGGCTTGATATCACACAGCTTGTACGGCGCCTGGGGCGCAAAGTTGATGTACAACCGCTGTGACACCAAAGCGCAGTAATCGGCAAAGCTAATACTTTCAATCCGGACGTTGTCCGGCACGTTGGCCGGTATCGGACAGTCGCTGAACAACAACCAGTCGATGTCCGCGTTGCGTCTGCAGCTTTCGAGAAAAAACGGCATCCAGAATGGCCAGTGACCAAAGTACGGGATAAGAAAAAGGATGCGGGGGCATGGATTAATCACTGGGGACTCACTGTCATTTTTTTTACTGGGACGTGCTGCACGCCACTTCGTTGCTTAACGTTACTTGTGCTTGATGAACCAAAAAAGTTCATGCCGCCGGACGGCCTTGCGGAAAAACTCATTTTCACCCCACGGCGAAACGGCTCTTCCCGCCAGCAGGCGTTGTATGACACGCCGCACCCGCCGCTTGAACGGCATCCTCGGTTGCAGGTCATGCATCATGCCCAACGACATCGCCTTGTCACATTGCCGGTCTTGGGATAACGGCAGGCAATAAGGCGACAAAGTGTAAGTGGAATCAAAGGCTGGCGGCAAAGCAACACCGTTGCCCGAATCCCCCATAGGCCAGCGGTCGTTGTCATGCAGATGGTTGGCGTAGCCGAGCAAAGTGGTCGGCTGCCACTCCAGGCCCTGCAAGGCTTCCAATACGGCCTGCTGGGCGCAGATATGGTCAGGGTGCGGGTCAAGCACCGGATGGGGCAACACGATGACTTCAGGGCGCGCCATCAACAGCACGGCCCGCAGGTCAGCCAACAGATTGTTCCAGGTTGGCTGGCCGTCGGTGTCGGCAGGCAAGGGGAAAGGGTTGAATTGGCGAAACACACGAATATCGCTCAGCTCGGCCTCTCGAGAAGCCACTGCGCGATCCGGCTCGGCCTTCATCGCCGCCAACTGCAGGCAAAAATACCCAAGCTGAACGGAGTGTTCTTGCGGTACCCCGGCCCAACGCGGCACGGCGATGCTGTCCCAGGCACGCAAACGGCCCTTGAGCCGTGCCGCCTCAGGCTTGCCCAAGCCCATTTGCTGATAGTGTTCGGCTTCAATCTCGCCGGCCGTCAGCGTCACGATCCAGGGTTGCGCCGCCTGACTGTACAGGCCAAAAGCTGCAAGCTCGGCATCATCGGCATGGGGCGCAATCACCATCACCCGCTGCTGGCGCACATCAGGCTGGCGGAATACCGACAACACAGGCACGCCCTGCACACGACAGAACCGACCACGCAGCTGCAGTTGCCCATCGAGCAGCGCTTGCGTTTGGCCGGTCAGGTTCAGATAACGCAGGCCATTGACGCCGCGCTCGAATACTTGGCGATCACCGTCGGGCAACGCGATGAACGGGTCGACAAAGCGGCCCAGCACACTGCTCTTGAGCCGCAGCGCGAGGATCAACGTCTCGTCGCCCGACAGCTCAACGGTTTCGCCCAACAGCAGCCGGCCCTCGCTCAGCACCACCTTGGGTTGCTCGGTATCCGCTGCAAACTGATACTGGTAGTCGTCCTTGGGCGAGTAAAACAGATGGTCGGCAAACCAGGCCTCATGGGCGACCCAGGCCAGCACTGCCAACAGCAGCGGCAGCCACCAGGCCACCAGCACACCCACGCCGACCAACACCAGCAAACTGACCAACAGACCCATGCGTTTATTGCGGCGATGGCGCTTGAGCAGCGCCTGCTTGCGGCTCGTAGACTCACTCATACCGTGAACACCGGCACGGGGTTGCACCAACGGTCCTTGTACTCGCGGTCCGCACGGCCAAACGAAAACCGCAATGGCTTGCCGGCTTCGCGCGCTTGCTCCCAGGCACTTTGGGTATTGAGGAAGCTCAATACGCTGCCCGGGCTGAAGGCGCGGGTTTCGGGGTCCACGCCGCCATTGATGTACTCGACACTGATCCACTGCGGCGCTTCGACGCGGTAGACCAACTGAATGGCGATCGGCGCATCGTTGAGGAAAATCACCGAACCGATCAGCCACTCACGCAGCAGCTCGATCACCTGTGCCATGCGTTCGGCGCCCGTGGCGGGAAAGCCCCAGCGGCGCTGAAACAGGTCGCAGTAGATCGCCGACAGCTCTGCGCTGGAGAACGCCTGCACCGGCCGCACCACACCGCCCGCCTCTTCCAGCAGGCGCAACTCGCGGCGTTGGTTATAGCGAAACTTCTTCGACAACTCTTCCGGCGTACGCGCCATGGCCAGTTGCTCGGCCTGCGGCTTGAGGCCTGCAAAGCGGCCCTCATTCAGGGCCGACAGGTAACGCGCGCGATGGCGCAGCGCGGCTTGGGCATCCTCGGCGGCGGGCAGGATCAACTCGGCGTTACCCAGGTCGAACAAGCCTTTCTTGCCATGCCGTTTGAGAACATCCTTGGACAACGCCAGGTCGCGTCCCCAGGTCGCAATGCAGGCCTTGAGCTCGCCGCGCTGCTCCCATGCCAGATAGCGCACGGGAATGTCGGCCAAGCCGGCGAGACGCTCGACCACCTGCGGATGCGTGGCGACACTGCCACCAAAACGCTGCCAGGCTTCGCTGTAGGTCGGCGCGTCAACGACGGACCAGCCGCGCTCGCGCCAGCCTTGGAATCGATTGAGCATCAAGCCCTCGCGGTCAATTCAAGTACGGGGGGCAACTGCCAGAAAGTATCGCGCACCGCCTGGTCAGAAAACCGTTGGTGCAGGCGTTCCAGCATCATCTCGGCACACAGCTGGTGCTGTTGACGATCCATCGCCGCCAGGTGCCGAAGGCCCTGGCCCAAGTGCTCGGCATCACCCAACGGAAACAGAATGCCCACGCCCTCGACCACTTCCCGGGCGCCGCCGCAGGACGTGGCGAGCAACGGCACACCGGCGACCATGGCTTCCAGCAACACCATGCCGAACGGCTCATGATCGGAGCTCAGGGCAAAGGCGTCGAACGCGCGAAAATACCGGCGTGCGTCCGGCACCTGGCCGAGGAACAGCACTTGGTCGGCAATGCCCAGCTCCCGCGCCAGGGCCTTGAGGTCTTTCTCCAGGCGCCCGGTGCCGAGGATCGCCAGGCGACTCTGCGCCGGCAAATGTGGCAACGCCAAGGCAAAGCCCTTGAGCAAGGTAGCCTGGTCCTTGTCCGGATGCAGGCGACCGACGTTGCCGACCACCCATTCATCCGGTGACAGCCCCAGGGCATCCCGCGCCTCATCGGCCGGCACCTGCAGCGCTTGCATGGCCTCGACATCGATGCGGTTATACAACGTCTGAATACGCGCCGCAGGCCAGCCCGGCAGGCAGCGACGCATATCATCGCGCACCGCATCGGACACACCGAGCAGGCTCAGGCGCTTGCTGAAAATCGACGCGAGCAGCTTGCGGCTACGGCGCTGATAGTCACCAAACGCATGATGCACGCCGATCACCGGCAGGCGCGTGCCGAGCAAGGCGATATAGATCGGCTTGAACCGGTGGGCGATGCAGAAACTGAAGTTGCGCGACGCGGCGATCTTGCGCAACTCACGGATGGCGCCCAGCTTCAGGCCACGAATGGCCTTGGAGCTGAACTCCATGAACAACACTTCATCGGATGCGCAACCAGCGGCTACCGCAGGGTCGGCGGCCCCGGTAAGAAACACCGTGGTCACCTTGTAGCCGGTGCCTGCGAACAAACTGGCGTACTGCCGCGCGCAGTCCAGAAACGGCCCGTCATAGCCGTGGCAGAACTGCAGGACGTGGCGCTCAGCCGACCGAGTCATAAGGGTCCACGCCGTCTTTGACGACCAGGATGTCTTCCATGATCAGGTATTGCAGGTCGGAGCCGAAGAACATGTTCAGCGCGTCGGTCGGCGAGCAGATCATCGCTTCGCCACGGCGGTTGAGCGAGGTGTTCAGCGACACGCCGTTACCGGTCAGCACTTCCAGCTCTTTCATCATGTCGTAGTAGCGCGGGTTGTATTCGCGCTTGAGCACCTGGGCGCGGGAGGTGCCATCTTCATGGACCACTTCCGGTACGCGGGTTTTCCACTCTTCCGACACTTCAAACGTGAAGGTCATGAACGGCGCCGGGTGATCGACCTTGATCATCTGCGGGGCCACGGTGTCGAGCATCGACGGGCAGAAAGGCCTCCAGCGCTCGCGGAACTTGATCTGGTGGTTGATGCGGTCAGCCACGCCGGTGGCGCTCGGGCAACCGATGATCGAACGACCGCCCAATGCACGCGGGCCAAACTCCATGCGGCCCTGGAACCAGGCCACCGGGTTACCGTCGACCATGATCTTGGCGATGCGCTTGGGCATGTTTTCGATCTTGCGCCACACCGGCTTGCTTTCGTGTTTGGCGCACGCAGCGATCACGTCTTCGTTGCTGTAGGACGGGCCGAGATAGACGTGTTCCATCTTCTCTACCGGTACACCACGGGCGTGGGACACATAGGCCGCCGCGCCAACCGCGGTGCCGGCATCGCCGGACGCCGGCTGCACGAACAGCTCTTTGACGTCGTCACGGGCAATGATTTTCTGGTTCAGCTTGACGTTCAGCGCGCAGCCGCCGGCGAACGCCAGCTTGCCGGTGTCCTTGAGGATGTCGCCCAGGTAGTGGTCGATCATCTGCAGGGCCAGCTTTTCGAACAGCGCTTGCATGCTGGCCGCGTAGTGGATGTAAGGCTCGTCGGCGATGTCGCCTTCGCGCTTGGGACCCAGCCACTCGATCAGTTTTGGCGAGAAGTAGAAACCCTTGCCCTTCTCTTTATAACGGCGCAGACCGATGACGTTGGCGTAGTCGGTGTTGATCACCAGCTCGCCGTTTTCAAACGAGGCCAGGCGCGAGAAATCATACTTGCTGGCATCGCCATATGGCGCCATGCCCATGACCTTGAACTCGCCGTCGAGCATCTCGAAACCGAGGAACTCGGTAATCGCGCCATACAGGCCACCCAGGGAGTCCGGGTCGTAGAATTCCTTGATCTTGTGGATCTTGCCGTTTTCGCCGTAGCCGAAGAACGTGGTGGCGTACTCACCCTTGCCGTCGATGCCCAGGATCGCGGTTTTTTCCTGGAAGCCCGAGCAGTGGTAGGCGCTGGAAGCGTGGGCCAGGTGGTGTTCAACCGGCTCGATCTTGATTTTTTTCGGATCGAAGCCCAGTTGCTCCAGGCACCAGACGATCTTGTTGCGATAGCGCTTGTAGCGACGGTTGCCCATCAGGATCGCGTCGAGCGCGCGGTCCGGGGCGTACCAGTAACGCTTGGCATAGTGCCAGCGCGCCTCGCCGAACAGGCTGATCGGCGCGAAGGGAATCGCCACCACGTCAACGTCGGAAGGCTTAATGCCGGCTTGTTCCAGGCAGAACTTCGCCGATTCGTAAGGCATGCGGTTCTTTGCATGTTTGTCGCGTACGAAGCGCTCTTCTTCGGCGGCCGCGATCAGCTTGCCGTCGATATACAACGCTGCGGAAGGATCATGGCTAAGGGCGCCGGACAGGCCAAGAATCGTCAATGCCACAGGGGTCTAGCCTCTTTTAGTCTGCATACAGGCGGGTTGCGCCTGAAAAAAGTGTGCCTCCCGCCTGGGCGAGAAACAGCTAAAGGGCGGGATTATAACTTAAAAGCAGTAGGAAGCTGTTAGCGGCAACCGGCAAGCGGGCTACTGGTAGATCTCGATGCTGCCGTCTTTGCTCTGGCGGTAGATCGTGTAGGGCAACACCAGCGTGTCCGCCACGCCGGAGGCGAGCGCCTCGATGGCAATGATCGGGAAGGCATTGCCCGCACGGTCCGAGAAGCTTTGGTCGTTCAGGCTTTTGTCAGGCTTGGGCTCGCCGTTGAGTGTGCAAAAGCCGTAGATAACTCCGCTGTAGATACGCGGCACGTTTTCGCAGTGACTGCGTGATTCCTTGAGGTTCTGGCTGGCAACCGCGTCCGGGCGGAAGACGGTATTGATCGTTCCGCAGCCAGTGAGCAGTACGAGCGTTAGCGCCAATAGAATATTAGAAACACGGTTCACGGATGACTCCTTGTGTCTTGAACGGGCGAATGCGGACAACGCCGACGTGCTTATACCTGCCCCGCTCAAGAGCCGCCGGGGCGCCAATAGATACTGATATTGCCGTCACTCGCCTGTCGATAAATCGTATAGGGCAACACAACGGTGTCGGCAACGCCGGACACGGCAATGTCCAGCAACACGAAGGGTATCAATATACCGGTCGGGTCAGGTGCCGCATGCAGCGAGCAAAAATCAAAGGCCACCCCACTGTAAACGCGGGGTATGGATTGGCAATAGGTTTTTATGAGCCTGAGTTCACGCGCGGTGTCACCGTCTTTGCGAATAACGCTGTTCACGGTTCCACAACCGCTCAACAGCAGTGCAGCAACGCCCAGTGCAACCGTAATGCTTACTGTCATAGTGCGGCCCTCACAAACGGTCAGCCACACTATCACCGGGGTATCGGCCCCCCCCCCCCCGGCGCGCCGACAACTTACGTGAGAAAAATCCGAAATGGAAAAAATTGACCAAGTCACTAAACTCGCGCCCTTTTGCGCGTTTATGTCCTATGCGCCACAGATCCCGGCTGACCATGAAAACCTTTGCCCGCCTCACCTCGTTGCTGCCCTGCCTGCTTGCCCTGAGCGATACCACCCTGGCCGATGATGCACCACTGATCCTCGACCCCAGCGTCGTCACCGGCTCGCGCAGCGCCAACCCGACCTTTGACCTGCCCTACTCGGTCGACAGCATCAGCCGCGAACAGATCAGCGACGGTCAACTCGGCATCAACGCCTCCGAAGTCCTGTCCCGCGTGCCCGGGCTGGTGGTACAGAACCGTCAGAACTATGCGCAGGACCTGCAGATTTCCTCACGCGGCTTCGGCGCGCGCTCGGCGTTTGGCGTACGCGGCATCAAGCTGATTGCCGACGGCATCCCCGCCAGCACCCCGGACGGCCAGGGCCAGGCGGCCACGTTCAATCTCGATACCGCCGAGCGCATCGAAGTCTTGCGCGGCCCGGCAGCCACCTTGTATGGCAGCAATGCCGGCGGGGTCATCCAGATGTTTTCCCGCGACGGCGAAGGCCCGCCACGCATCGGCGCTGAAACCCTGGTGGGCAGCGACGGCTTGAACAAAAACCACCTAACCGCCGAAGGCGCGGCGAACGGCGCCGGTTTCGTGCTCGATGCCTCGCGCATGGACACCGACGGCTACCGCGACCACAGCAGCGCCCGCCGTGACCAGACGTTTGCCAAGCTTAACTTCCAGCCGGATGACGACAGCAAGCTGGCGCTGATCTACAGCAGCCTGGAGCAGAACGGCACGCAGGACCCGCTGGGGCAAACCTGGGCGGCGTACAAGGCCGACCCGCGTTCGGTAGCGCCGGCCGCGTTGCAATACAACACGCGAAAAAGCATCGACCATCAGCAATTAGGCATGAATTATGAGCGCTACATCGGTGATGCGACGCTGCAGGTGAATGCGTATACAGGGCGGCGGAGTGTGATTCAGTACTTGTCGATTCCGGACACATTCGCCAGTGGCGCACTCAACCCGGCAAACGCTCGCGGCGGCGTAGTGGCTTTCGACCGCAAATTCTACGGTGGCTCGGTCCACTGGCTGCAACCCATCACCAGCACCCCCGGCGACCTGACCTTGATCGCCGGCCTTGATTACGACCGCAGCCAGGATGATCGCCAAGGCTATTCCAACACCCTCAACGGTGTGCACGGCGTCAAAGGCGCGTTGGGCCGCGATGAAATCGACACCGCCACCAGCCTTGACCCGTTTGTGCAAGCCAACTGGCTGCTGGGCGACTGGACCCTGCAGGCAGGTCTGCGTCACAGCACCATGAAGATGGATGTGGACGACCGCTTCCTGAGTGACGGCAATGACAGCGGCAGCAAGACTTATCAGAAGAACACGCCATCGGTCAGCGTGATGTATGCCTTCACGCCCGACCTGCACGGTTACGTAAGCGCGGGCAAAGGTTTCGAAACTCCAACCCAGGCGGAGTCCGCGTATTCCAGCACTTCAAACGGCTTCAACTTCGCGCTCAAGCCGTCGGTCAGCAAGCAAATTGAAGTCGGCCTGAAGGCACGCATTGGCCAGGACACGCGCCTGAATGCTGCCGTATTCCAGATCACGACTGAAGACGAGCTGGTCGTGCAACAATCCAGCGGCGGTCGTACCACCTATCAAAACGCTGGCCGCACCCTGCGCCGCGGTTTCGAACTGGGCATCGAAAGCCAGCTGTCGGATCAGTGGAGCACGCACCTCGCCTACACCCGCCTGCAAGCCACTTACGACAGCGACTTCGTCAGCGGCGGCAACACTGCCATCAACAAAGGCAACTACCTCCCCGGCGTGCCGCAAACCACGCTGTTTGCCGAGCTGAACTGGAAACCCCGCGACTGGGTCAGCACCGCCCTTGAAGGCATGTACCGCAGCAAGGTCTACGTCGAAGACACCAACCAGCAACACGCCGCGCCGGGCTACAGCGTGTTCAATTGGCGCGCACGCTTCGAGCAGAAGGTGGAGCACTGGACCTTCCACCAGACGCTGCGCCTGGATAACTTGCTGGATCGCCAGTACGTCGGCTCGGTGATTGTCGGTGACGGCAACTTCCGTTATTACGAAGCGGCGCCGGGGCGGTCGTGGTATGCGGGTGCGGGGGCTGAATACCAGTTTTGATCAGGTCATGTAGCGCCTGAGCGGCCGCCTTCGCGGGCAAGCCCGCTCCCACACTTGACCGCGTTTACACATCAAAATGTGGGGGGCGGGCCGGCTTTAACCGGCGACGCCGATCTCTCGGGGCAAACGCTGGTCGATCAGTTGGTACAGGGCGCTGCTCTCAGGCCAGTTGCGCATAAACCGCGCGCGGTCCTTGGCAAATGCCGGGGCGAAGCTGGCGTTGCTGCGGTGCTGGCACATGGCATCGAGGTCAATCAGCGCCCAGCGATCCTCGGCCCAGAACAGGTTATGGCCTTTGAAATCGCCATGGCTGATGCGCTCACGAATCAGCTCGGCAAACAGATGATCCAGGGCCAGCAGTTCGTTTTCGGGCGCATCACCGTTCTCAACATACGGGGCGAAGCGCTCGATGATGTCCGGCCCCGGCAAGTATTCGGTGACCAGATAAGCCCGGCTGCGCAGCCAGAAAAAGCGCTTTTCCAGCACGGCCAGCGGCTTGGGTGTGGCGATCCCCAGAAAGGCCAGGCGGTTGCCTTCGCGCCAGGAGTGCCAGGCACGACTGGGGCGCCAGAAACGCTTGAGCCAATGGGCGAATCCCTTGATGTTGTAGCGCTTGATCACCAGCGGCCGACCGGCCACTTCAACCTTGGCGACAGTGGCCGCACCACCGGTTTTGTACAGGTGGCCCTGGTCAAGCAACGCATCGGCCTGTTCCAGCACCGGCAGCATCGCAGGCTCTTCCTCGCGCCGAATCGCACGCAAGGCAAAGGCGCCACGCACCACGCTGAACAGCGTGCATTCACGGCCGACCTTGTTCAGAAAGTCCTTCAAGCGCCAGGCACTGACCTTGCGCACCTGTTTCTCCAGGGCTTGCAGCGGCAACGCGTGCTCGCCGTTGCTCAGCAGGTAGTACACCAGCAACTCTTCGGTGAACGGCTCAAGGTTTTTCGGCAACTGGGCGAAAAACACCCCGAGGTTTTCCAGCACCCGAGTGCGCGACAGCGGCTTGCCCGCCTCTTCGACGCGAATCCCGGCACCGTCAATCAGGTACAGCTTGCCGTCCTGGCGCAGCAGGTTGTCCAGGTGCAGGTCTTCCTGCCACAAGCCTTTGCTGTGCATCTGCGCGATCGCCGCCAACGCCTCGGCGAGCACGGCGGTCTGTGCGTCCGCCAACGGCGGCAAACCTTCGACCGCCTGCCAGGCATCGGCGAGGCTTTCGGCGCCTTCAATAAAGTCGAACAGCAGCCAGCCGCCCTCACCTTCCTGCAAACCATCGGCCAGCAGCTGCGGCGTGGTCAGGCCTTGCTCAGCCAGCAGGCGTGCGCCGCCGAGTTCGCGCTGAAAATGCCGTGCCGCCTTGTTGCCCACCAATAATTTGGCCAGCACCGTGCGACCGCGCCACACGCCTGCGCCCACATAGCGCTCGCCTGGCAATACGCGCAGCAGGCTGAGCAGTTGCAGTTGCCCGGGGCCGGCAGCATCCGCCAGCTCGATGGTCAGCGGAAGGTCAGGCGTGCGACCGGCTTTTTTCAGCTCGGACAAACGCATCAGCGCTTCTCCTTGTGACTGCGACGAGCCGTCAGGCGCTCGAACCAGGCGGTGGTCAGCGAGCTGTCTTCAGGTTGATCAAGATAGGCCGCCAGCAATTGCCGCACGTGGGCATCCGACCACTGCGGCGCGCGCCGCAACAGCGGCTCCAGGTCCTTGACCCGGTCGCGCCTGCCGAACAGCAACGGGCGGGTTTTCTCCAGGTCGATCAACTGCGCGGCATACCCTGTGCCTGTGGCCTGCAGGAAAATGTGCTTGGGGTAAAAACAGCCATGCACCTGACCCACGCTGTGCAGGTGTCGCGCCAGCTGACCGCACGCCAGCAAGATCGCACGGTGCTGGGCGTCCGTCAGTTGCGGCCACTGCTCCAGCAATGAATCCAGGTCGTTCCAACCGTCCAGGGCACGGGTCAGCAACATCGCGCGGTGCTCGCCATTGACCTTGCGCTCACCGAAAAACGCCGCCTGCAACGCCGGAATACCGCGCTCGCGATAACGGCTGATGTTACGGAATTCGCGGGCAAACGTCGGCTCGCCCAACGGTTTGCTGAGGGTGCGTGTCAGGTAATTGCTCTGGCGCTTGAGGTAGTAGCCCTGACCTTCAAGCTCCAGGCGAAACACGCTGCTCCATCCTCCGTCGCTGGTATTGGGCTCATCCACCGCGTCCAGTTGCCTGGCCCACAGGGCATCGAAGTCAGCCAGGCCGTTGCGCTCAAGCAGAGCGCGATCTTCGGCCGCCAGGAAATCACTCATTCGCGCCCCTCGAAAAACTTCACCACGTGGCGAATCCGCTGTTTGTCCGACGCCGTCAGGTGCGGGCGTTGGCGGTATTGCAGGTAGAAGCGCAGGCGCTGGGTAGCCGACAAGTGATACTTGGCGACTTTGTCCAGGCAGGCCAGGTCTTTGGTAATACGGTACTTGAGCCAGAACCCGCGCCAGAAATCACCGTTGGGGCAATCGATCAGGTACAGGGTCTGATGATCGTCGACCAACAGGTTGCGCCACTTCAAATCGTTATGGGTGAAGCGATGCTCGTGCATGGTACGGGTGTATTCGGCAAGCTGGCGACTGACCACGCTGACCCACTTGGGGTCTTTCAAACAGGCATCGTTGCGATCAGCCAGCACCGACAAGTCGGCGGTTCTCGGCAGCTCGCGGGTGATCATCGCACCCCGGGCATAGGCCAGGCCCTTGCGCTCCAGGCCCCAGGCCACCACGTCGGCGGTAGGAATCCCCCACCTGGCGAAGCGCTTGAGGTTCTGCCATTCGGACTTCACTCGCGGCTTGCCCAGGTAGCGGCGCAGGCCTTTACCGGCACCGACGTAACGCTTGACGTAGAAATTCACCCCGCCGCGCTCTACGCGGATCACTTCCGACAACGGGTCGCGTGTCAGCTGCTCGCCCTGCAGCGCAAACACCGCCTCAAGGCTGCCGAAATCATCCGCAAGTGCGGCGTAAGCAGGTTCCAGGTTCCAACCCGCCATCAGAGCGCGTCCCCGTAGCGTTGTTTTCGTGCATAAAGCTTGTCGGCCTTGGCTTGCAGCCACTGCAGCAAGGGGCTTTCTTCGGCCAGGATCTGGCGCAGCGGCTGCTGGAAGTAGGCCTTGAGGAAGCGCAACTTGTCGCGACGCGTGAGGCCGATGTCCAGCGCCGAAAAATACAGCGCGGCCAAGTCTTTGTCGCGCCAGCGATGGCTGATTTTGTCGCGGGTCTGGGCGCGGTGCAGGTCGATCACCGACAGCTTGAAGTGATCGAAGGTGACCGGCGTATCCGTGTGCAGCAGGAAGTGGCAGATGTAGCAGTCGCGATGGTTGACCCCACCGCGATGCATCATGCCGGTCATGCGCGCCACTTCAGCGATCAGCGCGCGCTTGAGGCGCGGCTCGGGGGGCTGTTTGGCCCAGTTGATGCTGAAATCTTCGAGGCTGACAGTAGGCGCCAACTCTTCGGTGATGATGAACGAGTGCTGGTCGGCCGGGTTGCTGCCGCGCTCGCCGTAGGCCACGGCGGTCATGGTGGGCACGCCGATTTCCTGCAGGCGCTCGATGGCCTGCCACTCCTGGCCCGCGCCCAGCACCGGCAGCTTGGCGGTGACCAGGTTCTTGACGATCTCGCCCCAGCCGATGCCACGGTGGATTTTCACAAAATAACCACGGCCATCTACTTCGGTACGCAAGGTGCGACGCGCTTCGAGCTCACGGTACACCTCGCCTTGCAGCCGCTCGACTTCGGCGAAGGCATCGCGCCCGGCCCAGAGGGTCTTGAACGGCTCGGCAAGCATCAACTTCATCGTTTTGGCTCCGCCAGAATCACATCCGCCGCGTGCTGCGGCATGCTGTAGAGGTCGGCCGTCTCGGCGAAGGCCAACCCATTGCGGCCCCAGGCCGCGCGCTGTGCAGTGTCGGTGAGCATTCGCGCCAGATACTGGTTGAGCTGCGCCTGTTCAAAAGGTTCATCCAGCACCAGGCCGCTGTCGGCTTCGGCGATGTAATGGGCATACCCACACACGGCCGAGACCAGCACCGGCAACCCGGCCACCAGGGCTTCGAGCAACACAGTGCCGGTGTTTTCGTTGTACGCCGGGTGGATCAACAGGTCGGCACCCAGCAGGAAACGCGGAATATCGCTGCGACCCTTGAGGAACTGCACGTTATCGCCCAGCCCCAATGTGGCGCTCTGCAGTTGGAATACTTTGGGGTCGTCCTGGCCAATTACAAACAGGCGCGTGCGTTTTTTTAGTTCTGCCGGCAAGGCGGCTAAGGCCTTGAGGCTACGATCGACGCCCTTGGTCTTGAAGCCGGAGCCGATTTGCACCAACAGCAGGTCGTCCTCGCGCAGGTTGAATTCCTTGCGGAAACCTTCGCGAATCTCGGCGGCGTTCGGCGGTGCCCGGCGATCCTGGGCAATGCCCGGTGGCAACAGGTGGAAGCGCTCCAGCGGGGTGTCGTAATGCTTGATGAACAGCGGCTGCTGCACTTCGGAGATCATCAAGACTTCGGTCTTGGCATCCTTAGCGAACACCGCACGCTCGTACTCGGCAAAGTGCTTATAGCGGCCAAAGCTGCGGTACAGCGAGTGGCGCAGGTTTTGCGCCTTGTCTTCAAAACAGCCATCGGCGGCGTAGTAAACGTCCAGGCCAGGCATTTTGTTGAAACCGATCAGGCGATCCACCGGGCGCTTGGCCAGGTCGGCTTCCATCCAGGCGCTGAGTTTCTCATTGCGCCGATGATTGAAGATCGCCTTGACCGGCGCCACCAGCACTTCGAAACCCGGCGGAATGTCGCCTTCCCAGATCAGCGTGTAGACACGAATCTGGTGGCCGCGCTGCTGGCACTCCAGGGCGATACGCATGAAGTCGCGCTGCAGGCCACCGAAGGGGAAATATTTGTACAGAACAAAAGCCAGTTGCATCAGTGCAGCTCCTCAGCCAGTAACAACGTGCTCAGTCGGCTTGCCACACGCTCAGGGTTCAAGCGCGTGAAGCACAGGGGCGACTCACGCTTGATGTCGAACCGACGCAAATCGTCGGCCGTTGGTTGATAGGTACAGTGCTTTTGCAGGCATGGCGCACAGGGGAAGTCGCTGGCCAGATGAATCTGGCCCTTGCCGTAAGCGCCCGTCAGGCCGGGGTTGGTGGGGCCGAACAGGGAAATGGTCGGCACGTCCAACGCGGCGGCCAAGTGGCCGAGGCCGGTGTCCACCGCCACACAGGCGCGGGCGCCGGCGAGCACACGGGCGACGCCGGCCAGGTTCAGCTTGGGCAACACTTCGGCGTTTTGCAGGCCTTGCGCCAGGCGCTCGGCGCGGGCTTTTTCGTCGGCATTGCCCCACGGCAACTTCACGTCCACACCCAGGCGACCCATGCGTTCGGCCAGCTCGCGCCAATAGGCTTCGGGCCAGTGCTTGGTGTCCCAGGTGGTGCCGTGCAGCAGCAGCACAAACGGTTTTTTCGGCGGCAGGCCGAGCAGCTTGTCGACGCTCAGGCCGTAATCGCCCAGACCTTTGGGCAAGTCATAGCCCAGCGCCACAGCGAACAACTGGCGCAAACGCTCCACCGCATGTTGCCCACGGGCCACGGCCAGGCGCCGCGAGTAGAAACGCGCGGCGATTGGCTCGCGGGCGGAGTGTTTATCGAAGCCCGCCACCGGGGCACGCACGTAGCGTGTCAGCCAGGCGCTTTTGAACAGGCCCTGGGCGTCGATCACCAAGTCGTATTTAGTCGACTGGACGCTCTGTTTGAAGCGTCGCCACTCACCGCTCTTGATGGTTTGCCAGATGTTTTTGCGCCAGCGGCGAATCGCCACCGGGATCACCTTGTCCACCGCCGGGTGCCAGGTAGGGATCTCGGCAAAGCCTTCTTCCACCACCCAATCAAAGCGAATGCCAGGGATTGCCCGCGCCGCGTCGGTCAGTGCCGGCAAGGCGTGGATCACGTCGCCCAGGGATGAGGTCTTGATTACCAGTACGCGCAAACTAACGGACCTCGACCACAGAGCCCTGCAACCGCTGCAAGGCATCGCTGACCGGTTGCGGCAGCAACTGGCGCAGGCAATTGTAGTGGCCGAAACGGCAGGTGCGCTCGAAACACGGGCTGCACTCCAGGCCCAGCCGCACCACTTCGACCTTATCGGCCAATGGTGGGGTGAAGCCTGGAGAGGTCGAGCCGTAAACGGCCACCAACGGGCGGTTCAACGCCGCCGCCACATGCATCAGGCCCGAGTCGTTGGACACCACCGCGTCGGCGCAGGACAACAGGTCGATGGCCTCGGCCAACGAGGTGTCGCCACTGAGGTTCACGGCTTCTTCGCGTAGACCGGGAATCAGGCGTTGGCGGATGTCTTCACCCACCGAATGATCGTTTTTCGAACCGAACAACCACACCTGCCAGCCTTCACGAATCTTCATTTCGGCGACTTTGGCGTAATGCTCCGACGGCCAGCGCTTGGACTCGCCAAACTCGGCGCCAGGGCAAAGCGCCAGCACCGGACGGTCGAGCATCAAGCCGAACTTGGCCAGTGCCGCGTCGCGTGTAACCGGGTCGATCTGCAGGCTCGGGCGCGGGTAAGGTGTCGGCAACTCGGCACCGGGCTCGTAGGCCAGGGCCATGAAACGCTCGATCATCAGCGGGTAACGCGCCTTGTCGAGGGTGCGCACGTCATTGAGCAGCACGTAGCGAAACTCGCCGCGCCAGCCGGTACGTTTAGGGATGCCGGCAAAGTACGGCACCAGCGCCGATTTCAGCGAGTTGGGCAGCAGGATCGCTTGCTCGTACTGGCCGAGCATGGATTTGCCGATGCGCCGGCGCGTCGCCAGTTCGAGTGCGCCGTGACCGAGCGGGAAGCTCAAGGCGTTGCGCACCTCGGGCATGCGCTCGAGGATCGGCCGGCTCCACTCAGGGGCGAGCACGTCGATTTGGCAGTCGGGATGACGCTGTTTCAGGCACTGGAACAGTGTCTGCGCCATCACCATGTCACCGACCCAACTGGGCCCAACGATCAGAATATTCATGTAGTTTCCACAAACGATGCGGGGAGGCTTATGCCTCCCCGCCTCAATAATTACTGCCAGTCGCGGTGGGCCTGGGAACCGCTTTGTGCGGGAGCTGGCTTGCCTGCGATGGCATCGCCTCGGTAGGCCTGCTACACCGAGTCGCTTGCATCGCAGGCAAGCCAGCTCCCACATATCAGTCGAGTATCAGCTTAACCCCAGCGCTTGCCAGATTCGCATCACCTGGCGCCGTTCGTCGGCGAACTGATCCCCGGCCACTGTGCCCGCCTCGTTTTGCAAGGCCTGGCGGTGCGCGGCGGAACGGTAGGCCTTATACACCTCGCGCAGCAGATGGGCATCGGCGGCGGGCATCAGCCCAACCTGCTCCAGGCCTTCCAGAATGCGGATATTGTCGGTGTAGCGCAGCAACGATGGATGTTGCGCAGACCACGCCAAAGCGGCGTATTGCACCATAAATTCAATATCGACGATACCTCCGGCGTCCTGCTTGAGGTCGAACGCCGCCGTGGGCTCGAAGGCATTGGCACCGGTACCGGCCGCCGTGGTCCGGGTGCCCAGGTTATCGCGCATCTTGGCGCGCATCTCGCTGACCTCCTGGCGCAGCTTCGCCAAGTCCCGTTCACGCCCCAGCACTTTGGCGCGTACTTGCTCGAACGCATGGCCCACATCCTGGCTGCCCACCAGCACTCGAGCGCGGATCAGGGCCTGATGCTCCCAGGTCCAGGCTTCATTTTCCTGATAGCGCTCAAACGCCCCCAGCGAACTCACCAGCAAACCGGACGCGCCCGAAGGCCGCAGGCGCATGTCCACTTCATACAACTGGCCCGAGTTGGTCTGGGTGGTCAACAGGTGAATGATGCGCTGGCCTAAACGCGTAAAAAACTGCGCACCGTCAATCGGCTTGGCACCGTCGGTTTCCGCCTGCGGGTCACCGTCGTGGATAAACACCAGGTCCAGGTCCGAACCATGCCCCAATTCGATCCCGCCGACCTTGCCATAACCGACAATGATAAACCCAGGATTGCACAGGCTGCCGTCCACCCGCTGCGGCGAGCCGTGGCGCGCCACGGTCTGGCGCCAGGCCAGGGCCAGCACTTGTTCGAGGATGGCCTCGGCGAGCCAGGTCAGGTAATCGCTGACTTTCATCAGCGGCAGGCTGCCGGCGATTTCCGAAGCCGCGACACGCAGGCGGTGGGCCAGTTTGAAGTGGCGCAGGGCTTCCATTTGCTGCTCAAGGTCATCCTCGGGAATGCGCGTGAGGCGCTCGCGCAGCTCTGCGGCGAGTTCCGGCGCCAACGGCGGCTTGAACAGGCGGCCTTCGTTGAGCAGTTCGTCGAGCAGGAGCGGGAAGCGGGTGATTTGTTCGGCGATCCACGGGCTGGCGGCGCACAGGGTCAACAGCCGGCGCAGGGCGTCGGGGTTTTCGGTCAGCAGCACGAGGTAGGCCGAACGGCGGGCGACGGCCTCCACCAGCGGCAATACGCGCTCCAGTACCAAGTCCGGGTTGGCGTGCTCGACCGCCTGGGCCAGCAGGCGCGGAATGAAAGCATCCAGCCGTTCGCGGCCCAGGCGCTGCATGGCGCGCAATTGCGGGCTGCCACGCAGGCTGGCCAAGGCCTTGAGCGCTTTGGTCGCATCCGTAAAGCCACCTTCGGCTAATTGCCGGCACGCGGCCTCTTCGTCCTGGGACTCTTCCCACAGCGGCAACCACTCACCGCCCACAACCAATTCGCTTTCTTCGCCCTCTTCCTCGTCGGGATCAGCGATCACCTGGCGGAAATGCCAATCCACACGGCTACGCCAGTACATCAGGCGCTCATGGAATGCCGCCCAATCGGCAAAGCCCAGCATAAAGGCAATACGCGCCTGGTCTTCCGGGCCGTCCGGGAGCATTTGCGTCTGCCGGTCGGCAATCGCCTGGATGGCGTGTTCGGTGTAACGCAAAAACTCGTAGCCATTGCGCAACTCGGCGATCACGGCTTGTGGCAGGTAGCCCTGGCCTTCCAGGGTTCCCAAAACGTTGAGCAACGGCCTCTGTTGCAGGCTCAGGTCGCGGCCACCATGGATCAGTTGGAACGCCTGCGCGATAAACTCCACCTCGCGGATGCCGCCCGAGCCCAGCTTGATGTTGTCGGCCATGCCTTTGCGCCGCACTTCCTGCTGGATCAACTGCTTCATGGTGCGCAGCGCTTCAATGGCGGAAAAATCCAGGTAACGCCGATAGACGAAAGGTCGCAGCATGTCGAGCAACTGCGCACCGGCAACCTGGTCACCGGCCACTACCCGCGCCTTGATCATGGCGTAGCGCTCCCAGTCGCGGCCCTGATCCTGATAGTACTGTTCCAGCGCATTGAAACTGAGCACCAACGCGCCGGCCGAGCCGTATGGCCGCAGGCGCATGTCGACACGGAATACAAAACCGTCGACGGTCATCGGGTCGAGGGCCTTGATCAATTTTTGACCAAGGCGAATGAAAAACTCCTGGTTATCCAGCGCGCGCTTCACGCCCACCGTCTCGCCGCCTTCGGGGTAGGCGAAGATCAGGTCGATATCGGAAGACAGGTTCAGCTCCACCGCACCGAGCTTGCCCATGCCGAGGATGACCATGTGCTGAGCTTCGCCGCTGCGCCGGCCGGTAGGTGTGCCGAACTGTACGCAGTGGCGCTGATACAGCCACTGGTAGGCCTGGTCGATGCAAGCGTCAGCCATGTCGGAGAGGTCGCGACAGGTTTGCACCAAGTCCGCTTGTCGGGTCAGGTCGCGCCAGATGATGCGCACTTGTTGGCGCGTACGCTGGCGGCGCAATACACGGCCCAGCTCATCTTCTGTTTCGGCCTGTTGCGCAGCGCCAGCGATCTGGCCGCACAGCTCACCGGGCGCGAAGCCCCGGTCCAACTCGCCCCAGGCCACCAGCTCGAGCAACATCAAAGGGTCACGAACGCTCTGTTCAATGACGAAATCACTGGCGGCGCACACCCGGGCAAAGTCGGCCCACCGTTGCGGCGTCCACGCAGAAAGGCCATGATCGTCGTCCAGCGCGGCCACTGCGTCACGAAATGACTGCTCGGCCCGGCTGGCGTAAGGCAAGAGAATGGCCGGTAATTCGGCGAGTGTTGGAAGGCTCATGGTCTATCCTTGATCGGCGCGTAAATGGCTTGTTGCTGTGAACGCAAGAACCACGCTCGGTGAAGGACTGTCGAACAAAGGTTATAAATAGCTGAAATTAAATTAATCTTGGCAGGCAACATCAAACTTTTACCTTTTCTTGTTCGCAAAAGATCAACAATAACGATTATGCTCACCAGCCAGACCGAGCAATCCGCTCAGTCTTGTGTAGTTTTACTACTCGTATATACATTCGAAAGGCTGAAATGGCCGACGATTTGTAGTAAAACTACAGGACGCCGAAGCAACCTTCGGCCATCCAAGAATTTATGTCGTCTGCCCACAAGGCCAGTCGCAAACTTCAGGCAACCGATTCTGGTAGCCTTTCCGCCCTGGAGCAAGCCATGCAAGACCTCGATCCCGTCGAAACCCAGGAATGGCTGGACGCCCTGGAATCGGTTCTCGACAAAGAAGGCGAAGACCGTGCTCACTATTTGATGACCCGTATGGGCGAACTCGCGACCCGCAGCGGCTCGCAACTGCCTTACGCCATCACTACGCCATACCGCAACACCATCCCCGTTACCCACGAAGCACGCATGCCTGGCGACCTGTTCATGGAACGCCGCATTCGCTCGCTGGTACGTT
The DNA here is from genome assembly GCF_045447295.1 of Pseudomonas sp. O39. NCBI lineage: Bacteria > Pseudomonadati > Pseudomonadota > Gammaproteobacteria > Pseudomonadales > Pseudomonadaceae > Pseudomonas > Pseudomonas sp. O39. The sequence goes on from NZ_JBJGXV010000001.1 coordinate 244,712, forward strand.
GGAACGCCATGGCGATGGTAATGCGCACGAACTTGAAAGATTCTGACCTGGGCGGTCACATCTCCAGCTTCGCTTCCAGCGCAACCCTGTATGACATTGGCTTCAACTACTTCTTCCAGGCCCCGACCGACGAACACGGCGGCGACCTGATCTACTTCCAGGGCCACACCTCGCCAGGCGTTTACGCCCGTGCGTTCATGGAAGGCCGCATCACCGAAGAACACATGAACAACTTCCGCCAGGAAGTGGACGGTAACGGCCTGTCGTCGTACCCGCACCCTTGGCTGATGCCTGATTTCTGGCAGTTCCCGACCGTTTCCATGGGCCTTGGCCCGATCCAGGCGATCTACCAGGCACGCTTCATGAAGTACCTGGAAGCCCGTGGCTTCATCCCTGAAGGCAAGCAGAAAGTCTGGTGCTTCCTGGGCGACGGCGAGTGTGACGAGCCGGAATCCCTGGGCGCCATCTCCCTGGCCGGCCGCGAGAAGCTGGACAACCTGATCTTCGTCATCAACTGCAACCTGCAGCGCCTCGACGGCCCGGTTCGCGGCAACGGCAAGATCATCCAGGAACTCGAAGGCGTGTTCCGCGGTGCTCAGTGGAACGTGACCAAAGTCATCTGGGGCCGTTTCTGGGACCCACTGCTGGCCAAAGACGTCGACGGTATCCTGCAACGTCGCATGGACGAAGTCATCGACGGCGAGTACCAGAACTACAAAGCCAAAGACGGCGCGTTCGTGCGTGAACACTTCTTCAACACGCCTGAACTCAAGGCGATGGTTGCAGACCTGTCAGACGACGAGATCTGGAAACTCAACCGTGGCGGCCACGACCCGTACAAGGTCTACGCGGCGTACCACGAAGCGGTCAACCACAAAGAACAACCGACCGTCATCCTGGCCAAGACCATCAAGGGTTATGGCACCGGTGCCGGCGAAGCGAAAAACACTGCGCACAACACCAAGAAAGTTGATGTTGAAAGCCTGAAGCTGTTCCGCGACCGTTTCGACATCCCGGTCAAGGACGAAGAGCTGGAGAACCTGCCGTTCTTCAAGCCGGAGCCAAACAGCGCCGAAGCCCGCTACCTCAGCGAGCGTCGCACTGCACTGGGCGGTTTCGTGCCACAGCGCCGCGCCAAGAGTTTCGACATTCCTACACCGCCGCTGGATACCCTCAAGGCTATCCTGGACGGCTCGGGCGACCGTGAAATCTCCACCACCATGGCCTTCGTGCGAATCCTCGCGCAACTGGTCAAGGACAAGGAAATCGGCTCGCGTATCGTCCCGATCATCCCGGACGAAGCCCGTACCTTCGGTATGGAAGGTATGTTCCGTCAGTTGGGCATCTACTCCTCCGTCGGCCAGCTCTACGAGCCAGTCGATAAAGACCAGGTGATGTTCTACAAGGAAGACAAGAAGGGCCAGATCCTCGAAGAAGGCATCAACGAAGCGGGCGCCATGAGCTCCTTCATCGCTGCCGGTACTTCGTACTCCAGCCACAACCAGCCGATGCTGCCGTTCTACATCTTCTACTCAATGTTCGGTTTCCAGCGTATCGGCGACCTGGCATGGGCAGCAGGCGACAGCCGTACCCGTGGCTTCCTGATCGGCGGTACTGCCGGGCGGACCACGCTGAACGGCGAAGGCCTGCAACACGAAGACGGTCACAGCCACATCCTGGCTGCCACCATCCCGAACTGCCGCACCTTTGATCCAACCTACGGCTACGAGCTGGCGGTGATCATCCAGGACGGCATGAAGAAGATGACCGAACAGCAGCAGGACGTTTTCTACTACATCACCGTGATGAACGAGTCCTACCAGCAGCCAGCCATGCCGGCCGGTGTCGAGGAAGGCATCATCAAGGGCATGTACCTGCTCGAAGAAGACACCAAGGAAGCGGCGCACCACGTGCAGCTGATGGGCTCCGGCACCATCCTGCGTGAAGTCCGTGAAGCGGCGAAGATCCTGCGTGAAGAGTTCAACGTCGGCGCTGACGTGTGGAGCGTTACCAGCTTCAACGAACTGCGTCGCGATGGCCTGGCGGTCGAGCGCAACAACCGCCTGCACCCAGGTCAGAAGCCTGCGAAGAGCTACGTCGAAGAGTGCCTGACTGGCCGTAAAGGTCCGGTGATCGCCTCTACCGACTACATGAAACTGTTTGCTGAACAAATTCGCCAGTGGGTCCCGTCCAAGGAATTCAAAGTCCTGGGCACCGACGGTTTCGGCCGCAGTGACAGCCGCAAGAAGCTGCGTCACTTCTTCGAAGTCGACCGTCATTTCGTGGTGTTGGCAGCCCTGGAAGCCTTGGCTGACCGTGGTGAGATCGAACCCAAGGTGGTGGCTGACGCTATCGTCAAGTTCGGGATCAACCCGGAAAAACGCAACCCACTGGACTGCTGAGGAGATTTTTTGTGAGCGAACTCATTCGCGTACCTGACATCGGCAGCGGTGAAGGTGAAGTAATCGAGCTGTTTGTGAAGGTCGGCGACACCGTCGAAGCCGACCAGAGCATTCTGACCCTCGAATCGGACAAGGCGAGCATGGAAATCCCTGCTCCCAAGGCCGGCGTGGTCAAGAGCCTGAAAGTGAAGCTGGGCGATCGCCTGAAAGAAGGCGACGAACTGCTGGAGCTGGAAATCGAAGGTGCCGCTGATGCGGCCCCTGCGGCAGCGCCTGCTGCCGCTGCTGCACCTGCACCGGCTGCTGAAAAGCCTGCCGCCGCCGAGGCTCCCGCCGCACCGGCTGCTGCACCGGCCGCTGCCACTGTTCAGGACATTCACGTTCCGGACATCGGTTCGTCGGGCAAGGCCAAGATCATCGAGCTGCTGGTCAAGGTCGGCGACACCGTCGAAGCCGACCAGTCGCTGATCACCCTGGAGTCCGACAAGGCCTCCATGGAAATCCCTTCGCCGGCTGCCGGCGTGGTGGAAAGCATTGCGGTCAAGCTGGAAGACGAAGTCGGCACTGGCGACTTCATCCTCAAGCTGAAAGTACAAGGCGCTGCTGCCCCGGCTGCTCCGGCACCGGCTGCCGCACCTGCGGCCAAAGCTGAAGCGGCTCCGGCCGCTGCCGCCCCTGCACCTGCTGCAAAAGCCGAGGCCGCACCGGCCCCTGCGGCTGCCGCACCTGCGCCAAGCGGTGCCAAAGTTCACGCCGGCCCTGCCGTGCGTCAACTGGCCCGTGAGTTCGGCGTTGAGCTGAATGCCGTATCGGCCACTGGCCCTCACGGTCGTGTGCTGAAGGAAGACGTGCAGGTTTACGTCAAAGCCATGATGCAGAAGGCCAAGGAAGCTCCGGCTGCCGGCGGCGCTACTGGCGGTGCTGGCATCCCACCGATCCCGGTCGTGGACTTCAGCCGCTTCGGCGAAACCGAAGAAGTGCCGATGACCCGCCTGATGCAAATCGGCGCGTCGAGCCTGCACCGCAGCTGGCTGAACATTCCGCACGTGACCCAGTTCGACCAGGCCGACATCACCGACCTGGAAGCTTTCCGCGTTGCGCAGAAAGCCGTGGCCGAAAAAGCCGGCGTGAAACTGACCGTGCTGCCACTGCTGCTCAAGGCCTGTGCGCACCTGCTCAAGGAGCTGCCGGACTTCAACAGTTCGCTGGCGCCAAGCGGCAAGGCGATCATTCGCAAGAAATACGTGAACATTGGCTTTGCCGTCGACACCCCGGATGGCCTGCTGGTACCGGTCATCAAGAACGTCGACCAGAAGAGCCTGCTGCAACTCGCTGCCGAAGCGGCTGCGCTGGCTGCCAAGGCCCGCGACAAGAAGCTCACCGCAGACGACATGCAGGGCGCGTGCTTCACCATCTCCAGCCTCGGTCACATTGGCGGCACTGGCTTCACGCCAATCGTCAACGCGCCGGAAGTGGCGATCCTGGGTGTTTCCAAGGCCACTATCCAGCCTGTATGGGACGGTAAAGCGTTCCAGCCGAAGCTGATGTTGCCGCTGTCGTTGTCCTACGATCACCGTGTGATCAACGGCGCTGCCGCTGCACGTTTCACGCAGCGTTTGAGCCAACTGCTGAACGACATCCGCACCATCCTGCTGTAAGCATCAACGGGCCTCCCTTTCACCGGGGAGGCCTGGCTGCACCGATTTCCGAGCGCCACGCTCGTACCTCAACCCCGCCAATTGGCGGGGCTTTTTTTCGCCTGCTTTTTTGTCGGCGCGAGAGGCGTCGCGCCTGCGTCAATACGCCACCCATCACCCCGATTGCAGAAACCGCCCTCGCGGCCGATAACAGCCTTATAGCACTTAGCCTTCATCCTCTCTTGTCAGTGCGTGCTGCATGATGCAACCTTGCCGCAGGCGACAGTAAAGAGGGCGTGAGCCCGGCGCAGTGCGCATTTTTCCAAGCGAGTTCCCCCATGAAAAGCCAACCCGATGTCGCCCGTATGGCGGCCGAGGTAGTGACGCAGTTACCGGTGCCTTCGCGCCTCGGTATGCTGCGTTTCGAGCGGCTTAATGAGGCAAGCTGGGCCTTGCTGTACCTCGACCCCAATTGCGAGCGCCAATTCGGCCTGCCGGCAGTCGAACTGTGCGCGCTGGTCGGCACCCCCTACGCCAGCCTGATGGAACCTCAGGCGCGCTATCAACTGCACGACGCGATCCAGCAGCAACTGACCCAGAGTCCGCATTACCTGGTGCGCTACACCCTGCACACCAGCGACGGCCCCCTGAGCCTGTTGGAGATGGGCGAGGCTTACAAACAACACAATCGTCACCTGGTGCGCGGCTACCTGATGGTGGTCGACGGGCTGTTCAGCGAAATCCCCGCCCCCGCGCCAACCGCCGACCTGGAAAACCAGAACAGCCGCCTGCAGATCGCACTGGAGCTCAATCAGCGCGCCCAACAGGAACAGTTGCAGCACCTGGAACGGGTGCGCGCTCAACAGGAGCTGATCCTGCTGCTGGCACGCCAGCGCTACACCACACCCAACTCGCTGCAAGAAGCCGCCGAGCTGATCACCCGCAGTGCGTGCGACATCTACCAGATCGACTGCGCGAGTATCTGGAACCTTGAGGGCCAGCGCCTGGTGCCGATCTCGGCCTACCACCGCGCCGACCAACAGCATCATCTGCCCGAAGCGATCGACGCCAGTGGCTTCCCGGACTATCTGGAAGCCCTGCATTCGAGCCGCGCGATCGACGCCACCCATGCGATGCGTGACCCACGCACCCGGGAAATGGCCGAGAGCCTGCGCGCCAAGGATATACACGCGATGCTCGACGCGAGCATCCGCGTTGATGGCCAAGTCATCGGCGTGCTATGCCTGGAACAGAGCGGCAGCTCACGCGCCTGGCAGGCCGATGAGATCGCCTTTGCCGGCGAGCTGGCAGACCAGTTCGCGCAAGTGATCAACAACCACAACCGCCGCACCGCCACCAGCGCGCTGCACCTGTTCCAGCGTGCGGTTGAGCAAAGCGCCAACGCCTTTTTGCTGGTCAACTGTGACGGCGTGGTGGAGTACGTCAACCCGAGCTTTACCGCAATCACCCAGTACAGCGCCGAAGAAGTCCATGGCCACCGCCTGGCGCAATTGCCGGCCCTGGAAAATCTCAGCGAACTGCTATTCGACGCGCCGTCGAGCCTGGCCAAGAGCAACAGCTGGCAGGGTGAATTCAAGAGCCGGCGCAAAAACCTGGAACCCTACTGGGGCCAGCTGTCGATCTCCAAGGTGTATGGGGACAACCGTGAGCTGACCCACTACATCGGCATCTACGAAGACATCACCCAGACCAAGCTGGCCCAGCAACGCATTGAACGCCTGGCGTACACCGACAACCTGACCAACCTGGGCAACCGCCCGGCGTTTATCCGCAACCTTGATGAACGCTTTGCCCGCGACAGCGACAGCCCGATCAGCCTGCTGCTGGTAGACATCGATAACTTCAAGCGGATCAACGACAGCCTCGGCCACCAGACCGGCGACAAGCTGCTGATCAGCCTGGCCCGCCGCCTGCGCAACAGCCTGAGTGCCGGTGGCAGCCTGGCGCGGTTTGCCAGTAACGAGTTTGCGGTGTTGCTTGACGACGCTGATCTGGAGAGTGGCCAACTGGTCGCCAGCCAGTTGTTGGCAACCCTCGACAAGCCGATGTTCGTCGACAACCAGTTGATCAGTGTCACCGGCTCCGTGGGCCTGGCTTGCGCGCCATTACACGGCCGTGACCCGCAGACCCTGATGCGTAACGCCGGGCTCGCCCTGCACAAGGCCAAGGCCAACGGCAAGCACCAGGTGCAGGTGTTTACCGAGGCCCTGAATGCCGAGGCCAGTTACAAGCTGTTCGTCGAAAACAACCTGCGCCGCGCCCTGACCCAGAACGAGCTGGACGTGTTCTACCAGCCCAAGCTGTGCCTGCGCAGCGGCCGCTTGCTGGGCATGGAAGCGCTGTTACGCTGGAACCATCCGGAAAAGGGCATGATCCGCCCCGATCAATTTATCAGCGTGGCTGAAGAGACCGGCCTGATCATTCCTATCGGCAAATGGATCGCGCGCCAGGCCTGCCGTATGAGCAAGCAGTTGAGCGCCGCCGGCATGGGTAATTTGCAGGTGGCGATCAACTTGTCGCCCAAGCAATTCTCCGACCCGGACCTTGTGGCGTCGATCGCCACGATCCTCAAGGAGGAACAGCTGCCGGCCAATCTGCTGGAGCTGGAGCTGACCGAAGGCTTGCTGCTGGAAGCCACCGAAGACACGCGCCTGCAGCTGGATCAATTGAAGAGCTTTGGCCTGACCCTGGCCATGGATGACTTCGGTACCGGCTACTCGTCGCTGAGCTATTTGAAAAAATTCCCCATCGACATCATCAAGATCGATCGCAGCTTTATCCACGAAATTCCGGATAACCAGGACGACATGGAAATCACCTCAGCGGTGATCGCCATGGCCCACAACCTCAAACTCAAGGTGGTGGCCGAAGGCGTCGAAACCTGCGAGCAACTGGCGTTCCTGCGCCGGCACCGCTGCGATGTGGGCCAAGGCTACCTGTTCGACCGGCCGATCCCCGGTGCAGAGCTGCTGGAGAAGCTTAAACGCTATCCGCGCGGGCCAATCGCCTGACAGCGCTGTAACACTCGGGCACACTGGCTGTCTGTCTTATTACATAACTCAATCTGACTGAGAGGACTGATCATGGTCTTGCGCTCGGAAATTCTGGTGAACAAAAACGTGCTGCCTACTCAAGAACAAGCTTTGCCTGGCCGTGAAACGCCGATGAATCTGCCGGAAATGCATTTCGTCAACGGCAACCCATTGCTGGGCCCATTTGTCGACAACGTAGAGTTCGCGATTTTCGGCCTGGGTTGCTTCTGGGGCGCGGAGCGCAAATTCTGGCAGCGCGACGGCGTGGTCAGCACCGTCGTCGGGTACGCCGGCGGCTACACGCCGAACCCGACGTACGAAGAAGTCTGCTCGGGCCTGACCGGCCACAGCGAAGTGGTACTGGTGGTGTTTGACCAAGACAAGATCAGCTATGAAGAACTGCTGAAAATGTTCTGGGAACTGCACAACCCCACCCAAGGGATGCGCCAGGGCAATGACATCGGCAGCCAATACCGTTCGGTGATCTACGCGGTCAAACCTGAACATCTGGAGGCGGCGAAGGCCAGTGCCCAGGCTTATCAGAGTGAGCTGACCAAGGCCGGGCTGGGCACCATCACCACAGAAATCGACGAAGCGCCGACGGTGTATTTCGCCGAGGCGTACCACCAGCAGTACCTGGCGAAGAATCCGCAGGGCTATTGCGGCATCGGTGGCACGGGCGTGACGTGCCCGATCTAAGGATCGAAGCCGCAAGTTTCAAGCTACAAGCTGCAAGTGATGGGTTTTACTTGTAGCTTGTAGCTTGTAGCTTATAACTACTCAGCAATGAGCCAATCCATCTGCCACCCACCCTGGGTCTGGCCAAGCTTCTTGGACAGCCACGGCAGCAACTCACGCAATTCCTCCTCCAACCCCCACGGCGGATTGGCAATCGCCAGGCCCGAGCCGTTCAGGGTATTGGGCGTGTCCAGCGGATGCACCAGCAACTCCACCCGCAGCAACTTCGGCGCACCAGTGCCAGCCAGGTCCTGGTAGAAGCGGCGCAACATGCGCTGGTCCTTGACCGGATACCAGATCGCCGCAACGGTCTGGCGCATACGGCTGACCGCCTCCTTGAGGGACGCCGCGCAGCGCTGCATTTCATCGAGTTGCTCAAACGGCGGGTCAATCAGCATCAGTGCGCGTTTCTCCGGCACCGGTAACAGCGCACGCGGTACATGCCAGCCCTCGCCCAGGTGCACTTTGACCCGGCGATCACCTTTCATGTTGTCCTTGAGCAGCACGCCGTCTTCCGGGTGCTTCTCATTGAGCAACACACGGTCCTGGGGCCGCGTGAGACGGCGCGCCAGCTCCGGCGAGCCCGGGTAGTAACGCAACTGGCCATCCGGGTTCATTTCGTGCAGCACGCGCATGTAATCGGCGGTCAGCGGCGGCAGATCACTTTCGCCCCACAGACGCGCGATGCCTTCCAGGTATTCACCGGTGCGGTTGGCCTGGTCGCCCTGCAAGTCGTACAGACCTATCCCGGCGTGGGTGTCGAGGTAGGCGAACGGCTGTTCCTTGCGCGACATCAGGGCGATGAGGCGGGTCAAGGTCAGGTGTTTGAAGACATCGGCGTGGTTGCCGGCGTGAAAGGCGTGACGATAATTCATGGTTGCTCCTGCGCAGGGGGCGAAGTTTACCTTCAACAGGGGCAAAGGTGCAGGGCTGCGTGTCGGGCGGTGCTTATGTCACGAACACAGGCACACCGCAGAAAACAGTCTAATCCCACCTATGGCAGCGGGCTTGCCCGCAATGCAAGTGACGCGGTATTACCCGTACACCGCGGTGATGCCATCGCCGGCAAGCCAGTTCCCACAGTGTTCGGGGGCACCCATGAATCCAAGGAGGTCTATAACAATCATGAAAGACGCCACTATTGCACTGCATCACGGCTTCAAATCGGACCCGACCACCAAGGCTGTCGCTGTGCCGATCTACCAGAACGTCGCCTTCGAATTCGATAACGCCCAACATGGCGCCGACCTCTTCAACCTGGACGTACCCGGCAACATCTACACGCGCATCATGAACCCTACCAACGATGTGCTGGAACAGCGTCTCGCCGCGCTTGAAGGCGGCATTGCGGCCCTGGCCGTTTCGGCCGGCAGCGCGGCGATCCACTACGCGATCCAGACCCTGACCCGCGCCGGTGACAATATCGTCACCACCCCGCAACTCTATGGCGGCACCTACACCCTGTTCGCCCACCTGCTGCCGAGTTTTGGCGTCGATGTGCGTTTCGCCCGCAACGACTCTGCCGAAGCCATCGCCGAACTGATCGACGACAACACCAAGCTGGTGTACTGCGAAAGCATCGGTAACCCGGCCGGCAATATCATCGACATTGAAGCCCTGGCGGAAGTCGCCCACGCCCGGGGCGTCCCGTTGATGGTGGACAACACCGTGGCCACGCCGATCCTGTGCAAGCCGATCCAGTTCGGTGCCGACATCGTGGTGCACTCAGTGACGAAATACGTCGGCGGCCATGGCAACTCATTGGGCGGCGTAATCGTCGACAGCGGCACCTTCCCCTGGTCCCAATACCCGGAGAAATTTCCCGGCCTCAACCAACCCGAGCCGGCCTACCACGGCGAGGTCTACACCGAAAAATTCGGCCCTGCCGCCTTCATCGCCCGCGCCCGTACCGTGCCGTTGCGCAATACCGGCGCAGCCCTCGCACCGATGAACGCGTTCCTTTTGCTGCAAGGTCTGGAAACCCTGGCCCTGCGCATGGAGCGCCATACCGAGAACGCGCTGAAAGTCGCGCAATTCCTGCAAGGCCACACCGAGGTGGAATGGGTCAGCTACGCCGGGTTGCCGGAGCACCCGCACCACGCACTGGCGCAAAAATACATGCAGGGCAAACCCTCGGCGATCCTGTCCTTTGGCTTAAAGGGCGGCTATGACGCTGGCGTGCGCTTCTACGACGCCCTGCAAATCTTCAAACGCCTGGTGAATATCGGCGACGCCAAATCACTGGCCTGCCACCCCGCGTCCACGACTCACCGACAGATGAACGAGCAGGAACAGGCCAAGGCAGGCGTGAAGCCGGAGATGATTCGCCTGTCAGTGGGCATCGAGGCGATTGAGGACCTGATCGAAGACCTGCAGCAGGCATTGGGTTCAACTCAACGCTGAGGCGAGGTCATCGGCCAGCGCTTCATGGCTGATGTCCGGCCTGCGCGCGAAGTAGGCGACCTTGTGCCGCAAGGTCGCCGGCTTAAAGGCGGTGTACAGGTCAGGGCGCTGTTCCTCGAGCCATTGCAGCAGGTTATCGATCAGCACGTGGGGCGATCGCGCTGCCAGGTGTTCCAGCAACGATTCCGGCACTCGCCACCAAGGGCTGGCTTTGGCGGCGGTGACGGGCCCAGTCGCAACGGTCAGCGGTTGGCCATTGATCAGATACCGCTGGAACACCGGCAATACGCTCCCCGTCTCGTTACCCAGGCTGCGCACAATCGGTAGAAACTGCGCAGCATCCCAGAAGCGCAAAAACACTGCCTGGTCATTGTGCGCAAACACCTTGGTCAAGCTTTGCAGGTGCGCGAGCACTGTTTCAGGCGGGCTGGATGAAACCGCCAGCCAGCCCCAATCCATTGATTCGGTGGTTGCGACCCAGTCGAGGAAGGGACTGCCGGGCTCGATGAGCCCAACATAAGGCATTACCTCGCTCCACTGCGCGTAGGCTGTGCCTGCCCAGATCGCCCGGGGCGGCGCGCCGGCAGCCATGGCTTGCCAAGCGGCAAAGGGCTTGGCGTCGCTGGTTCCACTCAGCACCACAAACATCTGCTCATTGGGTAGCAAAGGGCATTGAGCCAGCCAAGCGCGTGGCGCCAAAGCGTGACGCATAAGGGCAATTCCTTTTGATTAAAGCTTAAAGGTGTCGGGTGATATCACACTGACCGTTCTTGCAGCGCTCACACTCTTCGCAAAACGGTGCGCTGCGTTTCAGACTGGCCACTTGCACGCGGCTCAACGGTGCGGGAATAACCGCCAGCAGTTTTTCTTTTATTCCTGCCATTAACGGCGCAGCGGCAGGACCGGGCGCACCGCCAATCTGAATCGGCACGCTGCTGAATATCCCGGCCGCCGACACCGTGATCGACTGCCCTCCGGCCTGGATCGTAACGGCGGCACCCGCGTCGATGACGATGCTTTGCCCTGCGCCTATCTGAATGCTGCGACCGGCCCGCACCTGCTGCGACCCGCCGACTACCAGGTGATCGTCCTGCTTGAGCTCGGTCAGGCGGTTGCCATGGGTGATGCGTTGCTCTTCGCCTTGAAGCTCATGATGGGACTCACCACCGACCCTCACCCGGCGCAGGTTATCAACCTGTACCTGCTGGTCATGCAACACGTGCTGGGTCCAGTCACGCTGGGCACGCAAGTAGATTTCCTCGGCACCCTTGCGGTCCTCAATCCGCAATTCGTTGTAGCCCCCACCACCCGGGCTGCTGTGACTGCGCAAAATGCTGCGGGTCTTGTCCGCCGGCAAGTCCAGAGGCACCGGTGTCGATGCGTTGGGCAGACAACCCATCACCAGGGGCATATCCATGTCGCCATTGACGAAGCCCACCAGGACTTCCATGCCAACCCTGGGGATCAGCACCGAGCCATAACGGTCATGGGCCCAGGCACTGGCGACGCGCAGCCAGCAACTGGAATGGTCGTTGTGCGCCCCGTCGCGATCCCAGGCCATCTGCACTTTGACCCGACCGTATTCATCGCAATGGATTTCGCTGTCGGCAGGGCCGGTGACCACCGCGTTCTGATAACCCGCAAGGGTCGGACGCTGCTGCTCAGGCATGGGTGGACGAAAGATCACATCCCACGGCGCGGCGATAAATTCGTTGCGATAGCCCTGGCGAAAATCCCCGCCTTCGACCTCAGTCACGGCCTCCTCGAGCACTTGGGGTTGTTTACCTTCGTGGGTTACTTGCGTCACCAGCCACAAGTTGTTCCATTCTTCACGTGGGTGCCCGCTCAGCATGAGGAAACGCCCGCAGACCAACGCCGGCTCATCGCCTTCGCCGTGGGCGACGCGAGCGTCTCGGCGGTGGCGCTCCAAACCACGTTGCGCGAGGTATTTGCCATGGAGCCGGTCAGAAAATTGACCGGGGTAGGTTTGCTCCTCCAGCGTGGGAAACGCCTCGCCGGCGACTTCGCTCTCCAACGCCAGGCGTGGCTTGCGGAAATCGTAATCGCGCAGGCTCACTGACGTCGTGCGGGTTTCCAATTGCACCGCAAACCGTCTGATCGCCGGGGCGCCCGCCACCATTCCGGAACCGGGTGTATACGGGGTGGGCTGGTCAGCCTGGGCAAACACTGTCTGGTCATCGCCGAACACCAGCACGTGCCCCTCGGGCGAATGCTGGAAGTGATAGTGAATCCCCAGCTCGGCACACAGGCGCTGAATGAACGCCAGATCGGTCTCACCGAACTGCACACAATACTCACGCTCCGGGTAGTGACCGCTCAGCCGAAACTCGAAGCGGTCGCCCTGAATCCCCTGCCCCACCAGCACCAGCGCAACAATCTGCGGCACCGTCTTGTGCTGGAAAATACGCTGATGGCTGCTGTGCATCAGGTACGCCAATTGCGGCACAAGACTGATCTGGTAGCGCGTAAGACGTCGTCCGGAATCGCCCTGGGCCACCCGATAAACCAGGCCGTGAACGCCATGGCCCTGTTCATCAAAACCCAGATATACCTGGCGATGCAGCATGCTTTCCAGGTCGATATCGGGTTGCTCGCTGACCAACTCAAGCTCAAAACGATAGGGCTGGCTGAGCGCCTCCTGACCTTTGAAGCTAAAGACTTTAAGGTCGCACGCAACCCCACTCAGGGTTAGGTTAAAGGCACTTTGATTGGCAGGAGCGAACATCCGGTGTTTCTCTGCGAAGGGTAGGCGCCAGATTCTGCACCACTGCTGCGCCCGGCTGAGCACGTCCTGGGAAAATCAGTAAAGCCCTACACGCACACGTCCGAATGTTCTTGCCGCGGACGTAAATCGCACGCAAAAAAAGGCCCGCATCCTACGGATGGCGGGCCTTTTTTAAGCTCATCTGGCGCTAAACGCCCGAAGAATTACTTGTTGAGGTTGTAGTCTTTTTCCGCAGCATCAAAACGCTCAACCATACCCGCAGTCGGTGCGCCCAGCTTGCTCACGACGTAGATCGCCAAGCTGGCGAAGATAAAGCCCGGGATGATTTCGTACAGGCCCAGCAGGTTGAAATGCTTCCACACGATCACAGTGATCGCGCCCACCAGAATGCCCGCCAATGCGCCGTTGCGGGTCATGCCTTTCCACATCACTGAAATCAGTACCACAGGACCAAACGCAGCGCCGAAACCGGCCCAGGCGTAGCTCACCAGACCCAACACGCGGTTGTCCGGGTTGGCGGCCATAACGATAGCAATCAGGGCAACCAACAGCACCATGGCACGGCCGACCCACACCAGTTCAACCTGGGAAGCGTTTTTGCGCAGGAAGGTTTTGTAGAAGTCTTCGGTCAAGGCGCTGGAGCACACCAGCAACTGGCAGCTCAGGGTGCTCATGACGGCCGCCAGAATGGCCGACAACAGCACGCCAGCGATCCACGGGTTGAACAGCAGCTTGGCCAGTTCAATGAACACACGTTCGTGGTTCTCGTTGACCGGCCCCGCCACTTCAGGGTGCGCCGAGAAGTAAGCGATGCCGAAGAAGCCCACCGCCACGGTGCCGCCCAGGCACAGGATCATCCAGGTCATGGAAATACGGCGCGCCTTGGCAATCGACTTCACCGAATCCGCCGCCATGAAGCGCGCGAGGATGTGCGGCTGGCCGAAGTAACCCAAGCCCCAGCCCATCAGCGAGATAATGCCGATGAACGAGGTGTTTTTCAGCATGTTGAAGTTGTCCGGATTCTTGGCTTCGATCGCCAGGAACGTGGTGTCGATGCCGCCGGTAGCCAGCAGCACGATGATCGGCGTCAGGATCAGGGCGAAGATCATCAGCGTGGCTTGGACGGTATCGGTCCAGCTGACGGCAAGGAAACCACCCACGAAGGTGTAGGCAATTGTCGCCGCAGCACCGGCCCACAGCGCCGTCTCGTAGGACATGCCGAACGTGCTTTCAAACAGGCGGGCACCGGCCACGATGCCGGAGGCACAATAGATGGTGAAGAACACCAGAATCACCACCGCAGAGATGATCCGCAGCAGGCCGCTTTTGTCTTCGAAGCGGCTGGAGAAGTAATCCGGCAGCGTCAGGGCGTCACCGTTGTGCTCGGTCTGCACTCGCAGGCGGCCGGCCACGAACAACCAGTTCAGGTAGGCACCAACGATCAGGCCGATGGCGATCCAGCTTTCCGACAGGCCGGACATGTAGATCGCGCCCGGCAGGCCCATCAACAACCAGCCGCTCATATCGGAAGCACCGGCCGACAAGGCTGTGACCACGCTACCGAGGCTGCGACCGCCGAGGATGTAATCGGAAAGGTTGTTGGTGGAGCGATAGGCCATGAAGCCGATCAGCACCATTGCTGCGATGTAGATCACGAACGTGATCAGGGTAGGATTACTAACGCTCATAAGAGTGACGCCCTGGCTTTGTTTTTATGTAGCGACGGTCTGTCAGACGCCACCCACTGGTTCAGTGAGTAAACGTAACTGGTTGCCGCGCATTTATGACTGACGTTTCCCCAGGAAAGCCGCCAGCCGATGAACCGAACCTTGAAGGTGGTTGCACCTTGGCCGCGAATGCTATTCAACAAAGCAAATAAGGTGCAACCAGTTTCTTGAGAATAAGTTGCACCTTAGCGTGATTCGTCGAAAACCCTTCTTTTTTGCTCCTTTTCGGAGCAAGAACAGCCGATCTCAGAAGCAAATGCACCAAGGTGAAGCCGATTCGGTTGAAGGCCGGATTTTTTCCTGTGAACCGTCGAAAATTTCCTGAACAAAAGGGTTGCACCCGGTTGCACCTCTTGTTGGGCAAAGCTAATCTTGCCGCCAGCAGATGCCACTCGGTAGTGGCACCCATGAGGATAAAAAGATGGCAACGACCACCCTTGGGGTCAAACTCGACGACCCGACCCGCGAACGCCTGAAGGCGGCCGCGACCTCCATTGATCGCACGCCGCACTGGCTGATCAAGCAGGCAATTTTCAATTACCTGGAGAAACTTGAGGGTGGTGCAACCCTGACCGAGCTCAATGGTTTGGGCAGTAAGGACGCTGAAGACGCCGGCGAAGTCCAGCCCGACCACGCCCACCAGTGCTTCCTGGAGTTTGCCGAGAGCATCCTGCCGCAATCGGTACTACGCGCATCGATCACCGCCGCTTACCGCCGCCCTGAGCCGGAAGTGGTGCCGATGCTGATCGAGCAGGCACGCCTGCCGCAGCCAATGGCCGAAGCCACCAACAAGCTGGCCGCCTCGATTGCGGAAAAACTGCGCAATCAGAAGAGTGCCGGCGGCCGTGCCGGTATTGTTCAGGGCCTGCTGCAAGAATTTTCACTGTCGTCCCAGGAAGGCGTGGCCCTGATGTGCCTGGCCGAAGCGCTGCTGCGTATCCCGGACAAAGGCACCCGCGATGCGCTGATCCGCGACAAGATCAGCACCGGCAACTGGCAGCCGCACCTGGGCAACAGCCCGTCGCTGTTCGTCAACGCCGCCACCTGGGGCCTGCTGCTGACCGGCAAACTGGTCGCCACCCACAACGAAGCGGGTTTGACCTCGTCCCTGAGCCGTATTATCGGCAAGAGCGGCGAGCCGATGATCCGCAAGGGCGTCGACATGGCCATGCGCCTGATGGGCGAGCAGTTCGTCACCGGCGAAACCATCGCCGAAGCCCTGGCCAATGCGAGCAAGTTCGAAGCCAAGGGTTTCCGCTATTCCTACGACATGCTTGGTGAAGCCGCGCTGACCGAACACGATGCCCAGAAGTACCTGGCCTCGTACGAGCAAGCCATTCATTCCATCGGCAAAGCCTCACACGGCCGTGGGATTTATGAAGGCCCGGGCATCTCCATCAAGCTCTCGGCACTGCACCCGCGTTACAGCCGTGCGCAGTACGAGCGCGTGATGGATGAGCTGTACCCGCGCCTGCTGTCACTGACCTTGCTGGCCAAGCAATATGACATCGGCCTGAACATCGACGCCGAAGAAGCCGACCGCCTTGAGCTGTCGCTGGACCTGCTGGAACGCCTGTGCTTCGAGCCGCAACTGACCGGCTGGAACGGCATCGGTTTCGTGATCCAGGCTTACCAGAAGCGTTGCCCGTATGTGATCGACTACGTCATCGACCTGGCGCGCCGCAGCCGCCATCGCCTGATGATCCGTCTGGTGAAAGGCGCGTACTGGGACAGCGAAATCAAGCGCGCCCAGGTTGAAGGCCTGGAAGGCTACCCGGTCTATACCCGCAAGGTGTACACCGACGTTTCCTACATCGCCTGTGCACGCAAACTGCTGTCGGTACCGGAAGTCATCTACCCGCAATTCGCTACGCACAACGCCCACACGCTGTCGGCCATCTACCATATCGCCGGTCAGAACTATTACCCCGGCCAGTACGAGTTCCAGTGCCTGCACGGCATGGGTGAACCGCTGTACGAGCAGGTTGTAGGCAAGGTTTCCGATGGCAAGCTGAACCGTCCGTGCCGCGTGTACGCACCGGTCGGCACCCACGAAACACTGCTGGCCTACCTGGTGCGGCGCCTGCTGGAAAACGGCGCCAACACCTCGTTCGTCAACCGGATTGCCGACCACACCATCTCGATTCAGGAGCTGGTGGCCGATCCAGTGGCCAACATCGAGCAAATGGCGACGCTGGAAGGCGGCTTCGGCCTGCCGCACCCGCGTATTCCATTGCCGCGCGACCTGTATGGCAGCGACCGCGCCAACTCGGCCGGTATCGACCTGGCCAACGAACACCGCTTGGCGTCGCTGTCTTGCGCCTTGCTGGCCACGGCCCACAACGACTGGAAGGCCGCGCCGATGCTCGGTTGCGCGTCCAGCAATGAAGCCGCCGCCCCTGTGCTGAACCCATCCGACTTGCGCGATGTGGTCGGACATGTACAGGAAGCCACCGTCGAAGACGTCGACAACGCCATCCAGTGCGCCATCAACGCCGGTCCGATCTGGCAGGCCACCCCGCCCGCCGAACGCGCCGCGATCCTGGAGCGCGCCGCCGACTTGATGGAAGGCGAGATCCAGCCGCTGATGGGCCTGCTGGCTCGCGAAGCCGGTAAGACCTTTGCCAACGCCATTGCCGAAGTGCGTGAAGCCGTGGACTTCCTGCGCTACTACGCGGTGCAGGCCCGTAACGATTTCACCAACGACGCCCACCGCCCATTGGGCCCGGTGGTCTGCATCAGCCCGTGGAACTTCCCGCTGGCGATTTTCAGTGGCCAAGTCGCTGCAGCACTGGCGGCCGGTAACCCGGTATTGGCCAAGCCTGCCGAGCAAACACCACTGGTGGCCGCCCAGGCCGTGCGTATTTTGCTCGAAGCCGGCATTCCGGAAGGCGTGCTGCAACTGCTGCCGGGCCAGGGCGAAACCGTCGGCGCGCGCCTGGTGGGTGATGATCGCGTCAAAGGCGTGATGTTCACCGGCTCCACCGAAGTGGCGCGCCTGCTGCAACGCAGCGTCGCCGGTCGCCTGGATACCCAGGGCCGTCCGATTCCGCTGATCGCCGAAACCGGTGGCCAGAACGCGATGATCGTCGACTCTTCGGCACTGACCGAACAAGTGGTGATCGACGTCGTGTCCTCGGCCTTCGACAGCGCCGGCCAGCGTTGCTCGGCCCTGCGTGTACTGTGCTTGCAGGAAGATTCGGCAGACCGTGTCATCGAAATGCTCAAGGGCGCCATGGCTGAATGCCGCCTGGGCAACCCGGAGCGCCTGTCGGTGGATATCGGCCCGGTGATCGACGCCGAAGCCAAGGCCGGCATCGAGAAACACATCCAGGCCATGCGTGACAAAGGCCGCGCCGTGTACCAAGTGGCGATTGCCGACGGCGAAGAGATCAAGCGCGGCACTTTCGTGATGCCGACCCTGATCGAGCTGGAAAGCTTCGACGAACTGCAACGGGAAATCTTCGGCCCGGTGCTGCACGTGGTGCGTTACAAGCGCAAAGAGATCGACCAGCTCATCGCGCAGATCAACGCGTCCGGCTACGGCCTGACCCTGGGCGTGCACACTCGCATCGACGAGACCATCGCCAAGGTGATCGACAACGTGCATGCCGGTAACGTCTACGTGAACCGCAACATTGTCGGCGCCGTGGTCGGCGTGCAGCCATTCGGCGGCGAAGGCCTGTCGGGTACTGGCCCGAAAGCCGGTGGGCCGTTGTACCTGTACCGCCTGCTGTCGACGCGTCCTACCGATGCGATCGAGCAATCCTTCGTGCGTGGCGACAAGCTGGCCGCACCGGACGTGCGTCTGCGCGATGCCATGAGCCAACCACTGACCGCCCTGAAAACCTGGGCCGACAGCAACCAGTTCAGCGACCTGAGCGCCCTGTGCAGCCAGTTCGCCGCGCAATCGCAAAGCGGTATCACCCGCCAACTGGCCGGCCCGACCGGCGAGCGCAACAGCTACGCCATCCTGCCCCGCGAGCACGTGTTGTGCCTGGCGGAAGTGGAAGGTGACCTGCTGACGCAACTGGCGGCGGTATTGGCCGTCGGCGGTTCGGCGGTATGGCCGGAAACCGACCTGACCAAGGCCTTGTTCCCACGCCTGCCAAGGGAGATTCAGGCGAAGATCAAGCGCGCTGCTGATTGGACCAAGGACGAGGTGGTGTTCGATGCCGTCTTGCACCACGGTGATTCCGACCAACTGCGCGCTGTTTGCCAGCAAGTGGCCCAGCGTGGCGGGGCGATTGTCGGGGTGCATGGTTTGTCGCAGGGTGAAACCACGATAGGCCTTGAACGCCTGGTGATCGAGCGCGCGTTGAGCGTTAACACCGCTGCAGCGGGTGGTAACGCCAGCCTGATGACCATCGGCTAACTGACGAGACGCGGTAAACATGTGGGAGCTGGCTTGCCTGCGATAGCGGCGGGTCAGTGACAAAGATGTCGGCTGGTGTTGCCTCATCGCAGGCAAGCCAGCTCCCACATTGACCGCATCCCACCTTCAGCCCCTGTTCTGCCCTTCCATCACGCAAATCAATCTTGCTATCCAGCCTCCATTCGCACACTTAGACTCAGGCCTATTCCCCTACAGGTAAGCCGCCATGTCCGAGACGCTGCTCAGTTCCCGCAATCTGGGTTTCGAGCTGTACGAAGTCCTCGATGCCGAGGGCCTGACTCAGCGCGAGCGGTTTGCCGAACACAACCGTGAAACCTTTGATGCCGCCATCAGCACCGCGCGCAGCATTGCCGAGAAGTTTTTCGCGCCGCACAACCGCAAGAACGACGAAAACGAGCCGCGTTATGAAGACGGCAAGGCGATCCTGATCCCGGAAGTGAAACCCGCCGTGGACGCGTTCCTCGAAGCTGGTTTTCTGAACGCCGCCCGCAGTTTTGAAGCCGGTGGCATGCAACTGCCGACGTTGCTGTCCCAGGCCTGTTTCGCGCACTTCCAGTCTGCCAACGCCGCCTCCACGTCCTACCCGTTCCTGACCATGGGCGCCGCCAACCTGATCGAAAGCTTCGGCACCGAGGAGCAGAAACAGCGCTTCCTGCAACCGATGATCGACGGCCGTTTCTTCGGCACCATGGCCCTCACCGAGCCGCATGCCGGCTCGTCGCTGTCGGATATTCGTACACGCGCCGAGCCCGCTGCTGACGGCAGTTATCGGCTAAAGGGCAATAAAATTTTTATCTCCGGCGGCGATCACCCGCTGTCGGAAAATATCGTGCACATGGTGCTGGCCAAGTTGCCGGATGCACCGGCCGGGGTGAAGGGCATTTCGCTGTTTATCGTGCCCAAATTCCTGGTCAACGACGATGGCAGTCTGGGCGCACGCAACGACGTGCTGCTGGCCGGGCTGTTCCACAAGATGGGCTGGCGCGGTACAACGTCCACGGCACTGAACTTCGGCGATAACGGCAACTGTGTCGGCTATCTGGTGGGCAAACCGCATCAGGGCCTGAGCTGTATGTTCCAAATGATGAACGAGGCGCGCATCGGCGTAGGCATGGGCGCGGTGATGCTGGGTTACGCCGGCTACCTCTACTCGCTGGAGTACGCTCGCGAACGTCCGCAAGGGCGCCTGCCCGACAGCAAAGACCCGAGCACCGCGCCGGTCTCGATCATTCAGCACGCTGATATCAAGCGCATGCTGCTGACCCAGAAAGCCTATGTGGAAGGTGCCTTCGACCTCGGCCTGTATGCAGCGCGCCTGTTCGACGACACCACCACGCTGGCCACCGATGCCGAGCGCAAGCACGCCCACGAATTGCTCGATTTGCTGACGCCCATCGTCAAGTCCTGGCCGTCGGAGTTCTGCCTCAAGGCCAATGAACTGGCGATCCAGATTCTCGGCGGCCATGGCTACACCCGCGAATACCCGGTGGAGCAATACTACCGCGACAACCGCCTGAACCCGATCCATGAAGGTACCCACGGCATTCAGTCGCTGGATTTGCTCGGGCGCAAACTCGCGCAAAACGGCGGTGCGGGGTTGAAACAGCTGATCCGCCTGATCGCCGAAACCGCCGCGCGCGCTCAGGAACACTCATCACTGACGGCATTGCGAGAACCCCTGGAACACCTGGTGGCACGCCTGCAAAGCGTGACGATTGGCCTGCTGACCGATCTGGCCCAAGGCAAGGTCAACAGCAGCCTGGCGAATTCGGCGTTGTACTTGAAGGTATTCGGGCACACGGTGATTGGCTGGCGCTGGCTGGAGCAGGCGATTCGCGCCGAGGAAGGGTTGGGCAAGGGCAATGCGGCCGATGTCGCCTTTTATAAAGGCAAGCTCCAGGCCGCTCGGTACTTCCTGACCTGGGAAGTGCCGAGCTGCCATCATGAACTGGCGATTCTGGAGGCACGCGATGACACGTGCCTGGGGATGCAGGATGAGTGGTTCTAAGGCGTTCCGATCGCCTTGGAAATCACATCGACCGTGGCGCTGACTTGCTCTTGGTAACGGTCGAGTTCCTGCTGGTGGTGCTTTTTCATTTCGATCTGCTCGGCGCACAGGTTCAGTGCGGCCAGTACCAATAATTTGTCACCGATCAGGGTCGGGTACTTTTTCTTGGTGGTGGCCAGGGACGCCTTGAGCATGGTCACGGCGTGCATCAGGGTTTGATCTCCCCCGTCCGGCGCCTTGATCGAGTAATCCTCTCCGAGAATCGAAACGACCTTTATCCCTTCATTCATGCGCCGACAGGCCCTGCGCTAACACGCTCAACCAACGCCTGGATGCGAGCGGCGGTGGCGCCGTGCTTTTCTTCCTGCTCCATCAGATTCAGTTGCAGGCTGTCATTTTCATCCTTGGCGCGGGCCAGTTCCGCTTTGAGGGATTCGTTGCTGCCCAGTAGGTCCTGATTCTGCTGTACCAGGTCGCTGACCAGTTGTTCCAATTGGCTGAGGGATGCTTCTAACATTTTGATTTCTCGGGCATTTTCAAAGGGCGGTGACGATAAAGAAAATTCACCTCGGATGCCAGGGTTATCCCCGGCGCGCAGCCCGTTTTTTAAGGGCCGGGCCGCACTTTCGAGCCTTAGTGACTGCATTTACCCGATCTGGTTCCTGAATCCGCGCAACTGCTCGTCAGATGCGACAAAAGCGCGCGCCCCCTTAAGACTTTAGTCGCATGGCCGATAGTTCATACACACCCCGTCTCACGGCCGCACGGATCGCGCTTCTCCCCAGGATTCCAGCATGTCTCTTCGTAATATGAATATCGCGCCGAGGGCCTTTCTTGGCTTCGCGTTTATTGGCGCACTCATGTTGTTTCTCGGTGTGTTCGCCCTGAACCAAATGAGCAAGATTCGCGCAGCCACCGAAGACATCACCCTGTCCAGCGTGCCAAGCATTCGCGCCCTCGACGAGTTCACCCAGCTGACTCTGCGCCTGCGGGTGTTGTCGTATCGCCTGCTGACCAACCGCGAGCCGGACGTGCAGCAAAAGACCCTTGAGGCGTTTGAACTGCGCAACCAGCAGATCCGCAGCGCCCAGGGCGTCTACGAAAAACTCATCGAAAGCGGCGAAGAGCGGGCCGCCTATGACGAATACGTGCGTTTGCTCAGCCAGTACCATCAGATCGAGGAGCGCATGAAGAGCTTGTCTCGCGCCAACCAGATCGACGAGCTGCGTGCCTTGCTCAACACCGAGTTGCTGAGCAACTCCGAGCAGGTCAACACGGTGCTGACGCGCCTGCTCGACATCAACAACAAGATGGCCAACGCCACCAACCAGCAAGCCAAAGACCAGTACGACATGGCCTTTGAGCTGGTGGTGGGACTGTTGATCATTGCCACGGCGCTGACCCTGTTGTTCGCGTGGCTGCTCACCCGCAGCATCACCCTGCCAATCGCCCAGGCCCTGGAAGCCGCCGAAGAAGTGGCCGAAGGCAACCTGACGCGCCCGATCAAGGTCGACGGCAACGACGAAGCCGGCCGCCTGCTGGCCGCCATGGCCAAGATGCAAGACAAGCTGCGCGACACCCTGCAACGCATCGCCGGTTCCGCCACCCAGCTTGCGTCGGCAGCGGAAGAGCTGAACGCCGTCACCGACGAAAGTGCGCGCGGCCTGACCCAGCAAAACAATGAAATCGAACAGGCCGCCACCGCCGTCAACGAGATGACCAGCGCCGTCGAAGAAGTCGCACGCAATGCGGTGAGCACTTCCGAAGCGTCGCGCAATGCGACCACTTCTGCCGGTGATGGCCGTGATCTGGTGCAGGAAACTGTCAGCGCCATCGAGCGCATGAGCGGCGACGTGCAAGCCACGGCCACCTTGATTGGCGACCTGGCCAATGAATCGCGGGATATCGGCAAGGTGCTGGACGTGATTCGCGGCCTGGCTGACCAGACCAACCTGCTGGCGCTGAACGCTGCGATTGAAGCCGCGCGTGCCGGTGAAGCCGGCCGTGGGTTTGCCGTGGTGGCGGATGAGGTGCGGGCCTTGGCCCATCGCACCCAGCAGTCCACCAGCGAGATCGAGCGGATGATCGGCAGCATTCAAGCCGGCACCGAGCATGCGGTGAATTCGATGCGCAACAGCACCGAGCGCGCGGAATCGACGTTGAATATCGCCAAAGGCGCCGGGATGTCGCTGGACACCATCAACACCGCGATCGTCGAAATCAACGAGCGCAACCTGGTCATCGCCAGCGCGGCGGAAGAGCAGGCACAGGTAGCGCGGGAAGTGGACCGTAATCTGGTGAATATCCGCGATCTGTCGGTGCAGTCAGCGACCGGCGCCAGCCAGACGAGTGCGGCGAGCAGTGAGCTGTCGCGTTTGGCGGTGGATTTGAATGGGATGGTGGGACGCTTCAGGCTGTAACCCATAACCTGCCTGGCGAAGTCGATTCCTGTGGGAGCTGGCTTGCCTGCGATAGCATCGCCTCGGTGAACCTGGCTTACCGGGTTGCCCGCATCGCAGGCAAGCCAGCTCCCACATTGGATGGGTGCAGGCCCGCGAAAGCTTTTTGACAGCACTGCAATTCAACAGGTTAGAATCGCTGGCACGCAGACTGCATGGTCAGTTCGCGCCCGTCTTCCCAGTTCTGGAGTACTGCCTTTGAATGCGACGACCATCAACAGCCTGTTCTTGATCGGCGCGTTGCTGGTGGGTGCGAGCATTCTGGTAAGTTCTCTTTCGTCACGCCTGGGCATCCCGATTCTGGTGATCATCCTGGCCGTAGGCATGGCCGCCGGCGTCGACGGCGGCGGCATCATCTTCGATAACTACCCGACCGCCTACCTGGTGGGCAACCTTGCGCTGGCAGTGATCCTGCTCGACGGCGGCTTGCGCACACGGGTGGCGAGTTTCCGCGTGGCACTCTGGCCGGCATTATCGCTGGCCACGGTGGGGGTGTTGATTACCACCGGCCTCACCGGCATGGCTGCGGCCTGGCTGTTCAACCTTAATATCATTCAAGGCTTGTTGATCGGCGCCATCGTCGGCTCGACGGACGCCGCGGCAGTGTTCTCGCTGCTGGGCGGCAAGGGCCTGAACGAAAGGGTCAGCGCCAGCCTGGAAATCGAATCCGGCAGCAACGACCCAATGGCCGTGTTCCTCACCGTCACCCTGATCGACATGCTGGCCAGCGGCCAAACCGGCCTGCACTGGAGCCTGTTGGGCCACCTGATCCGTGAATTCGGCATCGGCGGTATTGTCGGCCTGGGCGGCGGCTGGCTGATGCTGCAAATGGTCAACCGCATCAACCTGGCCACCGGGCTGTACCCGATTCTGGTGATCGCCGGTGGCCTGCTGGTGTTTGCCTTGACCAACGCCCTGCACGGTAGCGGTTTCCTCGCCGTGTACCTGTGCGGCCTGGTGATCGGCAACCGCCCGGTGCGCAGCCGTCACGGCATTTTGCACATGCTCGACGGCATGGCATGGCTGGCACAGATCGGCATGTTTTTGGTGCTGGGCCTGCTGGTCACGCCCCATGACTTGCTGCCGATTGCCCTGCCAGCATTGGGCCTGGCGCTGTGGATGATCCTGTTTGCGCGGCCGCTGTCGGTGATGGTCGGCCTGCTGCCGTTCAAAGCGTTCCACGGTCGCGAAAAAGCCTTTATCGCCTGGGTCGGCCTGCGCGGCGCGGTACCGATCATCCTGGCGGTGTTCCCGTTGATGGCCGGCCTGCCTCACGCGCAGCTGTATTTCAACCTGGCGTTCTTTATCGTGCTGGTGTCGTTGCTGGTGCAGGGCACAAGCCTGCCGTGGGTGGCCAAGCTGCTGAAAGTCACCGTACCGCCGGAACCTGCGCCGATTTCCCGCGCGGCCCTCGAAGTACACGTCACCAGCGAGTGGGAGCTGTTCGTCTACCGCCTGGGCGCGGAGAAGTGGTGCATCGGCGCGGCCCTGCGCGAGCTGAAAATGCCCGAGGGCACACGCATCGCCGCCCTGTTCCGCGGCCAGCAACTGCTCCACCCGTCGGGTAGTACGGTGCTGGAAGTCGACGATTTGCTCTGTGTGATCGGCCACGAACACAACCTCTCGGCCTTGGGCAAGTTGTTCAGCCAGGCACCGCAACGCGGCCTCGACCTGCGTTTCTTCGGCGATTTTGTGCTCGAAGGCGACGCCCAGTTGGGCGCGGTCTCCGCCCTGTACGGCCTCAAGCTCGAAGGCATCGACCCGGATATGCCATTGAGCCGCTTCATCACTCAGAAAGTCGGCGGCGCGCCGGTTGTGGGCGACCAAGTGGAATGGAACAACACCCTGTGGACCGTCGCAGTCATGGACGGGAACAAGATTGGAAAAGTCGGCGTCAAATTCCCCGAAGGAAGTCGTCCAGGCCCTGGACTCTTCCTCTAAACTGCGGGGCTATGGCGCCACGCCACCACCTTCTTTACCTTGCTCGACCGGTATCCATGACAACTCTGCGCACCTTTATAGCCACTGCCCTGCTGGGCCTGACCCTTTGTGTCGGCAGCGTTTACGCCGCCGACCCGCCCAGCGCCGACGCCATCCAGCAAACCCTGGACAAGCTGCCCGACCGCAAGCTGCCCGACGCCGACATGAAGGCGCTGCAAACAATCCTGCAACAGACCCTGACCTACCTGGGCAACAAGCAGGATTACGAGCAGCGCCTCGCCGACCTCAAACGCCAGCTGGAAGCCGCCCCGCGCCAGACCACCGACAACCAGCGTGAATTGGTGCGGCTCAAGGCCACCAAAATCATCCCGGTGGCCCAACGCTACGCCACCCTGCCGGTGCCGCAGCTCGAGCAATTGCTGGTGCAGCGCACCACCCAGCAAGGCGACCTGCAAAAAGAGCTGGCCGAGGCCAACAGCCTGACCATCGCCGCCCAGACCCGGCCCGAGCGCGCCCAGACTGAAATCAGCAGCAGCCAGACGCGCATCCAGCAGATCAACTCGATCCTCAAGGCCGGCAAAGACAACGGCAAGACGCTCAGCGGCGACCAGCGCAACCAGTTGAACGCCGAACTCGCGGCCCTCAATGCCCTGATCCCGCTGCGCCGCCAGGAACTGGCCGGCAACAGCCAACTGCAAGACCTGGGTAACAGCCAGCACGATCTGGTGGTGGAAAAAACCGCGCGCCTGGAACAAGAGATCCAGGACCTGCAAACCCTGATCAACCAGAAACGCCTGGCCCAATCTCAGCAGACCGTTACCCAACAATCCATCGAAGCGCAGAAAGCCGGCGGCAGCAGCCTGTTGGCCACGGAGAGCGCAGCCAACCTGAAGCTCTCCGACTACCTGCTCAAAAGCACCGACCGCCTCAACGACCTGACCCAGAAAAACCTGCAGACCAAGCAGCAACTGGACACCGTGACCCAAAGCGACTCGGCGCTGGACGAACAGATCAACGTGCTCAAGGGCAGCCTGCTGCTCTCCAAGATTCTCTATAAACAAAAACAAGCGCTGCCACGCCTCACCGTGGATCGCAACCTGGCAGACGATATCGCCAACATTCGCCTGTACCAGTTCGAGGTCAACCAGCAGCGCGAGCTGATCAGCACCCCCAGCACGTATGTGGATAACCTGCTCGCCAACCAGCCACCCGACGACGTAACGCCGCAACTGCGACGTACCCTGCTGGAGCTGGCAATCACCCGCAGCGACCTGCTGGAGCGCCTGAGCCGTGAGCTGAGCGCGCTGCTCAACGAATCGATCACCCTGCAACTGAACCAGAAACAACTGCTCAGCACCGCCACCAACCTGCGTGCGACCCTCGACGAGCAAATGTTCTGGATCCCCAGCAACAAGCCGCTGGACACCGAGTGGCTGGAAACCGTACCGGACCACCTGAGCAAGCAAGTCACCACCCTGCCCTGGGCTTCCAGCGTCAGCGAACTGTATGACGGCCTGACCCAGCGCCCACTGCTGTTCCTGCCGTTACTGCTATTGATCGGCGCGCTGTTGTGGCGGCGCAAAGCCTTGTACCAGCGCCTGAACAAGGTGCACCTGGACATCGGCCACTTCAAACGCGACAGCCAGTGGCACACGCCGCAGGCGATTTTGATCAATATCCTGCTGGCGATGCCGGTGTCCCTGGGCCTGGCGCTGTGCGGCTACGCATTGCAAATTGACGCCCGTGGACAAAACGCCAACCTGGGCGCTGCCTTGTTGCAGATCGCCCAGGCATGGCTGGTGTTCTACACCGCTTACCGAATCCTCGCCCCGGGCGGCGTGGCAGAGCTGCACTTCCGCTGGGAACGGCCTCAGGTCCACTTTCTGCAGGGATGGGTACGCAAGCTCGGGCTGGTGGTGCTGGCCCTGGTGGCGGTGGTGGCGATCGCCGAGCACCAGCCGGCAGCGCTGGCCGACGACGTGCTGGGCATCGGCGTGGTGCTGACCTGCTACGCGCTGATGGCCTGGCTGCTGGGCCGCCTGCTGTTGAACAGCCCGACCCACGAAAAAGCCTCGCTGTTTCGTAAAGCCGTAGGCTTGATGTTTACCGCCCTGCCCATCGCCCTGTTTATCGCGGTGTGCTTTGGCTACTACTACACCGCGCTCAAGCTCAGCGACCGCTTGATCAACACCTTGTACCTGCTGATGTTCTGGCTCGTCATAGAGGCCACCTTCGTGCGCGGCCTGGGAGTGGCCGCACGGCGCCTGGCCTATGCGCGCGCCCTGGCCAAACGCCAGGCCGCCAAGGAAGCCGGTGACGGCGAAGCGGTGATAGAAGAACCGACCCTGGACATCGAGCAAGTCAACGAACAGTCCATGCGCCTGATTCGCCTGGCCCTGCTCGGCGGTTTTATCGCCGCGCTGTATTGGGTGTGGAAAGACCTGATCACCGTGTTCTCCTACCTGGACAACGTCACCCTCTACGAATACACCAGCGGCACCGGCGCCAATATCAGCATGGTGCCGATCAGCATCGGCGACTTGCTCGGGGCGTCGATCATCATCAGCATCACCTTTGCCCTGGCGCGCAACCTGCCCGGTTTACTCGAGGTGCTGGTGCTGTCCAAGCTGGATCTGGCCCAAGGCAGCGCCTACGCCACAACCACCTTGCTGTCGTATGTGATTGCCGGCGTGGGTTTCGTCTCCACGCTGTCTACCCTCGGCGTGAGCTGGGACAAGTTGCAATGGCTGGTGGCGGCGCTGTCGGTGGGGTTGGGCTTCGGGATGCAGGAGATCTTCGCCAACTTTATCTCCGGCATCATGATCCTGTTCGAACGCCCGGTGCGCATCGGCGACACCATCACCATCGGCAACCTGTCGGGCACGGTCAGCAAGATCCGCATCCGTGCCACCACCATCACCGACTTCGACCGCAAAGACATCATTGTCCCTAACAAAACCTTCATCACCGGGCAACTGATCAACTGGTCGCTGACCGACACCATCACCCGCGTCACACTGAAACTGGGCGTGGACTACGGTTCAGACCTGGATCTGGTGAAGGATCTGTTGCTCAAGGCCGCCAGGGAAAACCCCCGCGTGCTGAAAGAGCCGGAACCCCATGTGTACTTCCTCAACTTCGGCGAAAGCACCCTCGACCACGAACTGCGCATGCACGTGCGCGACCTGGGTGACCGCAACCCGGTAATCGACGAGGTAAACCGCTTTATCAACCGTGAGTTCAAGAACCACCACATCAACATCTCGTTCCGTCAGATGGAGGTCTACCTCAAAAACCTCCACGGCCAGGAATACAAACTGGTAGAAGTCGACACCCCGGCCAAGCCCGCCAACGACGGCGGTGCGCAAGAGCCGCCGCCGAGCAAACTCGACTAACGCGTCTATCCCCAGCAGAATGCTCGGACATTCTGCTGGAGATGGCCGGTGAAAGCCCTCGACGAACTGACCTTCGACAACCGCTTCGCACGCCTGGGCGACGCGTTCTCAACCCACGTACTGCCCGAACCCCTCGACGAGCCGCGCCTTGTCGTGGCGAGCAGTGCCGCCATGGCACTGCTTGACCTCGACCCGGCGGTGGCCGAAACGCCGGTGTTCGCCGAGCTTTTCAGCGGGCACAAGCTGTGGGCCGAAGCGGAACCACGGGCGATGGTCTATTCCGGGCATCAGTTCGGCGGCTACACACCGCAACTGGGTGATGGCCGTGGGTTGTTGCTGGGTGAGGTGTACAACGCGGCTGGCGAGCATTGGGACTTGCACCTCAAAGGCGCCGGGATGACGCCTTACTCGCGCATGGGCGATGGTCGCGCGGTGCTGCGTTCTTCGATTCGTGAATTTCTCGCTTCCGAAGCCCTGCACGCACTGGGCATTCCCAGCAGCCGCGCGTTGTGCGTGGTCGGCTCCAGCACCCCGGTATGGCGCGAGAAACAGGAACGTGGCGCCATGGTGTTGCGCCTGGCTCACAGCCATATTCGCTTCGGGCATTTCGAATATTTCTACTACACCAAAAAGCCTGAGCAGCAGGCAGAACTGGCCGAACACGTGTTGAACCTGCACTACCCCGAGTGCCGCGAACAGCCCGAGCCCTACCTGGCAATGTTCCGCGAAATCGTCGAACGCAATGCAGAGATGATCGCCAAATGGCAAGCCTATGGCTTCTGCCACGGAGTGATGAACACCGACAACATGTCGATCCTGGGCATCACCTTCGACTTCGGGCCGTTTGCGTTTCTCGACGACTTTGATGCTCACTTCATCTGCAACCATTCCGATCATGAAGGGCGTTACTCCTTCAGCAACCAGGTGCCGATCGGGCAGTGGAACCTGAGTGCGCTGGCCCAGGCACTCACGCCGTTTATCAGCGTCGACGCCTTGAAAGAAGCGCTCGGTCTGTACCTGCCGCTGTATCAGGCGCACTACCTGGACTTGATGCGCCGCCGGTTGGGGCTCACCACCGCCGAAGAGGATGACCAGAAGCTGGTGGAGCGCTTGCTGAAACTGATGCAGAACAGCGGCGTGGACTACACGCTGTTCTTCCGGCGCCTGGGCGATGAGCCGGCGGCGTTGGCCGTGGCGCGGTTGCGTGATGACTTTGTCGATTTGGCCGGGTTTGATGCTTGGGCTGAGCTGTACAAAGCCCGGGTTGCCCGGGATGGGGATTACAGCGAAGTGCAGCGCCGTGAGCGGATGCATGCGGTCAACCCGCTGTACATCCTGCGCAACTATCTGGCGCAGAACGCCATCGCCGCCGCCGAGTCAGGCGATTACAGCGAAGTAAGGCGGCTGCATGAAGTGCTGAGCAAACCGTTCGAAGAACAGCCGGGGATGGAGCAATACGCCCAGCGGCCGCCGGATTGGGGCAAGCATTTGGAGATTAGTTGTTCTTCATAAACCCCCTAGATAAAGGTTTCCACTGACACCCCAAATCGGTCGGCCAACCAACGAATTTGCCGCAGGTTGAGCTTACGCTTACCGCTCAGAATTTCAGAAACAACTGACTGCGTGCCTACACCTGGCAAATCACTCTGGTTCAAACCGTGCTCGCGCATCATTGCGCGCAGCACGTCCACACCACTGGCGACGGGCATCGGGCGATGCTCAAGGTCGTAGGCTTCAATCCAATCACTGAGAATATCCACCAAGCTCATCAGAGGATTTGATTCATCCTCACCGATCAGGTCCAGCAGTTCGTCGAGAGCAGTCACCAGTACGTCGTAATCCGCCTCATTTTTAGGCTTGCGCAGCAAGGGTGAAACAAATTGCCAATGTTCAGCAGCGAGCCGAATGAGTGCGCTCATCTGATTTTCTCCTTCCAGTTGTCCTGTTCATAGGCGCGGTGATCTAGCAGATACTTGATGTAAATTCGTTGCTTTTGGTACCGCACGAAAGCGATTAGCCTCAGCTTGTTTCCCCCAATGTCGAACACATGGAGCTGCCCAACTTTATCTGTTGCGGGAAAAATGCCTTTCATAGAAGCGAAGTCAGCCGGGCTGTTGCGCTTAATCCGGCGGTACCACTCATCTAAAGCACTTGCTGAACGCGGCCATTTTTCCTTTGCCTCCCAAATCCTTTTCTCGCTGATCACTCGCATGCAACATCCTTATCGCATCGTGCCATGAAGGTTAAACCCGAATCCGAACTATCGCAATTTGCTATATCCGCAAACAGACAGATGGCGCAAAACAGAACAAGCTCCGACAGCGTAGACAGGCGGCCTCACATCAGCATCGGCAAACTGTGAGGGGATAAGTCATTTGCTCCACGCCTTGATAAACCCGGGCGCTGACTCCAAATTCACTCCATTGGCCATACCCAAGGAGCCCACCATGTCCGAACCTCTTGTCATCCCCTGCCCGCATTGCAACGGCCTCAACCGTATCCCCGGCGAACGCCTGGCTGATGCGCCGAAGTGCGGGCGCTGCAAGCAACCCGTTTTGCTGAACAAGCCTTTTGAGCTGAAACAAGGTGACTACGCCAGCCAGATCAAGGGCGACTTGCCGCTGCTGGTGGACGTGTGGGCCGAGTGGTGTGGGCCGTGTAAGTCTTTTGCGCCGGTGTTTGAGCAGGCAGCCGCTCAGTTGGAAGGCAAATGTCGCTTGGCCAAGCTGGACAGCGAGGCTAATCAGCAGCTCTCGGCGCAGTTGGGGATTCGTTCGATCCCCAGTTTGATTCTGTTCAAGAACGGCCGCGAAGTGGCGCGCCAGAGTGGGGCTTTTCCGTTGCCGCAGTTGATGAGCTGGTTGCGTAGCCAGGGCGTGTAATTCGGATTTTGCGAGCACCGCGACCAATGTGGGAGGGGGCTTGCTCCCGATGGCAGTGGGTCAGTCAATGTATGCAGTGACTGGCACACCGCTATCGGGAGCAAGCCCCCTCCCACATTTTTGTCAGCGTTTTACCTTGAGGCTACGGGGGATTCGCGGTCCATCATCTGGCCTACGAGTTGTACGCCGAGTTCGCTTAATTGATGGATAGCCAGGGCGACGTCGCGGTGTTCGCCGGTGAGATCGTTGGGCAGGTTGAGCAATAGGGTTCGAACGGAAGAGAAGGTCTCGTAGCTGTTGAGCACGAGGGCTTCTGTGGAGAGGTTGGGGGTAATGCTGTAAAGATTACTGGTTTTCATCGTTATTCCCGGAGTTGGCCGCCCTTACCTCGCTACTAAACGAGGGTGGCAGCTGTGCGCAGGTTAGTAGACCGGGGAACAACGCAAAGCCGGCGCACCCGAAGATGCCCTACGCACAGCCACCATCAAACACAGACAAAAGTCTGCTAGATGAAGCTCGTGCACTTTACGCCGTTCTTCGGGCTACTAAACCCGACCACTGAACATTCAGCGGTCCGAGAACCTTAGAGACGCCCATCCAGACGCACAAGCCGGCGGATTCTGGCTTACCTGTAGGCAACGATACAAGGCACAACCCCGCTTGCCAGACCCTTCCTACAGCCTCTGTGGGCCCCATCCAAATCCCCCTACAGGAATGCAAAAACAAATGTGGGAGCTGGCTTGCCTGCGATGGCATCGCCTCAGTGTGCCTGACAGACCGGGTCGCCTGTATCGCAGGCAAGCCAGCTCCCACAGGTTATGCGGTGACGGCAAGGATCAGGCGTTTTCCAGCAAGTTATGCAACTCCACAAACTGTTGCGTCAGCTTATGCCGTGGGTCGAGGTGGATCAGCGGCTTGTTCTCCTGGTGCGACTCGCGCATGCGTACGGAGCTGGCCAGGTACACCGGCAGCACCGGCAGGCCTTCGGCAATCAGCTCATCAAGCATCTGCTGCGGCAGGCTCGCACGGGCCTGGAACTGGTTGACCACGATGCCTTCCACTTCCAGGCCTTCATTGTGGTCTTCCTTCAATTCTTCGATTTCCGCCAGCAAGCCGTACAGCGCCTGGCGCGAAAAACTGTCGCAATCGAAGGGAATTAGCACTCGATCAGCGGCAATCAGCGCCGAAACCGCGTAGAAATTCAGGGCCGGCGGGGTATCCAGGTAAATCCGGTCGTAATCCTCGCTCAGCTCATCCAGCAGCTTTCGCAACTTATTGATCTTGTGCTTGGCCTCAAGCTTGGGCTGCAGGTCCGCCAGCTCGGCGGTCGCGGTGATGACATGCAGGTTATCGAACGGCGTTTCGTAGATATCCACCCGATTTTTCTTCGAAAACGGCCCGGAAGACAGGGTTTGCTTGAAGAATTCGGCAATGCCCATCGGGATATCGTCGCCGGTCAGCCCAGTGAGGTACTGGGTTGAGTTGGCCTGTGCATCGAGGTCCACCAACAGGGTTCGATAGCCTTCACTGGCGCTCACCGCCGCCAGGTTGCAGGCGATGCTGGACTTGCCAACGCCACCTTTCTGATTGAACACCACACGCCGCATGGAAAAACCTCCGTGTATCAATGAATGTCCGAGTGTAGAGGGCAAAAGCGCCTGTTAGCTACCTCGTTCATCCATGCACTGCCGCATCACGGCGGTCAGATTCTCCCGCCCCCCGACACATTAAAAGGAATAGTCCGACAATCCTCTTGGCCTGAGGTAAAGGACAATGTGTAAATCCTTTCCAGAAAATTGTAATAAGCAGTGAACAATTATTTACCAATGTTTGCTAGAACCCCGCAGCACCGGGATAATGCGCGCCATTCGGTCATTGTTCCCTGTCCCGGTATTCGGGGCCAACGGCCGCACATGGAAGCCCGCAGGGGCGGGATAACTTCTCAGTGATCACTTTCAATATCGCCCAATGGCGCGCCTGGGCTCCTGGCCTGGAGACTGCGCACGACTGGCACGCCTGGTGCCAGGCGCCCGTGATGCTGCCCGCAAGCGATGCGTCCCCCGATGTGTCATTCCTGCCCGCCATGCAGCGCCGCCGCCTGAGCCGACTGGCGCGCATGGCGTTCAGCGTGGGCTGGCCGCTGGCCGAGGGCCTGCAAGACCTGCCGCTGGTGTTTATCTCCCGGCACGGCGAAACCCCGCGCACCCTCGACATCCTCAGCGACCTGGCCAACGAGCAGCCGCTGTCGCCCACACAGTTCAGCTTGTCGGTGCATAACGCGGTGATTGGCCTGTGGTCGATCCTGCGCAATGAAACCAGCGAAATGACCGCCCTCGCCGCTGCCGGCGATGGCCTGGAACACGGCATGCTCGAAGCGGCCGCGCTGCTCAACGAAGGCGCCCCCGCAGTATTGCTGGTGATTACCGAAGAACAACCGCCCGAGGCCTACGCCAGCTGGATCGTTGACGTGCCCTTTCCCTATGCACTCGGCCTGCTGTTGACACCGGGCGACGAGTGGCGATTGGAACTAAACAGCGGCGCTGTCCAACTCACTCAAAACCAGTGGCCTCATGCCCTGAACCTGCTGCGCACCCTGCTCACTGAACAGGCCGCCTGCCAACATGCCTGGAAGAACCGCGTATGGAACTGGCAACGCCAGCCATGACCGACAAGCCACGGGACGCCTATTACTGGCGCCTGTTTGCCACCGCCGCCAGCTTCTTCCTGTTCGGCGTCGGCGGGCTGTGCCTGCGTCTGCTGGTTTTTCCCTTGCTCGCCTGCCTGCCGGGCAGCGCTGAAAAACACCAGCGCCGTGCCCGTCACACCATCAGCAAGCTGTTCTGGTTCTTTATTCGCCTGATGCAACGCGCCGGCGTGCTGACGTACAGCGTCGAAGGCGCGGAAAAACTCGGGCGCCCCGGCCAGATGATCATTGCCAACCACCCGTCGCTGATCGACGTGGTGTTTTTGATCGGCCTGGTGCGCCAGGCCAACTGCGTGGTCAAGCAGAGCCTGTGGCAAAACCCCTTTACCCGTGGGCCGGTGCGTGATGCCAGCTATATCAGCAACGACGGCAGCGCCGAAATGCTTGATGCCGCCGCCGATGCCCTGCGCGAAGGCCAGACACTGATCATCTTTCCCGAAGGCACCCGCACTTCACCCGGCGCGGTGCCCGCCTTTCATCGCGGGGGCGCCGCCATTGCGCTGCGCGGTGCGACAATCATCACCCCCGTGGTGATCAAGGTCAGCCCCAGCACCCTGACCAAGGCCGAACCCTGGTATCGCATCCCTAAATGCCGCGTGCACTTCAGTTTGCGGGTAGGGGCCGATATACAACCACAAGCGTTTGCCGCACTCGGGCCCGCGCCCCAGGCTTCACGCAAGCTCAACGATTCCCTGCACGACTATTTTATTAAGGAGCTCGCCGAAGATGAGCGACCAACACAGCCTTGAGCACGACATAAAGACACTGATCATCGAGGCCTTGGGCCTGGAAGACATCAGCGTCGACGACATCGGCAGCGAACAAACCCTGTTCGGCGAAGGCCTGGGCCTGGATTCAGTCGACGCCCTGGAATTGGGCCTGGCGATTCAGAAAAAGTACGGCATCAAGATCGATGCCGACGCCAAGGACACCCGCAATCACTTCACCAACGTGGCCAGCCTTGCGGCGTTCGTCACGGCCAGACAGGCAGCTTGAGACCGGACCATGCAAACTCGTGACGATATTTTCAACACCCTGCGCAACGCCATGGTGGAACTGTTTGAATTGCCGCCGGAACGCGTCACCCTCGACGCGAACCTCTACCAGGACCTGGAAATCGACAGCATCGATGCCGTGGACCTGATCGACCATATCAAGCGCCAGACCGGCAAGAAGATCGCCGCCGAAGAGTTCAAGGCGGTGCGCACCGTCGATGACGTGGTTGAGGCGGTATACCGTCTGGTCAGTCCAGCCGCATGAGACGCTTGATCGGCCTTGGCCTGTTGCTGGCGGGGCTGCTGTACCCCTTTGCGGTGTATTACGGCACCGAACACTTTGCGCCATGGCAATTCGGCTTGCTGCTGGGCAGCCTGTGGCTGTTGCGTGCGCTGACCGGAGCGCGCCGCCCCGGCAGCCGCTGGATGGCCGTGGCGGTGATCCTGTTCTGCCTGCTGCTGGCCTGGTTCGACAACCCGCGTCTGCTGCGCTGGTACCCGAGCCTGGTCAGCGCGTTCATGCTGGCGCTGTTTGGCCTGAGCCTGAAATATGGCCCGCCGATGGTCGAACGCCTGGCGCGCATGACCGAGCCGCAGCTGCCGCCCGAAGCGGTTGTGTATACCCGCCGGGTCACCGTGGTATGGAGTGTGTTTTTTCTGTGTAATGGCCTGCTCGCCGCCGCCCTCACCCTGTGGGCGCCGCTGAGCTGGTGGACGTTGTACAACGGGCTGATCGCCTACGGGCTGATGGGGCTGTTGTTTGCCGTGGAATGGCTGGTACGACAAAGGGTTCGAGGCCGCGTATGAATGGGTTGAAACTTGAGCACTTGCTGCTTGAGCCGCTGGAACAACGGTCGGTCACCACCGAACCTGCGATGAATCACGCCCAACTGTGGGCCCAATCCCTGAGCCTGGCGGCGGGCCTGCAAGCGCAGGGTATCCAGCGTTTGGCGGTGCACCTTGAAGATGCCGGCCAGCTGGCGATTGCCCTGCTGGGCGCCTGGCGAGCCGGGGTCAGCGTGCTGCTGCCCGCCGACCTGCAACCCCAGACCCGCCAACGCTGGGACGCTGCCGTAGACGCCTGGCTGGTTGACACCGCCGATCTCGATGCGTTGTATCAAGTGCCATTGAGCCCTGCCGCGCTCGACCTGGATACTTGCCAACTCAGCCTGTGCACCTCTGGCTCAAGCGGCGAGCCCAAGCGTATCGACAAGACCCTGCGCCAGCTGGCCAATGAAGTCGAGGCCCTGGAAGACCTGTGGGGCGCGGACCTCAAAGACGCCTGCATCATCGGCAGCGTCGCCACCCAGCACATCTACGGCTTGCTGTTCCGCGTGCTGTGGCCGCTGTGCGCCGGTCGCACCTTTGTGCGCAAACAACTGGCCTTCCCCGAAGACATGCAGCGCGCCAGCCGTGAGCACCCGCAGTTCGCCTGGGTCGCCAGCCCGGCATTGCTCAAGCGCATGGGCGATAACCTCGACTGGCCCGCGCTGAGCCAGGTGTCGCGTGTCTTCTCTTCTGGCGGCGCGTTGCCCGTGGAGGCTGCCGGCAGTCTGTACGACCGTTTGCAGCAATGGCCGACGGAAATCCTCGGCAGCTCCGAAACCGGCGGCATCGCCTGGCGCCAGGGTGCACAACCCTGGCAGCCGTTTGCCGACGTGCAACTGAGCCAGGACGCCGACGGCGCCCTGCGCATCGCCTCACCGTACCTGCCCGCCGGGCATATCGAACAAACTGCCGACGCTGCGCGCATCCATTCCGATGGCCGTTTCGAGCTGCTGGGGCGTCTGGACCGTATCGTCAAACTGGAAGAAAAACGCATCTCGCTGCCCATGCTGGAACAGGCGCTGATGGCCCATGACTGGGTCGCCGACACCCGGCTGGGCGTGGTGCAGGAAAACCGCGCATCACTCGGCGCGCTGGTGGTGCTCAGTGCCGAAGGCTTGCATGCCCTGCGCAACCAGGGCCGCCGCACCGTCACTCAAACCTTGCGCCAGCACCTGAGCCAACATTGCGAAGCGCTGGCCCTGCCCCGCCGCTGGCGTTTGCTGCGCCAGTTACCCCTCAATGCCCAAGGCAAACTGCCCCAGGCCGACGTCGCCGCGCTGCTGCTGGCGCCACGGCCAAAAGCGCCGGAAGTGCTGGAGCAAGTCCAAGCCAATGGCGAATGGACCGTGCAGCTGAACATTCCGCCGGACCTGGCCTACTTCAGCGGCCACTTCCCCGTCACACCGGTGCTGCCAGGCGTGGTGCAAGTGGAGTGGGCGTTCAACCTCGGCCAGCAACTTCTCGACCTGCCCGCCACCTTTGCCGGCATGGAAGTGCTCAAGTTCCAGCAACTGGTGCGCCCCGGCGATCAAGTTGAGTTACACCTGCGCTTCGACCCGGAACGCGGCAAGCTGTACTTCGCCTACCGCAACGGCGTCGCAGCCTGCTCCAGCGGCCGAATCCAACTGGTGACCGCGCATGCATAACCCCTGCGCCCTGATCCCGGTCTACAACCACGAAGCCGCCGTACCCGCCGTGGTTCACAGCCTGTTGAACAGCGGCCTGCCGTGCCTGCTGATCGACGACGGCAGTAGCCCGGCCTGCGCAGCGGTATTGGCGCAATTGGCGACGCTTGAAAACGTCACCTTGCTGACCCTGCCGAACAATCAAGGCAAGGGCGGCGCGGTCATGGCCGGTTTCCGCGAAGCTGCGCGCCTGGGCTTCACGCACGCCCTGCAAGTGGATGCCGACGGCCAGCACGACCTGCGTGAAGTCGAGTGCTTCCTCGACACCTCCCGCATGCAACCGGACGCCGTGATCTGCGGCTACCCGGAATACGACGAGAGCGTGCCCAAGGGCCGCCTGTACGCACGTTACCTGACCCACGTATGGGTGTGGATCAATACCTTGTCGCTGCAGATTCGCGACTCGATGTGCGGCTTTCGCGTGTACCCGCTGGCGCCCACCCTGGCGTTGATGGACTCGGCCTACATCGGCACGCGCATGGATTTCGACTCGGACATCCTGGTGCGCCTGGCCTGGCGCAACCAGCCGATGCGCTGGCTGCCGACCAAAGTGCATTACCCCGCCGACGGCTTGTCGCACTTCCGTTTGTTCCGCGACAACGTGCGTATCTCAGCCATGCACACGCGGCTGTTCTTCGGCATGCTGGTGCGCGCGCCAATGATCCTGTGGCGACGGTGGCAGGCATGAGCGACAGCAGCAAACACTGGGCCGACCGTGAGGAGCGTGGCAGCTTCTGGCTGATGAAACTCACCGCCGTCGCCGCCAAGGTGCTCGGCCGCCGCCTGTTAAGCCCGGTGCTGTACGGCATCGTGCTGTACTTCTTCCTGTTCGGCCGCACGGCACGCCAGAGTGCCTGGGAATACCAGCAGCGCCTGGCCGACTGGAGCGGGCGCGATGCGTTGCGGCCCACCCACAAACGTGTATTCGGGCAGTTCATGGCCTTCGCCGACTCCTTGCTCGACAAGCTCGACGTGTGGAATGGCAAGCTGCGCATCGAACAGATTGAAATCAACGACCCCGCGCAATTGCGTGGGCAACTGCGCGGCGAGCGCGGGCAGATGCTGGTGGGCGCGCACCTGGGCAACCTCGAAGTGTGCCGTGCGCTGGCCGAGATCGGTGAACAAGTCACCATGAACGTGCTGGTGCACACCAAGCACGCAGAACGCTTCAACCGTCTGCTGGGCGAAGCCGGGGCAACCCATTTGCGCCTGATCCAGGTCAGCGAGCTGGACCCCGCGACCATGCTGCTGCTCAGCCAGCGCCTGGACGACGGCGAGTGGCTGGCGATTGCCGGCGACCGCGTGCCGCTGCACGGTGGGCGCAAGGTCCGCGTGGATTTCCTCGGCCATCACGCCGCGTTCCCCCAAGGCCCGTGGCTGCTGGCCGGCCTGTTGAAATGCCCGGTCAACCTGCTGATGTGCCTGAAACACAACGGCCGCTATCGCCTGACCATCGAGCCGTTCACCCCATTGATCGAATGGAAGCGCAGCACCCGCGAGCAGGTGATTGCCCTGTGGACCGCGCGCTACGCCGCGCGCCTGGGCCAGTTCTGCCTGGAAGCGCCCCAACAGTGGTTCAACTTTTACCCTTTCTGGAAGACCGATGACGACGCATCTTGAGCCGGTAACCTTTGGCGAACACGCTTTGCGCATTGAAGACGTATTGGCCCTGGCCAACCGTCAGGTGCCCACGCAATTGCAGGATGATGCCGCCTATCGCCAGCGCATTGCCAAGGGCGCGCAGTTTCTCGACTCGTTGCTGGACAAGGAAGGCGTGATCTACGGCGTGACCACCGGCTACGGCGACTCCTGCGTGGTGGCGGTGCCGTTGCAGCATGTCGAGGCTTTGCCGCGTCACCTCTACACATTCCACGGTTGCGGGCTGGGCAAGTTACTGGACGCCCAAGCCACGCGGGCCGTACTGGCGGCACGTTTACAGTCGTTGTGCCACGGTGTTTCCGGTGTGCGTGTGGAGTTGCTGGAGCGTCTGCACGCGTTCCTTGAACACGACGTACTGCCGCTGATCCCGGAAGAAGGCTCGGTGGGCGCCAGCGGTGATCTGACCCCGTTGTCCTACGTCGCCGCGACCCTGTCCGGCGAGCGCGAAGTGATGTTCCGAGGTGAACGTCGCCAGGCCGCTGACGTGCACCGCGAATTGGGCTGGGAGCCGCTGGTATTGCGCCCCAAGGAAGCCCTGGCATTGATGAACGGCACCGCCGTGATGACCGGCCTCGCCTGCCTGGCCTTCGCCCGTGCCGACTACCTGCTGCAACTGGCCACACGCATCACCGCGTTGAACGTGGTGGCGTTGCAAGGCAACCCGGAACACTTCGACGAGCGCCTGTTCGCCGCCAAGCCGCACCCGGGGCAGATGCAAGTCGCCGCCTGGTTGCGCAAGGATCTGGCGATTGATGCGCCGACCGCGCCGCTGCACCGCCTGCAGGATCGCTATTCGTTGCGCTGCGCGCCCCACGTGCTTGGCGTGTTGGCCGACAGCCTGAACTGGCTGCGCTCGTTTATCGAAATCGAACTGAACAGCGCCAACGACAACCCGATCATCGACGCCGAAGAAGAACGCGTGCTGCACGGCGGGCACTTCTACGGCGGGCATATCGCCTTCGCCATGGACAGCCTCAAGACCCTGGTGGCCAACGTTGCCGACCTGCTCGACCGCCAGCTCGCACTGCTGGTGGACGTGCGTTACAACCACGGCCTGCCGAGCAACCTGTCGGGCGCCCCGGCCGACCGCGCGATGATCAATCACGGTTTCAAGGCTGTGCAGATCGGCACCAGCGCGTGGACCGCCGAAGCGCTGAAAAACACCATGCCGGCCAGCGTGTTCTCGCGCTCTACCGAGTGCCATAACCAGGACAAAGTAAGCATGGGCACCATCGCCGCCCGCGATGCAATCCGCGTGCTGGAGCTGACCGAGCAGGTCGCCGCCGCGACGCTGCTTGCCGCCAACCAGGGCGTGTGGCTGCGCGCCCAGGCTGACGATGCACGCGCGCTGCCGCCTGCCTTGGCCGCCATGCATGAAGAACTGGCCAAGGACTTCCCGCCGGTCATCGAAGACCGCGCACTGGAAGGCGAACTGCGCCTGTGCCTCAAACGTATTGCCGAGCAACACTGGAGGCTGCATGCGTAGCCAGGGCGTGTTGCATTGCGACACCGAGATCCTCGTGCCGTTTTTCGATATCGACACCATGAATGTGGTGTGGCACGGACATTACGTGAAGTACCTGGAAGTGGCGCGCTGCGCGCTGCTGGACATGATCGGCCACAACTACACGGCGATGCTCGAGTCGGGTTACGCCTGGCCGGTGATCGACATGCAGCTGCGCTACGTGCGCGGCGCCACCTTTGGCCAGACGATCAATGTGCGCGCCAGCCTGGTGGAATGGGAGAACCGTTTGAAGGTCAACTACCTGATCACCGACCTCGCCAGCGGCGAACGCCTGACCCGTGCAAGCACCGTGCAAGTCGCGGTGGAAATTGCCAGCCGCGAGATGCAATTGGCCTCGCCCAAACCATTCACCGACGCCGTCGAAAGGGCCCTGAAATGAGACCTCCTGTGGGAGCGGGCTTGCCCGCGATGGACGTTAACGATAACGCCGGGCGCCTGACACTGCGCAGCGCCCTCAGGTTCTTCGCGAGCAAGCTCGCTCCCACAGGGGCCGGATTGTTGCTCAGTCTCAGCGCCCACGCCTTCGACCTGCAGCAGCTAAGCGATCAGTTGGCAAAACCGTCCGTGATCCACGGCAGCTTCATCCAGGAAAAACACCTGCGCGCCCTGCCCCAGCCACTGGTCAGCAAGGGCTCCTTCGTGCTCGCCAAAGACCACGGCCTGTTGTGGCTGCTGAAGGCCCCGCTGCAACAGGATTACCGCATCAGCGCCCAGGGCATTGCCCGACGTGACGCCAACGGCTGGCAACTGCTGCCGAACAAGAGCGCCGGCGCCGAGCAGAATCGCCTGTTCCTCGCCGTGCTCCAGGGCGACAGCAGCGGCTTGCAGCGCGACTTCGAACTGCAACTGCAAGGCGCAGCCAACCAGTGGAAGCTGACGCTGACCCCACGTTCACTGCTGCTCAAGCAGGTCTTCACCCAGATCAATATCGACGGTGGCGAGCTGGTTAACACCATCGAATTGCTGGAAACCCAAGGCGACAGCACCGTGCTGCGCATGCAGGACAGCTCAGCCAGCCAGCCGTTGAGCGAATCGGAGCAACACGACTTTGCCCAGTGAGCGCCTGCTGCCGCGCCTGTTCCTGATCCTGCTGGTGGCCGTGCTGGCCCTGGCCGGCTGGCAATGGCGGCATGGCGCGCCGCTGTCGGCCAACTTGATGGAGCTGGTGCCCGGCAACACGCCGGATGCCCTCGAGCTGAAAGCCGAGCAGCGCATGCAAGAGCCCTTGAACCGCGAAATGCTGGTGCTGGTGGGGCATACCGACCGCCAGCAAGCGGTGGCCGTGGCACAACAACTGGGCGAGCGTTGGCAAGCCAGCGGCCTGTTTGAAAAGGTGCAGTGGAACCTGCAAGCCGACTTGCCGGCGCTGCGTGAGCAATTGCTGCGCGGGCGACTGGCGATGCTCTCGGCCAAAGACCGCGAACAACTGATCGAGCACCCCGACGCCTTTATCCAGCAGCGCGTGCAAGCGCTGTTCGACCCTTTCACCGGGTTCAGCCTGGTGCCGAGCCAGGACGACTGGCTGGGCCTCACCGGGCGCATCCAGAACAGCCAGCCGCAACACGGCTCGGTACAACTGGATATCGGCAGCGGCGCGTTGATCGCCGACGCCGACGGCAAAAGCTGGGTGCTGCTGCGTGCACGCACCACCGGCAATGCCTTTGATATGAAACTGCCGCTGCAAGTGGCGGATTTGCTCAAGGCCAGCCGCGCGCAGGCCAGCGAGCAAGGCGCGCAATTGCTCGCCGCCAGCGGCTTGCTCTATGCGGCCAACGGGCAGCAGCAGGCCACCCGGGAAATCACCTGGGTCGGCGGCGGCGCGACCCTTGGCAT
The DNA here is from genome assembly GCF_045447295.1 of Pseudomonas sp. O39. Taxonomy (NCBI): domain Bacteria; kingdom Pseudomonadati; phylum Pseudomonadota; class Gammaproteobacteria; order Pseudomonadales; family Pseudomonadaceae; genus Pseudomonas; species Pseudomonas sp. O39. The sequence continues at coordinate 287,728 of NZ_JBJGXV010000001.1, forward strand.
TCTGCTGCTGTTGCTCCTGGCGTTCCGCCGCTGGCGCGTGCTGCTGGCCTTTGTGCCGGTGCTGGTCGGCATGCTGTTTGGCGCGGTGGCCTGTGTAGCGCTGTTCGGCCATATGCATGTGATGACACTGGTACTCGGCTCCAGCTTGATCGGCGTGGCGGTGGATTACCCGCTGCACTACCTGTCGAAAAGCTGGAGCCTGCAGCCGTGGCGCAGTTGGCCGGCCTTGCGCCTGACCCTGCCGGGGCTAAGCCTGAGCCTGGCGACCAGTTGCATCGGCTACCTGGCGCTGGCCTGGACGCCCTTTCCGGCGCTGACGCAAATCGCGGTGTTCTCGGCTGCCGGCTTAGTCGGTGCCTACCTCTCGGCCGTGTGCCTGTTGCCCGCGCTGCTCAAGGGCCTCGAACTGCGCCCGGCGCAATGGCCGCTACGCATTGCCGAATGCCTGTGGCTGTTGCGTGCGTCCTTGATCAAGCGCATACCGAGCCCGTTTTTGCTGGCGTGGGTGCTGGTGTTTTGTGCCGGTGGCCTGTGGCAACTGAACAGCAAAAACGACATCCGCCAATGGATCGGTGCCCCGCCACAACTGCTGCAAGAGGCCCAGGCCGTGGCGCGCATCACCGGTTTCCAGCCCACCAGCCAGTTCTTCCTGGTGCGTGCAGACAACCAGCAACAGTTGCTGGAACGCCAGGCCGGCTTGGGCAAACGCCTGGACCAACTGGTGAACATGAACAAGCTGCAAGGCTACCTGGCGCTCAACCAACTGGTCAGCCAGCCTGCCGAGCAGCAACAACTGCGTGATGCGCTGGACCAACTCCCGCAACACTGGCAGCCGCTGCTGGACCTCGGCGTTCCCGCCAGCGCCCTGCACGCTGAAGTCGCGCAACTGAAAGCACTGCCCACCGAAGACATCGACGCTGCGCTGGTGGGGCCATTGGCAGAACCGTGGCGCACGCTGTGGCTCGGCCCGGTAGACGGCGGCGTGGCCGCGATGGTCAGCTTGCAAGGCTTGAACAACCCGGCGCTGCTGCGGGTGCAGGCGCTGGACTTGCCCGGCGTGCAACTGGTGGATCGCCTGGGGGATTTGAACCGGGTGTTCGCCGACACGCAGATCAGCGCGGCTGAACTGAAATTGATGTCATGCGTGCTGATCGTCGTGTTGCTGATCCTGCCGTTCGGCTTTGGTGGTGCCTTGCGCATCGTCGCCCTGCCACTGCTCGCGGCGCTGTGCAGCCTGGCGAGCCTGGGCTGGCTGGGCCAGCCGTTGACGCTGTTCAGCCTGTTCGGCCTGCTATTGGTCACCGCCATCAGTGTCGACTACGCGATCTTGATGCGTGAGCAGATCGGCGGCGCCGCCGTGAGTCTTTTAGGTACGCTGCTGGCGGCGCTGACGACCTGGTTGTCGTTTGGCCTGTTGGCCGTGTCGAGTACACCGGCCGTGAGTAATTTCGGCCTGTCGGTCAGCCTGGGCCTGGCTTTCAGCTTTATGCTGGCGCCTTGGGCCGGCCATCAGAAGCACGCCTTATGAATGTGATTATCGCCAAAGTGGCAAGGAGCCCTCGTGCCCACAGTTGAAATGGAACGTCGCCAGGTGGTGGTGATCGGTGCCGGCCCGTCCGGTGCCATCGCCGCTGCGCTGTTAAAGCGCAACGGGCATGATGTATTGATTATCGAGCGCCAGCATTTCCCACGCTTCTCGATTGGCGAAAGCCTGTTGTCGCACTGCATCGACTTTATCGAAGAAGCCGGCATGCTCGACGCCGTGCAGGCCGCGGGTTTCCAGGTAAAGACCGGGGCCGCATTCGCCTGGGGCGAGCGCTACAGCGCGTTTGATTTCGGTGACACATTCAGCAACGGCAAGCCCACCACCTTCCAGGTGCAGCGGGGCGAATTCGACAAATTGCTGGCTGACCAGGCCGCCTTGCAAGGCGTGGAAATTCGCTACGGCGAAACCATCGTCGGCGTGGATTTCGCCGGCGAAAGCCGCTACCTGCATGTGCGCCGCGAGAACGGCAGCGAATACCACCTCAAGGCCAAGTTCGTGCTCGACGCCAGCGGTTACGGCCGTGTGCTGCCGCGTCTGCTGGACCTTGAAGCACCGTCGAATTTCCCGGTGCGCCAGGCGGTGTTCACCCACGTTGAAGACCACATCGCCCACCCGGGCTTCGACCGCAGCAAAATCCTTGTCACCACCCACCCAACCCAGCGTGATATCTGGTTCTGGACCATCCCGTTCAGCAACGGCCGTTGCTCGGTGGGTGTGGTCGCGGCCAAAACGCATTTCGACGGCCGCGACGGCGACCTCGACGCCTGCCTGCGCGGGTTTATCGACGAAACCCCAAGCCTGTCCGGCGTGCTGCAAAACGCCGTTTGGGATACGCCTGCGCGCACCATCGGCGGCTACTCGGCCAACGTCAAAACCCTGCACGGCCCGGGCTTTGCGCTGCTGGGCAATGCGGCGGAATTCCTCGACCCGGTGTTCTCCTCTGGCGTGACCATCGCCATGCGTTCGGCGAGCATGGCCGCCGGGCTGCTGCATCGCCAACTCAAGGGCGAAACAGTGGACTGGCAAACCGAGTTTGCCGAACCGCTGAAACGCGGTGTCGACACCTTCCGCTGCTACGTCGAAGGCTGGTACGCCGGGACCTTCCAGGACGTCATTTTCCACCCGGGCAGTTCGCCGGAGATTCGCCGGATGATCAGCGCAATCCTCGCCGGTTACGCGTGGGATGAGCGCAACCCGTTTGTCAGCGAGCCCAAGCGGCGTTTGCGGATGCTGTCGGAGATTTGTGCGAGTGAGCCGGTATGAGCAGCCAGTATTTAAGTAAGAACTACGTCGAAGAAACCAAATTCGGCTTCTGGTTCCTGCGCAGCCATACGTGGCAGCACCACGTATTGCGCGTAGCGATCAACGACCTGCGCGGCCTGTTCAGCGAGCCGCTCCCCGTGGCACCCGTGTTGCTGGACGCCGGGTGCGGCCAGGGCAAATCCTTCAAGCTGTTGCAGCACGCATTTGCGCCCAAGCACCTGATCGGCCTGGATGCCGACCTCCACAGCCTGGAGCTGAGCAAGGCCGAAGCCGCACGCCAAGGCCTGGCCATCGAGTTGATCGGCAGCGACTGCGCCACCCTGGAGGTGCCGGACGAAAGCGTCGATATCCTGTTCTGCCACCAGACGTTCCACCATCTGGTCGAACAGCATCGCGCGCTGAAGGAGTTCTACCGCGTGCTCAAGCCGGGGGGCTATTTGCTGTTTGCCGAATCCACCGAAGCGTATATCGACACCTGGGTAATTCGCTGGTTGTTCCGCCACCCGATGCAAGTACAGAAAAGCGCCGAAGAATACCTGGAGATGCTCCGCGAGCAGGGCTTTGAATTTGGCCCGCAGAACGTTTCCTACCCGTATTTGTGGTGGAGCCGTTCGAGCGATTTTGGCCTGCTCGAGCGCTGGGGCCTGCGTAACCCGCCGCCGGTGGGCGAGCGCGAAGAAACCCTGGTCAACTGCGTCGCACGCAAACCTTTAGTGAGCGCCACAGCATGATCCGCATGCTGTTGATCGGTTGCCTGCTGCTGTTGAGCGCCTGCGCCAGCCAGCCGCCGCTGCCGGAGAGAACGCCGGTGTTGAGCTTGCCCATGCAACTGCACGTGCAGCGCCGGGCGGGCGGCCAGAGCCAGGACTGGCTGCTGGTGATCCAGCGCGAAGGCGCTGCCCTTCGCTGGTCGATGATGGACCCGCTGGGCATTCCCCAGGCCCGGCAAAAGCTGATCAATGGCGAGTGGCAGGCCGATGGCTTGCTGCCGCCCAATCCCCAGGCGCGCGAGCTGTTTGCCGCCTTGCTGTTTGCCCTGACCTCGGCGAATGACGTGCACACGCTTTACCCGAGTGCCCAGGCGAGGGACCTCACACGCACGCTGCCGGGCCATTGGCAAATTGTGTACCAGTCTTCCGAGGTGTTTAGCGTGAACATGACGGGCCAACCCTTGAGCTACCGCATCACGCCGCTTGGGGTCGCCCGATGACGGCTTATCTCAACGCGCTCGGCGTAATCTGCGCCCTGGGCCGCGACCCGTCCGAGGTCAGCCGCAGCTTGTTTGCCGGCGACTGCTCCGGCATGCGCGCCGAAAGTGGTTGGGTGCCGGAGCGCGTGGTGCCGGTGGCGGGTGTGCATGGCGAACTGGCGAGTATCCCGGCTGAGTTGAACCAGCAAAGCAGCCGCAATAACCAGTTGCTGCTGGAAGCGGCGTTGCAGATCGAGGTTGAGATCCGCCAGGCGATCCACACCTACGGTGCCTCCCGCGTCGGCGTGGTGCTTGGCACCAGCACCTCGGGCATCGACGAAGCCAGCCGTGGCATCGCGCACTACCTGCGCGACCAGCAGTTCCCCGGCGACTACGACTACCAGCAACAGGAACTCAGCGCTCCGGCGAACTTCCTGGCCGACTGGCTGCAATTGAGCGGCCCGGCTTATGTGATTTCCACCGCCTGCACTTCCAGCGCCCGCGCGCTGATGAGTGCCCAGCGCCTGCTGGACCTGGGCGTGTGCGACGCGGTGATCTGCGGCGGTGTCGACAGCCTGTGCAAGCTGACGCTTAACGGTTTTACCTCACTGGAAGCCGTCTCCAGTGAACGCTGCAATCCATTTTCGGTGAACCGCAACGGCATCAATATCGGCGAAGCAGCGGTGCTATTCCTGATGACCAAAGCGCCCGCGCCCATTGCCTTGCTCGGCAGCGGTGCCAGTTGCGATGCGCACCATATCTCCGCCCCCGAGCCCACCGGCAAAGGCGCACTGCTGGCCATGCGCAAGGCCTTGGCCAGCGCGAAACTGGCGCCCGAGCAGATCGGTTACCTGAACCTGCATGGCACCGCGACCCATCATAACGACGCCATGGAAAGCCTCGCTGTCGCCAGCCTGTTCCCCGATGGCGTTGCCTGCTCATCGACCAAACCCATGAGCGGCCACACCCTCGGTGCGGCCGGCGCGCTGGAAGCGGCGTTCTGCTGGCTGAGCCTGACCCATGGCCGGGTTCCGCCGCACGTGTGGGACAGCCAGGCGGACCCGGCGTTGCCCGCGTTGCAATGGGCGCACACTGGCGACACCTTGAAAAAACGCTGCCTGATGAGCAACTCCTTTGCCTTCGGTGGCAACAACGTCAGCCTGATTATCGGAGAGGCCCCATGATCGATTGGCCACTCGCCGAACTGCTGCCTCACGCGGGCGACATGATCCTGATCGACCAGGTGCTGTCGTTCGATGAGGAGCAAGTTCACACCCGCACCACCGTCAAGCCCGGCGGCCTGTTCAACCGCCCGGACGGCAGCCTGCCGGCCTGGGTCGGTATTGAGCTGATGGCGCAAAGTGTCGCCGCCTATGCCGGTTGCCGCGCCCGCCAAAAAGGCGAAGCCGTGGAACTGGGTTTCCTGTTGGGCACACGTAAGTTCGAGTGCAACGTGGAATGCTTCCCGGCCGGCGCCGAACTGCGCATCCATGGCCTGCGCTCCCTGGAAGACGACAACGGCATGGGTGTGTTCGAATGCCACCTCACCGGCGACGGTATCCAGGCCAGTGCGCGCTTGAACGTATTTCGACCGCCCCAGGCGGCCAACTATTTAGATGAATCGAAGGACGAAACGCCATGACTGAATCCGTACTGGTCACCGGCTCCAGCCGTGGCATCGGCCGCGCCATTGCCCTGCGCCTGGCCCAGGCCGGGCATGACATCGTGCTGCATTGCCGCAGTGGTCGCGTTGAAGCCGACGCGGTGAAGGTCGAGATCGAAGCCCTGGGCCGCAACGCGCGGGTGCTGCAATTTGATGTGGCGGACCGCGCCAGCTGCAAAGCCATCCTTGAAGCCGATGTGGAGCAACATGGCGCCTATTACGGCGTGGTGCTCAATGCCGGCCTGACCCGCGACGGCGCGTTCCCGGCCTTGTCCGAAGACGATTGGGACGTGGTGATGCGCACCAACCTGGATGGCTTCTATAACGTTTTGCACCCGGTGATGATGCCGATGATTCGTCGTCGCGCGGCGGGCCGTATCGTCTGCATTACCTCGGTTTCCGGGCTCATCGGCAACCGTGGCCAGGTCAACTACAGCGCCTCGAAAGCCGGCTTGATTGGTGCGGCCAAAGCCCTGGCCATCGAGCTGGGCAAGCGCAAGATCACCGTCAACTGTGTGGCTCCCGGCTTGATCGACACCGCCATGCTCGATGAAAACGTGCCGGTGGAAGAGCTGATGAAGATGATCCCTGCGCAGCGCATGGGCACCCCGGAAGAAGTCGCCGGCGCAGTGAATTTCCTGATGTCGGCCGAAGCCGGCTATATCACCCGCCAGGTCCTGGCCGTGAATGGAGGCCTGTGCTGATGAAACGCGTCGTCGTCACCGGCATGGCCGGCATGACCTCCCTGGGCAGCGACTGGGACACCATCGCCGCCAACTTTCGCGCCAACCGCAGCGGCATTCGGCGCATGGACGAGTGGGACCGTTTCACCGAATTGAACACGCGCCTGGCCGGGCCGATCGACGATTTCGTGGTGCCCGCCCACTGGACACGCAAGCAACTGCGCAGCATGGGCCGTGTGTCGCGCCTGGCGGTGTGGGCGGCGGAGCAGGCGTTGCAGGACGCCGGCTTGCTCGGCGACGAGTCGATCAAGGACGGGCGCATGGGTGTGGCCTGCGGCTCGTCCACCGGCAGCACCGACGAGATCAAGGCGTTCGGCAATATGCTGCTGAATTCGGTGGCCGAAGGGCTGAACGCCAACTCCTATGTGCGCATGATGCCGCACACTACGGCGGCGAATATCAGCATCTTTTTTGGCCTCACCGGGCGCTTGATTCCCACGTCCAGCGCCTGCACCAGCGGCAGCCAGGGCATCGGCTATGCCTATGAGGCCATCAAGTTCGGCCGCTTGCCGTTGATGCTCGCCGGTGGCGCCGAGGAATTGTGCCCCACCGAAGCCATGGTGTTCGACGCGCTCTACGCTACCAGCCTGAAAAACGATGCGCCACAGACCAGCCCGCGCCCTTATGACAGTGGCCGTGATGGCCTGGTGATAGGCGAAGGCGGCGGCATGCTGGTGCTGGAAGAACTGGAACACGCCCTCGCGCGTGGCGCGCATATCCATGCCGAGATTGTCGGTTTCGGCAGCAACGCCGACGGCCAGCACACCACCCGCCCGGAGCAGAAAACCATGCGCCGCGCGATGGAGCTGGCCCTGGAAGATGCCGGGCTGGAGCCGTCCGCCATCGGCTACGTCAACGGCCATGGCACCGCGACCGATCAAGGCGATATCGCCGAGACGTTGGCAACAAGCAGCTTGTTCGGCAGCCGTATGCCCATCAGTTCGCAGAAGAGCTTCCTTGGCCACACCTTGGGCGCCTGCGGGGCGCTGGAGTCCTGGTTCAGCATCGAAATGATGAACCGCGACCAGTACGTACACACCTTCAACCTGGATACCGTCGACCCGCAATGCGGCGAGCTGGATTACCTGCAAGGAGGCTTTCGCGAGATGCACCACGACTACGTGATGAACAACAACTTTGCGTTTGGCGGCGTCAACACCTCGCTGATCTTCCGCCGCTGGTCCTGAATTTTTTAATCGATTGGAGAAAACGGAATGTCTTCCTTGCTACGCGCCACCCTGATCACCCTGGCCCTGCTGAGCACCGCCGGCTGCACCAGCAAGCCGGTCCTGAACACCCAGCACGACCTGCCAACCGCAACCCAGGTCAGCGAAGAAACCATGAAACAGGTGATCGTCGCAGCCCTGCAAAAACGCGAGTGGACTGTACAACGCCTCAGCCCGCAACTGGTGCAGGCCGAGATCACTGTGCGTAACCAGTATTACGCGGCCATCGACATTCGCTACACCCGCAACAGCTACGCCATCACCTACCGCGACAGCCGCGACCTGGGCTACAAGGACGGCAAGATCCACCGCAACTACAACCGCTGGGTGAGCATGCTCGACCGCGACATCATGGCGGGCTTGCAGAGCAGTGGTGCGAATGTGCCGGGTTCGGCGGCGCAAGTGCTTGAGCAGCCAGGGGCTTCGAAGCAGAACTGAAGTTTTCCGATGCTGCAGAAACGACAAAGGGCGCCTTTCGGCGCCCTCTTCACAAACAGGTAGGCTTGTCATCGCCGCGTCCTGCCTGGCTCTGCGATGGCTGGATGCCCAGGATCCTCAGAGTCTCACAAGCCCCTTTCGGGAACTCGGCCAGTATGCCTGAAAACAGCTCGCCTGCAATCGGTGGCAAAGCGCCGCTCATCTCTGACCCACTTCATCGCAACCCCAGCGCACTGCGCACCGCCGCTTTATTCTTGCGAATGACTAAGCCGGTTGCGTTACCTGATAGGTGACAGTCCCTACATCGCCGCCTTGCGCGTGAGAAGCTCCACAAACGCCCTGGCCATCGGGGTTTGCGCGCCCTTGCGTTGCACCAGCCACACGGCCGTCACCGCTTCCTGATCGAGCAAAGTGCGATACACCACGCCATCAATGCGTATGCGCTGATAAGACGCCGGCAGCACCGACACCCCCAACCCCGCCGCCACCAGCCCAATGATGGTCATCGCCTCCCCCGCTTCCTGGGCGAAGTGCGGGCTGAAGCCAGCGTCACGCGCCAGGGTGAGCAATTGTGCGTAGAGGCCGCTGCCGTAGCTGCGAGGGAAAAACACGAACGGTTCTTCAGCCAGCTGCGCCAGGTACAAGCCGCGCTCGCTGCCTTCCACCAAGGGATGGCCGGCGTTCAGTACGGCGACCAGGGGCTCACGCATCAGCTCGATGACACTCAACGAGTCCGGCAACGGCAACGGGCGCATCAGCCCCACCTGAATCGACTCATCCACCAGCGACTCGGCCACTTCGGTGCTGCTCATTTCCTGCAAACTCAGGTGCACCGCCGGGAAGGCCTGGCGAAATGCAAAAATCGCCTGCGGGATGCTGGCGTTGAACGGCGCCGACGAAGTGAAGCCGATCTTCAACTCCCCAAGCTCGCCCAACTGCGCGCGGCGCGCCACATCGGCGGCTTTATCGACCTGCGCCAGCACCAATCGCGCCTCGTGCAGAAACAACCGCCCCGCCTCGCTCAGCTCGACACGACGATTGGTCCGCTCAAACAAGCGCGCGCCCACCTCTTGTTCCAGCGCCTGAATCTGCTGGCTCAGCGGCGGTTGCGAGATGCCCAGCACCTGCGCGGCACGGCCGAAATGCAGTTCTTCGGCGACGGCGATGAAGTACCGCAGGTGACGCAATTCCATGCAAGCCTCATTAGGTCGTAAAAGCTATCAAACAGGTCGAACAATATATTGGAAAGAATCATTAGGCAGCTATATTCTTTTTTGCATTGCCAGTCCTGGCAGGCTTTCCCTCGCCGAGGTCCCCGTGAAATCTGCTGTCGCTCCCTTTGCTCAAGAAGTCCCGCCTACCGCCCTGGATGAGGTGGTGGCCCAGCTCAACGAGACGTTCATCGAAAAAGGCACGCCGATGTTCATGCGCACGGTGCTGGCGCTGTTCTCCGGCGGGTTTGCGACCTTTGCCCTGCTGTATTGCGTGCAGCCGATGATGCCGGCGCTGTCTCACGAGTTCTCCATCAATGCCGCGCAAAGCAGCCTGATTCTCTCTGTAGCAACGGCGATGCTCGCCTTGGGCTTGCTGATCACCGGCCCGATTTCCGACACTTTGGGGCGCAAACCGGTGATGGTCGCCGCGCTGTTCTGCGCGGCACTGGCCACCATTGCCAGCGGCTTGATGCCAACGTGGGAAGGGATTCTGCTGATGCGTGCGCTGGTGGGCCTGTCATTGAGCGGCCTGGCCGCCGTGGCGATGACCTACCTGAGCGAAGAGATCCACCCGCAACACATCGGCCTCGCGATGGGCTTGTATATCGGCGGCAACGCGATTGGCGGCATGAGTGGGCGCTTGATCATCGGCGTGTTGATCGACTTCGTCAGCTGGCACACTGCAATGCTGATCATCGGCGCCCTGGCGCTGATCGCGGCCACCGTGTTCTGGAAAATCCTCCCCGAATCACGCAACTTCCGCGCCAGCAGTCTCAAGCCGCGCAGCCTGGTCGACGGCTTCGTCATGCACTTCAAGGACGCGGGCCTGCCGTGGTTGTTCCTCGAAGCCTTCCTGCTGATGGGCGCGTTCGTGACGATGTTCAACTACATCGGCTATCGCCTGCTGGCCTCGCCCTATGAATTGAGCCAGGCCGTGGTTGGCCTGCTGTCGCTGGTGTATTTGTCGGGCATCTACAGCTCGGCAAAAATCGGCTCCCTGGCTGACCGCCTCGGCCGTCGCCGCGTGCTGTGGGGCACCATCGTGCTGATGCTCGCCGGCATGGCCCTGACCCTGTTCACCCCGCTGTGGCTGGTGGTGCCGGGCATGCTGATCTTCACCTTCGGCTTCTTCGGCGCCCACTCGGTGGCCAGCAGCTGGATCGGCCGGCGTGCAGTGAAAGCCAAGGGGCAGGCGTCGTCGCTGTACCTGTTCTGCTACTACGCAGGCTCGAGTATTGCCGGTACGGCGGGCGGGTTCTTCTGGCACTTTGCCGGGTGGAATGGGATTGGTGGCTTTATCGTGGCGCTGCTGATTGGCGCGCTGTTGGTGGCGCTGAAGCTGGCGAAGTTGCCGCCGCTGAGTACCGTGAAAGCCTGAGGCGATTTTGCCTTAAGTGGGAGCTGGCTTGCCTGCGATAGCATCACCTCGGTTTAACGGATGGACCGAGTTGTTCGCATCGCAGGCAAGCCAGCTCCCACCTTTGAGATGTACCGTCTATGAGATGACATCACACACACAAAAGCCCGGCATAAGCCGGGCTTTTTTATTGGGTGAGGATCACTCGTGGTACTGCGCCGACAGCTCATGCACCGCGCGCAGGAACGCGCCGGCGTGTTCCGGGTTCACTTCCGGCGTGATGCCATGGCCGAGGTTGAACACGTGCCCGCTGCCCTTGCCGTAGCTGGACAGGATGCGGCCGACTTCAGTGCGGATCGCTTCCGGCTTGGCGTACAGCACGGTGGGGTCCATGTTGCCTTGCAGCGCAACGCGGTTGCCCACGCGCTGACGGGCTTCGCCAATGTCGCAGGTCCAGTCCAGGCCCAGGGCATCGGCACCGGCGTCGGCGATGCTTTCCAGCCACAGGCCGCCACCTTTGGTGAACAGGATGACCGGCACTTTGCGGCCTTCGTGCTCGCGGATCAGGCCGCTGACGATCTTGCGCATGTAGGCCAGGGAGAACTCCTGGTACGCCGCCGCTGACAGGTTGCCGCCCCACGTGTCGAAGATCTGCACCGCTTGGGCCCCGGCCATGATCTGGCCGTTGAGGTAGCTGGTGACCGACTGCGCCAGCTTGTCGAGCAGCAGGTGCATGGCTTGCGGGTTGTCGTAGAGCATGGCCTTGGTCTTGCGGAAGTCTTTCGACGAGCCGCCTTCGACCATGTAGGTGGCCAGGGTCCATGGGCTGCCGGAGAAGCCGATCAGCGGCACGCGGCCGTTGAGCTCACGGCGGATGGTGCTGACAGCATCCATCACATAGCCGAGGTCTTTGTGCGGATCAGGGATCGGCAGGGCTTCGATATCGGCCAGGGTGCTGACGACTTTCTTGAAACGCGGGCCTTCGCCGGTTTCGAAGTACAGGCCTTGGCCCATGGCGTCAGGGATGGTGAGGATATCGGAGAAGAGGATGGCCGCATCCAGTTGTGGGTAGCGGTCCAGCGGCTGCATCGTGACTTCGCAAGCGAACTCCGGGTTCATGCACAGGCTCATGAAGTCGCCGGCGTGGGCGCGACTGGCGCGGTATTCCGGCAGGTAGCGACCGGCTTGACGCATCATCCATACGGGCGTGACGTCTACGGGTTGCTTGAGCAGGGCACGAAGGAAACGGTCGTTCTTGAGGGCAGTCATGTCGGCATCCGCAAAAAAAGTGCGGGCATTTTCTCAGAGCGCGACGCAAAAGGCACGGAGTGAGCCGTGCCTTTTGTCTATCGGGTCAATTTGTCGCAATGGCTGGCACTCCAAGCCTCAATGTGAAATGAGGTTTGTGTGGGAGCTGGCTTGCCTGCGATAGCATCACCTCGGTGCATCTGATACACCCAGTTGCCTGCATCGCAGGCAAGCCAGCTCCCACATTTGACTGCATTCCACCTTTGGATCGGAGTCAGACTTGCAGGTAGTCCAGGATCCCTTCAGCGGCATTGCGGCCTTCGAAGATCGCCGTCACCACCAGGTCAGACCCGCGCACCATATCGCCACCTGCGAAGATTTTCGGGTTGCTGGTCTGGTGTTTGTACTGACCTTGTTCCGGGGCTACAACGCGGCCCTGGCTGTCGGTCTGGATCTCGAACTGCTCGAACCACGGCGCCGGGCTCGGGCGAAAGCCGAAAGCGATGACCACGGCGTCGGCCGGGATGATCTCTTCGGAACCCGGGATCGGCTCGGGGCTGCGACGTCCACGGGCATCCGGCTCGCCGAGACGGGTCTCGACCACCTTCACGCCTTCGACGCGGTCTTCACCGACGATAGCGATCGGCTGGCGGTTGTAGAGGAATTTCACGCCTTCTTCCTTGGCGTTCTTCACCTCTTTACGCGAGCCCGGCATGTTGGCTTCGTCACGACGATACGCACAGGTCACCGACTTGGCGCCCTGGCGGATCGAGGTGCGGTTGCAGTCCATCGCGGTGTCGCCACCGCCCAGCACCACAACCTTCTTGCCTTTCATGTCGACGAAATCTTCCGGCGACTTTTCAAAGCCCAGGTTGCGATTGACGTTGGCGATCAGGAAATCCAAAGCATCGTAAACGCCCGGCAAGTCCTCACCAGCAAAGCCGCCCTTCATGTAGGTGTAGGTGCCCATGCCCATGAACACCGCATCGTATTCGGCGAGCAGCTGCTCCATGGTGATGTCTTTGCCAATCTCGGTGTTCAGGCGGAACTCGATACCCATGCCGGTGAATACTTCACGACGGTTGCTCAGTACGGTTTTTTCCAGCTTGAACTCGGGGATGCCGAAGGTCAGCAGGCCGCCGATTTCCGGGTTCTTGTCGAACACCACCGGGGTCACGCCGCCACGCACCAGCACGTCGGCACAGCCCAGGCCCGCCGGGCCTGCGCCGATGATCGCAACGCGTTTGCCGGTCGGCTTGACCTTGGACATGTCCGGGCGCCAGCCCATGGCGAACGCGGTGTCGGTGATGTACTTCTCCACCGAACCGATGGTCACCGCGCCGAAGCCGTCGTTAAGGGTGCAGGCACCCTCGCACAGGCGGTCTTGCGGGCACACCCGGCCGCAGACTTCCGGCAAGGTGTTGGTCTGGTGCGACAGCTCGGCGGCGGCGAGGATGTTGCCCTCGGCCACCAACTTGAGCCAGTTGGGAATGAAGTTGTGCACCGGGCACTTCCACTCGCAATACGGGTTACCGCACCCCAGGCAGCGGTGGGCCTGGTCGGCCGAGTGCTGGGGTTTGAAGGGTTCGTAGATTTCCACGAACTCTTTCTTGCGTTGACGCAACAGTTTCTTCTTCGGATCTTTGCGCCCGACATCGAGGAATTGGAAGTCGTTGCTGAGACGTTCGGCCATCTTTAAAACCTCGTACACGACAATTTCAAGCTACAAGCTTGAAGCTGCAAGAAATCAAATAAACCGGCACACCGCGCACTGCTCTTAGCTTGCGGCTTGAAGCTTGCGACTTGCCGCTGCGTCGTCATTGCGGGCTCGCAAGTGTGCTGGAGAGCAGAGATTTCAAACTCGCTGCCTTCGGTTTGACCAGCCAGAAACGACGCAGGTAATCATCGAGGTTTTCGGCGAGGTTGCGGCCCCATTCGCTGCCGGTCTCCTCGACGTACTCGTCCAGCACGTGCTGCAAGTGGTTCCGGTAGGACTCCATGGCTTCGCCGCTGATCCGCTGGATCTCGACCAACTCGTGGTTGACCTTGTCGACGAAGGTGTTGTCCTGGTCCAGCACGTAGGCGAAACCGCCGGTCATGCCCGAACCGAAGTTGTAACCGGTCTTGCCCAATACCGCGACAAAACCACCGGTCATGTACTCACAGCAGTGATCGCCCGTGCCTTCCACCACGGTGTGGGCACCGGAGTTACGCACGGCGAAACGCTCACCGGCAGTACCCGCGGCGAACAGCTTGCCGCCGGTAGCGCCGTACAAGCAGGTGTTGCCGATGATGGCACTGTCCTGGGTCTTGTAGATGCTGCCTTTAGGCGGAACGATCACCAGTTTGCCGCCGGTCATGCCCTTGCCCACGTAGTCGTTGGCGTCACCTTCCAGGTACATGTGCAGGCCACCGGCGTTCCACACGCCGAAGCTCTGGCCCGCAGTGCCGTTGAAACGGAAGGTGATCGGCGCCTTGGCCATGCCCTGGTTGCCGTGCTTGCGCGCGATTTCACCGGAGATGCGTGCGCCGATGGAACGGTCGCAGTTGCAGATATCCAGGGCGAAGTCGCCACCGCTGGCGTCGTTGATCGACGAGCTGGCCATTTCGACCATCTTCTCGGCCAGCAGGCCTTTGTCGAACGGCGGGTTGCGCTCCACCTGGCAGAATTGTGGCTTGTCTGCCGGGATATGGTCGCTGCCCAACAGCGGCGTCAGGTCCAGGTGCCGTTGCTTGGCGGTCTGGCCTTCGAGGATGTCGAGCAAATCAGTACGCCCGATCAGCTCTTCCAGCGAACGCACACCCAGCTTGGCCAGCCACTCGCGGGTTTCTTCGGCGACGTAGGTGAAGAAATTCACCACCATGTCGACGGTGCCGATGTAGTGGTCTTTGCGCAGCTTCTCGTTCTGGGTCGCGACGCCGGTGGCGCAGTTGTTCAGGTGGCAGATGCGCAGGTATTTGCAGCCCAGGGCGATCATTGGCGCAGTACCGAAGCCGAAGCTTTCGGCGCCGAGGATCGCGGCCTTGATCACGTCGAGGCCGGTTTTCAGGCCACCGTCGGTCTGCACCCGCACTTTGCCGCGCAGGTCGTTGCCGCGCAGGGTCTGGTGAGTTTCAGCCAGGCCCAGTTCCCACGGCGCGCCGGCATACTTGATGGAGGTCAGCGGCGATGCGCCGGTGCCGCCGTCGTAGCCGGAGATGGTGATCAGGTCGGCATAAGCCTTGGCCACACCGGCGGCGATAGTGCCGACGCCAGCTTCTGCGACCAGTTTCACCGAGACCAGGGCCTGCGGGTTGACTTGTTTCAAGTCGAAAATCAGCTGCGACAAGTCCTCGATGGAGTAGATGTCATGGTGCGGCGGCGGCGAAATCAGCGTCACACCTGGCACTGCATAACGCAGCTTGGCGATCAGGCCGTTGACCTTGCCGCCTGGCAGCTGGCCGCCCTCACCGGGCTTGGCGCCCTGGGCGACTTTGATCTGCAGCACTTCGGCGTTGACCAGGTATTCCGGGGTTACACCGAAACGGCCCGTCGCGACCTGCTTGATTTTCGAACTCTTGATGGTGCCGTAGCGCGCCGGGTCTTCACCGCCTTCGCCGGAGTTGGAACGCGCCCCCAGGCGGTTCATGGCTTCGGCCAGGGCTTCGTGGGCCTCAGGCGACAAGGCGCCCAGGGAAATACCGGCGGAGTCGAAACGCTTGAGGATCGATTCCAGTGGTTCGATTTCGCTGATTGCCAGCGGCGTGTCCAGGGTTTTCACCTTAAACATATCGCGGATCATCGACACCGGGCGGTTATCCACCAGCGCGGTGTATTGCTTGAACTTGGCGTAGTCGCCCTGCTGCACAGCGGCTTGCAGGGTGCTGACCACGTCGGGGTTGTACGCATGGTATTCGCCACCGTGGACGAACTTGAGCAGGCCGCCTTGCTGGATCGGCTTGCGCGCGCTCCAGGCTTCGGCCGCCAGGGCTTTCTGTTCGGCTTCGATGTCGACGAAACGCGCGCCCTTGATGCGACTCGGCACACCCCGGAAACTCAGGTCGCAGACTTCTTCGGACAAGCCGATGGCTTCGAACAATTGAGCGCCACGGTACGAGGTGACGGTAGAGATGCCCATCTTCGACAGGATCTTCAACAGGCCCTTGGTGATGCCCTTGCGGTAGTTTTTGAAGACCTCATAGAGGTCGCCCAGCACTTCACCGGTGCGAATCAGGTCGCCCAACACTTCGTACGCAAGGAACGGGTACACCGCCGAGGCGCCGAAACCGATCAGCACCGCAAAGTGATGCGGGTCGCGGGCAGTGGCGGTTTCGACGAGGATGTTGGAGTCGCAGCGCAGGCCTTTTTCGGTCAAGCGGTGGTGCACCGCGCCAGTGGCCAGCGAAGCGTGGATCGGCAGTTTGCCTGGCGCTATGTGGCGGTCGGTCAGCACGATCTGGGTACGACCGGCGCGCACAGCTTCTTCGGCCTGATCGGCGACGTTGCGCACAGCGGCTTCAAGGCCGAGGCTCTCGTCGTAGTTCAGGTCGATGATCTGGCGGTCGAAGCCTGGGCGCTCCAGGGTCATCAACGAGCGCCATTTGGCCGGGGAAACAACCGGCGAACTGAGAATCACGCGGGAAGCGTGCTCAGGCGATTCCTGGAAGATGTTGCGCTCGGCACCGAGGCACACTTCCAGCGACATCACGATGGCTTCGCGCAGCGGGTCGATCGGCGGGTTGGTCACCTGGGCGAACTGCTGGCGGAAATAGTCGTACGGCGTGCGCACGCGCTGGGACAGCACGGCCATTGGCGTGTCATCACCCATGGAGCCGACGGCCTCGTAGCCTTGCTCGCCGAGCGGACGCAGCACTTGGTCGCGCTCCTCGAACGTGACCTGGTACATCTTCATGTACTGCTTGAGCTGGTCGACGTCATAAAAAGCCGAACCGTGGTCGTTGTCTTCCATGGTCGCCTGGATGCGCAGGGCGTTCTTGCGCAGCCATTGCTTGTACGGGTGACGCGACTTCAAGCGGTTGTCGATGGCGTCGGTGTCGAGGATCTGCCCGGTTTCGGTATCCACGGCCAGGATCTGACCAGGGCCGACACGGCCTTTGGCGATGACATCTTCAGGCTTGTAGTCCCATACGCCGATTTCCGACGCGAGGGTGATGAAACCGTTGGTCGTGGTGACCCAACGCGCCGGGCGCAGCCCGTTACGGTCGAGCAGGCACACCGCGTAGCGGCCGTCGGTCATGACCACGCCGGCCGGGCCGTCCCACGGCTCCATGTGCATCGAGTTGTACTCGTAGAACGCACGCAGATCCGGGTCCATGGTTTCGACGTTCTGCCACGCTGGCGGAATGATCATGCGCACGCCACGGAACAGGTCGATGCCGCCGGTGACCATCAGCTCGAGCATGTTGTCCATGCTGGAAGAGTCGGAACCCACGCGGTTGACCAGCGGGCCGAGCTCTTCGAGGTCCATCAAGTCGTTGGCGAACTTGGTGCGACGGGCCACAGCCCAGTTGCGGTTGCCGGTGATGGTGTTGATCTCGCCGTTGTGGGCGAGGAAGCGGAATGGCTGAGCCAGCGGCCATTTCGGCAGGGTGTTGGTGGAGAAGCGCTGGTGGAACACGCAGATTGCGGTTTGCAGGCGCTCGTCGCTCAGGTCTGGATAGAAGGCGGTCAAATCCGCCGGCATCATCAGGCCTTTATAAATGATGGTCTTGTGCGAAAAGCTGCAGATGTAGTGGTCAGTATCGGCGGCGTTGGACACCGACGAGCGACGACGCGAGGTGAACAGCTTGATCGCCATGTCCTGATCGCTAAGGCCATCGCCGGCGATGAACACTTGCTCGATCTGAGGCAGGCGCTCCAGGGCCAGGCGGCCGAGCACACTGGTGTCGATCGGCACTTTGCGCCAGCCGACCAGCTGCAGGCCGGCAGCGACGATCTCGCGGTTCATGTTCTCGCGCGCGGCTTCGGCTTTGACCGGGTCCTGGTTGAAGAACACCATGCCCACGGCGTACTGCTTGGGCAGGTCGACAGCAAATTGTTCTTTTGCGACAGCGCGCAGGAACTGGTCGGGCTTTTGAATCAGCAAGCCGCAACCGTCACCGGTTTTGCCGTCGGCGTTGATCCCACCGCGGTGGGTCATGCAGGTCAGGGCCTCGATGGCCGTTTGCAAAAGGGTATGACTGGGCTCGCCCTGCATGTGGGCTATCAGGCCGAAACCGCAGTTATCCTTGAATTCATCGGGTTGGTACAGACCTGCTTTCATAGACACTTTCTCACCAGGCTGCCTCTGTTACCGAGGCAAATTTCTTTTCAATTCAACCCGTTACCTTCCACGCCGAACGTACGCCAGCTTTGCGGGGGCAAAAGGGAGGTCATTGTACACACCGACACGAACGCTCACAAATTTGGCGACGAAATGTCGCAAATCTATGTCGCATTTATGAAAGGTTTAAAGCGATATGCTGTGCTAGTCAAAACTTTTTTAATTCTGACCGCTACGACTCAAAAGCCACTGTGACGCAGACACCACAAAGCGCGCGGCCTTGAGGGCAGCACGCACTTGCGGATTTTTTTGAGGTGCCGGGAGAGGCGGCCTGGGTAAGGCCGCCGAATCTTCAGCGAGTTGTTGCGAGTTCTTGTTGAACGCTGGCAACAGTGCGAGGCCAAGGTTTACCAGCCTGAACCTTCGCTGGCAAGGCTTTGATAGCGGAATCAGCTGCTGCACGGCTTGGGAAGCTGCCGTAAGTGATCACGTAGAGAGGCTTGCCGTTGAGCACTTTCTTGAAATAACGGTACTCGCCGCCCTGCTCCTTCACGAAGGCCTGAGCATTGGCTTCGGAACTGGTGCCGAGGATCTGCACCACGAAGTGGCCGGCCGGCTGGCTGGTGTACCAGCTGCTACCGGCGGCGGCAGGGGCAGCTGCTTTGGCGACGGCGGCAGGTTTTTCCGCAGGTTTGGCGGCTGGCGCCGGTTTAGCCACTGGCGCAGGCGCGACAGGCTTGGCAACCGGAGCTGGCTTGGCAGTGGCGACGGCCGGGGCCGGGGTCGGCTTGGCCGCTGGAGTGGCTGCCGGGCCGGCAGGTACGCCCGCAGGCGGCGCGGTAGTGGTCACGGTTGGCGGCGTGGCGCTGGAGCCTTCCACCGGCACACCGTCGTCGCCTTCGGAGATACCACCGGCTGCTTCGGCGAGCGGGCCGCGCATCACCGGCTGACCCACCATCGGCAGGTTGGTCGGCTGGCCGGAGTTGGCGAATTCAACATTTGGCGTGGGTTTGCCCAGTGGCAACTGCGCCTGTTCGGTTGGCGCACCGGCGGTGGCGGGTGCCTTGCTGCGGCCCGGAATCAACCAGGCGGCGGCAACAGCGACCACGACAACGGCGGAAATAGCCAATACGTGCTTCTTAGGCATAGTAAACCCCATCTTTGGACGCTTAACCGCAGAGCGGCTTGCAATCATGGCTTCGATCAAGGCATCCCGGGCAACCTGGTTGATGGTGCCAGGCCAGCCGTCGGAGCTTTCGTGAATATCAGAGATCTGCGAAGCGGAGAAAAGTTCGATACCGGCCCCGGCGCCTTCGAGGCGTTGAGCCAGGTATTCGCGGGTTTCTTCCTCTTCGTACGGTTGCAATTCGATGACGTGAAACAGCTCCTGGTCGCCACTGATCTGCTCCAGATCGGCGATCAACGACGACTCGCCAAACAGGAATACGTGCGGGCGACCTTCGGGCGTGCCCGCGGCCAGCGCCAGCAGCGCTTCCAGGGCGGACTCATCGAGTTGTTCGGCGTCATCTACCAGCAAATACACTTCTTGCCCGGTGAGGCCCAGTTGCACCACTTGCTTGAGAATCGCGTTTGGCTCGGCATTGGAAACGTTCAGCGCCTGGGCCACCTGGCGCAGCACGCCAGCCGCATCACCGGCGCCACGGGCCGACACCACCACGCTCTGTACCGATTGCTTGTTGGTACTGGCAACCAGCGCCTGGCGCAGCAGGGTCTTGCCACTGCCCAACGGGCCGGTCACAACCAGCAGCAATTGGCTGTAGCGCGCCAGATGGTGCAACTGACCGAGCACCGGCTTGCGCTGGGCAGGGAAAAATTTGAAACCAGGCACCCGCGGAGCAAAAGGGTCATGGCTTAACTGGTAATGGCCGAGGAACGCCTCGTCGGCATGCAAACTAGTCATCGGGATCTTATTAACCTTTAAGCTGGGCCAGGGCGCGGTAATCCGCTCCCAGCGTGGCCTGTAAAATCTCTTTCGGATAATCGTCGGTCACTACCGCTTCGCCCATGTGGCGCAGCAACACCAGTCGCAGGCGACCGTCGATCACTTTCTTGTCTATTGCCATATGTTCGAGGAAATCCGCCTCGGTCATCTCCAACGGTGGAACGACCGGCAAGCCGGCGCGCTGGAACAGGCGTATACCCCGATCCCGCTCCTGAGCACTGATCCAGCCCAAGCGTTGCGACATCTCCAATGCCATCACTGTGCCAGCCGCGACGGCTTCCCCATGCAACCACACACCATAGCCCATGTGCGTTTCGATCGCATGGCCGAAGGTGTGACCCAGGTTCAAAGTGGCCCGCACACCGGACTCCCGTTCGTCGGCATTCACCACCAGCGCCTTGGCCGCGCAGGAGCGGGAAATCGCTTCGGTCAGCGCCACTTGGTCCAGCGCGCGCAGGGCATCCATATGTTCTTCGAGCCAGGTCAGGAACGGCTCGTCGCAGATCAGCCCGTACTTGATGACTTCCGCCAACCCCGCCGACAACTCGCGCGGCGGCAGGGTGTTGAGGGTCGCGGTGTCGATCAGCACCACGTTGGGCTGATAGAACGCGCCGACCATGTTCTTGCCCAGCGGGTGGTTGATGCCGGTCTTGCCGCCCACCGACGAATCGACCTGGGAAAGCAGGGTGGTCGGCACCTGGATAAAGTCCACGCCGCGCTGGTAACAGGCTGCCGCAAAACCGGCCATGTCGCCAATCACACCGCCGCCCAAGGCGACCACGGTGGTACGACGGTCATGGCGCGCAGTCAGCAGGCCATCAAAGATCAGTTGCAGGGTTTCCCAGTTCTTGTGGGCTTCGCCGTCAGGCAAGATCACTGAGATCACCGAATACGCCGCGAGGCTGCGGCTCAGACGCTCAAGATACAGCGGCGCGACCGTTTCGTTGGAGATGATCGCCACCTGCCGCCCGGCAATATGCGGAGCGAGCAATTCGGGCAGGTCCAACAAACCTTCGCCAATATGGATTGGGTAGCTGCGCTCGCCTAGATCGACCTTAAGTGTCTGCATGTGTCCCCGCGTGAAGATATATGTACGATCGGCAACGCTCAGATCTGACGTCGCCCGATGGCTCTACGCCACACCTGGAAGGGTAATGACGTGCCGCCGAGAATAGCGCATTTCGGATCTGCCTTTAACGGGGCGGCAACTGCTGCAAGCGCTCAAGAATGTCGAGAACGACCATTCGTGGCGGCCGCTCATCGGTTTCCACCACCAGATCGGCGATTTCCCGGTAAAGCGGATCGCGCAACGTCAGCAAATCCCGCAACGTTTTTGCCGGGTCGGCCGTGCGCAACAATGGGCGGTTGCGATCGCGAGCGGTGCGGCCCACCTGCTGCTCGACCGATGCATGCAGATAGACCACGCGACCACCGGCATGCAGTGCCCGGCGGTTTTCATCGCGCATGACGGCGCCGCCGCCGGTGGCCAATACCACGCCATCGCAGCCGCACAGTTCGGCAATCATTGCCTGCTCGCGGTCGCGAAAGCCCAGCTCGCCTTCCTTATCGAAGATCCATGGGATATTGGCACCCGTGCGCAATTCAATTTCCTTGTCGGAATCTTTGAACGGCAGGCGCAGCTCTTTGGCCAGCAAACGGCCGATGGTGCTTTTTCCAGCGCCCATCGGTCCTACAAGAATCAAATTTCGCACAGAATCAACGACTCACAGCAATCGCCTGGTTATTCATAATACGCGGAGTCAGGAATACCAGCAGCTCGGATTTTCTTTCCGCCAGCACATCGCGCCGGAAAAGGCGGCCAAGATACGGCACATCGCCCAAAAATGGCACTTTATCTACCACTTTGCTTTGGGTATTGGAGAAAACGCCACCGATGACGATGGTCTCGCCATCCTTGACCAGCACCTTGGCGTTGACTTCGTTTTTCTTGATCGGCGGTACGTCATTGAGCTTGTTCAGATAGTCGGGCTCGTCCTTGGTGACCTTGACCTCCATGACCACCCAGCCATCCGGGGTGATTTGCGGCGTCACCTCCAGCGACAGCGAGGCTTCCTTGAACGACACCGATGTAGCACCGCGCGAGGTAGATTCCTGATAGGGGATCTCGGTGCCCTTGAGGATGCGCGCGGTTTCCTTGTCGGAGGTGACCACCTTGGGCTGCGAGACGATTTCACCGTTGCCGGTTTTCTCCATGGCCGTCAGCTCAAGATCCAGCAACAGGTTGTCGGTGATATAGGCGATACCCAGGCCTGAAGTACCCGTGAGCGAACCCATGTCGACAAACGGCGAGCTGGGCGGGTTCTCCGGCGGTTCAGCACCCTCGGCCGAAGGTTTGTTGATACCGCCCGCCCCCCACTTGCCACGGTTCAGGCGCCCACCCCAGCGCACGCCAAGGCTTTTGTCGTAATCGACATTGGCTTCAACGATCCGCGCCTCGATCATCACCTGGCGCACCGGGACATCCAGTTGCGCCACGATCCGCCGCAGCTCTTCGAGCCGTTCGCCGGTCTGGTAGGCAATAATGTTATTGGTGCGCTCATCCACGGCTACCGAACCGCGCTCATCGGGGATGCCTTCAAGGCTGGTGACCGATTGGAACAATTTGGCCAGGTCCGCCGCCTTGGCGTAATTGACCTGCAACAGTTCCCGGCGCAAGGGCGCCAACTCGGCCATTTGCTTGCGCGACTCCAGGGTCAGCAGTTCGCGGGCGGCCAACTCTTCGGCCGGCGCCACCAGCAACACACCGGCCTTCACCCGCTTGTCCAACCCCTTGGCTTGCAACACCAGGTCCAGTGCCTGATCCCAGGGCACCTCCTTGAGCCGCAGGGTGATGGAGCCTTGCACATCGTCGCTGGCCACCAGATTAAGCCCGGCGACATCCGCAATCTGCTGCAATACAGCGCGCAAATCGATGTTCTGGAAGTTGAGGTTCAGCTTGTCACCGGAATAGCTGGTATTCACCGCCGAGCTGCCGGGAGGTGGCAGCTGGATCAGGTCCAGGCGATTGGGCACAGCAAATGCCATCGGTGCCGTGAACGCTATCCATAGCGCCACACCGAAGGACGAGAAAGTCCTTTTCATTGTTGGATTCCGTTATGAGTTGATAGTTAACACGAGGGTTCGGGAGCGCTCCAGCCATGCGCCCTGCTCATCCGGGAACAGCTCGGCCAGTTCAATGTGGCCTGCATGAATGGCCGTGACCCGGCCGTGGTTGGGCCCCAGGTAGTCGCCAACCGCCAGCCGGTGCACAGCCGATGCTGCGCGCAGCAGGACGAAGGTTTGCATGCCGCGGGACAAGGTGCCGACCATTTCGACTTGATCGAGGGCCAGACCTTCCAGCACTCCACGTTTACGGGCCAAGTCCGGCGCACGTGCCGGCAGGCCTGCCGCGTGATAGGCCTGCGAGGTGGGCGGCTGGAACGGATCACGCAGAGAGGTCGCATCGTAGACAAATCGCGCCACCGGCTCGACAACGCGCTCAGGCTTGCCGCCAGGCAACCTGCCGCGATAAGCCTTGGCCAGTAGCTCAAGGCGCAGTAACGGCCCATCAGACCGAAGCGCAACATCGTGCACCGTGACCATCTGCGACAGCCCACCCAAGGCACTCGCGAACATCGCCAGGTCGTGATAGGCGCCAAACACCCCAACCTGCACAGGCTCCTCGATGTAGAGCGGCAGAGACAGTTCGTCCAGGACCGTGACGCCCTCGACCACCACGCCGTTGGCCGCCGCCAGCCGAGCAATGGCTTCGAGTAGGCCAGGCATATCCGACTCGCCGGGCAATTGGCGTAAAAGCCCGCCAACCGCCTCCTGCATCACCTGCCCCTGACGGGCACGTTCCTCAAGACTGTCTGCCAAGCCAGCCTTTTGTGTGAGTTCCTGTTGCAGCGCCACTGCCTGCGTTTCCAACGTGTGCAGCCGCTCGCTTGCCGGGGCCAGCAGCCAACCATTGCCCACCACCCACACCAGACCTGCCAGCGCGCAGCCCAGCAGAACCTTGCCCGGCAGGGGCCATTTAGCAGCGTTGTAAGCGAGCGTGGAAAAGTCGAGCCTGGGCAGGCTCATGGCTGGACCTCGGTGGATTCCCCCTGGCGCACCATCAATTGAAAGGCATTGCCGCCACCTTGCGCCTCCGCACGCACATGTTGCAGGCGAGTGGCGTGAGCACCTTCAGACGCCTCCAGGCGGCGCATCAGTTGGGCGATATCCTGGCTGGATTCGGCACTGCCGCTGACACTCACGGTGTTGCCCTTGGCTACAACCTCGTGAAGATGCACCCCATCCGGCACCGCACGGGCCAACTGGTCCAATAGCTGGGCGCTGGCCGAGCGGGATTCGTGCAGGTCCTGCACGACCTTCATGCGCGCAGCCAGTTGCTGGCTTTGCTCCTGCAAGTCGTCGATGGTCTTGATGCGGGAGTCCTGAACGGCGACTTCTTTGGTCAGGTGATTGTTGCGCGTCACCTGACGGTCTATAGCCTGATCGATGACCTGGTCCGCCAGCCAAACCGCCGCGAGCGCCACACCGGCGAACGCCAGCAGAAATATCAGGAAGTATTTGCGCCGCCGCTCCGCCAGCGCCTGGCGCCAAGGCAAAAGATTGATTCGTGTCATCCAGCGAAACTCCTCAGGGCCAACCCGCAAGCAACTCCCATCCCATGGGCATCCACGGCCCACTGTGCGCCATCAACGCGATAGCCCGGCGTGAAGCTGGCGAAATCCTGACTGCAAGCGCGCTCCAATGCAAACCCTTCGACATCCACCACCCGTGCCGCCAACCCGGCCAGGGCCAAAACCGCTTTGCGGGCCTCGACCTGCTCCTTGAGGCAGGCTGCCAGCAACACCTCGACCCGCGCCGAGCCCTGGGGCGAAGGGCCACGGACCTGAAAATCAATGGCGACATCGTCCAACGGGTAAGGAATGTACTGGTCGGCCTCCATCTGGATCTTCCAGACCATTTCCTCGTCACTGAGCCCCGCGTCCATTTCAATCACCCGTGTGATGACCGATGGGCCCGAGACTGCCACAGCTGCCTGCCGGGCGGACGTATGCAACCGAGATAACGCCTGCTGCAACGTCCGCGCTATCGCCTCGAGGTCCAACAGCGTGCCATCGACTACGGCATTGGCAGGCAACCCCTGCGTAACATAAGACTGAACGCTGTAACTACCGACTGAATGGCCCAGCTCAATCAGCTTGATGCCTGTGTCATTGATGTCGACGCCCAGCAGGGTGCTGGCTTTTCGCCTGAAAAATCCCTTTCTCATAAAACTCCCCAAAACTTTGCCTGTCATACCGCCTGATTGCGGCCGGGTATCGTGCATTCGGTCGACTTGTTTAACGGGTACGAATGACGCCCCAAGCCGAAAATGCTTTAATGCCCAGCGTTTTTTCCCGCTTTTTATTTGCAGCTCGGGTCGATCCATCGTTTGCCATGCATGCCCCGACGCCTAACTCATTCTTTTCTCTGGAAATCCAAAAGCCTTGATTCGTCTGCTGAAGTTTTTCGGGTACTCCATTGTCGCGATCGTCTGCGGGCTGCTGCTCGTGCTCAGCGGTGCCTACCTCTACCTTAGTCCGGGTTTGCCTTCCGTAGAGGCGCTCAGAAGTATCCAGTTGCAGATTCCTTTGCGGGTTTACAGCAGCGATGAAAAACTGATCGCGGAGTTCGGCGAAATGCGCCGTACACCGATCCGTTTCGCCGACATTCCACCCAATTTCATCAACGCGCTGCTGTCGGCTGAAGACGATAATTTCGCCAATCACTACGGCGTCGACCCCAGCAGCCTGGTGCGTGCAGCCACACAGCTGGTAAAAAGCGGACACATTCAGTCCGGCGGCAGCACCATCACCATGCAGGTGGCGAAGAACTTCTTCCTCACCAGCGAGCGCAGCTTTTCGCGTAAAGCCACTGAAATCCTGCTGGCATTGCAGATCGAACGTCAGCTGACCAAGGACGAAATCCTTGAGCTGTACGTCAACAAGATCTACCTGGGCAACCGCGCCTACGGGATCGAAGCGGCGTCCCAGGTTTACTATGGCAAGTCGATTCGTGACGCCAGCCTGGCGCAGATGGCAATGATTGCAGGCCTGCCCAAGGCCCCGTCACGCTTTAACCCACTGGCCAACCCTGCGCGCAGCAAAGAGCGTCGCGACTGGATCCTGGGGCGCATGTACAAGCTGGGCAAGATCGACCAGGCCGCCTATGAAAGCGCCGTAGCCGAGCCGTTGAATGCCAGCTACCACGTGCCGACACCGGAAGTGAATGCACCGTACATCGCTGAAATGGCGCGCGCCGAAATGGTCGGTCGTTATGGCAGCGAGGCCTACACCGAAGGCTTCCGCGTGACCACGACCGTTCCGAGCAACCTGCAGGACATCGCCAACAACTCAGTCCATGACGGCCTCGTCACCTATGACCAGCGCCATGGCTATCGCGGCCCCGAATCACGCCTGCCCGGCAAAACCCTGAGCGCCTGGACCACCGAACTGAGCAAACAGCGCCCAATCAGCGGCCTGGAACCGGCCATCGTCACCCAAGTGACGAAAGATGGCGTGCAAGTACTGACCCGCACCGGTGAAGGCCATGTGTCGTGGGACAGCATGAAGTGGGCGCGCCCCTTCCTGAACACCAACAGCATGGGCCCGATGCCCAAGCAGCCGGCGGATGTCGCGCAGGTGGGTGACCTGATCCGCGTAAAACGCCAGAAAGACGACAGCCTGAAATTCAGCCAGGTCCCTGTGGCTCAAGGCGCCCTGGTGTCTCTTGACCCACAGAACGGTGCGATCCGCGCCCTGGTCGGTGGTTTTGCCTTCGAACAAAGCAACTACAACCGCGCCACCCAGGCCAAGCGCCAGCCGGGATCGAGTTTCAAGCCGTTCGTCTACAGCGCCGCACTGGACAATGGCTACACCGCTGCCAGCCTGGTCAACGACGCGCCGATCGTGTTTGTCGACGAGTACCTGGACAAGGTCTGGCGCCCGAAGAACGACACCAACACGTTCCTCGGCCCTATCCGTATTCGCGAGGCGCTGTACAAGTCGCGTAACCTGGTGTCGATCCGCCTGCTGCAGGCGATGGGCGTTGGCAAGACTATCGACTACATGACGCGCTTCGGCTTCAACAAGTCGGACCTGCCACCCAACCTGTCCCTGGCCCTCGGCACCGCGACCCTGACGCCGATGGAAATCGCCACAGGCTGGAGCACGTTTGCCAACGGCGGCTACAAGATCACGCCGTACCTGATCGACAAGATCGAGAGTCGCAATGGCGACACACTGTTCACCGCCAACCCGCCACGCGTGCCAGGTGATGTGGTCAACGGTGTTGCAGCACCCGATGGCATCGCCGCACCCAGCAACGGCGGCATCACCATTGAGCCAACACCCGGTGCAGCACCAGCCGCAAACGCCCCTGCGCCAACCGAGCCACAAACACCTGCGGTTGCTGAACGTGTCGTGGATGGCCGTACCACCTATATCCTCAACAGCATCCTGGAAGACGTCATCAAGAAGGGTACCGGCCGTCGCGCCCTGGCCTTGGGCCGTGCAGACATTGCAGGCAAGACCGGTACCACCAACGAATCCAAGGACGCCTGGTTCTCCGGCTACAACGCTGACTACGTGACCACCGTATGGACCGGCTACGACCAACCGGAAAGCCTCGGTCGTCGCGAGTTTGGCGGCACCGTCGCCCTGCCGATCTGGATGAGTTACATGGGCGCGGCCTTGAAAGACAAGCCGCTGCACACCCAGCCTGAGCCGGAAGGCATTCTCAGCCTGCGGATTGATCCGGTGAGTGGCCGTGCGGCTTCGCCAAGCACGCCAAATGCGTACTTCGAGTTGTTCAAGAGTGAAGACACGCCACCGTCGGTCAACGAGCTGGGTAACGGCACCGCACCGGGCAGCCCGCTGCCGGCGGATGAGGCGGCGCCGATCGATCTCTTCTAACTCGGTCTGCGCCTGAACGCAGATCCAATGTAGGAGCGGGCTTACTCGAGAAAGCGGAGTGTCAGTCAATGAACCTGGCGACTGACCCACCGCGTTCGCGAGCAAGCCCGCTCCCACCCTTGGACCGCCACCAGGCCCAAGCGAATCGCCACAAAAAAGCCCCGACTCGTGAGAGCCGGGGCTTTTTGTTGTAGCGTTACAACAGCTTAGCCGTTGAACACATCATCCACGCTTTGCAGCGGGTAGTGCTTCGGATACGGCAGGGTGGCCACACCCGTCTCGATGGCAGCTTTAGCCACGGCATCGGAGATCAGGGTGATCAGGCGCTTATCCATTGGTTTCGGAATGATGTACTCACGGCCGAACGCCAGCGGGGCACCACCGTAGGCATCGCATACGTCCTGAGGTACCGGCAGCTTGGCCAGTTCACGCAGGGCGTTGGCGGCAGCTACTTTCATCTCTTCGTTGATGCGCTTGGCGCGAACGTCCAGGGCACCACGGAAGATGAACGGGAAACCCAGTACGTTGTTGACCTGGTTCGGGTAGTCCGAACGGCCGGTGGCCATGATCACGTCGTTACGGGTGGCGTGCGCCAGTTCCGGGGAGATTTCCGGGTCTGGGTTGGAGCAGGCGAACACGATCGGGTTGGCCGCCATGGACTTCAGGCCTTCAGCGCTCAGCAGGTTCGGGCCGGACAGGCCAACGAACACGTCTGCACCGTTCAAGGCGTCAGCGAGGGTGCGCTTGTCGGTGGCGTGGGCAAACATCGCCTTGTACTGGTTCAGGTCGGTACGCTCGGACTGAACAACGCCCTTGCTGTCGACCATGAAGATGTTTTCCAGCTTGGCGCCCATGCTCACCAGCAACTTCATGCAGGAGATGGCCGCAGCGCCAGCGCCCAGGCAGACGATTTGGGCGTCAGCCAGAGTTTTGCCAGCGATTTCCAGGGCGTTGATCATGCCGGCCGCAGTAACGATCGCGGTGCCGTGCTGGTCATCGTGGAATACCGGAATGTCGCACTGTTCGATCAGGGCCTTTTCGATCTCGAAGCACTCAGGTGCCTTGATGTCTTCCAGGTTGATGCCACCGAAGGTGATGGAAATGCGCTTAACGGTGTCGATGAAAGCCTGCGGGCTCTCGGAATCGACTTCGATGTCGAAAACGTCGATGCCGGCAAA
The DNA here is from genome assembly GCF_045447295.1 of Pseudomonas sp. O39. NCBI lineage: Bacteria > Pseudomonadati > Pseudomonadota > Gammaproteobacteria > Pseudomonadales > Pseudomonadaceae > Pseudomonas > Pseudomonas sp. O39. Next base: position 316,989 of record NZ_JBJGXV010000001.1, read on the forward strand.
GCGCTTGAACAGCACGCCCTTACCTTCCATGACTGGCTTGGAAGCCAATGGGCCGAGGTTACCCAGGCCGAGAATCGCGGTGCCATCGGAAATCACTGCAACCAGGTTGCCTTTGCCGGTGTACTTGTACGCCAGTTCGGGGTCGCGGGCGATTTCACGTACGGGCTCGGCAACGCCAGGGCTGTAGGCCAGCGACAGGTCGCGGGCGGTGGCAGTGGCTTTGGTGAGCTCTACACTCAGCTTTCCTGGACGAGGATGGGCATGATATTCGAGAGCGGCAGTTTTCAAATCAGACATATCGGCATTCCGCTTTTACTGTTGGTCGACGGACCGCCGAGGATACGCGTGTCGCAAAGTCCCTACAAGACTGGGCAGTCACAGGTGTCAAGGGCCCTGCGCTACGACTTTCGGCCAAGAGCCACGGGATACAAGGGCTCAACTGTTCACAATTGATATAAAAAATGTCTACAATTTTTTATTCAAACGTCGATTTTTAGCGGCACTGCCAAATCACAGGCACAAAAAAGGCGTCCACAAGGGACGCCTTTTTCAACAGCCGGCAAAAACCCAGAGGGCTTTTGAGCCTTACTCTGCTGGAGTAGCAGCAGGCTTCTTGCCGAAAGTACCAAAGCGATCTGCGAAGCGCTGTACACGGCCGCCGGTGTCCAGAGTTTTCTGCTTACCGGTGTAGAACGGGTGGCACTCGTTGCATACGTCAGTACCCAGTGGCTTGCACAGGTTCGAACGCGTTTCGAACTTGTTGCCGCAGCTGCAGGTTACTTCGATGGTTTCGTACGCTGGATGGATATCGGCTTTCATGGTGACTTCCTCGGGCTAGCGTGCCGCCACTCGACACTATTGTCGAATACCGCACGTAATTAGGCCGCGGATTCTACCAGACCTTTTTAAACGCGCAAGCAGCGCTTCCCGTGGTTTACCCACATAAAAGCCCCTTTCATCAGAAAAACCCAACACACCAGCGTCCATGTGGGAGCTGGGCTTGCCCGCGATAGCGATATCTCAGGCACCCCATCTAGCGACTGACAAGCCGCCATCGCGGGCAAGCCCGGCTCCCACAGTTGAGCTGCCGTATTCCGAACAACGCGGGACACCCCCACAGCAGGTCTGCTAGGCTCCCGCCCCTGCGCCACCGCCTGCCTTTATATGAGACCCCGCGTGCCCGACGCCATTTTGCGCCTCGCCCTGCCCTCGCCCCTGCGCCGCCTGTTCGACTACCGGGCCCCGGCTGGCGTGCTGCGGGCACAGTTGCAGCCAGGCATGCGCGTGCGCGTGCCGTTTGGTCGTCGGGAAATGATCGGCATCCTGATCGAAGTCGCCGATCACAGCGAAGTGCCCGCCGAAAAGCTCAAGCCGGCACTGGCTATTCTCGACGCCACGCCACCGCTGCCGCCCGCCTTGTTCAAACTGTGCCTGTGGACGGCCCAGTATTACCAGCACAGCCTGGGCGACACGCTGAGCTGGGCGCTGCCGGTGCTGTTGCGCCAGGGCGAACTGGCCGAAGCGCGCCAGGAACGATTTTGGTCGATGGTGCCCGGTGCGCGCCTCGATGACCCGCGCATCGCCCGCGCCCCGCGCCAACGTGAAGCCCTGGCGACCCTGGCCCAACACCCACACGGCGTGGCCCATCAGCTATTAAGCAAGCTGATGCTGAGCAAGGACAGCCTCGACCTGCTGTTGGCCAAGGGCATGGTGCAGGTGGAAATCCGCAAGCACGCGCCGGACCCGCGCCACGAACACTGGCTGGCCCAGCCCGAACTGCCGCTGAACCCCGAGCAGCGCGCGGCGTATGAAGCCATTCGCGCCGGTTTCGACTGCTTTCATGCGTTTCTGTTGGCCGGCGTCACCGGCAGCGGCAAGACCGAAGTGTATTTGCAACTGATCCGCGAAACCCTTCAGGCCGGTAAACAGGCGCTGGTGTTGATCCCCGAGATCAACCTGGGCCCGCAAACCCTGGCGCGCTTCGAACAACGCTTTAACGCGCGCATCGCCCTGGTGCACTCGGCGGTCAACGACCGTGAGCGTTTGGAATCGTGGCTGGCGGCGCGGGACGGCGAGGCCGACATTATTATCGGCACCCGCTCGGCCCTGTTCACGCCCATGAAAACCCCCGGGCTGATCATCATCGACGAGGAGCACGACGGCTCCTATAAACAGCAAGAAGGCCTGCGCTACCACGCCCGTGACCTGGCACTGGTGCGCGCACGCCAGGAAAACATCCCGATTGTGCTGGGCTCCGCCACGCCCTCCCTGGAAAGCCTGCACAACGCCTACACCGGCCGCTATGGGCTCCTGCGCTTGAATGAGCGCGCAGGTGGCGCCAAGCAACCACGTTTCCTGCGCCTGGATGTAAAAAGCCGCCCGCTGGACAGTGGGATTTCCGGGCCGATGCAACAAGCCATCGGCCAGACCCTTGCCGCCGGCCAGCAAGTGCTGGTGTTTCTCAACCGCCGGGGTTTTGCGCCGACGCTGTTGTGCCACGACTGCGGCTGGATGTCAGAGTGCGAACGCTGCGATGCGCGCATGACCGTGCACCAACGCCACGGCGAGTTGCGCTGCCACCACTGCGGCCATGTAGAGCGTGTGCCGCGCCACTGCCCGCAATGCGGCAAAGTCGACCTGCGCCCGGTAGGCGCGGGCACCGAGCGCGCCGAAGAGCGCTTGGGCATCCTGTTCCCGGATTACCCGGTGCTGCGGGTCGACCGCGACAGCACCTCGCGCAAAGACGCGATGAACCAGCTGTTTGCCACCATCCAGAAAGGCCAGCCGTGCATTCTGGTCGGCACGCAGATGCTTGCCAAAGGGCATCACTTTCCACGCGTCACGCTGGTGTCGATCCTGGATGCCGACGGTGGCTTGTTCTCCGGGGACTTCCGCGCCAGCGAGCGCATGGCGCAGTTGATCGTGCAGGTCGCAGGCCGTGCCGGGCGCGCCGAAGAGCCGGGCAAAGTCATTATCCAAACTCACCTGGCCGACCACCCGCTACTGATACAGCTGACCGAACAAGGCTACTTTGCCTTTGCCGAACAAGCGCTGAGCGAACGCCGCTCCGCCGGCCTGCCGCCTTTCTCTCATCTGGCCCTGCTGCGGGCTGAAGCACATAAACCGGGGCAGGCGGAAAGTTTTCTGGATGAGGCGTGCAGTGCCGCCGAACGTTTGCTGGGCGAACTGGGTCTGACCGGCATCGAATTGCTCGGCCCGGTGCCCGCCCCCATGGAACGTCGTGCCGGGCGCTACCGTGCTCAGCTACTCTTGCAGGCATCGTCCCGCGCACCGCTGCATCGGCTATTAAGTAGCTGGTTGCTTGCCCTGGAGCAAATGCCCAGTGGCCGCCAAGTGCGATGGTCGTTGGATGTGGACCCGGTAGATTTGTATTGACTGCAAAATCGCTATCGCAGGCAAGCCAGCTCCCACATTTTGAAATGTGAATACCCTTAAATGTGGGCGCGGGCTTGCCCGCGATGAGGCCCGCAGGTCTACCAACCCGTCTGAACGGTTGGCAAGCCCGCCCTCGCCACGGATAATGCCCAGTTTTTCCACCTGCGCATCGCGCGCCGCCGCTTGCGGTCGAAAGAGAACACCATGAAAGACACCATTCGCCAGCTGATCCAACAAGCCCTCACCCAACTCGTCAACGAAGGTGTGTTGCCTGAAGGCCTGACGCCGGCGATCCAGGTGGAAAACACCCGCGACAAGACCCACGGCGACTTCGCCAGCAACATCGCGATGATGCTGTCCAAGCCTGCGGGCATGAAGCCGCGCGACCTGGCGGAAAAAATCATCGCCGCGCTGCCGGTTGACGAGAGTGTCACCAAGGCTGAAATCGCCGGCCCTGGCTTCATCAACTTCTTCCAGAACACCCAGGCCCTGGCTTCGCGCCTGGACGCGGCCCTGGCCGACGCCAGCATTGGCGTGCGCAAGGCCGGCCCGTTGCAGCGCGTGGCCATCGACCTGTCGGCACCGAACCTGGCCAAAGAGATGCACGTCGGCCACTTGCGCTCGACCATCATTGGCGACGGCGTGGCGCGGGTGCTGGAGTTCCTGGGCGACGACGTGATCCGCCAGAACCACGTGGGCGACTGGGGCACGCAGTTCGGCATGCTGATGGCGTACCTGCAGGAAAACCCGATTACCAGCAACGAGCTGTCGGACCTGGAAAACTTCTACCGCGCCGCGAAGAAGCGCTTCGACGAATCCGAAGAGTTCGCCGACCGCGCCCGTGGCCTGGTGGTCAAGCTGCAAGCCGGTGACAAGGAATGCCTGGAACTGTGGGGCCGCTTCCGTGAGATCTCGCTGTCGCACTGCCAGGAAATCTACGAACTGCTCAACGTGAAACTGACCATGGCCGACGTGATGGGCGAAAGCGCCTACAACGACGACCTGATCAACGTGGTCAACGACCTCAAGGCCAAGGGCCTGCTGGTTGAGAGCAACGGCGCGCAGTGCGTGTTCCTCGAAGAATTCAAGACTGCCGACGGCGAGCCGCTGCCGGTGATCATCGTCAAGGCCGATGGCGGCTACCTCTACGCCACCACTGACCTGGCGGCCGTGCGCTACCGCAGCGGCGTGCTGAAAGCCGACCGCGCCCTGTATTTTGTCGACCAGCGCCAGGCCCTGCACTTCCAGCAGGTGTTTGAAGTGGCACGTCGCGCGGGCTTCGTCACCCACCCGATGCACATGGAGCATATGGGTTTCGGCACCATGAACGGCGCCGACGGCCGCCCGTTCAAGACCCGTGACGGCGGCACCGTGAAGCTGATCGACCTGCTGAACGAAGCCCAGGAGCGTGCCTACAACCTGGTGAAGGAAAAGAACCCGGAACTGGCCGAGGCCGAGCTGCGCAACATCGCCCGAGTGGTGGGCATTGGCGCGGTGAAATACGCCGACCTGTCCAAGCACCGCACCAGCGACTACAGCTTCAACTTCGAGCTGATGCTGAACTTCGAAGGTAATACCGCGCCGTACCTGCTGTACGCCTACACCCGCGTGGCCGGTGTGTTCCGCAAGTTGGGCAAGGACTTCAGCGAAGTTGAAGGCCAGATCAATCTTGAAGCGCCGCATGAACAGGAACTGGCTGCCAAACTGGCGCAATTCGGCGAAGTGCTGAACAGCGTCGGCGAGAAAGGCACGCCGCATATCCTCTGCACCTATTTGTACGAAGTCGCCGGCCTGTTCTCCAGCTTCTACGAGAACTGCCCGATTCTCACTGCCGACGACGAAGCCCAAAAGCAAAGTCGCCTGCGCCTCGCCGCATTGGCTGGACGGACCCTCAAGCAAGGCCTGGAACTGTTAGGCCTGGAAACTCTGGAGCGTATGTAAGTTGGCTGCCAAGAAAAAACCTGCACCCAAGCGCGGCGCCAGCCGCTATCAGGCACCGGCGAAGAAACCTATTCCGGGCTGGCTATGGATGGCTATCGGCCTGGCGGTCGGCGCGTTTGTGGTGATTCTGATGAAGCTGGAGCCCGGCAAGGGCGACGACGTCAAACGCGTCAAGCAAGAGCAGCAGAAGGCCACGAAAATGGCCGAAGCCAACAAAACTGCGCCTAGCCCTACAGCACCGGTGAAGCCGAAATACGACTTCTATACGCTGCTGCCTGAATCGGAAGTGATCGTGCCGCCCGACGCCGTGCCGGAGAAAACCCTGCCGACGCCGCAAGTGCCGACCACGCCGGTGACCCCAGCGGAAGCCGCGAAAATCGACACAGCGCGTGCCCAGGCCGCGCTGGCCGGCATCACCCCGCCACCGCCGCCGCCCGTCGCGACTACCAAGGCTGCGCCGGTGACCAAGTTCTTCCTGCAAGCGGGCTCGTTCCCGAAACAGGCGGATGCGGATCGCGTGCGGGCTCAGATCATTCTGTTGGGCCAAGCGGTGACGGTGGAGTCCGGCACAGTGAAGGACGCGACCTGGTATCGCGTACTGGTCGGGCCGTTCAGCAACCGCGAACAGCTGACCGTGGCGCAGAAACAATTGGCGGGAGCCGGCTTTAGTAACCTGTTGTTACAACAACGCCAGAGCCGCTGATTCTGAGAACACAGTAGGCCCCATGTGGGAGCGGGCTTGCTCGCGAATGCGGTAGATCAGTCACTATTTCCGGCGACTGACATACCGTATTCGCGAGCAAGCCCGCTCCCACATTTGGTTTTGGGACGCTCGCAAAAATGTGTCAGACCAATAAACACCACTCGTCCGCCACACCCCCCTACGGTTGAAATCCCCCTCGCCACCCCCATATGAGTTTCCATCAGGGCATTTTCGCCCCGCTGCGTGGAGACTCCCCCTTGACCACCATCGTTTCAGTACGTCGCCACGGCAAAGTCGTCATGGGCGGCGACGGCCAGGTTTCCCTTGGCAACACCGTGATGAAAGGCAACGCCAAAAAAGTGCGTCGTCTGTACCACGGCCAGGTGCTCGCAGGCTTTGCCGGCGCCACCGCCGACGCCTTCACCCTTTTCGAGCGTTTTGAAGGGCAACTGGAAAAACACCAGGGCCACCTCGTTCGCGCCGCTGTCGAACTCGCCAAAGAATGGCGCACCGACCGTACCCTCAGCCGCCTGGAAGCCATGCTGGCAGTCGCCAACAAAGACGCGTCCTTGATCATCACCGGTAACGGCGATGTGGTTGAGCCTGAACATGGCCTGATCGCCATGGGTTCCGGCGGTGGCTACGCCCAAGCGGCAGCCAGCGCCTTGCTGAAGAAAACCGACCTGTCGGCCCGTGAAATCGTCGAGACCGCCTTGGGCATCGCCGGCGATATCTGCGTGTTCACCAACCACAACTTCACCATTGAGGAGCAGGACCTCGCCGAATAAGCCGTAGGCTTATTCCCGCTTGAGGCCGCCAAACACTATGTCCATGACTCCCCGCGAAATCGTCCATGAACTTAATCGCCATATCATCGGCCAGGACGATGCCAAGCGCGCCGTTGCCATTGCGCTGCGTAACCGCTGGCGCCGGATGCAACTGCCCGAAGAACTGCGCGTTGAAGTAACGCCGAAGAACATTCTGATGATCGGGCCGACCGGCGTCGGTAAAACCGAAATCGCCCGGCGCCTGGCCAAACTGGCCAACGCCCCGTTCATCAAGGTCGAAGCCACCAAGTTCACCGAAGTGGGCTATGTGGGCCGCGACGTTGAGTCGATCATTCGTGACCTGGCCGACGCCGCGCTGAAACTGCTGCGCGAACAGGAAATGACCAAGGTCAGCCATCGCGCCGAAGACGCCGCTGAAGAACGCATCCTCGATGCCTTGCTGCCGCCGGCACGCATGGGTTTCAACGAAGACGCCGCACCGGCCTCGGATTCCAATACCCGCCAGCTGTTCCGCAAGCGCCTGCGTGAAGGCCAACTGGATGACAAGGAAATCGAGATCGAAGTCGCCGAAGTGTCCGGCGTCGATATCTCCGCACCGCCTGGCATGGAAGAAATGACCAGCCAGTTGCAGAACCTGTTCGCCAACATGGGCAAGGGCAAGAAGAAAAGCCGCAAGCTCAAGGTGAAGGAAGCGCTGAAACTGGTGCGCGACGAAGAAGCCGGGCGCCTGGTCAATGAGGAAGAACTCAAGGCCAAGGCCCTGGAAGCGGTCGAGCAACACGGCATCGTGTTTATCGACGAGATCGACAAGGTGGCCAAGCGCGGCAACTCCGGTGGCGTCGATGTCTCGCGCGAAGGCGTACAACGCGACCTGTTGCCGCTGATCGAAGGCTGCACCGTGAACACCAAGCTGGGCATGGTCAAGACCGACCACATCCTGTTCATCGCCTCGGGTGCATTCCACCTGAGCAAGCCAAGCGACCTGGTGCCGGAGCTGCAAGGCCGCCTGCCGATTCGCGTGGAACTCAAGGCGCTGACCCCGGGCGACTTCGAACGTATCCTCAGCGAGCCACACGCTTCGCTCACCGAGCAATACCGTGAGCTGCTGAAAACCGAAGGCCTGGCCATCGAGTTCCTGCCAGACGGCATCAAGCGCCTGGCGGAGATCGCCTGGCAGGTCAACGAGAAGACCGAGAACATCGGTGCCCGTCGCCTGCATACCTTGCTTGAGCGCCTGCTGGAGGAAGTGTCCTTCAGCGCCGGTGACATGGCAGGCTTGCAGAATGGCGAAGCGATCAAGATCGACGCTGAGTACGTCAACAGCCACCTGGGCGAATTGGCGCAGAACGAAGATCTGTCGCGCTACATTCTGTAGAGCTCAAGCTGTAAGCTACAAGCGGCAAGTTGATCGCGTTCAACTTGAAGCTTGTAGCTTGCAGCCCAAGGTCTCCCACATGTTGAAATTTCCCACTGCTGTAAATCTCCACAAAACCTCCAACACCCTCGGCCTCACCTACGGGCCCGACGAGGTCTACCAGCTCCCCGCCGAACTGCTGCGCACCCACTCGCCTTCCGCCGAGGTCCAGGGCCACGGCAAACCCATCCTGCAATTCGGCAAACTCAACGTCCGGTTGATCAAGATAGAACCGGCCGGTCAGTACGCACTGAAATTGACCTTCGACGACGGGCATGACAGCGGACTGTTCACCTGGGACTACCTCTACCAACTGGCTGTGCGCCAGGAAGCGCTGTGGGCCGACTATCTTGCTGAACTCAAAGCCGCCGGTAAAACCCGCGATCCGAGTGAGTCGGTCGTGCGGCTGATGCTCTAGCCCAGGCTTCTTGCTCTTTAGAGGGCATTTTCTAATTTCATCTGCTTGAATGCCCTGTCGCGTGGCCAACGATTGGCCCGCTTGCGAAAAAAATTAAACTCGGGTAACCAATGGAACTGGCAAGTTCCCTGCATTTAACGATGCGGTATTTACGGTCACCCGAGTCGCAGTACCAGGCTGGTGTCGTGTATCGAAATTGGGTGCGCAGCAATCGCCGGTACTCGTCTTTCGGACAATGGAGCGTCGTAGATGAGTAACAAGAATAACGATGACTTGAAACGCCAGGCCTCGGAAAACACCCTGGGGCTGAACCCGATCATCGCGTTACGCAAAAAGGACTTATTAGCCTCGGCGAAGATGGTGCTGACCCAAGCCATCAAGCAACCGTTGCACAGCGTCAAGCACGTCGCCCACTTTGGCATCGAATTGAAGAATGTGATGTTCGGCAAATCCGCGCTGGTGCCCGAAAGCGACGACCGCCGCTTCCACGACCCGGCCTGGAGCCAGAACCCGCTCTATAAACGTTACCTGCAAACCTACCTGGCGTGGCGCAAGGAACTGCACGACTGGATCGGCGACAGCAACCTGTCGGAACAGGACATCAGCCGCGGCCACTTCGTGATCAACCTGATGACCGAAGCCATGGCCCCCACCAACAGTGCGGCCAACCCGGCGGCGGTCAAACGCTTCTTTGAAACCGGCGGTAAAAGCCTGCTCGATGGCCTGTCCCATCTGGCCAAGGACATGGTGCACAACGGCGGCATGCCGAGCCAGGTCAACATGGGTGCCTTTGAAGTGGGCAAGACCCTGGGCACCACCGAAGGCGCGGTAGTCTTTCGCAACGATGTACTGGAGCTGATCCAGTACAAGCCCATCACCGAACAGGTACACGAGCGCCCACTGCTGGTGGTACCGCCGCAGATCAACAAATTCTATGTGTTCGACCTGAGCCCGGAGAAGAGCCTGGCGCGCTTCTGCCTGCGTAATGGCCTGCAGACGTTTATCGTCAGTTGGCGCAACCCGACCAAGGCCCAGCGCGAGTGGGGCCTGTCGACCTATATCGAGGCGCTCAAGGAAGCGGTCGATGTGGTCACGGCGATTACCGGCAGCAAAGACATCAACATGCTCGGCGCCTGCTCCGGCGGCATCACCTGCACTGCGCTGCTGGGCCACTACGCCGCGCTGGGAGAAAAGAAGGTCAACGCCCTCACCCTGCTGGTGAGCGTGCTGGACACGACCCTCGACACCCAGGTGGCGCTGTTCGTCGACGAACAGACCCTGGAGGCGGCCAAGCGCCACTCCTACCAGGCCGGTGTGCTGGAAGGCCGCGACATGGCCAAAGTGTTTGCCTGGATGCGCCCCAACGACCTGATCTGGAACTACTGGGTCAATAACTACCTGCTGGGCAACGAGCCGCCGGTGTTCGACATCCTGTTCTGGAACAATGACACCACGCGCTTGCCGGCTGCCTTCCATGGCGACTTGATCGAGCTGTTCAAGAACAACCCGCTGGTGCGCGCCAACGCCCTGGAAGTGTGCGGCACGCCGATCGACCTCAAGCAGGTCACCGCCGACATCTACTCCCTGGCCGGCACCAACGACCACATCACGCCATGGCAGTCCTGCTACAAGTCGGCGCAGCTGTTTGGTGGCAAGGTCGAGTTTGTGTTGTCCAGCAGCGGGCATATCCAGAGCATCCTCAACCCGCCTGGCAACCCCAAGGCGCGCTATCAGACCAGCGATGGGCTGGCGGGCAAGGCGCTGGAGTGGCAGGAAAATGCGACCAAGCACACCGATTCCTGGTGGCTGCACTGGCAGGCATGGCAGGCAGAGCGGGCGGGAAAAATGAAGAAAGCACCTACAAGTTTGGGTAACAAAGCCTATGCCGCAGCTGAGGCTGCGCCGGGTACTTATGTGCACGAAAGATAACAACACACATATTTGGGATTGAAATGGGATCAAACGTGGGAGCGGGCTTGCTCGCGAATGCGGTGTGCCAGCCAGCACATCTGATACTGATACACCGCTTTCGCGAGCAAGCCCGCTCCCACAATGACTGCATTCCAGCTGTAACACTCCACAGGGCTTGAGCATGCCGCAACCGTTCATCTTCCGAACCATCGACCTGGATGGCCAGACCATCCGCACGGCGGTGCGCCCGGGCAAGCCTCACTTGACGCCGCTGCTGATCTTCAACGGCATCGGCGCCAACCTTGAGCTGGTGTTTCCGTTCGTCCAGGCGCTGGACCCGGACCTGGAAGTGATCGCCTTCGATGTGCCGGGCGTGGGCGGCTCCTCGACGCCCAAACGGCCCTATCGATTTCCCGGATTAGCCAAACTTACCGCGCGCATGCTCGATTACCTGGACTATGGCCAGGTGAATGCGGTGGGTGTTTCCTGGGGCGGGGCACTGGCGCAACAGTTTGCGTATGACTACCCGGAGCGCTGCAAAAAACTGATCCTCGCAGCCACCGCTGCCGGTGCATTCATGGTGCCGGGCAAGCCGAAGGTACTGTGGCTCATGGCCAGCCCCCGGCGTTATATCCAGCCGTCCCATGTGGTGCGCATTGCGCCAATGATTTATGGCGGCTCGTTCCGCCGCGATTCAAAACTGGCCGCCGAGCACGCCAGCAAAGTGCGCTCGGCCGGCAAGCTGGGTTACTACTGGCAGCTGTTCGCGGGGCTGGGCTGGACCAGCATTCACTGGCTGCACAAAATCCGCCAACCCACCCTGGTGCTGGCGGGGGACGACGACCCGCTGATCCCGCTGATCAACATGCGCATGCTCGCCTGGCGCATTCCCAACGCACAGTTGCACATCATCGATGACGGCCACTTGTTCCTGATCACCCGGGCCGAAGCCGTGGCGCCGATCATCATGAAGTTTCTCGAGGAGGAGCGCCTGCGGGCTGTGATTCACCCGCGACCGGCGGTGTAAGGACTGCACCGCCGCGCAACTTGCCGAGAACCGACTATGGTTCTGAATTGGCGTGCCTGTTGTTGCCTTGACGAAGGAGTGTTGGCTCATGCGAGAAAGACCCGTGACGAACCCGGCGCCCATCCCTGCCGCGTTCATCAATGCGCAAAATGCGATTACCGGCCTCAGGGGGCGGGATCTGCTGGCGACCCTGCGCAGCGTTGCAGCTCACGGCTTGCGCAACCCGGTGCATACCGCGCGTCATGCGCTGGCACTGGGCGGTCAGCTGGGCCGCGTCTTACTGGGCGAAACCGTGCACGAGCCCAACCCTAACGACGCGCGCTTTATCGACCCTACCTGGAAGCTCAACCCGCTGTATCGACGCAGCCTGCAAGCCTATTTGAGCTGGCAGAAACAGACCCGCCACTGGATCGATGACAGCGCCTTGAGCGCGGATGACCGAGCCCGTGCGCACTTCGCCTTCGCCTTGCTCAACGATGCTGTCTCGCCCTCCAATACGCTGCTCAACCCGCTGGCCATCAAGGAGTTGCTCAACTCAGGCGGCAACAGTGTGGTGCGCGGCGCGAGCAATCTGTTTAACGACTTGCTGCACAACAATGGCCTGCCAAGCCAGGTCAGCAAACACGCGTTTGAAGTGGGCAAGACCGTCGCCACTACTCCGGGCTCAGTGGTGTTTCGCAACGAGCTATTGGAGCTGATCCAATACAAGCCGATGAGCGAAAAACAGTACGCCAAGCCCCTGCTGATCGTGCCGCCGCAAATCAACAAGTACTACATTTTCGACCTCAGCCCGGCCAACAGCTTTGTGCAGTACGCCCTGAAAAACGGCCTGCAGACCTTTATGGTCAGCTGGCGCAACCCGGATGTGCGTCACCGCGAATGGGGCCTGTCCACCTACGTAGCGGCGCTGGAAGAAGCGTTGAATGTGTGCCGGGCGATCACTGGCGCCCGCGAGGTCAACCTGATGGGGGCTTGCGCCGGCGGCCTGACCATCGCCGCGCTGCAGGGCCACCTGCAAGCCAAGCGCCAGCTGCGGCGCATTTCCAGCGCCAGTTACCTGGTGAGCCTGCTGGACAGCCAGATCGACAGCCCCGCCACGCTGTTCGCCGATGAACAAACCCTGGAAGCCGCCAAGCGCCGCTCCTACCAGCAAGGCGTGCTGGACGGTCGCGACATGGCCAAGGTGTTTGCCTGGATGCGCCCCAACGACTTGATCTGGAACTACTGGATCAACAACTACCTGCTGGGCAAGGAACCGCCAGCGTTCGACATCCTGTACTGGAACAACGACAACACGCGGCTGCCCGCCGCGCTGCATGGCGATTTGCTGGACTTCTTCAAGCACAACCCGTTAAGCCATCCCGGCGGCCTGGAAGTGTGCGGCACGCCTATCGATTTGCAGAAGGTCACGGTGGACAGCTTCAGCGTGGCCGGGATCAACGACCACATCACACCGTGGGACGCGGTGTATCGCTCCACACAATTGCTGGGCGGCGAGCGACGCTTCGTACTGTCCAACAGCGGGCATATCCAGAGCATCCTCAACCCGCCGGGCAACCCCAAGGCCAACTACGTCGAAAACCCCAAGCTGAGCAGCGACCCACGCGCCTGGTACTACGACGCCAACCACGTCGAAGGCAGCTGGTGGCCGCAGTGGCTGGAGTGGGTTCAACAACGCTCCGGCGTACAACGCGAAACCCTGACCGCCCTGGGCAACCAGAATTACCCACCGATGGAAGCGGCGCCGGGCACTTATGTGCGAGTGCGCTGAGCTCAACGATCACATTAAGAAGACTGGATGAAGACCCGCGACCGTATCCTTGAATGTGCCCTGCTGTTGTTCAACCACAAGGGCGAACCGAACGTGTCGACCATGGAGGTGGCCAATGAAATGGGGATCAGCCCTGGCAACCTCTACTACCACTTCCATGGCAAGGAACCGTTGGTGCTCGGGCTGTTCGAGCGTTTCCAGAACGAACTGGCACCGCTGCTCGACCCACCGGCAGATGCGCAGTTGAGGGCCGAGGACTATTGGTTATTCCTGCACCTGATCGTCGAGCGCATGGCCCATTACCGGTTTCTGTTTCAGGACCTGTCGAACCTTGCAGGACGCCTGCCGAAGCTGGCCAAGGGCATTCGTAATTTGCTCACGGCGCTCAAGCGAACACTGGCTTCATTACTGGCGCGACTCAAGGCGGCGGGGCAGTTGGTCAGTGATACCCAGGCGCTGGGGCAACTGGTGGAGCAAATCACCATGACCCTGCTGTTTTCGCTGGATTACCAGCGGATTCTGGACCGTGAGGGCGAGGTGCGGGTGGTGGTGTACCAAATCATGATGCTGGTGGCGCCGCATCTGCTGTTGCCGGCGCGACAGGCGACCGAGAAGTTCGCACTGAAATACTTGGATGATCTGGATTGAACATGTGGGAGCGGGCTTGCCCGCGATAGCGGTGGATCAGCCAATTTCAATGTGACTGACACTGCGCCATCGCGGGCAAGCCCGCTCCCACACTGGATTTGAGGTGTTCATAAAGTCGCAAAAAAACGCCCGACCTTCGCAGGCCGGGCGTTTTTTTGTGCCCTGAAAAAATCAGGACTGACTGGATGGCGTCGGGGTTGCCGGCGTTACAGTCGGGGCAGTAGCAGCGTGCGTCGGCGCGGAGACCGAATTGGCTGTCGAAGCGGTTGGCGCTGGCGTTGCAGGCTTGGCCGCGACGGCAGGCTTTGGCGCTGCTGGCTTTTTCGCTACAGCGGGCTTCTTGGCGGCGGCTGGTTTTGCCGCTGGCTTGGCAGCCACAGGTTTTGCCGTTGCAGCTTTTGCTGCAGCGGGCTTGGCAGCTGGTTTTGCCGCTGCGGTTTTACCTGCTGGCTTCGCGGCGGGTTTTGCGACCGCCTTGGCTGCAGGTTTAGCCGCTGGCTTGGCAGCTGCTTTAGCGGCCACTGGCTTAGCCGCAGACTTGGCGGCCGGTTTGGCAGCAGCGGTTTTCGCCGCGGGCTTGGCAGCCGCTTTAGCCGCAGGTTTGGCAGCCGGCTTGGCAGCCGCTTTAACCAGAGGCTTGGCCGCTGTTTTCACAGCCGGTTTGGCGGCGGCGGTTTTGGCGGCAGGCTTGGCAGCGGGTTTAGCCGCGGCGGTTTTAGCCGGGGCCACTTTAGCGCCGGTGAGCTTTTCGATTTGCTTGGTCAGGGTATCGACCTTGCCGTGAAGCGTTTTCAACTCCGCTTTGCTGGGCACGCCCAATCGCGAAATAGCACTGTTGAGACGCTTGTCGAAAGTCTCTTCCAACTTGCCCCATGTATCCGAAATACTTGATTTGGCAGAACCGGCGCTCGCTTTTGCCGCCTCTACTTTTTTACCGACTGTGCTCTTGGTCAACTTCTCGGCCTTCTCGCCGTCCTTGACCAAAGTCTCGAAGTATTTGCCGCCGTCACTGCTAACCTTCGAGTACACGCCTAAACCAGCAAGCCAGATTTTACGGGAATATTTTTCAACTTCCCCGATCCACGAGCTGCCTTCTTTCTGAGTCGTCTTTTTAACAGCCATCCCGATGTCTCCTTAGTGTTTACGCGCGACACGTTCTAGCAATGCCGTCAGCTCTTCGAGCTTAGCAGAGAGTGTCTCAACGTCATGTTTAGACGCAATGCCGATCCGATTCAAGGCACTTGCAACACGCGTGTCAAAAGCTTTTTCAACTTTATCCAGTTGAACTTCAACCAGGCCTTTGACGCTTGAGACATTACTCTTTACTTGGTCAATTTGACTGTTGGCGGCATCAAGTTGTTCAACCACAACTTTTTTGCCTTTACTTTCAACATGTTGACCGGTCTTAACCAGCTCTTTGAAGTACTCGGTACCCTCGCTGCCGACCTTGGCATAGGCACCAAGGCCCGCCAGCCAGATCTTGCGGGCATAGCTTTTAACGTCACTCAGGGCGGTAGACTGAACGTCGATTTTTTTCTTCAAAATAACTTTGGCCATGGTGCACCTCACGCAGATTAGGGTCGAGGAACGGCCCGCAGGAGTTGAGGGCTTGGGCACAAAGTAGGGTGAAAAATTAGAATCGGCACCCTAAGAACACAGCCATCAGGCCAATGCCTTATCCAGGGCTTTCTCGATTTCAGACTTGATAGTGCCACTCATGGCCGACATCAACAGTCCCAGTTCCACATCAATGCGCAACGAATCATCCGCAACCACCACGGTGCCTTTAACCCCCGAACGCTTGAGGTTCAAGGTATCGCCGGACCACGACGGCTCCAGGCCGTATTGCTCCTTGAGTTTGTTCGCCAACTTCTCGGCCTTCGCGCGCGCGCCGTCCTTACCCAGGGTGTGCGCACGTTCAACGGTAATACGGGCCATTGCTATGACTCCTCTTTATAGCGACTGGAACACCTGCCATGCGGCAAAAGGTCTCGGTGACCGTCTATCTTACCTTCAGCCTTGCCAAGACAAAGCAGGCCTTGGGGATTATCATGTCCCGCATTCTCTTTTGGTGACAGCGATATGACTGATCAGCGCAAAGGCAGCGATGCCGAACCCACCACTCACTTCGGCTTCAAGAACGTCCCGGAAAGCCAGAAAGCGGAAAAAGTCGCTGAGGTGTTCCACTCCGTAGCCGCCAAGTACGACCTGATGAACGACGTGCTGTCGGGCGGCATGCACCGCCTGTGGAAACGCTTCACTATCGAACTGTCGGGCGTACGCACCGGCAACCGCGTGCTGGATATCGCCGGCGGTACGGGTGACCTGGCGGCCAAGTTCTCCAAGCTCGTCGGCCCTACCGGCCAGGTCGTGCTGGCGGACATCAACGGCTCTATGCTCAAGGTCGGCCGTGATCGCCTGCTGGATAAAGGTGTGGCCGGCAATATCGAGTTCGTCCAGGCCGACGCAGAAAAACTGCCGTTCCCGGACAACCATTTCGACTGCGTGACCATCGCCTTCGGCCTGCGCAACGTGACCCATAAAGAGGACGCGATCCGCTCGATGCTGCGCGTACTC
Organism: Pseudomonas sp. O39; assembly: GCF_045447295.1. Taxonomy (NCBI): domain Bacteria; kingdom Pseudomonadati; phylum Pseudomonadota; class Gammaproteobacteria; order Pseudomonadales; family Pseudomonadaceae; genus Pseudomonas; species Pseudomonas sp. O39. The sequence goes on from NZ_JBJGXV010000001.1 coordinate 333,583, forward strand.
AAGCCGGGCGGCCGCCTGCTCGTGCTGGAGTTCTCCAAGCCGACCAACGCGCTGATGTCCAAGGTCTACGACACTTACTCGTTCGCCTTCATGCCGCTGATGGGCAAGCTGATCACCAATGACGCCGAAAGCTACCGCTACCTGGCTGAATCGATCCGCATGCACCCCGACCAGGAAACCCTGAAGTCCATGATGGTAGAAGCCGGTTTCGACCGCGTGACCTACCACAACATGACCTCGGGTATCGTCGCCCTGCACCGCGGTATCAAGCCCTGATGCTGTTCGCCGGTCTTCTCGCCAGCGTTGAACACGGCCTTAACCGTGTACTGCGCCTGGACAGCACCGCCCTGGCGCGGCTCGCGCACTTGAACGGCAAAATCATTGCCGTAGATTGCCGCAGCCCTGCCTTGCAGCTGTTTATCCTGCCCAGCGATGAAGGCCTGCTGCTCGCCAGTGATTGGGCCGCCGAAGCCGACTGCACCCTGCGTGCGCCGGCGTCGAGCCTGTTGCACCTGGTGTTGAGTCGCAATAAAACCGCCATCCTGCACAGCCCTGAAGTGGAGCTGGAAGGCGACAGCGCGGTGCTGATGGACCTGGCCGCCGTGCTGCAAGACCTGGAACTGGATTGGGAATACGAGCTGTCGCGCTGGATCGGCCCCGTCGCCACCCAACTGATCAGCGGGCACCTGCGCAGCCGCGCGCGCTGGTACCAGCAGGGGTTCGCCAGCCTCAACCAGAACCTCGCCGAATACCTGAGCGAAGAATCGCGCACCCTGGTCGGAGAACGCGAAGCGCAAGCGCGCTTTCGCGAACTCGACAAGGCCAAAATCGACCTGGAACGCCTTGAGGCGCGCTTCGAGCGCCTGAGCCGGTCCCTTGATCCAAGCGATAACGCATGAAGCTGCTCGCCGTCCGCCGTTTGTTTCGTATCCAGCGCGTCGTAATCCGCTACCGCCTCGATGACCTGCTGTTCGCCCTGCCATTGCCATGGTTTCTGCTGGCGGTGCGCTACGTACTGCCGTGGCGCTGGTTCCCGCGCAAACCGCTGGAGCTGAGCCGTGGCGCGCGCCTGCGCCTGGCGTTGCAGGACCTGGGGCCGATCTTTATCAAATTCGGGCAGATCCTCTCCACCCGGCGCGACCTGTTACCGGAAGATATCGCCGACGAACTGATGCTGTTGCAGGACCGCGTACCGCCCTTCGACTCCCAGCAATCGATGAAGCTGATCGAAGAACAGCTGGGCAAGAAAATCAGCGAAGTGTTCAGCCGCTTTGACGTCGAGCCGCTGGCCTCGGCCTCGGTCGCACAAGTGCACGCAGCGCAGCTCAAGACCGGCGAAGAAGTGGTGGTGAAGGTGATTCGCCCAGGCCTCAAGCCGATCATCGGTCAGGACCTGGCGTGGCTGTTCATCTTGGCCCGGGCCGCCGAACGTTTCTCTGCCGATGCGCGCCTGCTGCACCCGGTGGACGTGGTCGCCGACTACGAAAAAACCATCTACGACGAACTCGACCTGCTACGCGAAGCCGCCAACGCCAGCCAGCTCAAGCGCAACTTCGAAGGCTCATCGCTGCTGTACGTGCCGCAGGTGTATTGGGACTGGTGCCGCCCTAAAGTGCTGGTGATGGAGCGCATCTACGGCGTGCAGGTCACCGACCTCGCCACCCTGGCCGACCAGCGCACCGACATGAAGATGCTCGCCGAACGCGGTGTAGAGATCTTCTTCACCCAAGTGTTCCGCGACAGTTTCTTCCACGCCGACATGCACCCGGGCAACATCTTCGTCAGCACCGTGAACCCGTGGAGCCCGCAGTACATTGCGATCGACTGCGGCATCGTCGGCAGCCTGACCCCGGAAGACCAGGATTACCTGGCGCGTAACCTGTTCGCCTTCTTCAAGCGTGACTATCGCCGCGTGGCGCAATTGCACATTGATTCGGGCTGGGTTCCGGCGGAAACCAAGCTCAACGAATTCGAAGCAGCGATCCGCACGGTGTGCGAGCCAATCTTTGAAAAACCGTTAAAAGATATTTCATTCGGACAGGTGCTGATGCGCCTGTTCCAGACCGCGCGCCGCTTCAATATGGAAGTGCAGCCGCAGCTGGTATTGCTGCAAAAAACCCTGCTCAACATCGAAGGCCTGGGCCGTCAGTTGTACCCGGACCTCGACCTGTGGAATACCGCGCAGCCGTTCCTCGAACGCTGGATGCGCGAGCGCGTCAGCCCGAAAACCCTGCTGGGCAACCTGCAAAGCCAAGTGGAGCAACTGCCGCACCTGGCCAACATGACCCGCGACCTGCTGGAACGGATGTCTCAGCCCCATGCCAAAGACCCCGCACCGCCATGGCAAACGCGCAAGGACGACTGGTTCCTGCGCCTGCTGGGTGCAGCGCACCTGGTCGGCGGCGTGATGCTGGCCATTGGCGGGCCGCTGAACCAACTGGGGCATTGGCCGGCGGGCATCATGGTCGCCGTGGGTGTTTATCTGATCGTGCGTCGATAACCCATCCGGTTATACACTGTCGCAAATTGCCGGAGCCGAACATGAAAGACTGGCTGGACGAGATCAAGTGGGACAGTGACGGCCTGGTGCCGGCCATTGCCCAGGACTACAAGACCGGGCGCGTACTGATGATGGCCTGGATGAACCGCGAGGCCCTGAGCCTCACCGCCACTGAGCAGCGCGCCATTTACTGGTCACGTTCGCGTGGCAAACTGTGGCGCAAGGGCGAAGAGTCCGGGCATGTGCAGACCCTGCACGAGATGCGCATCGACTGCGACGCCGACGTGGTGATCCTCAAGGTCGAGCAAATCGGCGATATCGCCTGCCACACCGGCCGTCACAGCTGCTTCTATCGCGTGTTCGAGAATGGCGAATGGAAGGTTGTGGAACCGGTGCTCAAAGACCCGCACGCCATTTACTCGGCAGGACACTGAACATGAGCGATACCCTGAACCGTGTGGCCCAGGTGCTGGAAGACCGCAAAGGCGCGGATGCCGACAGCTCCTATGTCGCCAGCCTGTACCACAAGGGCCTGAACAAGATTCTGGAAAAACTTGGCGAAGAATCCATCGAGACGATCATCGCCGCCAAAGACGCGCAGATCAGCGGTGATTGCAGCGATGTGATCTACGAAACCGCTGACTTATGGTTCCACAGTCTGGTCATGCTCGCCCAACTGGGGCAGCATCCGCAGGCCGTGCTGGATGAACTGGACCGTCGCTTCGGCTTGTCCGGGCACGTCGAAAAGGCCTCGCGCCCGTCCGCCTGAATAACTTTTACAGAGGAATTGCAGCATGGGCATTTTTGACTGGAAACACTGGATCGTCATTCTCGTGGTGGTCGTTCTGGTATTCGGCACCAAGAAACTCAAGAACCTGGGCACCGACGTAGGCGAGTCGATCAAGGGCTTTCGCAAAGCCATGAACGATGATGAAAAGCCCGTCGACCCGGTGGTCAACCCGGTACCTCCGGCCCAGCCTGTGCACCCGCAGGCGACCCAGCCGATCACCGAGCGTCGTACCTTCGACGTGCAGGCTGAAAAAGTCGAAGAGCCGACCCGCAAAGACTCGTGAGCACTGACTAATGTTTGGTATCAGCTTCTCTGAACTGCTCCTCGTCGGCCTCGTGGCCCTGCTGGTACTGGGGCCGGAACGCCTGCCCGGTGCCGCACGCACGGCCGGCCTTTGGATCGGGCGCCTGAAACGCAGTTTCAACGCCATCAAACAGGAAGTTGAACGGGAAATCGGCGCCGACGAGATCCGCCGCCAACTGCACAACGAACATATTCTGTCGTTGGAGCAGGAAGCGCGGAAGATTTTGTCGCCGGTGCAAGAGCCGCCCAAACCGGCCGAGCACAGCATCGCACCACCGCCCGTGGCCGACGTTGCACCGGTGGTGGAACACACCCCCGCGCCGCCCGCTCACACCCCGACCGAGCCAGCGTCGACGCCCGTTGCGTCGCCCGCTCCCCATGACCCTACATTGCCGCCGCGAGCCCCATGAGCGCTGATAAACCGGAAGACGACCATCACATGCCGCTGGTCTCGCACCTCACCGAGCTGCGTACCCGCCTGCTGCGTTGCGTAGCGGCCATCTTCATCATCTTTGCCGGGCTGTTCGCCTTCACCCAGCAAATCTATACCTTCGTCTCCACGCCGCTGCGCCAGTACCTGCCGGCCGGCGCGACGATGATCGCCACCGACGTGTCGTCGCCGTTCCTGACGCCGTTGAAGCTGACCATGATGGTCTCGCTGTTCCTGGCGATCCCGGTGATCCTGCATCAGATCTGGGGCTTTATCGCACCGGGCCTGTACAAGCACGAGAAGCGCATCGCGGTGCCGTTGCTGGTGTCGAGCATCCTGCTGTTCTACACCGGCATGGCCTTCGCCTACTTCCTGGTGTTCCCGCTGATCTTCAAATTCTTCGCCGCCGCCACCCCGGCCGGCGTGGAAATGATGACCGACATCACCAGCTACCTCGACTTCGTGATGACGCTGTTCTTCGCCTTCGGCGTGGCCTTTGAAATCCCGGTGGCCGTGGTGCTGCTGGTGTGGATTGGTGTGGTCGACGTCAAATACCTGAAGAAAGTCCGCCCGTACGTCATCATCGGCTGCTTCGTGGTCGGCATGATCCTCACGCCGCCGGACATCTTCTCGCAGACCCTGCTGGCTGTGCCGATGTGGATGCTGTTCGAAATCGGCATCCTGTTTGGCAGCCTGATCAGCAAGCGTGGCGACCACCCGGATGACCAACCCGCCGACGACGACCAGCCGCCAGCGACGCAGCCGTGAACCTGCTGCTGCTTGAAGAGGCCGACTTTATCGCGGCCGACCGGGTGATATTGCGTGATCGGCGCCTGGTGCACATGCAGGAAGTCCACCGCGCTGCGGTGGGCGACAACCTGCGCGTGGGCCGTATCGGCGGCCTGATGGGCAATGCGCAACTGCTGCGCCTGGAAGCCCTCGAAGCAGAGCTGCAAGTCAGCTTCGACCAACCGCCGCCGACCAAACTGCCCCTGACCCTGCTGCTCGCCCTGCCACGCCCCAAGATGCTGCGCCGGGTGCTGCAAACCGTGGCGGCGATGGGCGTACCGAAGGTGGTATTGGTCAACAGTTACCGGGTTGAAAAGAGCTTCTGGCAAACCCCGTTTCTGGAGCCTGGGGCGATTCGCGAGCAACTGATCCTCGGCCTGGAACAGGCACGGGACACCGTCCTGCCCGAAATCGTTATCGAAAAACGCTTCAAACCGTTTGTCGAAGATCGCCTGCCGGCCATGACCGAAGGCACCCTGGGCCTGATCGGCCATCCCGGTGATTACCCGGCCTGCCCCCGTGGGCTGGATACGCCTGTGACCCTGGCCATCGGCCCGGAAGGTGGCTGGATTCCTTACGAAGTGGACCTGCTGGCCAAGGCCGGCTTGCAACCGGTGCAACTTGGGGCACGAATCCTGCGCGTAGAAACCGCCGTCACCGCCCTGCTCGCCCGCCTCTTCTAACAACGCCAAACCCTGTGGGCGCGGGCTTGCTCGCGATAACGGTGGATCAGTCAGCCTATCTGCCACTGGTACACCGCTATCGCGAGCAAGCCCGCTCCCACATTGGATTGGCGTCGCTACAGAATCTTCCTACGCGGCCGATAGCCTCTGAATAAGTCCAAGCCTTGTTCAAAGGGAGTTCGCCGTATGTATCGTTGGTTAGCCGAAAAACTGGGGAATGTGAGCGTCAATCGCAAGCTGAGCATTGGCTTTGGCCTGGTGTTGGTCCTGACGCTGTTGACCACCTTCACCGGTTGGACCGGCCTGGGTGATGTGATCAGTCGCGGCGACAAACTGGGCTTCATCTCCAGCCTCAACGGCCTGACCAAAGACCTGCGCCTGGCGCGCCTGGACTTCGAAATGCGTCGCGGCGAACAGGGCACGGATGCGGTCAACGGCCTGCTCACACAGCTGGACAACGGCCTGAAAACCGCGCAAGCCCTGATCGAGCAACCCGATGACAAGGCCCTGGTAGAACAACAGCTGGACGCCTTGAACCAATACAAAAAGGCCTTCACCACCATGGTGCAGGCGGGACTGAAGCGTGAAGGCGCCCGCAGCAAGCTCGGCGACACCGCCGACAACGCCGTGGCCAAGATCAACGAGATCGAAGCCGCCTTGCTGCAAGGCGATAGCGTCACGCAGTTCAACAGCGTGGTCGACCTGAGCAAGCTGGTCCAGCAATCACGCTTCCAGGTTCGCGGCTACACCTACAGCGGCAAGACGGAGGCCGAACAGCCTGCCCTGGACGCTATCGATAACGCCCTGAAGAAAATCACCGAACTCCAAGGCCAATTGCCGGCCCAGTTTCAGGCCAATCTGCAAGAGGCCGGCGTCTCGCTGCAAGCCTACCGCGCCGCCGTCAGCCAATACCGCGACTCCCAGGTCGCCAGCGCTGCTGCCCTGAAAATCATGACCGCCCAAGGCGATATTCTGCTGGGCCACAGTGAGAAACTCACCACCTCGCAAACCGCCGTGCGCGATGCCGACGCCGCACACGCCAAACAACTGCTGCTGCTGGCCACCGTGCTGGCGCTGATCTTCGGCATGGTCGCCGCCTGGGCCATCACCCGTCAGATCGTCATTCCGCTGAACCAGACCCTCAATGTCGCTGAACGCGTAGCCTCCGGCGACCTGAGCCACAATCTGAACTCCGCGCGCCAGGACGAACTGGGCCAACTGCAACGCGCCATGCAAAGCATGACGGTCGGCCTGCGCGAATTGATCGGCGGCATCAGCGACGGCGTCACCCAGATCGCCAGCGCCGCCGAGCAACTGTCCGCCGTGACCGAGCAGACCAGCGCCGGGGTCAACAGCCAGAAGATCGAGACCGACCAGGTCGCCACCGCCATGAATGAAATGGCTGCGACCGTGCAGGAAGTGGCGCGCAACGCCGAGGAAGCCTCGGAAGCCGCCGTCGCCGCTGATCAGCAGGCCCGCGAGGGTGACAAGGTGGTCGGTGAAGCCATCGCCCAGATCGAGCGTTTGGCTACCGAGGTCGGCAATTCCACCGAGGCCATGAGCCATCTGAAACGCGAAAGCGACAAGATCGGCAGCGTGCTCGACGTGATCAAATCGGTGGCCCAGCAAACCAACTTGTTGGCACTCAACGCCGCGATTGAAGCGGCGCGTGCCGGTGAAGCCGGCCGCGGCTTCGCGGTGGTGGCCGATGAGGTGCGCAGCCTGGCCCAGCGCACCCAGAAGTCCACCGAAGAGATCGAAGAGCTGATCGTCGGCCTGCAAAGCGGCACCCAACAGGTAGCCACCATCATGGACAACAGCCGTGGCCTCACCGACAGCAGCGTCGAACTGACTCGTCGAGCCGGCAACGCACTGGGCAATATCACCCGCACGGTCTCGACCATTCAGGCGATGAACTCGCAGATTGCCACCGCCGCCGAGCAACAAAGCGCCGTGGCCGAAGAGATCAACCGCAGCGTGCTGAATGTGCGTGATGTCTCTGAACAAACCTCTTCGGCCAGTGAAGAAACTGCTGCATCCAGTGCGGAACTGGCGCGCCTGGGGATTTACCTGCAAACCCTGGTCGGCCGCTTCAAGGTTTGATCCCGTCGCGACGGCCATCATGGCCGTCGCCCTCACAGCTTGTGAAATTTCCTACGCGTTTTTCAGGTCGTGGATTACACACCTGGCGCCGAATAAAAGTAGCGTTTCAACTTCCCTGGCCCATGTCAGCCGGACCGTCGAAACGCTCCTTTTGATTCGTTGGAGGTTTACCATGATTCGTCCACTGATCCGCCTGTTAGGCAATCTCGGCATCACACTCAAACTTGCCCTGGGCTTTGGCCTGGTGCTCTGTCTTAGCCTGGTTATCGCGTCCACGGGCTGGCAGGCGTTGAACGCCTCGCTCGCACGCTCTCAGAAGCTGACCATCCTCTCGCAACTGGCTGTCGTCGGCGAAGAGCTGCGCGCCGATCGTATCGTTTACCGAACCCTCAGCGACCCGGCGAGCCTGGTCAAGATTGGTTTGCACATCGAAAAAATCGACGGTCTGCTGACGACGGTGTCACCGCTTTTTTCCGATCCGGTCAATCAACAGCAGGTGCAACAAAGCCGCCGCTTTGCGACCAGTTTCAAAACAGCCTTGGGTGGCCTGGAAAACTTGATCAAGCTGCGCGAAACCGCGCTGGAACAGCTCAAACTTGGCGCAGTACAGGCCAGCGATGCCCTGGCGCAGTTGTCCAGTGACCTGCCCAATCAGGACGACGAAAAAGCCCTCGATGCCGTAGAACAACTGCGTCAAGCCATGGAGCAAGCCGAAGATCGCGCGCGCAATCCTGCCTGGGCTTCGGCTTCGTTGGACAGTTACGCCAAAGGCGTCGATGAATCGATCCAGGCGCTTGACCGTGCAGAGGCCGCCGTGATGACACTGCCCGTTAACAACGTCGCGCTAAAGAGCACGTTGCTCGACTATCGCACGCAACTGGCGCGGCTCAAGGACGCACAGCTCACCACCGAGACCACCCAGAACCAGCTTGAGCAATGGCTGGATCAGTTGCTCACGGAAAGCGACCAGTTGAGCCAGGACCAAACCGCCAAACGCGACCAAGAAGCGGGTATCGCTCGCACCTTACTGCTCAATGTCACCGTAGCGGCGCTGTTAGTGGGTGCACTGGCCGCTTGGCTGATCGCCGTGCAGATCGTCAAACCGTTGCAACACGCGCTGTTGGCGGCCAATCGAGTCGCCCAGGGCGATCTAAGCCAGGACATCACAACCACTCGCCGGGATGAACTGGGCCAGCTGCAACGCAGCATCGGACAAATGACGGTCAACCTGCGCGGCTTGGTCGGCGGCATCGGCGATAGCGCGCGACAGATCGCCAGCGCTGCCGAGCAGTTGTCCAGCGTGACCGAACACTCGCGCGTCGGCGTCGAAGAGCAGAAACAGGAAACCGAACAGGTGGCCACGGCCATGAATGAAATGCTCGCCACCTCCCAGGAAGTTGCACGCCACGCCGAGCAAGCCTCGAACGCCGCCATCGAAGCCGATCAACAGGCAAGCGCGGGCGACCAGGTGGTGGCCGAGGCGATTGCTCAGATCGAGCACCTGGCCCAAGAGATGGCTCACTCAAGCCAGGCCATGCAAGGGCTGCGGCAGGAAAGCCAGAAGATCGGCAGTGTGCTGGAGGTGATCAAGTCGGTCTCGGAGCAAACCAACTTGCTGGCCCTCAACGCCGCCATCGAAGCCGCTCGCGCCGGTGAAGCCGGTAGAGGTTTTGCGGTAGTTGCCGATGAGGTACGCAGCCTCGCGCAACGCACCCAGCAGTCGGCCGAGGAAATTGAAGAGCTGATCGGCAGCCTGCAACGAGGCACACAGCGGGTCGCCGACATCATGGACAACAGTCGCAGCCTCACCGATAACAGCGTGCAACTAACCCGCCGCGCGGGGGACGCCCTGGCCAATATCACCCGCACGGTCTCCGTGATCCAGGAGATGAACCCCCAGATTGCCGCCGCTGCCGAGGAGCAAACGGCGGTTGCGGAAGAGATCAATCGCAGCGTGCTGAAGGTCAAGGATGTGTCGGAACAGACCTCGACCGCCAGTCAGGAGACCGCAGCGGCCAGTGTCGAACTGGCGCGCCTGGGCTCGGATTTGCAAGGCTGGGTGGGCAAGTTCACGGTGTAGAACCGTTACAGCACCTGACGCAGGAAGGCCTGGGCCCGTGGGTCTTTCGGCGCATCGAAGAACTCGGCCGGGGCCGCATCTTCCAGCAACTTGCCGTGATCGAAGAACAGCACCCGGTCCGCCACTTCGCGGGCAAAACCCATCTCGTGGGTGACGCAGACCATGGTCATGCCTTCCAGCGCCAGGGTCTTCATCACGTCCAGCACTTCGCCGACCATTTCCGGGTCCAGCGCCGAGGTGGGCTCATCAAACAGCATCACCTTGGGCTCCATGGCCAACGCGCGGGCGATCGCCACCCGCTGTTGCTGGCCACCGGACAACCGTGAGGGGAACTCGTTGGCCTTTTGCGCAATGCCGACTTTTTCCAGCAGCGCCAATGCCTTGGCTTCACGCTCTTGCTTGCCGCGCTTGCGCACGACTTTTTGCGCCAGGCACAGGTTTTCCAGCACGGTCATGTGGGGGAACAGGTTGAAGTGCTGGAACACCATGCCGACTTCGCGGCGATAGGCGTTCACATCAGTTTTCGGGTCGGCCAGTTGCAGGCCGTCGATGCTCACCGAGCCTGCGTCAAACTCCTCCAACCCGTTAAGGCAGCGCAGAAAGGTGGATTTTCCCGAACCCGAAGGGCCGATCACCACCAGCACTTCACCCTTGGCGACTTGGGTGGTGACGTGGTCCACCGCGCGCACCACGTGGCCACGGGTGTCGAAGACTTTTACCAGATCGCGGACTTCAATCACTTTGCGCGAGCCTCCGCTCAAGCCGGCTGGCCATTTTCGACAGCGGCAGGTTGATCAGCAGGTACAGGCCTGCCACACAGAACAGGATTTCAAACGGCGAAAACGAGGTGGTGATGACTTCACGACCACTTTTGAGCAACTCGGTAATCGCGATCACCGACACCAGGGACGTGTCTTTCACCAGGCTGATAAATTGCCCGGCCAGCGGCGGCAACACGCGCTTGAACGCTTGCGGCAACACCACGTGGCGCATCGACTGGCTGGCACTCAACCCCAGGGACCGTGCGGCTTCGTTCTGGCCACGGGTGATGGACTGCACGCCGGCGCGGACAATTTCCGCCACGTAAGCGCCGGTGAACAGCGACAACGCGGCGATCCCGGCGAATTCCCGGGACAGGTTGAGCACCGTCCCGATGAAGAAATAGAAAATAAAGATTTGCACCAATAGCGGCGTTCCGCGCACCAGTTCGACGTAGATCGTCGATAGATCGCGCAAGGTCGGGTTGCTGGACAGACGGCACAAGCCGGTTGCCAGGCCAATCACCAGCCCCAGAATTCCGGAGATGACCGACAGCCACAAGGTGGTCCACAAGCCCCACATCAGCGGGCCAAGCGCCCAATGCCGGGTTACGCCAATAACATCGCCTTCGGCCACGTCGTCACCGCGCGCCACTTGCAGGCTATTGTCGGCAACCGTCAGCTTTTGTTCGGCACCGGCATCATTGCGCAGGGTCACTTCGGCTACGTCGCCTTTACGCACCAGTTCAATGACCGTGGAGATGTCGGCTGCACGCTGGGAGGTTTCGGCCTGATAGGCGAAGTACTGCGGTACGCGGTTCCAGCGCCATTCGTAGGACATCAGCGAGGTGGCGTAGTACAACGCGCCAGCCAGGCCAACCAGCACGACCACGGTCAGCAGGTGCCAGGGCCATTGGGCTTTTTTCTGTTTCATTTCAGCTTCCGGGATTGATGTCGCCTGTCAGGCCGCTTTCGCGAGCAAGCCCGCTCCCACATTTTGACCGCATTCTCATGTTGGAACTCGGTCAAGTGTGGGAGCGGGCTTGCTCGCGAAAGGCGCGACTCGGTATTCAGACTGGCTTATTCCATGTCCTTGAGCCACTCGGAGCTCTTGAACCACTTGTCATGGATACGATCGTAGGTGCCGTCGTTACGGATCTGGTGCAGGAAGTTGTTGATGTAGTTGAGGCTGTCGTAATCGCCCTTTTTCAGGCCGAATGCCAACGGTTCGAAGGTGAAGGGCTCGTCCAGGAACACCAGCTTGCCGTTGCCGACTTTTTTCTCGGCAACCACGTTGTACGGAGCGTCATACACAAAGGCATCGGCCTTGCCATTGACCACGTCCAGCACGCCTTCCTGCTCATTGTCATAGCCGTGGTACTTGGCTTTGGAAATCATCTTTTTGGCGATCATCTCACCCGTGGTGCCGAGCTTCGAGGTCAGGCGGTATTTCTCGTCGTTCAGGTCTTTGTAGGACTTGATGGTGCCTTCCAGGTCTTTGCGAATCAGCAACGTCTGGCCAACCACGATGAAGGGTTCGCTGAAGTTCAGGCGCAGGTTACGTTCCTGGGTCAGGGTCATGCCGCTGCCGATCATGTCGAACTTGCCGGTCAGGAACGCAGGGATGATGCCGTCATAACCGGTGGACACCAGCTCCAGTTTGACGCCCATGGACTTGGCCATGGCCTTGAGGATGTCGACTTCGAAACCGATGATTTCACCGCGCTTGTCTGTCATTTCGAACGGCATGTAGGTCGGGTCCATGCCGACCTTCAGCGTGCCGCGCTTGACCGCATCGTCGATGGCGCCAGCGTGCGCTGCAGTGACGGCGACCAGCGCGGTGACGCCGAGCATCAGCCTCGAAAGATACTTTTTCATCATCAAGTCCCCTGAACGATTTATTGTAAGGTCGGCGCGCAAAAGGGCTGCACCATTTCGGGGTGCGATCCTAACCCACTCGCTCCCCGTCACAAAGGTTTCACGGGTAAATGTTATCGGCGTATGTCGGAAAAGCCCCACAACGGTGCAGCGAAACACGGGGGATAGACACGTCTGCAGAGAGGATCGGCAACTGATTGATGTGTAAGCAGTTATGACGATCAGTCCATCTCCCCGACCCAGGCGGTGTCCTTGAACCACTTGTCATGGAGCCGATCGTAGGTGCCATCCTGCGCTATTTGATTGAGGAAATGATTGATCCAGTTAAGGCTGTCGTAATCACCTTTCTTCAGGCCGAATGCCAGGGGCTCAAAGGTAAACGGCTGCTCAAGTGCAAAAAGTGTGTGGTTTTCCGGCCTGGCCATCGCAATCAGGTTGTAGGGTGCGTCATGAATGAAAGCATCGGCCTTGCCCTCCACCACCTGCCGCACGCCTTCTTCCGGGGTGGCGAAACTGCGCAGGCGAGCGGCGCCCAGAAAACGTTGCGCCGCGGCTTCCCCCGTGGTGCCTTCGATGGCGACGATCCGGTAACCCGCCTCATCCAGGTCTTCTATGCTGGAAACCTTGCCGGCAAGGCTCGGATGCAGCAGTACGGTCTGGCCCACCACAATAAAGGAGTCGCTGAAATTCAGCTTGAGGTTGCGCTCCTGGGTCACCGTCATACCGCTGCCAATCAGATCAAACTTTTTCGCCATCAGCCCCGGCAACAACTCGGTATAGGGCACCGCCACCAGTTCCAGCTCGACGCCCAAGGCATGGCTCATCGCCTGGAGCAAGTCGATCTCAAAGCCTACGATGCGCCCCTGCTTGTCCATCATTTGAAAGGGCACGTAGGTGGGCGTGGTGCCGACTTTAAGCACTCCACGCCGAACGGCATCATCTAGGACGCCGGCATTCACCCAGCCGGTATATGCCAATGCGACAACGCCGATCAGCCACGCCGAACAATACCTTTTGATCATGAATCCCCCTGCGGCCTCGTCAATGTGGGGGGCGATGCTACCCCAGCAAAAGGCACGACAATACGTCTCGAACAAAGGTCTTTTGTTTCGAAATAACAAGGGGTTAGGGCTAAGAGGAAGAAGCGTGAAACGCTGTAGGACCAGCGCTTCGAACACCCCCGAGGTGAGCCCTCGGGGGCGTCTGAATCAGGCCAGTTGGGCCTGGGACGACAGCGGTTGCAGCGGCAGCAATGGCGCGTGCGGATCAGCTTTGATCGATTCACGCCAAGCGCCGAGCCACTCGGCGTGGCCTTCGCTCCACACCTGCTGGTGCAGACGAGCCAGGGCCACCGGGTCACTGAGCAGCGCCAGGCGCTCGCCGTTGTTGAGGCCGGCAGGGCCGACTTTCAACGCGTGGCGGACACGCTCCTGACGCAGGTGCTCGATCGGCTCCGCCTCACGGTGACGCGAGGTCGCCAGGGCGCAGGCCAAGGCGTTTTGCTGCGGGTCGACCACCGAACGCACAAACCCGTCATTGAGGGCGTGCCAACGGTTTTCGTGGGTGTACTTCTCGGTCGACAACAGGGCTTGCGGCGGATTGTATTCCTCGGGGATCAGGAACAGGCTCTCGTCGCGGGACTTGAGGCCCAGCTTGACCCGGCTGGAAATCACCGACACTGGAATCGACAGCATCAGCGAACCCACGATCGGGATCAGCCACCACAAGAAGCTTGGGTTCAACCACACCACCAACAGCGCCCACAGGAAGCCGAGCAGGGTTTGTGGACCGTGGCGCTTGACGGCCTCGCTCCATGGCGTGGAATCGTCGTCACGCTGCGGCGAGTTCCAGGTCGCAGCCCAGCCGAGGAACGCGGCGAGCACGAAACGGGTGTGGAAGATCATCCGCACCGGCGCCAGCAGCATGGAGAACAGCATCTCCAGCAGCATCGACAAGGTCACCTTGAACTTGCCACCGAACTCTTTCGCGCCCTTGGCCCAGATCAGGATGATGCTCAGCAATTTAGGCAGGAACAGCAGCACAATGGTGGTGGAGAACAGCGCCACAGCCTTGTCCGGATGCCATTGCGGCCACAGCGGGTACAACTGGCGTGGCGCCATGAAGTACTGCGGCTCCATCAGGGTGTTCACCGCCAGCAACGCCGTCGACAACACCAGGAAGAAGAACCACAGCGGCGCCGACAGGTAGGACATCACGCCAGTCAGGAACACCGCGCGGTGCACCGGGTGCATGCCTTTTACCAGGAACAGGCGGAAGTTCATCAGGTTACCGTGGCACCAGCGACGGTCACGCTTGAGTTCATCCAGCAGGTTCGGCGGCAGCTCTTCATAGCTGCCCGGCAGGTCGTAGGCAATCCACACGCCCCAACCGGCACGGCGCATCAGCGCTGCTTCAACGAAGTCGTGGGAAAGAATCGCACCGGCAAACGCACCTTTACCCGGCAACGGCGCGAGGGCGCAGTGCTCGATAAAGGGCTTCATGCGGATAATGGCGTTATGGCCCCAGTAGTGCGACTCACCCAACTGCCAGAAGTGCAGACCGGCCGTAAACAGCGGGCCGTACACGCGAGTGGCGAATTGCTGCATGCGCGCATACAGGGTGTCCATGCCCGACGCACGTGGCGCGGTCTGGATAATCCCGGCATCCGGCGTGGCTTCCATCAGGCGCACCAAGCTGGTCAGGCATTCGCCGCTCATCACGCTGTCGGCGTCGAGCACCACCATGTATTTGTAGTCACCGCCCCAACGACGGCAGAAGTCGTCGAGGTTGCCGCTCTTGCGCTTTACGCGACGGCGACGACGGCGATAGAAGATCTTGCCGAAACCACCCGCTTCGCGGCACACGTCGAGCCAGGCTTGCTGTTCGGCGATGCAGATGTCGGCTTCGTTACTGTCACTGAGGACGAAGAAATCGAAGCGATCCAGGTCGCCCGTGGCGGCTACCGATTCAAACGTCGCGCGCAGACCGGCAAATACCCGGGGCACGTCTTCGTTGCAGATCGGCATCACCAACGCTGTACGGGCATCTTTCGGAATCGGCTCGTCCCCGGCACTTTTACCGGAGATCCGGTATTTATCGTGACCGGTGAGCAATTCGAGAAAGCCCATCAGCGCGGTCCAGAAACCGGCCGACACCCAGCAGAACAAGATCCCGAACATGATCAGGATGCTGGTTTGCAGGGCGTAAGGCAGTACCTGGGTGGCGGTTTGCAGCAGGGTCTGATTGCGAACCTCGTCGAAGTCGACCAGCGACCAGCCCTGGTACGGCATGATGCCTTTCATGTACCAGCCGGCGACGATGGTCTGGCCGAGCATCAGCACCAGCAAGATATAGCGACGGATCGAACCCACGGTACGCCAGCGAGCCGCTGGCAATACACGCTCGTCCTTCGGCGGGGCCGGAGGGTTGGTACGACCGGTCATCCGGCGCCAACCGCGCACCAGGATGTTGGTACGCCAAGGCTCGGGCACCACTTTGGTCCGACGGATCGGAGGCGTGGCTTTCAGGCAAACACGGCCACTGGCGTCGAGCGCCAGCATTTCCGCATCTTGCAGCTCTTCAGCGGTGTTGAGGGTCAGCCGACGGCCAACCGACGCTTGGGCAGCGTCGGTAGGTGCGTCGAAGGTTGCGGACGACAAACGTTGGTGCAGCTCGCTGAAGGAAGTGCAGCCCGCCAGTTCGGCGCGCTGCTCTGCGGTCATCGGGAGGTGCGCCAGGTACTCGGACAGAGTCTCGGGCGTAACTTGAGAATTACTCATCGGCAGGCAACTGATAGCTCCAGGTCTCGGTCAGGACATGTTCTGTCTTGGCCTGATCTGGGTTAGAGAGTGGAGTGGCTGAGGCAGCGTCTGGCTGCTTAGCTTCCTTGTCTTTCGCGTCTTTAGCTTCTTTAGCTTCTTTAGCTTCTTTCTTGGCCTGTTTCTCGTGTTGCTTGGCCAAAAGCTTGTCGGCTTTGAGCACCTGGGTCGAGACCTTCTCAGGCTCAGGTTTCACGATGTCCTCAACCAGTGCGGCACGCATTTCGGTCGGCTTGCCTGCGTCCTTGATCTTCATGCGCAGGGTCAGGCGCCAGCCTTTGGTGTGCTCGTTGTAGCGCACACTGTTTTCAACGATTTCGGCGTTGTCGCCAACACTCACCTGGCTGCGAACCGGGGCATCCGCAGGCAGGTTCTTCAGGGCCGGGCCCTCGAAGTCCACCAGGTAAGCCACGCTGCCGTCAGGCTGACGGATCAGGTTGGATTGCTTCACGTCACCCGTGGAACGCAGGGTTTGCTTGACCCAGGCGCTGTCGGCCGGGTGCAGGGCTTTTTCGTCCATGGTCCAGTGCAGGCGGTAGCTGACGTCCAGCGGCTCGCCGACTTTCGGCAGCTCGGCCGGGCTCCAGAACGCAACGATGTTGTCGTTGGTTTCGTCGGCGGTCGGAATCTCTACCAAGTCGACGGAACCCTTGCCCCAGTCGCCTTCAGGCTCGATCCAGGCGCTTGGGCGCTTGTCGTAGTTGTCGTCCAGGTCTTCGTAGTGACTGAAGTCGCGGCCACGTTGCAGCAAGCCGAAACCACGCGGGTTCTCGACGCTGAAGTTGCTGACAGACAGGTGTTTAGGGTTGTTCAGTGGGCGCCAGATCCACTCGCCGTTGCCGGCATGGATCGACAGACCGCTGGAGTCGTGCAGTTCACGACGGTAATTAAGCACTTTCGACGGCTGGTTGGCGCCGAACAGGTACATGCTGGTCAACGGGGCAATGCCCAGCTTGGTGACCTTGTCGCGCAGGAACATCTGCGATTTGACGTCGACAACGGTGTCGGTGCCAGGGCGCAGGGTCAGGCGATAGGCGCCGGTCGCGCGTGGCGAATCCAGCAAGGCGAAGATCACCAGCTGTTTTTCGCCCGGTTTTGGACGCTCGATCCAGAACTCGGTGAAACGCGGGAACTCTTCACCGGACGGCAATGCAGTGTCGATCGCCATGCCACGGGCGGACAGGCCATAGGACTGGCCTTTGCCGACGACGCGGAAGTAGCTGGCGCCGAGCATGGTCATGATTTCGTCTTGCTTGTCGTCTTTGTTGATCGGGTAAAGCACACGGAAACCGGCGTAACCCAGTTGTTCGGTGGACTTTGGATCATATTTCACGTCGCCGAAATCGAAACGAGTCGGGTCGTATTTGATTTCATGAACGCTGTCGGTGGTCACTTCGTTGATTTTCACCGGCGTGTCGAAGTGCATGCCCTGGTGATAGAAGGACAGTTTGAACGGCGTGTTCTGGTCGGCCCATTCGGCTTTTTCGTTACGGAAACGAATCTTCTGATAGTCGGCGAATTTCATTTCGCGAAATTCGTTCGGCAGATTGCTGCGCGGAGCTTCGTATTTCTGCCCGGCCAGCTCTTTTGCCTTGGCCGACACATCATCCAGACTGAATGCCCACAGTTGACCCGCGCCGAACAGGCAAAACAGGGCAGAGCCCGTTACCAGTGCGTTTCGTAACCGTTTGGCAGACAATTTTGGTGCATTACAGGGACTAACAATCACGAGCAACCCTCGCCGAAAACAGATCAAAAAACCAACGGCCAGCTATCTATATGCCAGGTTGGCGAGCATTGTTCCGACTCCCTTGGGTCAAAATGATTCCCCAATGGTCGCCGGACAAGTCTCTACCTAAGTCAAAAATGGACCAAACAACGCTGATCCCCGTAGCGCGCGATTATCTAGTAGCCCGCGAAACAACGCATCAGGGACAACGAAGTATTTGTAGCGAAACCCTGCGTTTTTAGGCATTAAAGTCGTTTTTAATACATTCATGTCTGTAAGAGGAAGGTCACAGGGCCATCATTGACCAAATGCACCTGCATATCCGCGCCAAAACGCCCTGACGCCACCTTGCCATGCAATTGTTGCGCTTGTAACAACAAGTGTTCAAAAAGCGCTGCTCCGAGTGCCGGAGGCGCCGCCGTGGAGAAGCTCGGCCGCAGCCCGCTTTTGGTATCCGCCGCCAGGGTGAACTGCGACACCAGCAACAAACCGCCACCGATATCCTTCAAGGACAAGTTCATTTTGCCCTCGTCGTCACTGAATACCCGGTAGTTAAGCAGCTTGTGCAACAGTTTGTCGGCGCTCTCGGGCGTATCTGAAGGTTCGACGGCTACCAGCACCAACAAACCCTGGTCAATTGCCCCTACGACGTCGCCCGCAACTTCGACCCGGGCGCCACGCACCCGCTGCAACAGGCCCTTCATGCTTCTTCTGGCGGCAGATCAAGCAGGCGGCGTGCCATCTCGCCGGTCGCGCGCACCAACGCATCGGTAATGCCGGGTTCGGACGCGGCATGGCCCGCTTCGCGGATCACTTGCAGCTCACTGTTGGGCCACGCCTGATGCAGCTCCCAGGCATTGTCCAGCGGGCAGATCATATCGTAGCGGCCATGAATGATTACGCCAGGCAGATGGGCGATCTTGTGCATGTCGCGAATCAGCTGGTTAGGCTCCAGGAAGGAGTCGTTGGTGAAGTAGTGGCACTCGATACGCGCAATGGACAGCGCGCGCTGCGGCTCGGAAAAACGCTCGACATGCTGCGGGCTCGGGCACAGGCCCAGCATACGGCCTTCCCAGCCGGACCAGGCTTTGGCGGCGTGCATCTGGGCGATCTGGTCGTTGCCGGTCAGGCGCTTATGGTAGGCCGCAACCATGTTGTGGCGCTCATCCGCCGGGATCGGTGCAAGGTAGTCCTGCCAGTAATCGGGGAACATGCGGCTCGCACCTTCCTGGTAGAACCAGTGGATGTCTTGCGGGCGAGCCAGGAAGATGCCGCGCAGGATCAAGCCATGCACACGCTCAGGATGGCTTTGTGCGTAGGCCAGGGAAAGGGTCGAACCCCAGGAGCCGCCGAACAGCACCCACTTTTCGATGCCCAGGTGCTCGCGGATGCGCTCAAGGTCGGCGACCAAGTCCCAGGTGGTGTTGTTTTCCAGGCTCGCGCGAGGGGTGGAGCGCCCGCAGCCACGCTGGTCAAAGGTAACGATGCGGTAAAGGTTCGGATCAAAGTAGCAGCGGCTCTGGGCGTCGCAACCGGAGCCAGGGCCTCCATGAATGAAGACGACGGGCAAGCCTTCGGGGGAGCCACTTTCATCGACATACAGCGTGTGGGTGTCATCGACTGCCAGATCGTGCCGGGCGTAGGGTTTGATCTGCGGGTACCAAGTCTGCATTGCGCGCTCCGTAGGGTGTCGGTTCATCCCTGGGGGGACGTCTATTATTTTTTGCCGTCTGGCATCATAAACCCGAATTGTGCAATGAGCATGTCCTTGAGCGCTTAGACCTGTGTCAGCCCTTCGCTCCTCAGGTAATGCAGCAGATAGTTGTACAGTTGATCCACCTCCGGCACTTGGCCGCGCGCGCGCAAGCAGCCGTGGACCAGACCCTTGCCCGGATACAGCACGGCGGACACGCCCGCCGCTTGCAGGCGTTCGGCGTAGAGCATGCCGTCATCGCGCAGCGGGTCGAACTGGGCCACGGCGATCAATGCCTTGGGCAAACCGCTGAAATTCTCGGCCAGCAGTGGCATGGCATAGGCCGACGGATTGCCGGCGCCCAGCAGGTAGAGCGCCAGGTAGCAGTCGGTGTCGGCAGTGCTAAGCAGCGGCGCATCCATGCAATCACGGCGCGACGGCAAATCAGACGCGCCGCCCAACCCCGGATAAATCAGCACTTGAGCCAAAGGCAGCGGCTGGCCGTCATCGCGCAAGCCCAGACACAGCGCCGCAGCCAGGTTGCCGCCCGCGCTGTCACCGATCACCGCCAGGCGCTGCAGGTGGATGGCGTGCGGCCCCTCGCCTGCCTGGATCGCCTGCCACACCGCGCGGCAATCCTCGTAAGCCGCCGGGAACGGGTGTTCGGGGGCCAGGCGATAATCGATGGCGATCACCAGCACCTGCAACGCATCTGCCAGCTCGAAGCAAATGAAGTCATGGGAATTCAGCCCACCGACCACCCAGCCGCCGCCGTGCATATAAAGGAGACAGGGCCAGCCCTCCGTCGGCGCCGGAGCCGTGGGTAAGTAACTGCGCACACCTACGCCGCCCAGTGCGAAGTCCGAGACTTGCAGCCCTTCAGGCTTCGGTGGCGTGAAGGCCTGGCACATACGGTTGTAGTTGTGGCGTAAGCCCGCCAGCGACGCGTCGTCACGGGTGAAGGCGTCGGTTTTGGCGACGAAGGCGCGCATCGGCGAAGAAATAGGGTATTCGGACATACGTAAATGTCTCTGACAATGGCGATCAACCTGTGGGAGCGGGCTTGCTCGCGAAAGCGGTGTATCAGCCGCCTGATGAGTTGGTTGACCCACCGTATTCGCGAGCAAGCCCGCTCCCACCTCTGCGCTGTGTTGTTTGATCTACCGTGGCCGGCTTAAGGTTTGAGGCTGGCGTGTACGGCCGCCATACCATCGCTGCCATCAAACGCCGTCACCCCGGCCAACCAGCGCTGCAAATCCTCAGGATGGTCACGCAGCCATTGCTTGGCCACATCCTGCGGCGACTGGCGCTCCATGATCGGCACCATCAACTGACTTTCCTGGGCCGCGGTGAAGGTCAAGTTCCCCAACAAGCGGTTGGCGTTGGGGCAGCGCTCGGCGAAGTCCGGCGCGGTGACGGTAGAGACGGTCGCGCGACCTTCGTCAGCGCCAAACACGTCTTCACTGCCGGTGAGGTAGGCCATTTTCATATTGATGTTCATCGGGTGCGGGGTCCAGCCGACGAACACCACGAACTCCTTGCGATTCACCGCACGCTGCACCGCCGCCAGCATGCCCGCCTCACCAGAGGCGACCAGCTTGAAGTCGCCGAGGCCGAAGTGGTTGGTGTCGATCATTTTCTGGATATCGGTATTGGCACCGCTGCCGGGCTCGATACCGTAGATCTTGCCGCCCAATTTATCCTTGAAGCGGGCGATGTCGGCAAAGGTTTTCAACCCGGCATCGGCCACGTATTGCGGCACGGCCAGGGTGGCCTGGGCGTCAGAGAGGCTGGGCGTGTCGAAGACCTTGACCTGCTGGGCGGCCACGAACGGCGCGATATTGTTGTCCATCGCCGGTTTCCAGTAGCCGAGGAAGATATCCAGGCGCTTGTCGCGGATGCCGGCAAAGATGATCTGCTGCACGGCGCTAGTCTGCTTGCTGTCGTAGCCCAGGCCGTTGAGCAGCACGTCGGCCATGCCCGAGGTCGCGATCACGTCGGTCCAACTGACCACGCCCATGCGCACGGCTTTGCAGGAGGCCGGTTCAGCGGCCATGGCTTGTGCACTCAGGAGTGCGGCGCCGATGAGGGTCAACAGGTAACGGTTGAACGGTCTTTTCATGAAAGAGGTCTCACTCGGCAGGTTTTATTGTGGGGAGTGGCGTCTGGCGCGCCCTACTCACAACCTTACCCAGCGGGACCTCTGTTA
This sequence comes from Pseudomonas sp. O39, assembly GCF_045447295.1. Taxonomy (NCBI): domain Bacteria; kingdom Pseudomonadati; phylum Pseudomonadota; class Gammaproteobacteria; order Pseudomonadales; family Pseudomonadaceae; genus Pseudomonas; species Pseudomonas sp. O39. Next base: position 355,346 of record NZ_JBJGXV010000001.1, read on the forward strand.
ACACGACCTGTGGCGACCGGCAGTTGCACTGAGGCGACCGTGAGGCCGCCATCGCGGGCAAGCCCGCTCCCACACTTGATCGAGTTCCAACATGAGAATGCGATCAAACTGTGGGAGCGGCGGTGCGACGGTTCGACTTGCTCGCGAACGCTATTTCAGCAGCACCGAAAATTACCGGTAGTGCTTTTGCCCCCAGTTCAGGAACCCTTCCAGCAATTGCTTCAACACCACCCGCGTCGGCTCGGCCAGATCAGGCCGATAACGAAACGGCTCGAACTCTTCCATATACGCGCTCTGGCACAACTCCAATTGCACGGCATGGATATCCTGTGCCGGGTCGCCGTAGTGCCGGGTGATGTGCCCACCCTTGAAGCGCCCGTTCAGCACATGGGTGTACTGCGGATGCGTGGCGCAGATGGCTTCCAACTGGCTCGCCAGTTCAGGGTCACAGGCAGCGCCATTGAAGGTGCCAAGGTTGAAGTCCGGCAGCTTGCCGTCGAACAGGTGCGGGATCACCGAACGAATCGAGTGCGCATCAAACAGCAATGCATAGCCAAACTCAGCCTTGAGCCGCGCCAGTTCTTCTTGCAGGGCGCGGTGGTACGGGCCCCAGATCTTTTGCAGGTAGGTGGCGCGCTCCTCTGGGGAAGGCTCCAGGCCTTCGCGGAACAACGGCACCCCGTCGAACAACGTCGCCGGGTACAGCCCGGTGGTGGCACCGGCGTACAACGGCTTGTCGTCCGAAGGCCGGTTCAGGTCGATGACAAACCGCGAGTACTCGGCCGACAAGGTGCTGGCGCCCAGCTCCTCGGCAAAGTCATACAACGTGGGGATGTGCCAGTCAGTGTCCGGCAGGCTTTGCGCCTCGGGGATCAACCCGGCCTCCACCGCGGGCGTCAGGCGCAGGCCGGCGTGGGGCATGCTGATCAGCAGCGGCACGCGGCCTTGTTTGAAGTTCAGAACCTTATCCACAGCGGTACTCCTCGTTCACAAAGGCAGCCTTAAACAGTGACATCGACGCCGTGGCGCACGACGCGTTTATCCAGCTCCCCGCCCAGCCAATAGGCCAGGTCGGCGGGACGATCAATCTGCCAGGCGACAAAGTCGGCGACCTTGCCCACCTCCAGCGAACCATGGGTCTCGCCCATGCCCAGCGCGGTGGCCGCATGTTGCGTGGCGCCCGCCAGGGCTTCTTCCGGGGTCATACGGAACAAGGTGCAGGCCATGTTCAGCATCAGGCGCACCGACAACGCCGGTGAGGTGCCGGGGTTGAGGTCGCTGGCGATGGCGATCTTCACGCCGTGTTTGCGCAAGGCCTCCATCGGCGGCAACTGGGTTTCGCGCAGGAAGTAGAACGCGCCCGGCAACAGCACCGCGACGGTGCCGGAAGCGGCCATGGCGATGGCATCTTCTTCGGTCATGAATTCCAGATGGTCCGCCGACAACGCGTGGTAACGCGCGGCCAGGCTGGAGCCGTGCAGCGACGACAGTTGTTCGGCGTGCAGCTTCACCGGCAGGCCAAGTTGCTGAGCGACTTTAAACACCCGCTCCACCTGTTCCGGGGAAAACGCCAGGTATTCGCAGAACGCATCCACCGCGTCCACCAGCCCCTCCGCTGCCAGGGCCGGCAGCATCTCGGTGCAGATGTGGTCGATGTAATCATCCGCGCGATCCTTGTACTCCGGCGGCAACGCATGGGCCGCCAGGCACGTGGCACGCACGCTGACCGGCAGCGCTTCGCCGAGGCGACGAATCACCCGCAGCAATTTGCGCTCGCTGGCCAGGTCCAGGCCATAGCCGGATTTGATCTCCACCGTGGTCACGCCGTCGCGCAGCAGACTGCGCAGGCGCTTATGAGCGCTGGTGAACAGTTCATCTTCAGTGGCGGCACGGGTGGCGCGCACGGTGCTGGCAATACCGCCGCCCTTGGCCGCGATTTCGGCGTAGCTCACGCCTTCCAGGCGCTGCTCGAATTCGCCGCTGCGATTGCCACCGAACACCGTGTGGGTATGGCAGTCGATCAGCCCGGGGGTGACCCACGCGCCTTGCAGGTCATGCACCTGGGCGTAATCCGCCGCTGGCGCCTGGCTGCGGGGGCCGATCCACTCGATGAGCGAACCCGCTGTGACCATGGCGGCATCCTCGATGATCGAGTATTTGCCATGGGCCATGGTTGCGACGTGGCAGTGTTGCCAAAGCGTTTTCATCAACGCCTCCCTAAGTTATCGATGAGACAAAGCCGAGTCGTAATGGACCTTGGCCGCTTGCCCTGCGGCGGGCTTGACCCACAGCAGGTAGGCGAGCACCAGCAGCACGATCCAGACGGCGCCGACCAGCAAAGCGGCCTGGGTGTCCGGGAAGTAACCCAGCACGCCAAACACGAACAGCATGAACACAATGGCGGCCGCTGGCGCGTAGGGCCAGAACGGTACCGGGAATTTCAGCTCGGCGACCTGCGCCTTGGTCATCGAGCGGCGCATCGCGACCTGAGTGAACAAAATCATCAACCACACCCACACCGTGGCGAAGGTGGCAATCGAGGCGATCAGCAGGAACACGTTTTCCGGGATGAGATAGTTGAGCACTACGCCGCCAAGCAGCGCCGCGCCCATCACCACCACCGTCATCCAGGGCACGCCTTGCTTGGACAACTGAGCAAAGCCCTTGGGCGCCTGGCCTTGCTGGGCCAGGCCGTACATCATGCGGCCGGCGCCGAAGATGTCACTGTTAATGGCCGAGACGGCCGCCGAGATCACGACGATGTTGAGGATCGTCGCTGCCGAGCCAATGCCCAGGTTGCTGAAGATTTGTACGAACGGGCTGCCCTGGCTGCCGATCTGCGGCCACGGGTAAATCGCCATCAGCACAAACAGGGTCAGCACGTAGAACAACAGGATGCGCAGCGGCACCGCGTTGATCGCCTTGGGGATAACGCGTTGCGGGTCCTTGGCTTCACCGGCGGTGATGCCGATGATTTCGATGCCGCCGAAGGCAAACATCACCACCGCAAACGAGGCGATCAAGCCGCCGATGCCATTAGGCATGAAGCCGCCGTGAGCCCACAGGTTGCTGATACCGCTGGCCTGGGTTTCGCCCGCCGAATGGATGCCGAACAACATGATGCCGAAGCCGCCGAGGATCATCGCCACAATGGCGCCAACCTTGAGCAGCGACAGCCAGAACTCCATCTCGCCAAACACTTTCACGCTGCACAGGTTCAGGCCGCCGATCAAAAACACGATGCCGAGCACCCACACCCAACGCGCGACTTCAGGAAACCAGAAGCCCATGTAAATGCCGAAGGCGGTGACATCGGCGAGGCAGACGATGATCATTTCAAACGCGTAGGTCCAGCCGAGGATAAACCCGGCCATGGGACCCAGGTAGGTGCTGGCGTAATGACCGAAGGAGCCGGACACCGGGTTATGCACGGCCATTTCGCCGAGGGCGCGCATCACCATGAAGACCGCGGCACCGCCAATCAGGTAGGCCAGCAGGACGGCGGGGCCCGCCATCTGGATGGCCGAGGCGGAGCCATAGAACAACCCGGTGCCGATCGCGGAACCGAGTGCCATGAAGCGAATATGTCGGGCGCTGAGCCCGCGTTTCAAACCCTTTTCTTGCTGGTGCATTTCTCTTCCCTAGTTATTTTTATCCCGAGAAAATTCAAAGCTGCGAACGCTCAAAATGTGGGAGCTGGCTTGCCTGCGATGGCTATCTGTCAGTTGATACATCTTTGACTGATACACCGCTATCGCAGGCAAGCCAGCTCCCACATTGGACAGCGGCGAGCTTAGAGGCTTGGCAGCAACTTGACCGGCACCAGCTCATTCAGGCAGCGGCTGGCGAGCAGCTCCGTGGCGGCGATGATGTCCGGGGCAAAGAAGCGGTCCTTGTCGTAGAACCCCACTTTGGCGCGCAGGATGTCACGGGCTTTTTCCAGCTTCGGCGAAGTCTTCAGGCCGTCACGCAGGTCCAGGCCCTGGCATGCAGCCAGCCATTCAACGGCGAGGATGCCACGGGTGTTCTCAGCCATTTCCCAAAGACGCTTGCCCGCAGCCGGGGCCATGGACACGTGGTCTTCCTGGTTGGCCGATGTCGGCAAGCTGTCGACGCTATGCGGATGGGACAGCGCCTTGTTCTCGCTGGCCAGTGCTGCCGCCGTCACCTGGGCGATCATGAAGCCGGAGTTCACCCCGCCATTGCCCACCAGGAACGGCGGCAGTTGCGACATGTGCTTGTCCATCATCAGCGAGATACGACGCTCGCTCAGGGAGCCGATTTCAGCGATGGCCAGCGCCATGTTATCCGCGGCCATGGCCACCGGTTCGGCGTGGAAGTTACCGCCGGAGATCACGTCGCCTTCGGCTGCGAACACCAGCGGGTTATCCGACACGGCGTTGGCTTCTACCACCAGCACTTCGGCGGCCTGGCGGAATTGAGTCAGGCAGGCGCCCATGACTTGCGGCTGGCAGCGCAGGGAGTACGGGTCTTGCACCTTGTCGCAGTTCTGGTGCGACTGGGAGACCTGGCTGCTTTCGCCCAGCAGGTCGCGATAGGCCGCAGCCGAATCGATCTGCCCACGTTGGCCACGCGCCGCGTGAATACGTGCATCGAACGGCGAGCGCGAGCCCAGCACGGCTTCCACGGTCAGGCCACCACACGCGAGTGCGCCGGCGAACAAATCTTCGCCTTCGAACAGGCCACGCAGGGCGTACGCGGTGGACACCTGGGTGCCATTGAGCAGCGCCAGGCCTTCCTTGGCGGCGAGGGTCAGCGGCGCCAGGCCGGCGACTTTCAGCGCTTCGGTGGCTTCCAGCCATTCGCCTTTGTAGCGCGCCTTGCCTTCGCCCAGCAGCACCAGCGACATGTGCGCCAATGGCGCCAGGTCACCGGATGCACCGACCGAACCTTTGAGCGGGATGTGTGGGTACACCTCGGCGTTGATCAACGCGATCAGCGCGTCGATCACCTGGCGGCGAATCCCGGAGAAGCCACGGCTCAGGCTGTTGACCTTGAGCACCATGACCAGCCGCACCAGCGCATCGCTGATCGGCTCACCGACGCCGGCAGCGTGGGACAGCACCAGCGAACGCTGGAGGTTTTCCAGGTCTTCGCTGGCGATGCGGGTCGAGGCCAGCAGGCCGAAACCGGTGTTGATGCCGTAGGCGGTGCGATTCTCGGCGAGAATCTGCTCCACGCAGGCAACACTCGCTTCGATCTGCGCCGTGGCGCTGTCATCCAGGCTGAGGGTTACCGGCTGCTGGTAGATGGCCCGCAGTTGGGCGAGGCTCAGTTGGCCTGGAATCAGATTTAGCGCAGTCACATTCATACTCCTTGTGAATTGTTCTTGTGAATACTTCTGTTGAATACTTCTTTTAAATAAGTGTTCAGTGCAAATTCGGTAATACGTGGTGCAGCAAAGCGGTGTCGTTGAGCAGCGCGGCGGCGCTCGCGATGTCCGGCGCCAGCCAACGGTCCTGTTCGTACGGCGGGACCTTTTCACGCAGCAAGCGCCAGGCGCTGTCAGTGCCTGCGCCGAAACGCTGATCCTTGAGAAACTCGAACGCCTGGGCCGCCAGCAGGTACTCGATGGCGAGAATCTGGGTGACGTTGGCCAACAGCTGATGCAGCTTGAGCGCGGCATTGGTGCCCATGCTCAGATGGTCTTCCTGCAGGCCCGAGGTGACGAAGTTGTCGAGCACCGCCGGTTGCGCCAGTTGGCGGTTTTGCCCACACAGCGAGGCGGCGACGTACTGCACGATCATCATCCCGGAGTTGACCCCGGGGTTGCTGACCAGGAACGCCGGCAAGCCGCTGACATGCGGGTTGATCAGGCGGTCCAGGCGGCGTTCGGCCACGGAGCCGATTTCGGCCATGGCGATGGCGAGCATGTCGGCCGCCAACGCCACGGACTGCCCATGCGGGTTGGCCTGGGACACCACGCGGTAGTTGTCCGGGGTGCCGAGCACCAGCGGGTTGTCGGTGGCGCTGTTGAGTTCGGTCTCGATCTGGCGCGTGGCGTGTTCAACCTGGTCACGCGCCGCGCCGTGAATCTGCGGGATCGAGCGGATGCTCAAGGCATCCTGAGTGCGAATACCTTTGCTGCTGGCGATCACTTCACTGCCGTCGAGCAAGGCGCGTAGGTTGATACCCACGTGTTGCATGCCCGGGTGCGGCTTGAGGGCGATGATGGCTTCGTCAAACGCGTCGATCTGGCCGCGCTGGGCCTCGAAGCTCATGGCGCCGATTACGTCGGCCCATTGCAGCAAGTGATGCGCGTCGGCCAGGGCCAGGCAGCTCAGGCCGGTCATGCACGGCGTGCCGTTGACCAGGCACAGGCCGTCCTTGGCGCCGAGCACCACCGGCTGCAAACCTTCTGCGCTCAGGGCCTGTTGCGCCGGAACGACGCGGCCCTGGTAGCTCACATTACCAACGCCGAGCAAGGCCACGCCGACGTGGGCCATGTGGGTCAGGTAACCCACCGAACCCTGGGACGGCACTTGCGGTGTGATGCCGTGGTTAAGCAGTGCCAGCAACGAATGCACCACCTGCGGATGCAGGCCGGATTTGCCGTGGCTGTAGTTGATGATGGCCGCGCAAATAATCGCGCGGGTCTGCTCGTCGCGGAGCACCGGGCCGACGCCACAGGCGTGGCTCAGCAAGGTATTGCGCGACAGCTGGCTGAGTTGCTCGCCCTTGAGCGACACATTGCACAGCGCGCCCAGGCCGGTGTTCACGCCATAGGCGCGCTCACCGCTGGTGACGATGCGCTGCACGATGGCCTGGGCATTGTCGATGCGCGCCCAGGCGTGGCCCGAGAGTTCGAGCACTGCGCCGTGACGAGCCACGGCGACCACGTCCTGCCAGCGCATCGGGGCGTCGGCGATGATGATTTTTGCTGCCTGGGACATCTTCATACCTTCTTCAATTCTTGTGCAGCCTTACCGGCCTCTTCGCGGGCAAGCCCGCTCCCACAGGGGAACGCATTCCAAATGTGGGAGCGGGCTTGCTCGCGAAGAGGCCAGCCGGCTCACCACAAAATCCGGATCAGACCACCGCCGCCCGCCGCTGAACAAACCGGTCCACATACTCATCCGCCGGCGAATGCAGAATCTCGCGCGGCGTGCCGACCTGGATCAGCTTGCCGTCCTTGAGGATCGCAATGCGGTTGCCAATACGTACGGCTTCGTCGAGGTCGTGGGTGATGAACACGATGGTCTTGTGCAAAGTCTTTTGCAGCTCCAGCAACTGGTCCTGCATCTCGGCGCGGATCAGCGGGTCGAGCGCACTGAAGGCTTCGTCCATCAGGATGATGTCGGTGTCAGCCGCCAAGGCGCGGGCCAGGCCCACACGCTGGCGCATGCCGCCGGAAAGCTGGTGCGGGTATTTGTTTTCGTAGCCTTTGAGGCCCACGGTTTCGATCCAGTGCAGCGCGCGTTCGGCGCAGACCTGCTTGGTTTCGCCACGCACTTTCAAGCCGTAGGCGACGTTGTCGAGCACACTCTTGTGGGGCAGCAGGCCGAAGCTCTGGAACACCATGCTGATCTTGTGCCGACGGAATTGGCGCAGGGCTTCCATGTCCAGTTGCAGGATGTCTTCGCCGTCCACCAGGATCGCGCCGCTGGTGGGGTCGATCAGGCGGTTGAAGTGGCGCACCAGTGTGGACTTGCCGGAGCCCGACAAGCCCATGATCACAAAGATCTCGCCGGTGCCGATGCTCAGGGACAGGTCGTTCACGCCGACCACGCAGCCGGTCTCGGCCAGCACCTGGTCCTTGGTCTTGCCCTGGCCAACCAGCGCCAGTGCTTCCTTGGAGCGGTTGCCGAAGATCTTGAAGACGTTCTTGACTTCAATTTTGCTGACAGTAGTCATTTGTTCGCCTCATGCCGTGGACGACCATAGGCCTGGGTAATGCGGTCGATGACCACTGCAAGAATCACGATCGCCAGCCCGGCTTCGAGGCCACGGCCAACGTTAAGGGTCTGGATGCCGACGAGGACGTCTTCACCCAGGCCACGGGCACCGATCATCGAGGCGATCACCACCATCGACAGCGCCATCATGGTGGTCTGGTTGATCCCGGCCATGATACTCGGCAGCGCCAGCGGCAGTTGCACGCCGAACAGTTGCTGCCAGCGGTTGGCACCGAAGGCATTGATGGCTTCCATGACTTCGCCGTCGACTTGGCGAATGCCCAAATCCGTCAGGCGAATCAGCGGCGGCGCGGCGTAGATCACCGTGGCGAAAATCGCCGGCACCTTGCCGAGGCCGAACAGCATCAGCACCGGAATCAGGTACACGAAGCTGGGCATGGTTTGCATGATGTCGAGCAACGGCATCAGCACCGAACGCAGGCGATTGCTGCGTGCCGACAGAATGCCCAGCGGAATGCCGATCAGCACCGAGATCACCGTGGCGACCATCATCAGTGCGAGCGTTTGCATTAGCTTGTCCCACAGGCCCACCGCGCCCACCAGGAACAGCAACCCGACGATGACCGCCGTGGTCACCACCTTGCGGGTGGCGTGCCAGGCGATCCCGCCGACGATGGCCAGCATCAGCCACCAGGGCGCCGCGCGCAGCAACCCTTCCAGGTTGACGATGGCCCACAGCAGGGTATCGGAGATGTGCCGGAACACATCGCCGTAGTTGGTGACCAGCGAGTCCACCCAACCGTTGACCCAGTCGGCGATGGAAAACGTAAAACTCTCAGGAAACATAGCGTGCTCTCGATCCAGTGGGTTGTGGCCGGGCGCCCGGTTGCCTGTGAGGGCAACCGGGAACGCTCAACCTACAAGGCCGCGTCGATTTTCTTGGCTGCGTCGTCGCTCACCCATGCGTGCCAGACTTCAGGATGTTCCTTGAGGAAAATTTTCGCCAGTTTTGGCGACTCAATTCGCTCTTTGGCCATGCGGCCCAGGTTCTGGTTCAGCAGTTCGATGGGCAGGTTGACCTTCTCCAGCACGGCCACCAGCTCCGGCGCTTGCTCGTGGAAGGTCTTGGACAAGCCAACCTTGATGCTCACGGTTTTATCCACACCGGGTTTTTCTTCCAGCTTGACCAGATCAACCTGGCCCATCAGCGGGGTGGGTGACCAGTAATAAAAGAGGATCGGCTCGCCACGCTTGTAGCTCGACAGCACCGCCGCATCCAGCGCCGGGCCGGTGCCTGGGCGGAAGTTGGTGTAGGTGCTTTCCAGGCCATAGCTTTTAAGCATTTCGCTGTTGTCCAGCTCACAGGTCCAGCCGGCCGGGCAGTTGTAGAAGCGGCCCTTGGATGGCTCTTCCTGATCCTTGAACACCGAAGCGTATTTGGCCAGGTCGGCGATGTTTTTCAGGTCCGGCGCCTTGGGTTCCAGCTTGCGCTTGGCGTCGCCTTCAATCACGTAACGCGGCACGTACCAGCCTTCGACAGCACCGACAACCGGGGCACCGACGCCGACGACTTTGCCGGCCTTCTCGGCCTTGTTCCAGACTTCGCTGCGGCCGACCCACTCTTCGGCAAACACCTGGATGTCGTTGCTGCTCAGGGCGTTTTCCATGGTGATGGAGTTGCCCGGCAGGCTGTCGGTTTTGCAGTCGTAGCCTTTTTCCAGCACGGTTTGCAGGATGTCGGTGAGCAACATGCCGCTTTCCCAGTTCAGGCCGGCGAATTTCACCGGTTTGCCGGATTCGCACCAACCGGCCGCCTGGGCGCCGGCGCTAGCCAGCAAGCCTGCAGAAAACAGTGATGCCAGCAGGGTTTTATTCATCTTCATTGTTGTGACGCTCCCAATCTTGAAATGGATTACGGCAGTCAGTAGGCGTCCTGCCCTGTCCACGTCCCATCAGGCTTGTGCGGCCAGCCCGTTTGTCGTTGGTGCAGCGCCCTGCTCTCGCGGCAGGATCAGTCGTTCAGGAATTGCGCTGTGCCACTTTTTCGCACAGACGTAATAGAGGGCTGCGGGAAGTACCAGACCGATGATCCAGGAAATATCCACATCACCCAGCGCGGCCACCAGCGGGCCGGTGTAGAACTTGGTGGAGATGAATGGCAATTGCACCAGCACGCCGAAGACATAGACGCTGATACCGAGCAGGTTCCAGCGACCGTAGCGACCGTTCGGGTCGGCCAGCGCCGGCACGTCATAGCGCTCGCGGGTGATGCAGTAGTAATCCACCAGGTTGATCGCACTCCAGGGCGTAAAGAACGCCAGCAGGAACAGGATGAAAGACTTGAAAGCACCGAGGAACGAGTGCTGGCCGAGCAACGCGATCAGGGTCGCAGTACCGACAATGACCAGCACGAAGACCAGGCGTTGCAGACGCGTGACCTCCAGGCGACCCCGAAAGCCGCTGATGATGGTCGCGATGCACATGAAACTGCCGTAGGAGTTCAGCGTAGAGATGGTGACCTTGCCGAAAGCGATGCTGAAGTACAGCAGCGCAGCCGTGGCACCCGTACCACTCAAACCAACGATGTAAGCCACTTCGTGACCTGCGAATTGCCCGTTGGACATGGCCGCGGCAAACACGCCGAGGATCATCGCTACCTGTGCACCAATGACCGAGCCCGCGCCAGCGGCGAGAAAGGTTTTCAGCGAAGACGTCTTGCTCGGCAAGTAACGTGAATAGTCCGCCACGTAAGGGCCGAAAGCGATCTGCCAGGAGGCCGCGAGCGACACCGCCAGCAAAAAACTGCTCCAACTGAAGTGACGGATTTGCAGGAGTGCGCCAACGTCGGTCTGGCTGATCAGGCGGCTGAACAGGTAGACGAAGGCAACCACACCGATGACGCTGGCGACGCGGCCGATCCAATGGATCACCCGGTAACCGAGCACCGTGACCAGCACAATGACACTGGCGAAAATAAGGATACCGACGCTGTCGCTGACGCCAAACAACTGGCCCAGCGCTTGGCCGGACAGTACGGTGCCGGTCGCGGTAAAGCCGAGGTACATCAAACAAACCAGCACGATCGGGATGGCCGCGCCATAAACACCGAACTGTACCCGGCTGGAAATCATCTGCGGCAGGCCAAGCTTCGGCCCTTGCGCCGCATGCAATGCCATGACACCGCCACCGATCAATTGGCCGATCAACAGACCGATCAACGACCAGAACACATCACCGCCCAGCACCACGGCCAGGGCCCCGGTGACAATCGCGGTGATTTGCAGGTTGGCACCCATCCATAGGGTGAACTGACTGAACAGACGACCGTGTCTTTCCGCTTCCGGGATGTAGTCGATCGAACGCCTTTCGATCAACGGTGTGGTGCTTGCACGTGCGTCATTTGCAGCCATGTGTGTTCAACCTCTGATGGATTGTTTTTGTTTGCAACACAGATCAAATGTGGGAGCGGGCTTGCTCGCGAAAGCGGAGGGTCAGCTAACGATTACGGTGACTGGCACACCGCATTCGCGAGCAAGCCCGCTCCCACCTTGCATTACTTGATCATCGGAAGATCGAGGCCCTGCTCTTTGGCGCAGTCGATTGCGATCTGGTAACCGGCGTCTGCGTGGCGCATCACACCGGTGGCCGGGTCGTTGTGCAGTACGCGGGCGATCCGCTCGGCGGCTTCATCGGTACCGTCGCAAACGATCACCATGCCGGAGTGCTGGGAGAAGCCCATGCCCACGCCGCCGCCGTGGTGCAGCGAAACCCAGGTCGCGCCGCTGGCGGTGTTGAGCAAGGCGTTGAGCAGTGGCCAGTCGGACACAGCGTCGGAACCGTCCTGCATGGCTTCGGTTTCGCGGTTCGGGCTGGCGACCGAGCCGGAGTCGAGGTGGTCACGGCCGATCACGACCGGTGCCGACAGCTCGCCGCTGCGCACCATTTCGTTGAACGCCAGGCCCAGCTTGGCGCGCTGGCCCAGGCCTACCCAGCAGATACGTGCCGGCAGGCCCTGGAAGCTGATGCGCTCGCGCGCCATGTCCAGCCAGTTGTGCAGGTGCGCGTCGTCGGGGATCAGCTCTTTGACTTTGGCGTCGGTCTTGTAGATGTCCTGCGGGTCGCCGGACAGCGCCGCCCAGCGGAACGGGCCGATGCCACGGCAGAACAGTGGGCGGATGTAGGCCGGTACGAAGCCTGGGAAGGCGAAGGCGTCTTGCACGCCTTCTTCTTGCGCCATCTGGCGGATGTTGTTGCCGTAGTCGAAGGTCGGGATGCCTTGCTTCTGGAACTCGAGCATGGCTTTGACGTGCACGGCCATCGACTGCTTGGCGGCCTTGATCACAGCAGCCGGTTCGGTTTTGGCGCGGGCGCGGTATTCGTCCCAGGTCCAGCCGGCCGGCAGGTAGCCGTTGAGTGGATCGTGGGCGCTGGTCTGGTCGGTGACCATGTCCGGGCGCACGCCACGCTTGACCAGCTCCGGCAGGATTTCCGCCGCGTTACCCAGCAGGGCGATGGAGATGGCCTTGCCTTCCTTGGTGTATTTGGCGATGCGGGCCAGGGCGTCGTCGAGGTCGGTGGCTTGCTCGTCGACATAACGGCTGCTCAAGCGGAAGTCGATACTGACCTGCTGGCACTCGATGTTCAGCGAGCACGCCCCGGCCAGGGTTGCGGCCAGCGGCTGGGCGCCGCCCATGCCACCGAGGCCGGCGGTGAGGACCCAACGGCCGGTCAGGTCGCTGTTGTAATGCTGGCGACCGGCTTCGACGAAGGTTTCGTAGGTACCCTGGACGATGCCCTGGCTGCCGATGTAGATCCAGCTGCCGGCAGTCATCTGGCCGTACATGGCCAGGCCCTTGGCATCCAGCTCGTTAAAGTGTTCCCAACTGGCCCAGTGCGGTACCAGGTTGGAGTTGGCGATCAGTACGCGCGGAGCGTTGCTGTGGGTCTTGAACACGCCGACCGGCTTGCCGGATTGCACCAGCAGGGTCTCGTCGTCATTCAAATTGGTGAGGCTCTCGACGATCTGGTCATAGCACTCCCAGTTACGCGCCGCACGGCCGATACCGCCGTATACCACCAGTTCTTTCGGGTTCTCGGCCACTTGCGGGTCGAGGTTGTTCATCAGCATGCGCAGCGGCGCTTCAGTCAGCCAGCTTTTGGCGGTGAGCTTGTTACCGCGGGCGGCGCGGATTTCGACGTCACGGTATTTTGTAGACTTGGTCACTGCTAAGACTCCTCGGCGATCGATGCGCGAACATTGATGGTGCGAAGGAGAGTCTTACGCACACATCTTTACTTGTACATACAAGCATATGCAATCAAGCGGCCAACTTTCTTAGCGAGGGCGTGAGATTTTCTGGAAAGTGTGTGAAAGCCTTGGAAATTAAGGCTTGGACGCTTGATGAAATTTCTTGCAGAAGAGTTTTGCAGCGAGGGAGATTGTTCATAACAGCGTGGCTTTGCGCCACGCTGGGGCATTCGGTAACAAATTGGTGCGCTGGCCGGAAACAGATCCCTTGAACAACACAGAAACAAATGTGGGAGCGGGCTTGCTCGCGAATGCGGTGGGTCAGCCAGCCTATCTGGCACTGATACACCGCGTTCGCGAGCAAGCCCGCTCCCACATTTTTAACCGCGCTGGGTCAGTTCGATAATGCAGCAGCGGCCGGTAACCGAGAGGTCCAGCAGGTCGGTGTTACCGTCGATTTGCAGGCAGTCGTGATGACCCAGCTTTTGGTCCAGCACCTTCACTTCATCCGCAACGCTGAACACCAGCACGGTCTGCGCCGTACTGAAAAAACGCTGCACACCATCCATCCACTGCAAGCGTGCGTGGTAACGCTGCGGCGAATAAATCAGGTTGAAATCGCGGATCGGCCCGGTGATCAACCGGCAGGAAACCTCGCTTTCACCACTGAACGCAAACGGCTGCAGTGGTAACAAGCCACGCTGCTCTTCGCCATCCACCGTCAGCACCATGCCCGCACCCTTGATCACGGTGATGATGCGCTGGTAGCCGGCGAAGGTGGAAAACCCACCCGACTCACCGATATCGGCAATCGACAGGCGCCAGCCAAAGCCATCCAGGCCTGTGCCTGCGTCACGGGTAATTTCTTCGGTGCTGCCGCCGCCGTTTTTCCATGGCATGCGGATGTAATCGGTGGCGCGCCAGACTTTCACTGCACTCATTTACTGAAACGTCCTTCCAGGCTATGACGGGAACCGGGGTGGATCAAACGCGCGGCGGTCACCGGCTGGCGACCGGACCAGGTGCGACGGCGGATCAACAGGCACGGCTCGCTGGGCTCGATCTGCAGCAACTTGCACTCTTCGGCATCGGCAAGGATCGCTTCGACCACGTGCTCGCCTTCGGTCAGCGGGGCGACCTGGTTTAAATAGGCGTAAGGCGTTTGTTGGGTGAAATCCTGCTGCAAGTAGTCCGGCGCCACCAGGGCGTTGACGAAACGGTCTTCGATTTGCACAGGAATGTCGTTCTCGAAGTGCACGATCAACGAGTGGAACACCCGCCCGCCTTCGCGCATTTCCAGGGCGACGGCGCGCTCGGAACCGGCAGCCTCTTCGCACAGGTGAATGACCTGGCAGGTATGCCGATGCCCACGAGAGGCGATCTCATCGGCAATGTTGTGCACTTCAAACAGCGCCGACTGGCTCTTGGGTTCGGCGACGAAGGTACCGACGCCTTGCATGCGCACCAGCAACCCTTCAGCGGTGAGTTCGCGCAGGGCGCGGTTGATGGTCATGCGGCTGAAGCCCAGTTGGCTGACCAGCTCGCTCTCCGACGGCACGCGGTAATGGGGCGGCCAGTTGCCGTTGAGGATTTGCTGGCTGATCATCTGTTTGACGCGGGCATACAAGGGCGCCGGACTTTCGTCCATGTGGGCAGCCAGCGAAGACTTGGCGGGCGGAGTCGGCACAGGGAATCCTTGCAGGGGGAAAAGATGCATAGATTGCCGGAGTTTACCGAGCAGGCAAACGTCTGTATATGTATATACAAATAAACACACGACCGGGGTGCCTTGATCATGTCCGCTTTCTTTGCCGAACGCGCGCTGCTGCCTAATGGATGGGCCAACGATGTACGCTTTGAAGTCAGTGCCGATGGCCTACTGACCCACGTTGAGCCCAACGCCAGTGCAGACGGCGCCGAACGGCTTAGAGGTCCGGTGTTGGCGGGTATGCCAAACCTGCATTCCCACGCCTTCCAGCGCGCAATGGCAGGTTTGGCCGAAGTGGCCGGCAACCCGAATGACAGCTTCTGGACCTGGCGCGATTTGATGTACCGCATGGTCGGCAAGATCAGCCCGGAGCAACTGCAGGTCATCGCCCGCCAGTTGTATATCGAGATGCTCAAGGCCGGTTACACCTCAGTGGCGGAATTTCACTACGTGCATCACGACGTCAGCGGCCAGCCGTATGCCGACCGTGCGGAGCTGTCGCGGCAAATCAGCCAGGCGGCCGCCAGCAGTGGGATTGGCTTGACCTTGCTGCCCGTGCTCTACACCCACGCCGGGTTTGGCGGCCAGGCGCCGAATGAAGGTCAGCGACGCTTTATCAACAGCACCGAAAATTATCTGGACCTGCAAGCACGCCTCAAGCCGATGCTTGCCGCACAACCGGCGCAGCAGTTGGGCCTGTGCTTCCACTCCTTGCGCGCCGTCACGCCGCAGCAAATCAATGACGTGCTGGCCGCCAGTGACAAGGCTTGCCCGGTGCACATCCACATCGCCGAGCAACAAAAAGAAGTCGATGACTGCCTGGCCTGGAGTGGCAAACGCCCGCTGCAATGGCTGTATGACAACGTTGCAGTCGATGAGCGCTGGTGCCTGGTGCACGCCACACACGCTGATCCTGACGAAGTCACGCGCATGGCCAAGAGCCGCGCAATTGCCGGCCTGTGCCTGACCACCGAAGCCAACCTGGGCGACGGGATTTTCCCGGCGGTGGATTTCCTCGCCCAAGGCGGACGCCTGGGCATTGGTTCCGACAGCCATGTGTCACTCAGTGTGGTGGAAGAATTGCGCTGGCTGGAATACGGCCAGCGCCTGCGTGACCAGCGGCGTAACCGCTTGTACCGCAACGATCAGCCAATGGTCGGTCGCACACTGTTTGATGCTGCATTGGACGGTGGCGCCCAGGCGCTGGGCCAGACGATTGGCCGCTTGGAAGTGGGCAAACGCGCGGACTGGCTGGTGCTCGACGGCAACGACCCGTACCTGGCGACGGCGACTGAGGACGGGATTTTGAATCGCTGGCTGTTCGCCGGTGGTGATCGGCAGGTGCGCGATGTGCTGGTGAACGGGAAGTGGGTAGTACGGGACGGGCATCATGCCGGTGAAGAGGAAAGCAGCCGCGCCTTCACGCAAGTGCTGAGGGATATGCTGGGCTAACAAACAATGCAAAACAAATGTGGGAGCGGGCTTGCTCGCGAATGCGGTGTATCAGTCATTACATCTGTCGACTGACACTCCGTATTCGCGAGCAAGCCCGCTCCCACATTTTGATTGGCGATGGTCCAGGTTTACTGCGAAGTCTTCGCCATCTGCTTGTCCGACGTACGCCAGATCAACCGCGTGGTGTCATACCCTTGCTGCCGCGCCCTGCTCAGCAGGTCTTCGCGGGTGTCGGCGCTGACCGTCGGCGTGCGCGACAAGATCCACATGTAGCGCCGGCTAGGGCTGCCAACGAGAGCGGTCTTGTAGTCATCACTGACGTACAGCACCCAGTAATCGCCCTTGGCAACGCCCGGCAGCAGCGCCGTGAACCAGTTATTGAATTCCACCCAAAGCTTGTCGGTCTTGCCGGGCACTTGCGGCGTGGCCGTGCCCTTGGCTTCTTCCCACTTCCACTCAGGCGTCAGGCAGCGGTTGAACACCGACATGTCGCCATCCGGCAGCAGGCTGTAGCGGGCTTCGGACTGCGCACAGTTACGCTGGAAATACATCGGCAATCGGGCCAATTCGTACCAGGTCCCCTGGTAGCGCTTCAGGTTGACGTTGCTCGCTGTCTTGGGTTGCAGATCATCGCCAGAATGGCTGGCGCAGCCCGCCAAAAACAGGCTGGCGCAAAGGAACAAAACAAAACGGATCATTCTTCTTCTCCCGCAGGCTCGCGCCCCGGTTTACTTCAGGCCTTGCCCGGAAAACATCAGAACTTTGTCACCGGCGTACTGCACGCTGATAAAGCTGTTTTTATCGCCCCACGTGCAACTGGACATACCCAGTGCGCCGGAACAATCGGTCGGCTTGCCCAGCAACGACTCAACCTCGGCCTTGGCCATGCCAGCCGACAGCTTCGCGTAATTTTCTTGATTGACCTTGCTGCAAGCGGCTAACAGCACGCAAAAAGCCAGCAAGGCGAGACGGCGTAAAGACATGGAAAAGCTCCTGAAGAGACGAAGCAGCTGGGGTATCTGCCAGAAGCTTAGAAGGGAAAAGGGGTGTCTGGTTCCCGACGAGCGAAAACAAAAAAGCCCCGAAAACGCTGAAACGTTTCGGGGCTTTTTAATTACCGCAAGGTTTTACTTCGTGTGGTAACCGGTCACACGCTCAACCTCTTCCTTCGAACCCAGGAACACCGCCACACGCTGGTGCAGGCCTTCAGGCTGGATGTCGAGGATGCGCTGGTGGCCGTCGGTGGACGCGCCGCCTGCTTGCTCAACCAGGAACGACATCGGGTTGGCTTCGTACATCAAGCGCAGTTTGCCAGGCTTGGAGGGCTCGCGGCTGTCACGTGGGTACATGAACAGGCCACCACGGGTCAGGATACGGTGCACGTCGGCCACCATCGCGGCGACCCAGCGCATGTTGAAGTTCTTCTTCAACGGGCCTTCCTCACCTGCCATCAACTCGCCGACGTAGCGAGTCACCGGCTCTTCCCAGTGGCGCTGGTTGGACATGTTGATCGCAAATTCCTGGGTGGAGGCAGGAATAGTGATGTCTTCGTGGGTCAGCACGAAGCTGCCCATTTCACGGTCCAGGGTAAAGCCTTTGACGCCGTCGCCCAGGGTCAGCACCAGCATGGTCTGTGGGCCGTAGATCGCATAACCGGCAGCGACCTGCTCGGTGCCTGGCTGCAGGAAGGCCTTTTCGTTCAGGGCTTCGTTCTGGCTCAGGTATTCGTTCGGGCAACGCAGTACCGAGAAGATGGTGCCGACCGGCGCGTTGATGTCGATGTTGGACGAACCGTCCAGTGGGTCGAATACCAGCAGGTACGCGCCTTTCGGGTACTTGCCCGGGATCTGGTAGGCATTGTCCATTTCTTCGGACGCCATGCCGGCCAGGTGACCGCCCCATTCGTTGGCTTCGAGCAGGATCTCGTTGGAGATGACGTCGAGCTTCTTCTGCACTTCGCCTTGAACGTTTTCAGTGCCCATGCTGCCCAGGACACCACCCAGTGCGCCTTTGGACACGGCGTGGCTGATTTCCTTGCAAGCACGCGCCACCACTTCGATAAGGAAGCGCAGATCGGCAGGCGTGTTGTTGCTGCGGGTCTGCTCGATCAAATAGCGACTCAGGGTAACGCGGGACATGTAAGGCTCCGGAGAATGGGGGGCTTATAAACCCGCGCAGTTTAACGCGAGTCGAGGCGTATTTCCTCTAATCAGAGGATTTAACTCCAATAGAGTTCACGGTTTGCCCGCTGGCGTGCGCAACAAACTGTAGGCCATCGCCCCCAGTGCCGCCACACCCAGCAGGAGCACGGCCCACAGGCCAAGTTTCTTCCAGTCGGTGCCCATTTCGGGCAATGGGGCAACGGCGAGGGGTTTGACCACCGCCTCTCCTGTGACCGTGGCCTGACCCAACGTCTTGAGGCGCTCGGCGCTGTAGTCGGGGATCAGGGTCGACAACGGCAGGTTTGCTGCCTTGACTGAGCCATTACCCAACGCCAGGGTGAACGGCGGTTCACCCCGCGCCAGGAATACCAACTGGGTGGCGCGCACAGCAAAGCGCAAAGCCGGGGCTTCGATGCCCAAGCCGCCGCCGCGCTCATCCACCTGCAGTTTTAGCTCGGCCACGGCCTGGCCAGGCAGCTGCAATTCGTCCTGCACCACGTCCTGGCCGTTCTGGGTCAGGCGGTACAACAAACCGTTGCTCAGCGGCTGCCAGGCTTGATTGGCGTCACGGCGCCCCGCCAACGTTACCGGCGCCAGCGTATTGGGCTGCTTCAACTCAATGCGCAAGCGCTCGACATGCAGCCCCGTCGGCAGCTGCCAGCTGTATTCGCCCGCCTTGAGCCGCGTCCCCGACAAGGGCGGTGACCACACCAACGGCAGCGGCAGGCTGCTGCTTGTGGCGCTCACAAGCTTGGCCGAGGTCAGCGTCGGCGCGACCTGGCCCTGCCACACCAAACGCAGGTAACGCGCCGACTGCCCCGGCAGGCTGACGTCATGCTGTTCGACGCGCTCATCGGCAAACGACAGGCGTGCCACCTGCCCATCGCCCCACGACTGCCAGTGCTGCAAGTCATCACTGGCTTCAATGCTGAAACGCTGGAAGCCATCCTGCTCACGGCTCCAGTCCAGGCTCAGTTGCTGCAACGGCGCCTTGATCGCGCTGGCATCCAGCACCCAGCCACGCAGCACTTCTTTGCCCGCCTTGGCTGGGCGGACTTCCAACAACGTGCCTTCGGCGGTGGATTTCATCACCACGTCCGGCACGTTCTCACGGGTGTCGGCGGCGTACAGCGGGAACCACTTCACGTCAGCCACATCGCGGCTTTCAGTACGCTGCGCCGATTGACGCGAAAGCGCATAAGCTTGGGGCTCACCGGCGGCATTGAACACCCGCACATCACTGAGATCAGCCTGACGCGCACTCAATTGCACCGCCAATGGCAGCTCCAGGCGATACCAGGGGGCGTTGCCGCTCACAGCCAGCGGCACGTGCGTGGTGAAGTCGGCGGGCGTTTCCTGCGCCCACACCGACAACGTCGTACACACGCCCACCGCGATTACGCTCAACTTACCGATCAAGAGGATGCTCCTTCAGTTTCCAACACCGGTTCGGCACGCTTGGGCGGCAGCGGCGCAAAGTAGCCCACCACCAGCAACAACCCGCCCACGCCGATAAACGACACGATCCGCGCCAGCCCGCCACGGTTGCTCAGTTCGACGAAGAACAGCTTGGCGACCACCACCGCAATCAGCGCCGCGCCGATCAGCCACACTTCGCGACGATGGCGCAGATGGCCGCCGATCATCAGGCCGAGAGCGACCAAGGTCCAGACAATCGACAGACCGGCCTGGACCACCATCGATTCCAGCAATGCATCCAGCTGGAAGGGCACGCCAGCCCAATGGTGGGCAGTACGCATCACCAATGCCGTAAAGAAGGCGAACAGCGAAATACCCGCGACACCTTGGGCGATCAGCTCAGTACGCGGCCCGCGTTGCGGCGCCACGCTGCGCGACCATAAATACACACCCAGCAGTGCAAACAGCAGGCCCAGATCCAGCGGGTTGAGCAGCGGTACATACGGCAGCGGTCTGGCCGTACCGTCACTGAAGATATTTGCCAGCCAGAACCAGCCGAGCATCAATACCGCCAGCGGCAACGCGGCCAGCACGCGGTATTCACGCGGATACGCCGACACCGGCCACGGCCAGCTGCGCGGCGCAGCCGCCAGCACCAGGTACAGGCTCGGCAGAATCGCCCAACCCAACCAGCGCCAGGCGTTGTACTCGCTCGACAGCAACAGCAGGCCGTAACGCAGCTCCAGCGCCAACACGCCGATCAACATCCAGCAGCCGAGCACGTGAGCGATGCTCAACACGTTGCCCGGCACCCGCGCAGCCAAACGGCGCAGCGCGATGAAATGCACAACGAACACCGCCAACCAAGCCAGCCAGCCGTACTGCGCCGCCGGGTGGTAGTAGTCATGGGCAGACACCAGCAACACCACGCCCGCCGCCGGCATCAGCAAGGAGCACAGCATGCCCAGCGACGCCCAGCGCAAACGTTCGGCCAGCACTGCCCAGATCGCCACGCTCACCGCCGCGATGCCGAGCAAAAATGGCCCCTGCAGCTCCTGCGGGATAAACCGCAACACTTCACCGATCAGCGCCAGCGTCCACCAGGCCGCGCCCCACACCAGCAGCAGGTCGGACAGGCGTTGCAGCTTCAACACAGCAAACACCGGCGCATGCGGTTCACGCTGCAAGCGCCAGGCGCCCACCATCGCGGCCAAGCCCAGCACCATCGGCGTCCAGAAACCGCTGTGCGCCAAGGGGCGCAAGCCTTCGCTGCTCAGCGGCCCGAGCAACTGCGGCGCCGCCAACAGGAACGAGCCGCCGCCGATCAATTGCAGCAGCAATCCAAACACGAAGCTGACACGCTGTTGCAGGTACAGGCTCAGCCAGATGATCAACAAGCCACTGGCCGCCCACACGCCGCTGGCACTTTCCCAAGGCAGTACAAACAGCACGGCGAGATTGATCAGCACCAAACCTGCGAGCAACACCACTGACAGGCCACGCAGCAGCCGCACATCGCTGCGCACCCTGTCGTCGCGCGCCGCCAGCAGCATGCCGCCGATCAAGGCGAGGCCGATCAGCGAGGCCGTCAACAAGCCGGACCAACCCGCACTGAAGACCGCCGCCCCGTCGCCGCCTTGCAAGCGCAGCAGGAACAACGCCCCGCCAAGCAATTGCACGGCGAAGGCGGTGAACAGGAAGGTACGCGAGCCGATGCGCAGGCCGATAAACAGAGTGACCAGACCGGCTATTGCCCAACTGATGGCGGTGCCTTGGGTCAGTAACAGCAACGGCGCGAGCAGGTACAAAAAGGTCAGGCCCAGGCTTGCTAGCACGGGCAGGCCTTTGCGCTCCCAATCCGCAGCCTGTTCAGTCGGCGCCTTGCGCAACTGAGCGAAGCTGAACAGCAATGCCCCGCCCAGCAGCAGCGCACCCAACGGCGCACCGTCGAGCAAGCTCTGTGCGCCCACGCGCAGCTCGCTGAGGAACGCCAGCGCCGACCCCAACTGCAACAACAGGCCAAAGGCCCGTGCCAACGGCCGCTGCTGACGCAAGCCAAGCCAGAAGATCCCGGCGCCCTCCACCGCCCACGCGGCAGCCGTCCAGCGTGCATCGAGGCCCAGGGGAATCGCCAGGCTGGCAAAGATCACACCCAGCGCCAGGCAGGTTTCCGCCAGCAACAAGGCGCGCCCACCCCTCAACAACCGGGCCAGGCCCATGTAGATAATTCCCAGGCCCAACGCACTGAACGCGGCGGCAAAGTCCAGGTGCTGCACCAGCGCGAACTGCAAGCCAAAGCCCACCAGCGGCGGGCCGAACAGCATGCTGCCGTCGACATAATCGCCCTTGGCCGCCGACCAGCGCAGCAGTGCGTCACGGCCTTCAGGGGCGTCGCCCATCGCCAGCAGTTTGCGCCGGGCGAACAGCAGCCCGATGGCCAGGTACATCAGGAAGAACAGGATCAGGAACGGCTCGGTGCTCCACAGCAGTTCCGGCGTGTAAGCGCGCATGCCCCAGGCGAAACCAATGCCGAAGGTACCCACAAACCCGATCAGGTTGAGCAAGCGCCAGGCCTTGAACCAGGCGATGGCGAGAATGCCGGCGTTGAGCAGTGCGAAGTAGCTGAACAGCGCCACATGGTTACCGGCGCCGGTAGAGGTCAGGATCGGCGCAGCAAAACCACCCAATGCTGCCGCGCAGGCCAGGCCCAGGGCGTCCTGGGTGATCGCCAGGATCGCCGAGAACACCGTGACCGCCACCAGCAGGCCGAGTGCCGCGCTTGGGTCGATCAACGGGTGCAGGCGCATCGCAGCGAACACGGTCAGGTACAACACGGCAATGCCGGTGCCTTGCAGCATCAAGCCGTAATTGCTGTTACGCAGCCGCAGCCACCAGCCCAGGCCAAGCAGGCCGATGGCGGCGGCGGCAACGCCGGCGTAACGCAGCTCGATCGGCACCACCACGCCTTCGGTGGCGTAGCGCAGCAGAAAGGCCAGGCCGAGAAATAGAAGCACGACGCCGACGCGCAGCACGGTGTTACCGCCAAACAGCCAATTGCGCGCGCCACTGATGGCCCGTTCGATCAGGTTGGGGCCTCGGGGAATGGCAGGTGCTTCAGGTTGCGGCGTCGGCGCTGGGGCCCAGACGTCAGCCGGCAGTGGCTGGCTGGCCTCGGCCATCACGGCGACAGGCGCCAGTTCGGCAGGCAACTCCCAGACGAGATCGGGCGCCTTGGCCGCGACCTTCGGCTCAGGGATAGGCGATTCGGGAATGGGGGGTTCGACAAACACACTGCGCGCCAGTGGCGCAGGTTTGGGCGTTTCCAGCTGCGCCAGGCGCTGCTCCAGCGCGTTCAACGCCTTCGACGTGGTCTCTAACTGACGAGCTTGCTGGTCTGCTTGGGCGGACAG
The DNA here is from genome assembly GCF_045447295.1 of Pseudomonas sp. O39. NCBI lineage: Bacteria > Pseudomonadati > Pseudomonadota > Gammaproteobacteria > Pseudomonadales > Pseudomonadaceae > Pseudomonas > Pseudomonas sp. O39. The sequence continues at coordinate 378,625 of NZ_JBJGXV010000001.1, forward strand.
CCTCGACAGACGAATCGCTTGGCCAATGCCCAACCCCAGCAGCGCACCGAAGCCGGCATCGGTGAACGACTCATCGAGTGTCCAACCGAGCACCAGGCCAATCAGCATGAAAATCCATTGCATGGTCGATATCCCTAAGCAGCCCGAGGCGGGCAAACCGGGGCCTAGTATATCGACGCGGGGCTAATGTGGGAGCGGGCTTGCTCGCGAAAGCGGGGTGCCAGTCGACATATTTGTTAACTGACCCTCCGCATTCGCGAGCAAGCCCGCTCCCACACTTTTTACTGCGGTGCTTAGTCGAGCGCTTTCCAGATCTCGGTGGCGTATTCGCGGATCGTCCGGTCCGACGAGAACCAGCCCATGCGCGCCGTATTGAGCACCGCCGAACGCCACCACGCCTTCGAGTCGTGCCAATGCGCCTCGACACGCGCCTGGGCATCCCAGTAGGAGTCGAAGTCGGCACACACCAGGAAGCGGTCGTAGTCGATCAGGCCGTCGATCAAGCCCACATAACGGCCCGGATCATCCGGCGAGAACACCCCGCCGCGGATCGCTTGCAACACATCGTTGAGACGATGGGAGGCTGCCACTTCCGGCCCGGCGTGGAATTCACCAGCGTGCTTGCGGGCTTCCACTTGTTCGGCGCTGAGGCCGAAGATAAACATATGCTCGGCGCCCACGCGCTCGTGCATCTCCACGTTAGCGCCGTCCATGGTGCCGATGGTCAGCGCGCCATTGAGGCCGAACTTCATGTTACTGGTGCCCGAGGCCTCAAAACCGGCAGTGGAAATCTGCTCCGACAAGTCCGCCGCCGGAATGATGCTTTCCGCCAGGCTGACGTTGTAGTTGGGCAAGAACACTACCTTGAGCAAACCGCGCACGGTGGGGTCGTTGTTCACGGTGCGGGCGATGTCATTGGTCAGTTTGATGATCAACTTGGCCTGGTGATAACTCGCGGCCGCCTTGCCCGCGAAGATTTTCACGCGGGGCACCCAATCGGTGCCCGGCTCGGCGCGGATTGCCTGGTACAAGGCCACGGTGTGCAGCAGGTTCAGCAGTTGGCGTTTGTACTCGTGGATCCGCTTGACCTGCACATCGAACATCGCCGCCGGGTTCACCGAAATGCCCAGGCGCTCGTGGATGATCTCGGCCAGTGCGCGCTTGCTGTGCAGGCGCTGTTCGGCGAAGGCTTTGCGGAAAACCTGCTTCTCGGCGAAGGTTTCCAGCTCCGTCAGGCGGGTTTCCATGGTGTCGAGAATGTCCGGGCCCAAGGCTTCCACCAGCATCTCGGTAAGCTTGGGGTTGGCCTGGTACAGCCAGCGGCGGAAGGTGATGCCGTTGGTTTTGTTGTTGATGCGCTCCGGGTACAGCTTGTGCAGTTCGGAGAACACCGTGCTGCGCATCAGTTGGGTATGCAAACCGGACACGCCGTTGACGCTATGGGAGCCGAGGAACGCCAGGTTACCCATGCGCACGCGGCGGCCGTTGTCTTCTTCGATCAGCGACACCGCGCGCAGCACGTCGAAATCGTGGATGCCCTTGGCCCGCAGCGAGTCAATGTGCTGGGCGTTGATCAGGTAGATGATTTGCATGTGCCGCGGCAGCATGCGCTCCATCAGGCCGACAGGCCAGGTTTCCAACGCCTCCGGCAATAAGGTGTGGTTGGTGTAGGAAAGCGTTTCAACCGTCACGTCCCACGCGGCTTCCCACGGGATGTCGTGCAGGTCCACCAACTGGCGCATCAGCTCGGCCACGGCGATGGATGGGTGGGTGTCATTGAGCTGGATGGCAGCGTGCTCGCCCAGGCTGAGCACCGAGCCGTGCATGTTTTTGTGGCGGCGCAACAAGTCTTGCAGCGATGCGGAAACGAAGAAGTATTCCTGGCGCAGGCGCAGTTCCTGCCCTGCTTCGGTGCTGTCGGCCGGGTAAAGCACACGCGAGATGCTTTCGGCGCGGGCCACTTCGGCGACGGCGCCCAAGTGGTCACCGGCGTTGAAACGCTCCAGGTGCAGGTCCTCCACGGCCCGTGCACGCCACAGACGCAGGGTGTTCACGCTGGCGCCGCGCCAGCCGACCACCGGGGTGTCATAAGCAACGGCGCGCACGGTTTCGTTGGGCGTCCACACTTGGATGAGCTTGCCGGAGGCGTCCGGCAGGGTTTCGACGCTGCCGCCAAAACCGATCGGGTAAATCACTTCGGCCCGCTCAAACTCCCACGGGTTGCCGAAGTCCAGCCAGCGCTCGGTCTGCTCCTGTTGCCAGCCATCCACAATCGCCTGGCGGAACAAGCCGTGCTCATAGCGAATGCCGTAACCGTGGCCGGCAATGCCCAAGGTGGACATGCTTTCCATAAAGCAGGCCGCCAAGCGGCCAAGGCCGCCGTTGCCGAGCGCCGCATCGGGCTCCAGCAGGCGGATGCGTTCCAGGTCGACGCCCAGTTCGGACAGGGCTTCGCGCGCAATCTCCAACACGCCGAGGTTGCTCAGGCTGTCATAGAGCAAGCGGCCGATGAGGAATTCCAGGGAGAGGTAATAAACCCGCTTCTGGCCTTTGCGGTAAATACGTCGCGTATGGTCCATCCAGTGGTCGACCATCTGGTCGCGGGCGGCCAGGGCAATGGCTTCAAACCAGTCGTGGTCGAAGGCATGGTCGGGGTCTTTACCCACCGCGTAAGTGAGTTTGGTCAAGACAGCATCGCGGAATGCGGCTACCTCTGCTTCTCGTGCAAGCGGTTCCTGAGACATCGGTGCGACCTCGGGCGAGATTGAAGGAGTTGCTAGAGCCTAGTCGGTCTGACAGACGGTGAACGTGCTCGTTCGGCAGTTTTTTAACTCATTCACCTTTGCGGGAAATTGATGCAGGGGTCGTGCCCGATCGGTGGTTGAGCAGCCTTCGGGCTGAAAACCGCAAAATACTGTTCAAAAAATCATCAATCCCGGTATTATCGCGCGCCCAGATAGCGCCCCACCTTGGAACCCTGATGAAGCCTCAACTGATCGCCGCCGCGGAACTCGACCGTCTCGAGACTTGGCAGAAATATTCCGCCCACATGTGCGGTGGCTGCGTGTCCAGCTGTTGCACGCTGCCGGTTGAGGTGAAGATCAAGGACCTGATCCGCATTGGCATCGTCGATGAGTTCGAACGCGGCGACCCGCCGAAGAACATCGCCAAGCGTTTGCAGAAAGAAGGCATCGTCGAGCGCTACAACTCCAAATCCGAGATTTTTACCCTGCAGCGCATGAGCAACAACGATTGCCTGTACCTGGATCGTAAGACGCGCTTCTGCACTATTTATGACAAGCGCCCGGATACCTGCCGCAACCACCCGAAAATCGGCCCGCGCCCGGGGTATTGTGCGTACAAGCCGAAGGAAGTGGTGCGCGAAACCACGTTCAAGACGCTCGACAAGTTCTGATCCGGATTTTGTAGTGCCCTCAAGGGCCTCATCGCAGGCAAGCCAGCTCCCACATTTGAATGTATTCACAGATCCAAAATGTGGGAGCCGGGCTTGCCCGCGATGAGGCCGGCACAGTCACCACAAAAACTACAGGCATAAAAAAACGCCCCCGGCCTTTCGACCGGGGGCGTTTTTCATTCAGCCTGAGTTAACTCAGTTCTTGGCTTTCTCCCACATTTGAATGCATTCACAAATCCAAAATGTGGGAGCCGGGCTTGCCCGCGATGAGGCCGGCACAGTCACCACAAAAACTACAGGCATAAAAAAACGCCCCCGGCCTTTCGACCGGGGGCGTTTTTCATTCAGCCTGAGTTAACTCAGTTCTTGGCTTTCTTGGCAGCGCGGGTACGCTCGCCTTCGTCCAGGATCTTCTTACGCAGGCGGATCGACTTAGGCGTAACTTCGCACAGCTCGTCGTCCTGGATGAATTCCAGGGCTTGTTCCAGAGTGAACTTCACTGGTGGAACCAGAGCGATGGTTTCGTCTTTACCCGAAGCACGCATGTTGTCGAGCTTCTTGCCTTTGGTTGGGTTGACGCCCATGTCGTTGTCACGGCTGTTCAGACCAACGATCTGACCGTTGTAGATCTCTTGACCGTGCTCAACGAACAGCTTGCCACGCGCCTGCAGAGTTTCCAGGGAGTAGGTCAGTGCCTTACCGGTTTCTACCGATACCAGAACACCGTTCTGACGGCCGGACATGTCGCCGGACTTCATGGTGTCGTAGCGATCGAAGATCGAGGTCAGGATGCCAGCACCGTTGGTCAGGGTCAGGAACTGGTTACGGAAACCGATCAGACCACGAGCAGGGATGTTGTATTCCAGACGCACACGGCCTTTGCCATCCGGCACCATGTTGGTCAGGTCGCCGCGACGCAGGCCCATCTCTTCCATGACCTTGCCCTGGGATTCTTCCGGGGTGTCGATGGTCACGTCTTCAAACGGTTCCTGCTTCACGCCGTCAACCTGGCGGATGATCACTTCTGGACGACCAACGCCCATTTCGAAGCCTTCGCGACGCATGGTTTCGATCAGTACCGAGAGGTGCAGCTCACCACGGCCGGAAACCTTGAACTTGTCAGCCGAGTCGCCTTCTTCAACGCGCAGAGCAACGTTGTACAGCAGCTCTTTGTCCAGACGTTCCTTGATGTTACGGGAAGTCACGAACTTGCCTTCTTTACCGCAGAAAGGCGAGTCGTTTACCTGGAAGGTCATGGAAACGGTTGGCTCGTCAACGGTCAGAGGCTTCATCGCCTCGACAGTGTCCGGCTGGCACAGGGTGTCGGAGATGAACAGCGAGTCCATACCGCTTACGCACACGATGTCGCCTGCGAAAGCTTCTTCAACGTCAATACGGTGCAGACCGTGGTGACCCATCAGCTTCAGGATACGACCGTTACGCTTCTTGCCGTCAGCACCGATAGCCACAACCGGGGTGTTCGGCTTGACGCTACCACGAGCGATACGGCCAACGCCGATAACACCCAGGAAGCTGTTGTAGTCCAGTGCCGAGATTTGCATCTGGAACGGGCCTTCACGGTCAACCTTCGGTGGTGGAACGTGGTCAACGATCGCTTGGTACAGCGGGGTCATGTCTTCCGCCATGGCGGTGTGTTCCAGACCGGCAATACCGTTCAGGGCAGAGGCGTAGATCACTTGGAAATCAAGCTGCTCTTCGGTTGCACCCAGGTTGTCGAACAGGTCGAAAATCTGGTCCAGAACCCAGTCCGGACGTGCGCCTGGACGGTCAACCTTGTTGATGCACACGATCGGACGCAGGCCGGCTTCGAAAGCCTTCTTGGTCACGAAACGGGTTTGCGGCATAGGGCCGTCTTGAGCGTCAACCAGCAGCAGAACGGAGTCAACCATCGACATTACGCGTTCAACTTCGCCGCCGAAGTCGGCGTGGCCCGGGGTGTCCACGATGTTGATGTGGTAGCCGTTCCAGTTGATGGCGGTGTTTTTCGCCAGGATGGTAATACCGCGCTCTTTCTCCTGGTCGTTGGAGTCCATCACGCGCTCGTCGTTGAGCTCGTTGCGCTCCAGGGTGCCGGATTGACGCAAGAGTTTGTCTACCAGGGTGGTTTTACCATGGTCAACGTGAGCAATGATGGCGATGTTACGTAGATTTTCGATCACTTGTGTATCTCGATCAGAGGATTCGGTGTGCTGACAGGTCGTGGCAGCGATTAACAGTAGAGTCAGGCCTTGCCGTTACAGCTTGACGGCAGAGTCGGGGGGCCGGTGACGCAGGCCACAGGCAAACAGCCCCGGGCTCTTAGCTCGGTCGATAAACGCGCACATTGGCATGCCCCTCACTGAGCAAATGGTGGGCATGCAGGCGACTCATCACGCCTTTGTCGCAATACAGCAGGTACTGACGGCTGTTATCCAGTTCCTTGAAACGCGCGTTCAATGCGTAGAACGGCAGCGTTTGCACGTCGATGCCAGCGATTTCAAGCGGCTCATCTTCGGCGGCATCCGGGTGACGGATGTCGACGATAATCTGGCCGGCCAGGGCTTCGCTGACTTCTTCGATTTGCACGTCTTGGCCCAATTCTTCGATTACGCGATCGATCGGGACCATTTTAGCGTTCTCGAGCGCACGCTCCAGAATCGCCATGTCGAACTGTTGTTCTTCGTACTCCACGCGGTTGCGCTTGGCGTGGGTCTTGGGGTTCACCGAGATGACCCCGCAATATTCAGGCATGTGCTTGGCGAAATCCGCCGTGCCGATTTCTTCGGCCAGGTCGATGATGTCCTGCTTGTGACTGGCAATCAGCGGGCGCAGCACCAGCTTCTCGGTCACGCAGTCGATCAGCGACAGGTTCGGCAGCGTCTGGCTGGAGACCTGGGAGATCGCTTCACCGGTCACCAACGCGTCGATCTGCAACTGATCGGCGATTCGGGACGCAGCGCGCAACATCATACGCTTCAATACTACGCCCATATGACTGTTATCGACTTTGCCGAGAATTTCGCCCAGCACTTCCTCGAACGGCACGCTTACAAATAGCACGCGTTGGGAGCTGCCGTACTTCTTCCAGATAAAGTGCGCGACTTCCATCACGCCCAATTCATGTGCACGCCCGCCCAGATTAAAGAAGCAGAAGTGGCTCATCAGGCCGCGGCGCATGATCTGGTAGGCCGCTACCGTGGAATCGAAACCGCCGGACATGAGCACCAGGGTCTGTTCCAGGGCACCCAGCGGGTAGCCGCCGATGCTGTTGTGCTGGCTGTGAATCACAAACAACCGTTGGTCGCGAATTTCCATGCGCACTTCAATTTGCGGCGCTTTCAGGGAAATTCCGGCGGCGCCGCACTCGCGACGCAGCTTGCTGCCAACGTATTTCTCGACGTCCATGGAGCTGAAGGTGTGCTTGCCGGCGCGCTTGCAGCGCACCGAAAAAATCTTGCCTTCAAGCTCATTGCCAAAGTGCTGTTTGCACTTCTCGGTGATGTCGTCGAAGTCGCCCAGCGGGTACTCATCCACCTGCAGGAAATGCGCGATGCCCGGCATGCAGCTCAGGCGCTCGGTCATGTCCTTCAAGGCTTTGGCATCGGTGATACGGGTTTCCAGCTCGAGGTTGTCCCACACGCCATTCACCACCACAGCCGGGTCCAGGTCACGGAGCACGGCACGGATGTTCTTGGCCAACTGACGGATGAAACGCATCCGTACCGGTCGGCTTTTGATGGTGATTTCGGGGAACACTTTAACGATTAATTTCATGGAAACAGCGCGCGCCGGGCCTGCTGAAAAAGGGGGGCGCGGATTATAGCGGAAATCGCTCAAGGTTTAACCAGTTAATATGCATCACACGCAGCGCGCACCAAAACGGGTCATTTATGTGAATTAGCGCTACATTGCAGTGCGTGATTTATTCCGTTTCAGCGGATTGCACCGTTATAGGGGCGATTTTGAGGCAAAAAGGCCATGTTGGCGCACTGGCATGCAATTTGCTCTCTTGTGAGGCAGGTTGCCTTGGTCGAGTATTCGCGCCGGCATCACCCACATTCTAAGGGCTAACTCCACTATCCAGCCCGAAGCCACCCGGAGGACACCATGTCGAAGTCGGTTCAACTCATCAAAGATCATGACGTTAAATGGATAGATCTGCGCTTCACGGACACTAAAGGTACTCAGCACCACGTGACCATGCCGGCTCGCGACGCGCTGGATGATGCTTTCTTCGAAGAAGGCAAAATGTTCGACGGTTCCTCCATTGCCGGTTGGAAAGGCATCGAAGCTTCCGACATGATCCTGATGCCGGACGACAGCACTGCCGTTCTCGACCCGTTCACCGAAGACCCAACCCTGATCATCGTCTGCGACGTGATCGAGCCTTCGACCATGCAAGGCTACGACCGCGACCCACGTGCGATCGCCAAGCGCGCCGAGGAATACCTGAAGTCGACCGGTATCGGCGACACCGTATTCGTAGGTCCGGAGCCAGAATTCTTCATCTTTGATTCGGTCAAGTTCAAGTCCGACATCTCCGGCTCCATGTTCAAAATCTTCTCCGAACAGGGTTCGTGGATGTCCGACCAGGACATCGAAGGCGGCAACAAAGGCCACCGTCCAGGCATCAAAGGTGGCTACTTCCCGGTTCCGCCGTTCGACCACGACCACGAAATCCGTACCTCCATGTGCAACGCCATGGAAGAAATGGGCCTGGTCATCGAAGTTCACCACCACGAAGTGGCGACTGCGGGCCAGAACGAAATCGGCGTGAAGTTCAACACCCTGGTTGCCAAGGCTGACGAAGTTCAGACCCTGAAGTACTGCGTACACAACGTGGCTGATGCCTACGGCCGTACCGCTACTTTCATGCCTAAGCCGCTGTATGGCGATAACGGTTCGGGTATGCACGTTCACCTGTCCATCGCTAAAGATGGCAAGAACACATTCGCTGGCGAAGGTTATGCCGGCCTGTCCGACACTGCCCTGTACTTCATCGGCGGTATCATCAAGCACGGTAAGGCCCTGAACGGCTTCACCAACCCGTCGACCAACTCCTACAAGCGTCTGGTGCCAGGTTTCGAAGCACCGGTAATGCTGGCCTACTCGGCGCGTAACCGCTCCGCCTCGATCCGTATTCCTTACGTGTCCAGCCCGCGCGCTCGCCGTATCGAAGCTCGCTTCCCGGACCCGGCAGCCAACCCGTACCTGGCCTTCGCGGCCCTGGTCATGGCTGGCCTGGACGGTATCCAGAACAAGATCCACCCTGGCGACGCTGCCGACAAAAACTTGTACGACCTGCCGCCTGAAGAGGCCAAAGAGATCCCACAAGTGTGCGGCAGCCTGAAAGAAGCCCTGGAAGAGCTGGACAAGGGCCGCGCGTTCCTGACCAAAGGCGGCGTATTCAGCGACGACTTCATCGATGCCTACATCGAGCTGAAAAGCGAAGAAGAAATCAAAGTACGCACCTTCGTACACCCACTGGAATACGAGCTGTACTACAGCTGCTGATCCGGTAGCGCCGCTTAACGTGGCGTGACGAAAAGACCTCCTTCGGGAGGTCTTTTTTTTGCCTGGCGTTTAGCGAGCCGGGGCGTGGCGGTCGAGCATTTTTCCAACCATCAAGGTGCCGAGAGCACTGAGCTGATGAATCGCCAGTACGGTATCGCGGTGTTTGCCTTCCAGCGCCTCGGACAAATCAAGCAACAAGGTGCTGACTGAGGAGAAGGCTTCGAAGCTGTTGACCAGCAGGGACTCGTCATCGCTGCCGGGATCGACGGTGAAGACGGATGGAGGTGGATTTGGAGTTGGTTTGAACATGTCTTAACTTCCTCGAATGAGGCCGCCATCGACTCGCTACTAAACGATAGGGTGGCAGCTATGCGCAGGTTAGTAGACCGGGGAAGTTAAGCAAAAGCCGGCGCACCCGAAGGTGCCCTACGCACAGCCGCCATGAAGGTCGGAGTGGTACGACTTAACTTAACCCTCAGGCTACTAAACCTGATCGCTGATGAGCAGCGACCGAGCAACCTTAGAGACGACAAGCCAGCCGTACAAGCCGGCGGATTCTGGCTCACCTGTAGGCAAGCACGCAAGCTAAGGTAGCCTCTGGCTGACACCGGCCCCAACCTGCAAACCCAATCAAAATGTGGGAGCTGGCTTGCCTGCGATAGCATCAGCTGGGTATACCTGCTGTACCGAGTTGCCCGCATCGCAGGCAAGCCAGCTCCCACAGGAGATCCGCTTTGAAACATCGACTTGTATTCGCTTTGTTATTTATCAGCGCCAGTGCGAGCGCCGCGCCGCCCACGCTGGAGCCTCTGCTCAACAGCATCGCCGAACGCCTGGAGATTGCCGACCAGGTGGCCCTGAGCAAATGGGACAGCCACAAGCCCGTAGAGGACAAGAAGCGCGAAGAGGACGTGATCGCCAGCGTCGTCGCCCAGGCGCCTACTTACAAACTGGACCCCGCCGCCGCCGAGCAATTTTTCTCGGCACAGATCGAAGCCAATAAGTTGGTGCAATACACCCATCTATCCGACTGGCAGTTCCAAGGCAAAGCGCCCGACGACCCGCGCCCAGACCTGGTAAAGCAAATTCGCCCGCAACTGGACCAACTGCAAAAACGCCTGCTCCAGCAACTGGCTGACTTTACCCCCCAGCGCACCGACCCACAGTGCCCGCAGTGGCTGGCCACCGCCGTGCATGAGCCGCAGAATGATCCGCTGCGCCAACTGGCAATGATCCGCGCCACCGCCGAGCTGTGCATCTACAAAGGTTAAAGCCTGCAAACCCAATCAAAACTGTGGGAGCGGGCTTGCTCGCGAAGGCGGCGAATCAGTCGATACATGTGTTGACTGACACACCGCCTTCGCGAGCAAGCCCGCTCCCACATTTGGACTCGGTGGATTCAGTTGCGCCTTCCAAGCCTTCCTGAACAACTTTCACAAAACCGCACTATATTGGTGCGATAGCCTGCACGCTTCCCACCTGTCCAGCCCATTTTGGTTCGATTCTTCCCGAACAAGCTGGCAGAACGCCACAGTTTCGCGCCTTAAATGCCTATTTCAGGGCTTTAACGCTTCTTTTCGGAGCCTTGGTTTGGTTTTTGCATTTTCCTTGTATCAGCGTGTGCCTCAAGCCCGCGCCTTGCTCCAAAAGAGGTCCTGATGACCATTAGCGATGCACTGCACCGTTTGTTACTCGACAACCTGACCACCGCGACCATTCTGCTCAATGACGACCTGCGTCTTGAGTACATGAACCCGGCGGCGGAGATGCTCCTGGCCATCAGCGGCCAGCGCAGCCATGGGCAGTTCATCAGCGAATTGTTCACCGAGTCGGCCGAAGCCTTGAGCTCGTTGCGCCAGGCGGTGGAACAGGCACACCCGTTCACCAAGCGTGAAGCGATGCTCACCGCCCTTACCGGCCAGACGCTGACCGTCGACTACGCCGTGACCCCGATCCTGAGCAACGGCGCGACATTGCTGTTGCTCGAAGTGCACCCCCGCGACCGCTTGCTGCGCATCACCAAAGAAGAAGCGCAGCTGTCCAAGCAGGAAACCAGCAAGATGCTGGTGCGCGGCCTGGCCCATGAAATCAAGAACCCGCTGGGCGGGATTCGCGGCGCGGCGCAACTGCTCGCGCGCGAACTGCCGGAGGAGCACCTCAAGGACTACACCAACGTCATCATCGAGGAAGCCGACCGCCTGCGTAACCTGGTGGACCGCATGCTCGGCTCCAACAAGTTGCCATCGTTGGCCATGACCAACGTGCACGAGGTGCTGGAGCGCGTTTGCCAGTTGGTGGAAGCCGAAAGCCAGGGCTGCATCACCCTCGTACGCGACTACGACCCGAGCATTCCCGATGTATTGATCGACCGCGAGCAGATGATCCAGGCGGTGCTCAATATCGTGCGCAACGCTATGCAGGCCATCAGCAGCCAGAACGAGCTGCGCCTGGGCCGCATCAGCCTGCGCACCCGCGCCCTGCGCCAGTTCACGATCGGCCATGTGCGCCATCGCCTGGTGACCAAAGTCGAGATCATCGACAACGGCCCGGGCATACCTGCGGAATTGCAGGAAACCATCTTCTTTCCCATGGTCAGCGGCCGCCCGGACGGTACCGGGCTGGGCCTGGCCATTACCCAGAACATCATCAGCCAGCACCAGGGTTTGATCGAATGTGAAAGCCATCCTGGCCACACCACGTTCTCGATCTTTCTGCCTCTGGAACAAGGAGCCCCATCGACATGAGCCGTAGTGAAACCGTCTGGATCGTCGATGACGACCGTTCTATCCGCTGGGTCCTCGAGAAAGCCTTGCAACAGGAAGGCATGACCACCCAAAGCTTCGACAGCGCCGACGGGGTGATGAGCCGCCTGGCGCGTCAACAGCCGGACGTGATCATCTCCGACATCCGCATGCCCGGCGCCAGTGGCCTGGACTTGCTGGCGCGCATCCGCGAGCAGCACCCGCGCCTGCCGGTGATCATCATGACCGCCCACTCGGACCTGGACAGCGCTGTCGCGTCCTATCAGGGCGGCGCCTTTGAGTACCTGCCCAAGCCATTCGACGTGGACGAGGCGGTGGCGCTGGTCAAGCGCGCCAACCAGCACGCCCAGGAACAGCAGAACCAGGAAGTCCCTCCCGCCCTGACCCGCACCCCGGAAATCATCGGCGAAGCGCCGGCGATGCAGGAAGTGTTTCGCGCTATCGGGCGCTTGAGCCACTCCAACATCACCGTGTTGATCAACGGCGAGTCGGGTACCGGTAAAGAGCTTGTGGCTCATGCACTGCACCGTCACAGCCCACGGGCGGCCTCGCCGTTTATCGCGCTGAACATGGCGGCGATTCCCAAGGACTTGATGGAGTCCGAGCTGTTCGGCCATGAGAAAGGCGCGTTCACCGGCGCCGCCAACCTGCGGCGTGGCCGCTTTGAACAGGCGGACGGCGGCACGCTGTTCCTCGATGAAATCGGTGATATGCCGGCCGACACCCAAACTCGCTTGCTGCGCGTATTGGCCGACGGCGAGTTCTACCGCGTTGGCGGGCACACGCCGGTCAAGGTCGACGTGCGCATCATCGCGGCGACGCACCAGAACCTCGAAACCCTGGTGCACGCGGGCAAATTCCGTGAGGACTTGTTCCACCGTCTGAACGTGATCCGTATCCACATCCCACGTATGTCGGACCGCCGCGAAGACATCCCGACTCTCGCCCGCCACTTCCTCAGCCGCGCCGCCCAAGAGTTGGCCGTCGAGCCGAAGCTGCTCAAAAGCGAGACCGAGGAATACCTGAAGAACCTGCCATGGCCGGGCAACGTGCGCCAGCTGGAGAACACCTGCCGCTGGATCACGGTAATGGCATCCGGGCGTGAGGTGCATATCAGCGACCTGCCGCCGGAGCTGTTGAGCTTGCCGCAGGACTCGGCACCGGTAACCAACTGGGAGCAGGCGCTGCGCCAATGGGCCGACCAGGCCCTGGCACGCGGCCAGTCGAACCTGCTGGACAGCGCCGTACCGGCCTTCGAGCGAATCATGATCGAAACCGCCTTGAAGCACACCGCCGGCCGCCGCCGCGACGCCGCTGTGCTGCTCGGCTGGGGCCGCAATACCCTGACGCGCAAGATCAAGGAGCTGGGGATGAAGGTGGATGGCGGGGATGATGATGAGGGTGATGAGGCTTAACACCTCTTCCTGATCCACTGAAGATCCCCTGTGGGAGCGGGCTTGCTCGCGAAGGCGGTGTGTCAGTCAGCAGATGTATTGACTGACACACCGCCTTCGCGAGCAAGCCCGCTCCCACATTTGGATCTCCACAAAGTTCCAGGACTGTGCACCGCTTCAATGCACCATGAACTAGCATCGCGCACATCCAGCCAGCCTGAAACACCCGCCGAATCAAGAAAAAATCAAATCGCAAAAACACCAAAGCCCCGTATTCCGGGGCTTTGCGCATTCTGGAAATTTTTTTTGGCACACATTGCAAACTCTGGCACGCGCCCTGCAATAACCCTTGTACTACCCAGTTTCGGGGACCTTGGTACAGGCAGGCCGAGAATCCCCTCTTTACACCCGGGGTGCTTGATGCGAACTGCGTCGTGCCCCACACCCGTTTCGGGAACCTCGGTACAGGCAGGCCGAGAATCCCCTCTTTACACCCGGGGTGCTTGATGCGAACTGCGTCGTGCCCCACACCCGTTTCGGGAACCTCGGTACAGGCAGGCCGGGGATTCCCTCTTTAATACCGAAGCCTTGTAAGGCTTCACCCCGTTTTGGGAGCCCTGGTACAGGCAGGCCGGGAACTCCCTTCTTTACACCCGGGGCTTATGCGGCGCAGCGCCCATAGCCCCAGCCCGTTTTGGGAACCTTGGTACAGGCAGGCCGGGAATTCCCTCTTTTATTGCTCTCGGAGAAGGATCTCCAACCGCCAGCGGCCCTCGGCCTTCTCGCCTTTCCACTCCCCGCGCAACGGCCGAGCCGCCACCAGGTTCAGCAGCAAGCCGCCATCGGTCTTGCGGATGCGCCAATTCACATCGTTGTCATTGACCTTGAGTTGCCCGCTGGCGGCGTTGCCTTGCGCGTCGAACAGCAGCGCCACGGTGCCGTCGATATGTTCGCCGTGCAGCTTGGGCTCGCTGTTGAACCACACCACCACGCTGTCCGCAGCTGTCTCTACCTGCTGCAACTCAACCGGGTCGGGGGTGGTCAGGCGGCCGATCATCAGGCCGATCATCAAACCGACAATCACCAATGAGCCCATGACCTTCGGCAATAGCTTCGGTCTTGGGTCATCTTCGGGGGTAGAATGCAGCGCATCTTTGCCTTCGGAGCCGTGCATGTTTCACGTCATCCTTTTTCAACCAGAAATTCCGCCGAATACCGGCAACGTTATCAGGCTGTGCGCCAACAGTGGCTGCCACCTGCATTTGATCGAGCCCCTGGGCTTCGACATGGACGACAAGCGCCTGCGCCGCGCCGGGCTGGACTACCACGAGTACGCCACTCTCAAGCGCCACGCCGACCTCGCAAGCTGCCTGGAAAGCCTGGGCCACCCACGGCTGTTCGCGTTCACCACCAAGGGTTCGCGGCCATTTCACGATGCCAGCTTTGCCGAAGGCGACGCCTTCCTGTTCGGCCCGGAAAGCCGAGGCCTGCCGGCCGAGGTGCTCGACGCACTGCCCGAGGGCCATCGCCTGCGCTTGCCGATGCGCGAGGGCTGCCGCAGCTTGAACCTGTCCAACACCGTGGCTGTTGCCGTCTACGAAGGCTGGCGCCAGCTCGGTTTCAAATAACACCGCATAACAAATGTGGGAGGGGGCTTGCCCCCGATAGCAGTGGGTCAGCCAACACCTATTCAGCTGACACACCGCAATCGGGGGCAAGCCCCCTCCCACATTTTTAGCGCATCGACTTATTGAACGGTCGACGAACCTTCCTGTTGCATGCGCTGCAGCTCTTGAGCGTACAGGGCATCGAAGTTCACCGGAGCCAGCATCAGCGCAGGGAACGAGCCACGGGTGACCAGGCTGTCCAGGGTCTCACGGGCATACGGGAACAGGATGTTCGGGCAGAACGCACCCAGGGTGTGGCTCATGGACGCTTCGTCCAGGCCCTGGATCAGGAAGATACCAGCCTGTTGCACTTCAGCGATGAAAGCGACTTCTTCGCCGTTCTTGACGGTGACCGACAGGGTCAGCACGACTTCGTGGAAGTCGCCTTCCAGTGCCTTTTGACGGGTGTTCAGGTCCAGCGCAACGCTTGGCGTCCATTCCTGACGGAAGATGGCCGGGCTTTTCGGCGCTTCGAACGACAGGTCACGCACGTAGATCCGCTGCAGCGAGAATTGTGGGCCTTGCTCTTGCGCTGCTTCGGTGTTCTGTTGGTCAGTCATCGCAGATCCTTCTTGATCTTGGGGTCTTTTAGGGTTTTGGAGTCAGACGAGCAGCAGCGCATCGAGTTTACCGGCGCGCTCCAGAGCGAACAGGTCATCGCACCCACCGACATGCTTGGCGCCGATCCAGATCTGCGGCACGGAAGTGCGTCCCGCTTTTTTGGTCATCTCGGCGCGCACCTGCGGCTTGCCGTCGACCTTGATCTCTTCGAAGGCAATGCCCTTTTTCTCAAGCAGGGCCTTGGCCCGAATGCAGTAGGGGCAATAATCGCTGGAATACACGACAACCTGGCTCATATCACTTCACCAGCGGCAGGTTATCGGCCTTCCAGCTGCCGATACCACCGGACAGTTTGGCGGCGGTGAAACCGGCCTTGAGCATCTCGCGGGCGTGGGTGCCGGCGTGCTGGCCTTGGGCGTCGACCAGAATAATGGTCTTGGCTTTGTATTTTTCCAGCTCGGCCAGGCGTGCGATCAGCTTGTCCTGTGGAATGTTCAGTGCGCCGACGATATGACCGGCAGCGAAATCCTTGACCGGGCGAATATCCACGACAACGGCCTCATCCTTGTTGACCAGCGCGGTCAGCTCCGACGTGCTCAGGCTGCGGCCACCGCGGCTCATTTCATGAGCGATCAGCAGCGCCAGCAGGATGACGAAGGCACCCGCGAGCAGGTAGTGGGCAGTGGCAAATGCAATCAGGTGATCAACCATCAAGGAGGTTCCAGGGCGTTAAAATGGCGGTAAGTATACACAGCCGTCAGGGGCGGCCAACCCCCGTAAAGCGGTGACGTGGTCGGAACTTCGCTTTAAACTGCTACTCCCTTTTAGATTGCCTTCCTTTATTACCGCCGCGAGAGGATCTATGACTACTACGCCTAAACCTTTGGTCCTGATAATTCTCGATGGCTTCGGACACAGTGAAAGCCACCACGACAACGCCGTGTACTCGGCCAACAAGCCGGTACTGGACCGCCTGACCGCCACCGTACCCAACGGCCTGATCTCCGGTTCCGGCATGGACGTGGGTCTGCCGGACGGCCAGATGGGTAACTCGGAAGTCGGCCACATGAACCTCGGCGCCGGACGAGTGGTATACCAAGACTTCACACGCGTGACCAAATCGATCCGCGACGGCGAGTTCTTCGAGAACCCGACCATCTGCGCGCCGGTGGATAAAGCAGTCGCAGCCGGCAAGGCCGTGCACTTCATGGGCCTGTTGTCCGACGGCGGCGTTCACAGCCACCAGGACCACCTGGTCGCCATGGCCGAGCTGGCCTTCAAGCGCGGCGCAGACAAGATTTACCTGCACGCCTTCCTCGACGGCCGCGACACCCCGCCCAAAAGCGCGCAATCGTCCATCGAACTGCTCGACGCCACCTTCGCCGCACTCGGCAAGGGCCGTATCGCCAGCCTGGTCGGCCGTTACTTCGCCATGGACCGCGACAACCGTTGGGACCGCGTCTCCCAGGCTTACAACCTGATCGTCGACGGCCAGGCCGAATTCAACGCCGCCACCGCCCAGGAAGGCCTGGAAGCCGCCTACGCGCGTGGCGAGAGCGATGAGTTCGTCAAAGCCACCACCCTCGGCGAGCCGGTCAAGGTCGAAGACGGCGATGCCGTGGTGTTCATGAACTTCCGCGCCGACCGTGCCCGCGAACTGAGCCACGTGTTCGTCGATGCCAGCTTCAAAGACTTCGAGCGCGCCCGCCAGCCGAAGGTCGAGTTCGTCATGCTCACCCAATACGCCGCCAATATCCCGGCCCCGGCGGCTTTTGCCCCGGGTAGCCTGGAAAACGTGCTGGGCGATTACCTGGCGAAAAACGGCAAGACTCAGCTGCGCATCGCCGAAACCGAGAAATACGCGCACGTGACCTTCTTCTTCTCCGGCGGCCGTGAAGAACCGTTCCCGGGCGAAGAGCGCATCCTGATCCCATCGCCAAAAGTCGCCACCTACGACCTGCAGCCGGAAATGAGCGCGCCGGAAGTCACCGACAAGATCGTCGATGCCATCGAACACCAGCGTTACGACGTGATCGTGGTCAACTACGCCAACGGCGACATGGTCGGCCACAGTGGCAATCTGCAAGCGGCTGTAAAAGCAGTGGAATGCCTGGACCTGTGCGTCGGCCGTATCGTCGACGCCCTGGAGAAAGTCGGCGGCGAGGCACTGATCACCGCCGACCACGGCAACTGCGAGCAGATGTCCGACGAATCCACCGGCCAGGCCCATACCGCCCACACCACCGAGCCGGTGCCGTTCATCTACGTTGGCAAGCGCGACTTCAACGTGCGGCACGGCGGCGTGCTGGCAGATGTGGCGCCAACCATGTTGATGCTCATGGGGCTGGAGAAGCCGAAAGAGATGACCGGCACTTCAATCCTGGTCTGACGGTAAAACACACCGCAAAACCTTGTGGGAGGGGGCTTGCTCCCGAAAGCGGTGGATCAGTCGACATCTATTTGACTGACTCACCGCCTTCGGGGGCATGCCCCCTCCCACATTTGATCTCCAGCGTTTGGCAGATGTCTTTTTGCCATAAGCCCGCCACTCGGCACCTATCTTGCCTTCCAGCCCGAATTGGGCGTTTTTTTTGCGGCGCTTGGCGGGCATACTAGGCCGTCCCTTTCCCTGGTGTCGCCCGCCTCTATGCTTCGCGCCTTGATTACCCTCGCTCTAGTCTGCCTGCTCCAACCGGCGTTTGCCGATGAGCGCGCACAAACCCAACAACAGTTGGACGCTACGCGTCAGGACATTACCGAGCTTAAAAAGCTGCTCGGCAAGCTCCAGGAAGAGAAATCCGGGGTGCAGAAAGACCTGCGCGGCACGGAAACCGAGATGGGCAAGCTGGAGAAGCAGGTCCAGGAGCTACAAAAAGAATTAAAGAAGAGCGAGTCGGAACTGGAGCGACTCGACGCTGAGAAAAAAAAACTCCAGAGCGCACGCGTTGAACAGCAACGCCTGATCGCGATCCAGGCCCGCGCCGCTTACCAGAGCGGCCGCCAGGAATACCTCAAGCTGCTGCTCAACCAGCAGAACCCGGAAAAATTCGCGCGCACACTCACCTATTACGACTACCTGAGCAAGGCACGCCTGGCGCAATTGAAGGGTTTTAACGAAACCCTGCGGCAACTGGCCAACGTCGAACAGGAAATAGCCGACCAGCAGTCGCAATTGCTCGACCAGAAGACCGCCCTCGACACCCAGCGCGATCAGTTGGACAAAGTGCGCAAGGAACGCCAGCAGGCCCTGGCCAAGCTTAATGACGATGTAAAAGCCCGCGACGCCAAGCTGCAAGCCCGCGAGCAAGACCAGGCCGACCTGGGCAAAGTCCTCAAAACCATCGAAGAAACACTGGCCCGCCAGGCACGTGAGGCCGAAGAAGCGCGGCAAAAAGCGCTGATAGCCCAGCAGGAAGCGGAAAAAAAGCGCCAGCGTGAGGCCGAGCTGGCCGCCACGAGCGACGCACCAGCGCCGCGTAAACCGGCGCATGCAGCCCCTGGCCCAGTGGTTTCCAGCAGCGGCGAGTCTTTTGGCGGACCTTTTGCTTCAGCCCGTGGAAAACTTCCATGGCCTGTTGATGGTCGACTACTGGCACGCTTCGGTGAAACCCGTGGCGATGACACCCGCGCCAAGTGGGATGGCGTGATGATCAGTGCTGCCGCCGGTAGCCAGGTCCACGCCGTCCACGGTGGGCGTGTGGTGTTTGCCGATTGGTTGCGAGGCGCCGGTTTGCTGGTGATTCTTGACCACGGTAATGGCTATTTGAGCCTTTACGGCCACAATCAGACTTTACTCAAGTCGGCAGGTGATGTTGTAAAAGCCGGTGAATCCATCTCCACTGTCGGTAACAGTGGCGGCCAGGACACTCCGGCGCTGTACTTCGCTATTCGTCAGCAGGGCCGCCCGAGCGACCCTGCACAATGGTGCCGTTCCCAAGGATAGGGCCGCATCTACATTAGGAGTTCGTTCGACATGCTGCATTTGTCCCGCCTCACTTCGCTGGCCCTGACGATCGCCCTGGTGATCGGCGCGCCTCTGGCTTTTGCCGACCAGGCTGCACCGGCTGCACAAGCTGCCACAGCCGCGACCACCAAGGCGCCGCTGCCGCTGGACGAGCTGCGCACCTTTGCCGAGGTCATGGACCGGATCAAGGCAGCCTATGTCGAACCCGTAGACGACAAGACCCTGCTGGAAAATGCCATCAAGGGCATGCTCAGCAACCTCGACCCGCACTCCGCTTACCTGGGCCCGGAAGATTTCGCCGAGCTGCAGGAAAGCACCAGCGGTGAGTTCGGTGGCCTGGGCATCGAAGTCGGCTCTGAAGACGGCCAGATCAAAGTGGTCTCGCCGATCGACGACACTCCGGCGTCCAAGGCCGGCATCCAGGCCGGCGACTTGATCGTGAAGATCAACGGCCAGCCGACCCGTGGCCAGAGCATGACCGAAGCCGTCGACAAGATGCGCGGCAAGCTCGGCCAGAAAATCACCCTGACCCTGGTGCGCGATGGCGGCAACCCGTTTGACGTGACCCTGGCCCGCGCGACCATCACGGTCAAAAGCGTGAAGAGCCAGCTGCTGGAGTCGGGCTACGGCTATATCCGTATCACCCAGTTCCAGGTCAAGACCGGCGACGAAGTGGCCAAGGCCCTGGCAAAGCTGCGTAAAGACAACGGCAAGAAGCTCAACGGCATCGTCCTCGACCTGCGTAACAACCCGGGCGGCGTGCTGCAGTCTGCAGTGGAAGTGGTCGACCACTTCATCACCAAAGGCCTGATCGTCTACACCAAGGGCCGTATCGCCAACTCCGAACTGCGCTTCTCGGCCACCGGCAATGACCTCAGCGAAAACGTGCCGCTGGCTGTGCTGATCAACGGCGGCAGCGCCTCGGCGTCGGAAATCGTCGCCGGCGCCCTGCAAGACCAGAAGCGCGGCGTGCTGATGGGCACCACCAGTTTCGGCAAAGGCTCGGTGCAAACCGTGTTGCCGCTGAACAACGATCGCGCATTGAAGATCACCACGGCGCTGTACTACACGCCGAACGGTCGCTCGATCCAGGCCCAGGGCATTGTGCCGGACATCGAAGTACGCAAAGCCAAGATCACCAACGAGATCGACAGCGAGTACTACAAAGAGGCGGACCTGCAAGGTCACCTGGGCAATGGCAACGGCGGCGCCGACCAGCCGACCGGCAGCGGCGCCAAAGCCAAGCCGATGCCACAGGACGATGATTACCAACTGGCCCAGGCACTGAGCCTGCTTAAAGGCCTGAGCATTACGCGCAGCCGTTGATATGCGTTTTGCCCTGATCATCGCTGTGCTGTGCAGCCTGGCCGGAGTCGCCCATGCGACTCCGGCCGAAGAGCCTCGCAAAGCCTACCTGACCCTCATCATCGACGACCTGGGGCAAAACCTGCCCCGGGATCGTCGCGTGCTCGCCCTGCCCGGGCCGGTGACCACGGCGATCATGCCCGACACACCCCACGCCGCCGAATTCGCTCGCGAGGCGCACAAGGCCGGCAAAATCGTGATCCTGCACATGCCCATGGACCCGGCCACCGGCCCATTTGCCTGGCACCCTGACCTGCCCATCGAAGAACTCGGCAAGCGCCTGGACGCCGCCTTCAAGGCTGTGCCTTACACCGCCGGCATCAACAACCACATGGGCAGCCGCATGACCGCCCAGCCTGCCGCCATGGCCTGGCTGATGGCCGAGCTGCAACGGCGTAACAAGTTCTTTGTCGACAGCCGCACCAGCGCACAAACCGTCGCGGCCGCCGAAGCACAGAAGATCGGCCTGGCCCATGTCTCGCGGGATGTATTCCTCGATGACGAACGCACCGAAGCGGCGATTACCACGCAGCTGCAAACCGCGATCAAGCTGGCGCACAAACAGGGTTCAGCGGTGATGATCGGCCATCCTTATCCACAGACCCTGGCCGTGCTTGAGCGCGAGTTGCCCAAGCTCAAGGCCCAAGGCGTCGACTGGATTGATATCAAGTTGATGATCAGCGTACGCAGCAACCAGGCCATGAGTGCCCACGGCAAAAACGGCATCTACCGTTAGATACGACGGCGAAGAACCAAAGTGGGAGCGGGCTTGCTCGCGAAAGCGGTGCATCAGTCAGCAGATTTAGTGACTGACACAGCGCTTTCGCGAGCAAGCCCGCTCCCACATTTTTGACCGTGTGTATCCAGAGGCTGACGACCGTCGCATGGCCATCCTGCTGATTGCCGTGCACGACAGGGCTGTATTTGAAATGCAGTCAACCCTGTGGGAGCTGGCTTGCCTGCGATGGCGGTGGGTCAGCCGACATATTTGTCACTGAAAGAGCGCCATCGCAGGCAAGCCCGCTCCCACATTTTTGACCCGTGTGTATCCAGAGGCGACGACCGTCGCATTGCCATCCTGCTGATTGCCGCGCACGACAGGGCTGTATCTGGAATGCAGTCAAACCTGTGGGAGCGGGCTTGCTCGCGAAAGCGGTGGGTCAGCTGGCATATTTGTCACTCAAAGACCGCTATCGCAGGCAAGCCAGCTCCCACAATTGCCTCCTGCCAGTTACAGGTAACGGGCCATGATCTCATCAACCACGCCATCTTTACGCAGTTGGTCCAGCGCGGCCTGAAGCTTGGCCACCAACTCGTCCGGTACGTCCTTGTTCAATGCGAGGTAGAGCTGGGCGCTGTTGAAGCGCAGGACCGTCTTCAACCCCGTCACCCCCACCTGGCGCGCCAAATAACGCCCGGCCGGGTCACCGGTGGCCCACAGGTCGATCTGGCCGTCCATGAGCTTTTTCGCGTTGTCCTGGTCGCGTAACACCACCAGTGGGTTGAGGCCCTGCTTTTCCAGGGACTCGGCAATGGCATCGCCCTTGTATGCGCCGATCTTGTAGCGGCGCGCGTGCTCGAGGTCGTCCAGTTGAATCTTGCTGTCGGCTTTGGCCAGCATCACCCAATCGTCCGGGCCGATAGGGCCGACCCATTTGAACAGGGCTTCCCGGTCCGGTAGGCGGGCCATGACGAAGACGCCGTAGCCAGGCTTTTCCAGGGCGAGTTTGTAGATTCGCTCCCAAGGAAAGCGCAGGGTGAGGTTGTAGGAAATGCCGGCGCGCTTGAAAGTCTCCCGCACCACGTCCACAGCGATGCCTTCGATGTTCTCGTCTTTGGCGAAGTTCTTGCCGTTTTTCGCCATGTTGTAAGGCGGGAAATTTTCCGTCAGCAACACCAGGGAGGCGTCGGACGGTTCTTCGGCGTGGGCAGCACCGGCGATGAGCACGGAGGTACTGGCGAGAGCGAGCAGCAGGGTCTTGAACATGAAGGCTACCGGAATCCATGGCAAGCGCAGAGAGTGCCGCGCGCCTGCCATGGTGTCCAGCAGCGTTTAGCGAACGACGATACCGCGCGCCGCCATGTAGGCCTTGGCCTCGGGAACGGTGTATTCGCCAAAGTGGAAAATGCTCGCTGCCAGCACCGCGCTGGCGTGACCTTCGATCACGCCGTCGGCCAGGTGCTGCAGGTTGCCGACGCCGCCGGACGCAATCACCGGGATACCCAGTGCATCACTGATGGCGCGGGTCACACCCAGGTCGAAGCCGTTTTTCATGCCGTCCTGGTCCATGCTGGTCAGCAGGATTTCACCGGCGCCCAGGCCTTCCATCTTCATCGCCCATTCCACCGCGTCCAGGCCGGTCGGCTTGCGACCGCCATGGGTGAAAATCTCCCAGCGCGGGGTTTCGCCCGGGCCAGAGACTTTCTTGGCGTCGATAGCGACCACGATGCACTGCGAGCCGAAGTGCTGCGCGGCCTCGCCGACGAACTCCGGGTTGAACACGGCAGCGGTGTTGATCGAGACCTTGTCCGCGCCGGCGTTGAGCAGGTTGCGGATGTCTTGCACGGTGCGCACGCCACCGCCGACGGTCAGTGGGATAAACACCTGGCTGGCCATGCGCTCGACGGTATGCAGCGTGGTGTCGCGGCCGTCGACGCTGGCGGTGATGTCGAGAAAGGTAATCTCGTCGGCACCTTGCTCATCATAACGACGGGCGATTTCCACCGGGTCGCCGGCATCGCGGATGTTCTCGAACTTGACGCCCTTGACCACGCGACCGTTGTCGACGTCCAGGCAAGGGATGATGCGTCTGGCTAAAGCCATAGACTTAATCTCCGATTAAGAAGCTTCAAGCTATAAGCTGCAAGTAGAAGCGGATTTGCTTTTGCTTGCAGCTTATAGCTTACGACTTGGAGCTGGCCGCGTAGCCATCACAAAACGCTTGGGCTTCGGCCACATCCAGCGTGCCCTCATAAATCGCGCGGCCTGTGATAGCGCCGATGATGCCGGGGGCCTTGGCGTCCAGCAGCGACTTGATGTCGCCCAGGTTGTGAATGCCACCGGAAGCGATAACCGGAATCCTGGTGGCCGCAGCCAACGCAGCCGTGAACGGTACGTTGCAGCCCTGCATCATTCCGTCTTTGGCGATGTCGGTATAAACGATGGCGGACACGCCGTCAGCTTCGAACTGCTTGGCCAGGTCGATCACCTGGACAGTGCTGATTTCAGCCCAGCCGTCGGTGGCGACGAAACCGTCTTTAGCGTCCAGGCCCACGATCACTTTACCCGGGAACGCGCGGCAGGCCTCAGCGACGAACGCCGGGTCTTTCACGGCCTTGGTGCCGATGATCACGTAGCTCACGCCGGCCTTGACGTAGTGCTCGATGGTTTCCAGGGAGCGGATACCGCCACCGATCTGGATCGGCAGGTTCGGGTAGCGCTTGGCGATGGCAGTGACCACTTCGCCATTGACCGGCTGGCCTTCGAAGGCGCCGTTCAAGTCCACCAGATGCAGACGACGGCAGCCCCCTTCCACCCATTTGGCAGCCATGCTCACCGGGTCATCGGAGAACACGGTGGAATCTTCCATGCGGCCTTGGCGCAGGCGGACACAAGCGCCGTCCTTGAGATCGATAGCGGGGATAATTAGCATGCTTTTCCTTCGTCAAAGAGCTGCAAGCTGCGAGCTATAAGCTGCAAGCAAGCACGCGTATTAAGTCTTGCAGCTTGAGGCTTTCAGCTGCTTTTTTCTAAAGCCCACAGGTCGCTTTCGATGCTTTCGAACCTTTCTTTAAGGAGCGTCTGCGTGTCGAAAATCGCCCTGTTGTAATAGTGCGGCGCAACTTCGGTGGTGAACAGTTCAAGAAGCTCGGCGACCTCGAACGAGCCCAGCTTGAGCTCGAAACGGTCCTCCATGAAGCGCTTGATCTTGAAGGTAGCCTCACGCTCCTGCTCGGGCGTGAGGTTCAAGATCGGCACCTTGGGCTGCTTGGCCATTTACCAGCGGCCATCCCACGCGGCGAAGTTCTGCAGCAATTGCAGGCCATGGGTATGGCTCTTCTCCGGGTGGAACTGCACGGCAAAGCGCGAACCTTCGGCCAGCGCCGCGGCGAAGTCGACGCCGTAGTGCCCGCCACCCACCACCTGGCGCGGGTTACCGGCGGCGATGTAGTAACTGTGCACAAAGTAAAAACGCGCCATGTCCGGGATTTCGTGCCACAGCGGGTGATCCACGGTGCGGCGCACTTCGTTCCAGCCCATGTGCGGGACTTTCAAATGCTCGCCGTCTTCATGCAGGTCTTTGCCGAAGAACTTCACCTGGCCGGGAAACAGGCCGATGCAGTCAACGCCGCCGTTCTCTTCACTGCTGTCGAGCAAGGCTTGCATGCCCACGCAGATGCCGAGGAACGGGCGGTCCTGGCTGACTTCGCGCACCAGGCTGTCAAAGCCCAGGCGGCGGATCTCGGCCATGCAATCGCGAATCGCGCCGACGCCCGGGAACACCACCCGGTCGGCTTCGCGAATCACGCTGGCATCGCTGGTGATCAGCACCTTGCCGGCACCTACGTGCTCGAGGGCCTTGGCCACCGAGTGCAGGTTACCCATGCCGTAGTCGATAACCGCGACCGTCTGCATTACAGAACGCCTTTGGTCGAGGGCATCTGACCGGCCATGCGGTCATCGAGCTCTACAGCCATGCGCAGCGCGCGGCCGAAAGCCTTGAACACGGTTTCGATCTGGTGGTGGGTGTTGGTGCCGCGCAGGTTGTCGATGTGCAGGCTGACCAGTGCGTGGTTGACGAAGCCCTGGAAGAATTCCTGGAACAGGTCGACGTCGAAGCCGCCCACGGTGGCGCGGGTGTAGGGCACGTGCATCTGCAAGCCTGGGCGGCCGGAGAAGTCGATGACCACACGCGACAGCGCTTCGTCCAGCGGGACATAGGCGTGGCCGTAGCGACGGATGCCTTTTTTGTCGCCGATGGCCTTGGCAAACGCCTGGCCGAGGGTGATGCCTACGTCTTCCACCGTGTGGTGGTCGTCGATATGCAGGTCGCCCTTGCTGACGATATCCAGGTCGATCAGCCCATGACGGGCGATCTGGTCCAGCATGTGCTCAAGAAAAGGTACACCGATATCAAATCGGGCCTTTCCGGTGCCATCCAGGTTAATCGAGGCTTTGATCTGGGTTTCCAGAGTGTCGCGCTCGACGGACGCCTTACGTTCGGCCATCACCAGCTCCGCAAAATCATTGGGCGAAAAAGGCAGCCATTATAGGGGCGCGGGCGCCAAACAGAAACATCGAAGGGCATAAGACTGATGGAGTGTCGAGGATAGACATGTGCATACAAGTGGCCGCCCCAGGATGGTGCGCTCAGCGCATTTACCCGATGCCCCCGGCGGCTTCGCGGTAATATGAGCGCAATGTTTAAAACCTAATGAATATTCAACAATGACGATACCGACAGTCTTACAGCGCAGCGGCGTCCTCCTCCTGTGGGCGGTGACCTACTACGTGACCGGCGTCATGTCGCTGGCCTTCGAAGATCCCGTCTCGCAGATGGCGATTATCTGGTTCCCGGCGGGTATTTCCGTGTCGGCGTTCCTCAGCTCGCGACGCGCTCACTGGCCGATGTTGTTTGCGGTGTTTCTGGTCGCACGGGTGCTGCTGGATGAGCATGGCTGGCAACATCTGCCGGCCGCCGTGGCGCTTTCAGCGATGGCACTGGCAGGCTCTGTTGCGATTGCCTGGCTGGTTCGGCGCTTCGCTCGGCGCGGCGACGAACTGCATGCCATTTTGCTGTGGTTGCTGGCCACCGTGGGCGTTTGCTGCGTCCTGGCATTAATCAGGAAAGGCTGGCTGATGCTGGCCGGGGAAGTATCACCGCACACGTTCATGACCAACTGGATGTCCGGCATGAGCGGCGTGTTCTTCTCAACCGTCGTGGTGATGAATGTACTGAACAGCAACCTGCGCGACTTTCCTGCGCGCACGCGCACGAGACTGGCCGGCGGGATATGGTTGCTGCTGCTGGCATTGAACACCTGGTACGTTTTCGGGGCGTCCCCGCTCTGGCTCATCAACAGGCTGGGCACCGACGCGGGCGCAGCGGCGTATTTCATCCTGGCCTGCCTGCCCATCGCGCTTACCCTCGCCGTTTGCATAACGTGGCGCAGCCCTGGCGGCTCGATCGCGCTACTGGTGCTGGGCGGTATCGTGGTCAATTTCACCGACCAGAAGACCGGGCCGTTTTATGTGCACGGCCTGCTGGAAGGCGAGCCCTTGCTGCTTGCGCAAAGCTACCTGTCCATCACGGCATTACTGGTGTTGGTAATACGCTTGATGAGGCAATCCGCTCAACCTTACGACCTGGAAACCGGGCGCTTGGCGGGCAGCGGTGTGATGTACCAACTGCACCCGGGAACCGGGGAAATTCTCTGGGACGACAACCTCGAAACGCTGCTGGACGTGAGTGCCCAGCCCCTGCGCACCGTGCAGCAGGTCCTGGAGCGTGTACACCCAGAGGACCGCGACAGACTCAAACGCCACTGGTCGCCGGAAACCCATACCCGCGCCGCGTCATTGGCCTTTCGCATCGACAAGGGCAATGGTGAATGGCTGACCCTGTATGACCAAAGCCCCGGCGCCCTGCGTGATGCCCATGGCCAAGTGATTGTCGGCAACTGGCAAAGCGGCCGCTACTCCTGAACCTTCGCCTGTGACAGCCTGCTTTTCCCTGTAGGGGTACTTAATGATTCAGATTGCTTTACTGCTGTTCGGCGTTGAGTTCGTGCGATCCAAATTCTGGATTCTCGGCCTGGTGGGTATCCTGTGGGGCTCGCTGGGCCTGGGCGTGATGTACGACGGCCTGGACGGTGCACTGTACTTTCCGATGCGCGCATTCGGTTTGATGTTGCTGCTGGAAAGCATTGTCACCCTCAGCGTGGCTGCCAGCGGCGTAGGCGCTCAGCGGGCCGTGCTGTATTTCAAGGGTGGCATTTTCTTCTTCGTCGCCGTGTTGATTCTCGCGAACAATGTCTATAGCCACCTGTTGCTGGCGATCATCTTTGGCCTGACCTACTTCGTGATCGGCTTGCTGACCATTAGCTCGGCCTGGGTCGTCAGGTTCCCGCACTGGCGATCGTCGTTGATCAGCGGCGGCGCTCAGCTGGCGTTCGCGGGGTTGCTGGTCAGTCCTTATCCCATCGCCCTCAGTGCAACGGTGTCGTTTTTCCTCGGTGCATTGATGATCGTCAGCGGCTTCAACACGGTGCGCATTGCGAATCGCGTGAGGCGATTGCGCAACGGCACTTCAACGTTTGAGCTGCTTGTACCAAGGGATTTACTGTCAGACTTCAAGAAGCTGCCACCGCAAAAACCGCTGGAGCCGCGCCTGGAGCAAGAGCCTGACTTGCAGGACCCATTGATCGTGCATATCTGGACGCCGGAAGGCACCGCCGGCGCAACGACAATTCCTCGCCCGATCATCAATCGCTACATTGCGGCGGTGGATGCACAAGGCGTGATTTCAACCGGGCACGCAGCGATTGAGCTGTCGCCCTCGGTGTACCTGAGCCTGTACCCGGTCGCGGACATCGATCGCTCACCGGCGGAGTTTTTCCGCATCCTCAAGGCCACGCGCAATAACGACGTGCCAGGCACATTCCAGCCGGACTACGCCACTGAAGTGGCCAACTGGTGCGACTCGGACCGCAAGATTATTTTTCACCAGTACAGCCGCAAAGCGCTGATCGAGTTCTCGAATAACTATCGCCAACAGGCCACCTACAACCTGACCTACCGCAACTGTTCCAGCAGCGTGGCCTTTGCGTTGGAAGCATCGATGGATGGCGTGTTGTCGGAACGGTCCCGGCGCTGGCGCTCGGTCCTGCAGACCTTGCTCATGCCTGAGTTGTGGATTGCCGCGCAAGTACGCAAGCGCGCCATGACCATGGCGTGGACACCCGGCCTGGTCATGGACTATGCACGTGCCTTGCGGGTGATTGTTCATCCGGTGCCGCGCCCATGGTTTCAACGCATTCCATGGCGCGGCGCTTCAGCCAGGACCTTGCCTGACAAGAAGCAGGACTAGTTGCCCGACGCCCACTCACGTTGCATGAGAGGGCACCGGGAAACCGGGTATCAGTGGAACAGTACCGCCGTCTTTTGCAGGGTCACCCACACACCCCACGCCAACGGAACACCCACGACCAACCACGCCGCAACTGCTAGCGGCACGCTGCCAGACGACGCTTTCCACTCCAGCGAAGTGCTGGCGTCAGCCCCTTTGTCATGGCCCAGCGCCTGTTCGGCCGCCAGCTCTGCGTCAGTCATGAAGTACTTGTCGGCCACCGGGCGCACCAGCAGGTTGCAGATGAAACCCAGCACCAACAGGCCCGCGAGGATGTACAAGGTGATGTCGTAGGCAGCAGCGCGTTCAACGCCAATGCTCAGCTGATACTCACGCAGGTAGTTCACCAGCACCGGGCCCAACACGCCCGCCGCAGCCCATGCGGTCAGCAGACGACCGTGGATCGCACCGACCATCTGGGTGCCGAACAGGTCGGCCAGGTAAGCCGGGACGGTCGCAAAACCACCGCCGTACATCGACAGGATGATGCAGAACGCTGCCACGAATAGCGCTACGTTGCCCAGGTGACCGAGGTTCGGGATCAGCGCGTAAAGGGCAAAGCCCAGGGCGAAGAACACGAAGTAGGTATTTTTACGGCCCAGGTAGTCGGAGAACGACGCCCAGAAGAATCGGCCACCAATGTTGAACAGGCTCAACAAACCGGTAAAACCCGCAGCGATAGCGGCGATCGACGCCAACTGCCCGGCATCCAGCTGACCGAACGTCAGCCCATTGCCCAACAACTTGCCACCGAACACTTCCTGAAGCAGTGGCGAAGCCATGCCGAGAATACCGATACCGGCAGACACGTTCAGGCACAGCACCAGCCATACCAAACGGAATTGCGGGGTTTTCCACGCCACACTCACGTGAACGTGACGATGGGTAATCATCGCATTGCTGGCCTTTTTCGCCGGGGCAGTCCAGCCCTCAGGCTTCCAGCCGGTTGGCGGAACGCGGTACGACAATGCGCCGCCGATCATGAACACGAAGTAGATCGCAGCCATGACCACGAAGCTCTGCCACACGCCCACGCTGGTTGGCGAAGCAAAGTGGCCCATCAGCGCTGCGGCCAACGGTGCACCCACCATCGCGCCGCCGCCGAAGCCCATGATCGCCATACCGGTGGCCATGCCGCGCTTGTCCGGGAACCACTTGATCAGGGTCGATACAGGCGAGATATAGCCCAGGCCCAGACCGATACCGCCAATCACGCCGGAGCCGATCCACATCAGCCAGATCTGGTGGGTGTAGACACCCAACGCCGAGATCAGCAGGCCGCCGCACCAGCACAGCGCCGAAACAACGCCGGCCTTGCGTGGCCCGGCATGCTCAAGCCAACCGCCCCAGATCGCTGCCGAGCAGCCCAGGAAGATGAAGAACAGGGTGTAGATCCAGCCCAGCATGGAGATGGGCCAGTCGCATTGGGAAGAGAAGACTTGCGCGATGAAACTCATGTCCGGCGCACAGGCGACCGGTGCGGTGATACCCAGCGCCTTGGACAGTGGCAGCCAGAACACCGAGAACCCGTAGGCCATGCCGATGCACAGGTGGATGGCCAGGGCGGCCGGTGGAACCAGCCAGCGGTTGAACCCCGGCTTGGCGATAATGCGTTCCTTGGACAGGAACGCAGGCTGTGCGGCATGACTGCTCGCCGCAGTGCTAGTGCTCATTGGTGTTTCCCCCAGTTATTAGTATGTGTCCGTCAGGCGCTCTCTCCCTCGGCCTTGCACGCAGAGCGTTGGCCGTTGTTGTTGAGTAAAGCTCCTTTTGAGCGCGACGCTGTGTCGCAGACGACAGACGAACCTAAGAAGATTAGCACCAGTGGGTGACAGAAAAACCAAACTGACATCACCTTTTTCACGCGATCTGGTCTGTTCAGCGACAAAATCCGATTTTGCCGACGCCAGATACAATGTAACGATGCGTGAACTGACGTAAGCCTTCGGGCGTTATACTCTGCGGCTAAATTTTGAAATCGACATACAAGGACTCGCCCATGAAAGCGTTCGGCAAAATCCTGGGTCTGGTACTTCTCGGGCTGTTGCTGATCATTGTGGCCCTGGGCTTTGCCCTGACCCACCTCTTCGATCCCAACGATTACAAAGACGAGATTCGCCAGATTGCCCGCGACAAGGCCCACATCGAGCTGACGCTCAATGGCGATATCGGCTGGAGCCTGTTCCCCTGGCTAGGCCTGGAACTGCACGAAGCCAGCGTGGCGACCCTGACCAACCCCACCCAACCGTTCGCCGACCTGCAAATGCTCGGCCTGTCGGTGCGCGTGCTGCCGCTGCTGCGCCGCGAAGTGCAGATGAGCGATGTGCGTGTCGAAGGCCTGAACCTGCGCCTCAACCGCGACAAGCAGGGCCATGGCAACTGGGAAGACATCGGCAAGAACGTGCCTGTCGCCAGCGCCGATGCGCCAGCTCCCGCCCCCGTGCAAACGCCGGCCGAACCTGAACCGGAAAAACCGCCAAAGCCGATCCGCCTGGACATCGACAGCCTGACCATCAACAACGCCCGCGTTGAATACAACGATGAGCAGACCGGCAAACAGTACAGCGCCGAAAGTATCCAGCTGAGCGCCGGCGCCGTGCACGAAGGTGCGAGCATTCCGCTCAAACTCACCGCCTTCCTGGGCAGCAACCAGCCGCTGTTGCGCGTCAAGACCGAGCTCAACGGTAACTTGCGCATCCAGAACGCCCTCAAGCGCTACCAGTTCGAAGACATGAAGCTCAGCGGCGAAGCCACCGGCGAGCCGCTGCAAGGCAAGACCGTGACCTTCTCCACCCAGGGCCAATTACTGGTGGACCTGGCGGCCAACGTCGCCGAATGGACCAACCTGAAACTCTCCGCCAACCAGCTGCGCGCCCTGGGCGAACTGAAGGTCAACAACCTGGACAAAACCCCGCAACTCAGCGGCGCCTTGTCCATTGCCCAGTTTGACCTGGCCAAGTTCCTCGACAGCGTCGGCCATCCGCTGCCGGCCATGGCCGAGGGCAGCCTGAGCAAGGTCGAACTGGTCAGCCGTCTCAAGGGCTCGCCCACCAGCGTGGCCCTGGAAGACTTGAACCTGAAACTCGACGCCAGCACCTTCACCGGTCGCATTGCGGTAGATGACTTCGCCAAGCAATCCCTGCGCGTACAGCTCAAGGGCGACACGTTCAACGCCGACAACTACTTGCCGGCCAAGTCCGAATCCGCCAAAGGGGCGACCGCAGCACGCCAGGCCGAAGTACAGAACAGCGAAGTCGGCGCCATGGCCGCTGGTGGCACCACACCGCTGCCGGAAGCTCCGACCAAAGGCGCGTGGAGCACCGACAAGCTGCTGCCATTGACCCGCCTGCGCACTCTGGACGTGAACGCCGACCTGGCCTTTGGCCAACTGACCCTGAGCAAGCTGCCGATCCAGAATGCAGGGCTCAAAGCCTCCGGCATCGATGGCCAGCTCAAGCTCGACACCCTGAGCGGTGGCCTCTACAACGGCACCTTCCAGGCCAACGGCACACTCGATGTGCGCCAGGACATCCCGGTGTTGGCGCTGCAAACCCACATCAAACAGGTACCGGTTGAGCGCATCCTGCAAGCCCAGGGGCAAACCCCGCCGGTGAAAGGCCAAATCACCCTCGACAGCAACCTCACCGGCCGTGGCAACAGCCAAAAGGCGCTGATCGACAGCCTCAATGGCACCGCCAGTTTTGTGATCAATAACGGCGCGCTGCTCAACGCCAACATCGAACAACAACTGTGCACCGGCATTGCCCTGCTCAACCGCAAGACCTTGAGCACCACGCCACAGGGCAAGGACACGCCGTTCCAGGAACTGCGCGGCAACCTGACCTTCCGTAACGGCGTGGCCAGTAACCCTGACCTCAAAGTGCGCATCCCCGGCCTGACCGTCAACGGCAACGGTGACGTCGACCTGCGCGTGCTGGGCATGGACTACCGCGTCGGCATCATCGTCGAAGGCGACCAGCGCGACGTGCCGGACCCGGCCTGCCAGGTCGGCAGCAACTTCCAGGGCATCGAAGTGCCGCTGCGCTGCCGCGGCCCGCTGGAACTGGGCGCCAAGGCCTGCCGCCTGGACAAGGATGGCTTGACGCAGGTCGCCATAAAAGCGGCTGGCAACAAGCTAAGCGAAAAGCTTGAAGAGAAGCTCGACAAGGTCAACCCACAGTTGAAAGACGCTCTGAAGGGCCTGTTCAAACGATGAGAAACGAGCAGTTTTCACAGGCGGTGCTGGATTGGTACGACCGCCACGGTCGCCATGACCTGCCCTGGCAACAGGGCATCACGCCTTACCGGGTGTGGGTCTCGGAGATCATGCTGCAACAGACTCAGGTCAGCACTGTGCTCAACTACTTCGACCGCTTCATGGCCTCGTTGCCGACGGTCGAAGCGCTGGCTGCCGCGCCGGAAGACGAAGTGCTGCACCTGTGGACCGGCCTGGGTTACTACACCCGCGCACGCAACCTGCAGAAGACCGCCAGGATTGTCGTCGCCGAGTACGGTGGCGAGTTTCCAAGGGATGTCGAGAAGCTCACCGAATTGCCCGGAATCGGCCTGTCCACTGCCGGAGCGATCGCCAGCCTGAGCATGGGCCTGCGTGCGCCGATCCTCGACGGCAACGTCAAGCGCGTGCTGGCGCGCTTTACCGCGCAAGAGGGCTACCCAGGCGAACCCAAGGTCGCCAAGCAGCTCTGGGCGACCGCTGAGCGCTTCACGCCACACGATCGCGTCAACGCCTACACCCAGGCGATGATGGACATGGGCGCCACGCTCTGCACCCGCAGCAAGCCCAGCTGCCTGCTGTGCCCACTGGAAAAGGGCTGTGAAGCCCACATGCTCGGCCTGGAGACGCGCTACCCGATCCCCAAACCGCGCAAAACCATCCCGCAGAAGCGCACGCTGATGCCGATGCTGGCCAATGCCGAGGGTGCGATTCTGCTTTACCGCCGCCCGTCCACGGGCCTCTGGGGCGGTTTGTGGAGTTTGCCGGAACTGGACGACCTCGAAGACCTGGAACACCTGGCCAACCAGCACTCACTGGCGCTGGGCAACCCACAGGCACTGCCGGGGCTGATCCACACCTTCAGCCACTTCCAGCTGGCCATTGAACCCTGGCTGGTGCAGGTCGAGGAATCCGCCCATCACGTGGCCGAGGCCGACTGGCTCTGGTATAACCTCGCCACCCCGCCGCGCCTGGGCCTTGCCGCCCCGGTTAAAAAACTGCTGAAGCGCGCGGCTGAAGTATTGAACGCAGGAGTTCTGTCATGACCCGCACCATCATGTGCCGCAAGTACAAAGAAGAATTGCCAGGCCTCGAACGCCCTCCGTACCCGGGTGCCAAGGGTCAGGACATTTTCGACCACGTCTCCGCCAAAGCCTGGGGCGACTGGCTGAAACACCAGACTCTGCTGATCAACGAAAAACGCCTGAACATGATGAACGGCGAAGATCGCAAATACCTGGCTGGCGAAATGGATAAGTTCTTTTCCGGCGAGGATTACGCCAAGGCCGACGGTTACGTGCCGCCTGCTCAATAATTGATCAAAACCCGGGGTCGGCACGTAAGCGACGGTAATAATTAAATATTTTTTGAAAACTTGCTTGACGACCCCCTGAAAAACCAGTTTAATGCGCCCCGTTGCCCAGATAGCTCAGTCGGTAGAGCAGGGGATTGAAAATCCCCGTGTCGGCGGTTCGATTCCGTCTCTGGGCACCACTAATACCGAAAAACCCCAAGCGAAGATGATTCCTTGGGGTTTTTTATTGCCTGCGATTTAGTGGTTGCCGGGCGACGCTCACCCCTATCCCTGCCTGGGGGTTATTTATCGCAAGGCTCATTCGTTTAGGTGTTACTGAATTTTCTGTTGCAAGGTAGTTATTTGATGACCCGGTATTTGTTCTGCGCGCTTTTGCTGCTGACGGCGTTACTCAGTGGATGCGCCACCCAAATGGACGTCTCGATCGACGCGACACCTGATCCGGACTATCACTTTGATCGACAGGCAACGGTACTGGTGACGACGTCCGTGGGCGGCAGTGCGCAAAGCACGCTGAATGCCCGCTACTACTTGCGGGACATGGTCAATGCCATGAAGGACCAGGGCTTTCGGGAGGTGTTTACCGACACGACCCTACCCAAGAACCATGCACCGATCAAAATGACCATCACCCTTGATGTCGACAGCCGGCAGGTCACTTACCGTTACACCGCCACCGACTACGGCCAGGTGCCAACCACCACGACCACCCAGTGCAAGAAAAACAAGAAAAAAGAAGACCAGTTGACCTGCACCAGCAAGCCCAACACCACCTATGGCCCGATGGGCACCTCAGAGCGAACCGGCTACACCACGCTCACCACGTTCACCGCCACTGCGCGGGATGAAGTGAGCAGGCGCGCGGTGTACCTGCTCCGGGCGATGTCCTACAACGAAGACTGCCAGGCCGCCAAGATCGAAACCTTCCTGGTGGAGCAAGGCTTGCAGAACCTGAATTTCCAGGACCGCGTGCACCGCAACTACACCGTCACGATGCCCGAGGGGTACCAGTGCAAATAGCCTGCACTGGATCGCCTGCCTTACTTCAGTAAAAACACCATCAGCGGGTTGTCGTTCAAGCGCCCTTCGAAATCTGGCGTCTGCTGCTGCATCGGCGTGCCCTTGAGCAGCACAGCCTCTTTGCGCGGCACGATCACCCAGGATGGCCGGGGCAAGGTCAGCAGCTTCTCAGGCTCGTTGCCTGCCACGAACAACGGCTGCTCGTCGTGCGTAAGGTTCATCATGTAGCGTATCGCCCACGTGTCGCGGCCGAGGTCGACAAACACCAATGGCCCCGGCTGCGACGCACGAAGCGTCTCCACTTGGCTGACGAAATTGTGAGTGTCGAACTGCAGGTCCTTGGACGGCTCTATCACCACCACCAGCAGCAACCACTGCGCTACCAGTGCAATCAGGCTGAGCCAGACCAAGCGCACTGACCGACGCCAGGCAACCAACGCCGCCACTTGCAGAATCACCAACCCGCCAATCAACAGCGGCAACGAAACGTCAGGCCAGTAACCGCGTTTTTGCCAACTGTACCGACACACAAACAACACAACCACGCACAACGCCGGCAGCGCCGCGACAAGCCCTTCGTAGCAGCGGCGCACGCCGACAAGCCAGCCTTGCGCCTGGAGCAGCCCATAGGCGGCGACAGCGGCAAACATCGGTACCATCGGCAGAATGTAGTAAGCGCGCTTGAAGTGCGGCACCGACAGCCCGAGCAAAATCATCAAGCCGCACGCCCCCAGCCGCACCACCAACTGTACGTCGTCATTGACCCACCGCTCAGACCAACGATGGCGCAGCGCAATCAAGGCAGCCAGCGCCAACGGCACCACCGGGAAGTAACGGTACAGACTCAGCTTGAAGTAGAAATAGAACGGCTCACCACTCTCATCGAGCCGCCCGCTGACTTGCATCCTGAACACGTCATCGGCAAAAGCATCGCCACCACTGAACCGCGCCAGCTTCATCAACACCCACCAGCAGGCCACGAGCAGCGCAAACCCCACGAAACCGTGGATCAACACCTGCTTGACCCGCTCCCCCGGCCGGCCCAGCGCCCAATACACGCACACCACACCACAGACCTCGATCAGCCCCAATGGCCCGCGAATCGCAAAGGCCAGGACAAACAATGGGAATACGGCCAACTGCCTGACGCGCGACCCCAGGCGTTCACCACTGTGCAGCAGGTAGAAACTGCCCACGCATAGCAGCGCGACCATCAGGTCCAGGCACACCGAACGCGACTTATCGAGCAGTTGGGTGGTGAGCAACGTGAGCAACACCGTCAGCAACGCCCAGGGCCGGCTGGACGGCGCCAACAGGCGATAGATCAGGGCGATCACGCCCGCCGAAGCCAGCGCCGTCGGCAGCACATTCGCGAGATGGTTCGGCGCACCGAATATTCGAGCAAATACGAAACTGAAGAAGGTGGCGGTACCCGGGTAGTCGGGATACGGCTCACCGTAGGTGGTAGGGAAAAGACTCGCGCCGTGGCGAAACATTTCCTGCATGAACAGCGCCCAGCGCCCGTCAAATCCTTGGGGTTGTTCGTCCCAGACACCCAACGTAAACAGCAATAAAGCGATCAGAAAAATGCCCAGGGACTCCAGGCGAAAACGACTGCGGTGATCCATTGAATGTCCTTTCAGGTAGGGTGCGCCGACTCCATGGTGCCGACTCTGCCCCTGAATAGCGCCTGAACAAACCCGAATATTTATGGATCTATCGACCGGCGCGCCATACCAGCGCGGGAATCAGCCGGATGTAGAGTAGCTCGCCCACCAGCTCAAGCAGGGTTTGCAGAATCACCGCCGTCGCGGCCAGCCCGCGCACGTCTTCGGGCAAGGCCAGCGCCAGCGGCAATACCACCAGGGAGTTGCGGGTCGACGCACTGAACGTGACCGCCCGCGCCGTGACGGCGGGCAAGGCGAACAGCCGCGCAGCCAACGCGCCCAGCAATGGCGCCAGCAACAGGAAGCCTAGGTAGACCGGAATCACCGGCAACAACAACGCGATATCGCGCACCACCGAGGTGATCTGCGAGCCGATGACCACAAACAGCACCAGCGCCATCGCCGGCACCGGCAGCCAGGCCCAGGCATTGCTCCACAGGTTGATGGCGCTTGAACGCCGCGCCAGAGAAGTCGTCAGCACCGCCAGGACCATCGGCAGCACGATCAACCACAAGAACGCCTCAACAAACGGCCCGGCCGCCACCACCACGGCGGACTGCGCGCCCAGCATGAAACCCAGGTACACCGGCAACAACACCAACTGCAGCAACAACAGCACTGGCGTCGCCGCCAGCATCAGCCGCGAATCGCCCTTGCCGATATGGGTAA
Organism: Pseudomonas sp. O39; assembly: GCF_045447295.1. NCBI lineage: Bacteria > Pseudomonadati > Pseudomonadota > Gammaproteobacteria > Pseudomonadales > Pseudomonadaceae > Pseudomonas > Pseudomonas sp. O39. The sequence goes on from NZ_JBJGXV010000001.1 coordinate 416,301, forward strand.
ACACCACCACGTAGTCGATACATGGCGTCAGCAACACCAGTAACGCGCCCACCAGCAAGGCCGGGCGCTCTACCAGACCACGGGTCAACGCCCACACCAGCAACGGCACCAGAATGAAATTGGCCAACAGCAAGGCCGATATAAAGCGCTTGTTGCCCAGGCCCTGGCGCAGATCCAGAAATGGAATTTGCAGAAACATGGCGTACATCAGCACAGCGATGGCAGGCGTGACCAGCACGCCAAGTCCCTGGGCCGACAAAGGCGCGAGCACACCGAATGCAGCCGCCAGCAAGACGGCGGCAAAGTAGACAGGGATCTGGTTGTGCTCGAGGGTGTCGCGGGTCATGGGCTGACTCTGGCTGATCAATAGACCGCAAGCCTAAGCACACAGGGCGCCAAGGTCGAGCATCGAAAATTTCCTGCGCTCATGCCGCGCTAAATTTGTTAGTTTCGAATGCTTATAAAAGCGCGTGGCTCCCAAGCCCACACCCAAAAGCGCAAGGATCGAGCCGACCGATGAACCTGCCCACCCGAGTTGCCCCAGAAGCCTTCCGCGAGTCGGCTGCCGACGGCTACCCTGTCAGCGGCTTCACCTGGCGCCCCATCAGACCCGACCCGACACGCCCGGTCGTCATCATCAACGCCGCCACCTCGGTACGCTGCCGCCACTACTCACGCTTCGCCGACTACCTGTTCGCCAACGGCTTCGACGTCATTACGTACGACTACCGTGGCATCGGCGAATCCCGCAATGGCTCGTTGCGCGGTTTCAAGGCGTCGTGGTCGGATTGGGGCGCGCTGGATTTCGAAGCGATGTTGCAGCGCGCACAACGGGAGTTTCCGGGGCAGCCGATTGATGTGGTCGGCCACAGTTTTGGTGGCTGCGCGGCGGGACTGGGGGCGTCAGGCGCGGTGATTCGGCGAGTCGTGACGGTCGGCGCGCAGTTTGCGTACTGGCGCGATTACGCGGCGGGCGGGCGCTGGCGCATGTTTGGCAAGTGGCATGTGGTAATGCCGTTGGTGACGGCGCTGTGCGGGTACTTCCCCGGCAAACGCCTGGGCTGGCTGGAAGATACGCCGGCCGGTGTGGTGCGCGACTGGGGCACGCCAACGCCCAGGTACGAGACGCGGCCCAGCGGGCGCACCTTGGGTGAGTTGCCCTTCACCCGGGTGAAGGCGCAACTGCTGGCCATCAGCATCACCGACGACCCGTTTGGCACGGTAGAGGCCATCGAGCGGTTGCTGAGCTATTTCGATAGCAGCGAGCGCACTCATCTGCGGATTGCTCCCGAAGATATTGGCGAAACAGCTGTCGGGCATTTCGCCTTCTTCCGCAGCGACTATCAGGACCGGCTGTGGCCAATTGCGCTGAAGTGGCTGCAACACGGCGCGCTGGCGCAAGGCACACCCGGACAGCGCGTCTAGAAACCCTTGGGATTTGCACCAACCTGCGCTTCAATAGTCCACCCAGATCCAGCACCCAAAGGACGTTGAGCCCATGGCCTCGCCGAACAAGCAACAAAAACGCGCCCAGCGGTCGAAAGCCAAAGCCAAGCAAAACCGTACCCAGCGCGCCGTCGCCACCAAGCCGGATGCGTTCGCAGGCGACGACAGCCGTATTGACCTTGAGTCGGTGGATTTGACCGAGCTGTTTGTCGAGATGCGCACGGCGGGCGAAACCAGCCAGCAGGCACTGTGTGCGGCGTTCCTGTCGCACCCGTTGCTGGCAGTGGTGCTGGAGCAGGAAGGCGAGGAAGAGGCGACCGACTTTATCGTGGCGGCGCTGATCGAGTATCGGCAATGGGCGACGGATACCGAGGATGAAGCGGCGGCGCTGGCGTGGGTCGAGTCGCCGCAATTCCAGGCCGATTATGTTGCGGCGTCCCAAGCGCTGATTGGCGCCCAGGACTGATACAAAACCAAATGTGGGAGCCGGCTTGCCCGCGATTGCGGCGTGTCAGTCGAAGAAGATCTCAACTGTCAGTCCGTCATCGCGGGCAAGCCCCGCTCCCCCGTGGTTGATGGCATGCTCCAGAAGCAGCACGCCGTCACATCAATTGAGTACCGCAGCGCCTGCCCTTTGAGCCTTGCGACGGCTCGACACATACAACCCTGCCAACACCACCAGCAAGCTCAGGATCCCGGTCGCAATGATCTCGACCCGGTGTGCTTCCTGGAACAGCATGATAGTCAGCGTCCCCACGATGAACACCATCACCGCGTAGGTCAGGCCGGGGAACAGCCACATCTTGAAGACAATCTTCTCGCCCGCTGCCGTGCGCTTCTGGCGCATGCGCAGTTGCGACACGGCAATCACCAGGTACACCAGCAACGCAATAGCGCCGGAACTGGCCAACAGGAATTCGAACACCGCCGCCGGGGCCACGTAGTTGGCGAATACCGCCAGGAACGCCGCGCCAGTCGACAACATCACCGCCCAGTAAGGCGTGCCGCTCTTGTTGGTGCGCTTGGCCACAGCCGGTGCGTCACCGCGACGGCCCAGGGAGAACAACATGCGCGAAGCGGTGTACAGCGCCGAGTTGAGGCAACTGGTCACGGCAACCAACACCACCAGGTCGACGATCAACTTGGCGTTTGGAATGCCCATGCGTTCCAGCACGGTCTGGTAGGAACCTACGGCCGCCAGGGTCGGATCATTCCATGGCACCAGGGACACAACGATGAAGATCGACAGCAGGTAGAACAAACCAATCCGCCAGATCACCGAGTTGGTGGCCTTGGTGATTTGCTGGCCCGGGTTCTTCGATTCCGCTGCTGCGATGGTGACGATCTCGGTGCCCATGAAGGAGAACATGGTGGTCAGGATTGCCGCCAACACCGCGCCCATGCCGTTCGGCATGAAGCCCTGGGTGTCAAACAGGTGCGAAACGCCGCTGACCTGGCTGGTCGGCAGGAAGCCGAAAATGGCAGCCAGACCAAGGATCACAAAGCCCACGATCGCCACGACTTTGATCAGGGCAAACCAGAACTCGAACTCACCATAATGTTTCACGCTGAACAGGTTAGTCGCCGTCAGCAGCAAGGTGATGATCAAGGTAAACGCCCAGATCGCCACATTGGGGAACCAGGCATGGAGGATGGTCGCCGCCGCGTTGGCTTCCAACGGAATCACCAGCACCCAGAACCACCAGTACAACCAGCCGATGGTGAAGCCGGCCCAGTGACCGATCGCGCGGTCAGCGTAGGTGGAGAACGAACCGGTGTCCGGCGAGGCCACGGCCATTTCGGCGAGCATGCGCATCACCAACACCACCAGCGTACCGGCAGCCGCGTAGGCCAGCAGCACTGCAGGGCCGGCGGCAGCAATCGCGTGGCCGGAGCCGACAAACAAACCGGCACCAATAACGCCGGCAATCGACAGCATGGTGACGTGACGCGGTTTGAGCCCCTGTTCGAGGTCATTGGAGCTTTGCGTACTACTCATTGACACACCTTTGCGAGGAATTGCGAAAACGGTCCGCCCGACCTGCGATCTTTCTCGTGAAAAGAAACCAACGGGGCGTTCTTTATTTTTTACGCAAGATTTGCGCCAAAATGTTACAAGGTCGCGATTGACGCGGGCTGTAGGACAATTGATCAGCCGTCGCAAGTCATTGAGAACAATGGCATTCCGCTATAGCGTTACCGAGCGACTCACTTTCAAGACGCCTGCGCGCACCAAAAACACACACGAAAAGTGCGTGACGCCCCATTAGGGGGCTGATATGGACCGTTTGCCCGGTTAACCCTTCCAACACCCGGCCAAAGCTGGCACCATCGCGCCCTTTTTTACGCGAAGCCTGTGGATTTATCGGGTTCAAACGTCTGTTAGGTTGTTGATGGCGCGACACGCTGCTGTGCCGATGCGACACCCTGCCGCACACCACCCGTTAACCGTCCGTAGCGCTGTTGGCTGCCATCCGAACGCTATGCTAGCTTGGCGCCTCGCCAGGAAGGCGGCCCAACAGCAAGAACGCAATGAACACAATGAGGACCGCACATGGCCCAGGCCGCGCCCGCGCTTGAAATCCGCAACTTGCACAAACGCTATGGTGAGCTGGAGGTACTTAAAGGTATCTCGCTGACCGCTCGCGACGGCGACGTGATCTCGATCCTGGGCTCCTCCGGTTCCGGCAAGTCCACATTCCTGCGCTGCATCAACCTGCTGGAAAACCCGCACCAGGGTCAGATCCTGGTCGCCGGTGAGGAGCTCAAGCTCAAGGCTGCAAAGAACGGCGAGCTGATGGCCGCCGACGGCAAGCAGATCAACCGCCTGCGTAGCGAAATCGGTTTTGTGTTTCAAAACTTTAACCTGTGGCCGCACATGAGCATCCTCGACAACATCATCGAGGCGCCCCGCCGTGTGCTTGGCCAGAGCAAGGCCGAAGCGATAGAAGTGGCCGAAGCCCTGCTGGCCAAGGTCGGCATCAGCGATAAACGCCACGCCTACCCTGCGCAACTGTCCGGCGGCCAGCAGCAACGGGCAGCCATTGCGCGCACCCTGGCGATGCAGCCCAAGGTCATCCTGTTCGACGAGCCGACATCGGCGCTTGACCCGGAAATGGTCCAGGAAGTACTTAATGTGATCCGCGCGCTGGCCGAAGAAGGCCGCACCATGCTGCTGGTCACCCATGAAATGGGCTTCGCCCGTCAGGTTTCCAGTGAAGTGGTGTTCCTGCACCAGGGCCTGGTCGAAGAGCAAGGATCGCCACAGCAGGTGTTTGAAAACCCGCTTTCGGCGCGCTGCAAACAATTCATGTCCAGCAACCGCTAACGGAGCAACATGCATGCAGAACTATAAAAAATTCCTTCTGGCCGCGGCCGTTTCGATGGCGTTCAGCGCCACGGCCATGGCAGAAACCTTGAAAATGGGGATCGAGGCGGCCTACCCGCCCTTCAACAATAAAGACGCCAGCGGCAACGTCGTCGGCTTCGACAAAGACATCGGCGACGCCCTGTGCGCCAAGATGAAAGTCGAGAAGTGCGAAGTGTATGTGTCTGACTGGGACGGCATCATCCCGGCCCTGAACGCCAAGAAGTTCGACTTCCTGGTGTCCTCGCTGTCCATCACCGATGAACGCAAGCAGGCTGTCGACTTCACCGACCCGTACTACTCCAACAAGCTGCAATTCATCGCACCTAAAGCCACTGCGGACTTCAAGACCGACGCGGCTTACCTGAAGGGCAAGATCATCGGCGCCCAGCGCGCGACGTTGGCCGGTACTTACCTGGAAGACAAGCTGCCGGACACCGAGGCCAAGCTCTACGACACCCAGGAAAACGCCTACCTCGACCTGACGTCCGGCCGCCTCGACGGTATCCTCGCCGACAAGTACGTGCAGTACGAATGGCTCAAGAGCAAAGACGGTTCGGCCTATGAATTCAAAGGCGACCCGGTTGTAGAAAGCGACAAGATCGGTATCGCCGTACGTAAAGGCGACCCACTGCGCGAGCGCCTGAACAAAGCCCTGGCAGAGATCAAGGCAGACGGCACCTACAAGAAGATCAACGACAAGTACTTCCCGTTCAGCATCGAATGATCTGAACGGCCTGACCGACGCGCTCGCTTGAGCGCGCCGGCTTTTAGCAATGCCTGCCGCGATATGAAAACACCATGAATTTCGATCTCTACGGATTCGGCCCGGCCCTCGCCGCCGGCGCGCTGATGACCGTCAAACTGGCGCTCACGGCCTTGTGCCTGGGGCTGGTGCTGGGCCTTGCCGGCGCCTTGGCCAAGACGTCCCCCTACAAGCCGTTGCAATGGCTTGGCGGTGCTTACTCGACCATCGTTCGTGGCATTCCCGAGCTGCTGTGGGTGCTGCTGATTTACTTCGGCACGGTCAACCTGATGCGTGCCCTCGGCGAGTTTTTCGGTAACCCCGACCTTTCGCTCAGTGCCTTTGCTGCCGGGGTTATCGCCCTGGGGCTGTGCTTTGGCGCCTACGCCACCGAAGTGTTTCGTGGCGCGATCCTCGCCATCCCCAAAGGCCACCGCGAAGCCGGTGTGGCGCTGGGGCTGTCGAAGTTTCGGATTTTCACCCGGTTGATCATGCCGCAGATGTGGCGCATCGCCCTGCCGGGGCTGGGCAACCTGTTTATGATTTTGATGAAAGATACCGCACTGGTGTCGGTGATCGGGCTGGAAGAAATCATGCGCCATGCGCAGATCGGCGTGACCGTGACCAAGCAGCCGTTCACCTTCTTTATGGTCGCGGCGTTCATGTACCTGGGCCTGACCGTGCTGGCCATGACCGGCATGCACTTCCTGGAAAAACGTGCCGCCCGCGGCTTTGCAAGGAGCACCCAATGAGCGGTGACTACAGCTGGCTGTCGCACTTCGACCTGGGCCTGAACTGGGCCGTGATCATCAAGTGGCTGCCCAAACTGGCCCAGGGTGCGACCCTGACCCTGGAACTGGTCGCCATCGCGGTAATCGCCGGCCTGCTGCTGGCTATCCCGCTCGGTATCGCCCGTTCTTCGCGCCGCTGGTACGTGAGCGCCCTGCCCTACGCCTACATTTTCTTCTTCCGTGGCACACCGCTGCTGGTGCAGTTGTTCCTGGTCTATTACGGCCTGGCGCAGTTCGATGCCGTGCGTGAGAGCTTCATGTGGCCATACCTGCGCGATCCGTTCTGGTGCGCCACCGCCACCATGACCCTGCACACGGCCGCCTATATCGCCGAGATTCTGCGTGGCGCGATCCAGGCCATTCCACCGGGTGAAATCGAAGCGGCGCGCGCCCTGGGCATGTCCAAGCCCAAGACGCTGTTCTACATCATCCTGCCGCGTGCTTCGCGTATCGGCCTGCCGGCGTACAGCAATGAAGTGATCCTGATGCTTAAGGCCAGTGCCCTGGCCAGTACGGTGACCCTGCTGGAACTGACCGGCATGGCGCGGACCATCATCGCGCGCACCTACCTGCCGGTGGAGATCTTCTTCGCCGCCGGGCTGTTCTATCTGCTGATGGCCTACATCCTGGTGCGCGGCTTCAAACTGCTCGAACGCTGGCTGCGCGTCGATGCCTGCCAGGGACGCTGAAGCGCGCTTTGAAGCGCTGGATGCGTTTCTGATCGAGCACCAAGGGCTGTGGCGACCACGGCCCTTTACGCACCTGCAGTTACCCTGGGAAACCCAACATCCCGAGCTGGCCAAGTGGCTGCGCCAGCGCTCGTTGGCCGAGGCTGAAAGCTGTCACAACCACCCCCATGACCTGCCGGCGCCCGCCCCCTTTGCACAATTGGCTGCGCAGGCGTTGCAGCTCAGTGCTGTGGACAGGTTACCGACACACGCGCTTGCACCCGCTCGCCATCGCCTGAACGTCGACGTACCTGGCCGCAAGTGGCAGCAAATTGAAGCCTTCGGCACCGCACTTAATTTCGCCGAAACACCCACCCATTGGCTGGACTGGTGCGCCGGCAAAGGCCACCTCGGCCGACGCTTGCTGCAAGCCGGTCAACACCTGACCTGCCTCGAATACGACCCGGCCCTGATCGCCTCGGGCCAGGCCTTGAGCGACCATCACGGCCTGCCAGCTACCCATCGCCTGCAAGACGTGATGGCGCCTGTGTCGATCAGCGCCGACCACACACCCGTCGCCCTGCATGCCTGCGGCGACCTGCACGTGCGCCTGCTGCAACTGGCCAGCGCAGCGGGCTGCAAGCAACTGGCGCTGGCGCCTTGCTGTTACAACCGCATCAGCGCTGACCACTATCAAGCGTTATCGAGGGTTGGGCGTGCGTCACGGCTGCAACTATCGGTCGATGATCTGGGGCTGCCGCTGAGCGAAACCGTCACCGCCGGCAACCGTGTACGCCAGCAACGCGACACCTCCATGGCCCGGCGCCTGGGCTTTGATCAGTTGCAAAGGCAGTTACGCGGCCGTGACGAATACCTGGCCACGCCCTCCCTGCCCGCCCACTGGCTGGACAAACCCTTTGCCGACTATTGCCGGGAGCTGGCAGGCCTCAAGGGGTTTGCCACAGGCGAACAGGATTGGGTAACGCTTGAGGCGCACGGCTGGCGCCGCTTGGCGCAAGTGCGAAACCTGGAGTTGGTACGAGCGCTGTTTCGGCGGCCCCTGGAAATGTGGCTGGTGCTGGACCGGGCACTTTTCCTGGCGGACCAAGGCTACAAAGTCGAGGTAGGCAGCTTCTGCGAACCCACACTGACCCCGCGCAACTTGATGGTGCTGGCTGAGCGCGATTAGGGAGCAATTTTTCCTGCACGCGCCCTGTGGATAACTCTGTTGATAGTTTATTCACAGAGGCTGTAGCTATCAGTGCTACAGACCAAAAGCCATCCTGGTCATTTTTTGTTCACAAAATAAAACGCACACAAAACAGGCAGTTGCAGCGCATTGAGAACAGCGCCACAAAATCGCTGTTTCGTGGCAGCAGCAACCAACCGATTGTGCATAAGCATTTAGCGTCAAGCGAATAAACAGCACTTTAGGCCGTTTTTTTCGGGGCCTTCAACAACCGGCAAATCTCATTCAGATCGTCAGTGAACAGCCTTTTTGCCACGGTATCCAACGGGTCAGTTGCAAACGCCAAGGCTTCATTGATGGCCATGTCGCGATGAATCTCCAGCGGCGCTTTCCCCAACCGCTGCTTGAACGCTTCAACCATATCCAGACTGAATGCACTGCTCTCATCCACTTGGTTGACCACCACATGCACAACTGGCGGGCGCTCACCCTCAAGGTGCGGCGCGAGCAGTACGTCGAAATGGTCGAGCGTACCGAGGCATGCGGCGTCGGCTTGCGTGATCACCAACACCACATCGGCAACGTTCAGCGCTTGATGGAAGTAGACGTTATTGCCGGCGGGCGTATCGATAATCACCGTCTGCCGCTCGCTCAGGCCCAGCGACGCGAGCCGCTGCGCCAGCCAGGCAGGCTCGTGCTTGAGCCAACGCTCAAGGTTTTCCTGCTGCTCAATGTCGATATCGCCAAAGGTAATCACCTGGCAACCGGCGAAGCCAATCTGCTGTAACGGGCGCCATTGCCCATGCTCCAGGCTGGTGCGGCCGATACCGGGCAATGTGGCACTGACGCCGAAGTGATGGTGCAAGGCGTTTTGCGGGTCAAGATCCAGCGCCACCACCGACTCGCCGTGGCGCTGTAAACCACTGCTCAAGGCCGTGGCCAGGGTGCTACGGCCGACACCGCCATTCATCGACACCAACGCCACCACTTTGGGGCGCAGCGCTGCGATATCAGTCAATTGGGATTGGGCAGGGGTGGTTTCATTAGCAGGCACGCTGCCAAAAAAGTGCATGCGCGCATTAATGCCTTGGGCATCATGGGTCACGTTTTTGCCGAACAATGCCAACAGTTCTTCGCTAAGGCTCATAGCCTGCTCCTCACGACGCAGCTTAAAGACGTGAAAGGTCGGCAAGCAGCACTTACCGCAGGTCTTCTTGTAGGCGTCCCAGTTGTCGCATTCTGTGACAGGAGCAACAAAGTGTCATTATTTTGATGTTTTCACTGATTGTTTTTTAGACAGACGGTAAATAGTCAATTTAATGGCCGGCACTTGCTGACTGCATGCGCGCACTCAAGGCACGGCACAACGCATTTACATCCTGGCAACCGACGCTGTTGATCGCTGGGTCGAGCGGGTCTCGCCCATAGGCCTGCGCCTCACTGAACGCTAAGTCACGCCGCACGGTTCCCAACACGGCATCACCCAGGTGTAACGTGAAGACACCTGCCATGTCCTGGCTGAAAGCATGGCCGCCGTCGACCTGGTTGATCACGTAAAACCGTTGAGGTGACGATGCGTCCTCAAGATACGGCGCGAGCACCTCGTCCATCCTGGCCAAACCACGAAACGAAACCGCATCCGGCTGAACCACCACCAGCACCGTATCCGCCACGGACATCGCCTGGGTCAGATACACCGTGTTGCCAGCAGGGACGTCGATGACCACCGTGTCCTCGCCATTCAGCCCAAGCCCAGCCAAGCGCTTGCCAAGAAATTCGAGGTCCTGCCCCAGCCAGCGGTTCAGGCTCTGTTGCTGCACAGCATTGGTCTTCCCGAAGGTCACCAGACGGCACCCGGCAAAACCTCGTTTGGGCAAGGCTTGCCAGGTCTGGTTAAGCAGGCTGGTTGCGCCAAGGCCCGGCAGATCAAACTCTGGGCACAAGTGATGAAGCAGCGCGTTCTGCGGGTCCAGATCCAACGCCAGCGCCGGGTGCCCCTGGCGTTGCAGACCATTGGCAAGTGCAGCAGCCAGCGTGCTGCGGCCCACGCCGCCTGTCGCAGAAACCACCACCACCACCTTCGGCGCAGACCCATCTGAATAAACAGCGGCAGGTGAACCGTCCAACACCTCAGGCGGGTGAAGAGACTCTGCTCCTCCTCGGTTCAAGTGATCCAGCAAACGCTGCAGGGGCTCAGCCAACCGCGGCTCGCGCAAATCGGGCACAGCGGGCGCGGTGTATGGTTTTGAAAGGTGATCTGCACGCCCCACTGACTGCTCCCCTTTTGAACTGCTGATCAAACAAGGGCGGCATTGTGTGATATCACAATGATAGTGTCAGTGTTTTGGTGCTTGTATCAGAATCCTTTCAGATAAGCGGCATGGCGTCATTTTTATGGCTTGTCGTTTTTTTTGAATATTCACTTCTACAACAATGCGCTAGCCGACTCATGAGCCTTTTTTAGACAAACCTTGCTGATTTTTTCGTGATTGAGAGACAGGTGGGTATCGCTCAAACCGACTTCGTATCAGCACACACATATATCTACACGCCTACACAACAAGCCAAAACACCCACCTCACGACACAAACCCTGCGGGCGTAAGCCACAAGCCGGATACGCAACGCGTATTCTCCAACCCTGTGGACCCCGCCGGGATGCGGCGTGGTGAATGCGCCGTGACGTATCCGGACTCGAAAGGCCCGACGCAGGCGTTGGGGTACATGGAATTTGCCGACCGTTACGGGGGGGGAATTGAAGCTGATTTGCAGCTCCAGAGACGACGAAAACGCAGCCATCGCAAAAAAACCTTGGTTTCTGCAAAAATAGTCAGAATTCAGGGGTTTACAGAAGCTTGCCAATCGCTATAATCGTCGCCCTAACACGCCGGTATAGCTCAGTTGGTAGAGCAACTGACTTGTAATCAGTAGGTCCCGGGTTCGACTCCTGGTGCCGGCACCATTTAAAAACAAAGGCTTGCAGCGATGCAGGCCTTTGTTTTTTGTGCGCGACGTAACAAGCAACGTAACAACAGATTTTTCCGGGAACCGAACCTTTGATTCCATGCCTAAAATACAGCGACACAAAACACTGTATGCATGAACAGCTTTATTCTTTGATTTATGCCCATATACATTTAAGATAGGAAGCACAAGCCCTTGTGCCATACTCCCCTCTCGGGAGGGTGTCTAGGGGTCCAGGAGCCGGAATGCTCCAGTAGTCTCGTCACCCAGTACGTCTGGAGGATCAAATCGTGTTCAGCGCAAAATCGATAGCTAATTACTTCCTGGAACTGGCGAATGCCAGCGGCCAGTCTATTAGTCCGATGAAGTTGCAGAAACTGGTCTACTACGCCCACGGATGGTATGCAGGATATACAGACCGTCCTCTGATCAATGAGCCTGTAGAGGCTTGGCAGTATGGTCCCGTGATCCCGTCCCTTTACCACGAGTTCAAACGCTTTGGCTCTGGCGATATCCAAGGCAAAGCATTTGAATACGATGCATTGGGGGTGAGGGAAGCAGCGACGCCAAGTGATCCTGATATCAGGACGTTTCTGCAAAACGTCTTCAACAGCTACGGCAAGTACTCGGGCATTCGGCTGTCCGAGATGACTCATGCGAGCGGCACGCCCTGGGATGCTACGTGGAGCGCGTGCAAAGGGATGCGGGGTGTAGATATTCCGTTCCCCACCATAGCCTCCTACTTTAAGGAAGCAGTTCAAAAGTCCCAGCCGGCAAACCAAGCTTGATCCCTGGGAGCGGTAACGAACCGCCACTTAAGATCGGATCGTTGTTGATCGATCCAACGGCAGAGCCGTCATCGTCCCAGGCGAACGGGTCAGGAAACGATGAGAATGCTTTTTTTGCCAACGGCAAGGAGCACTTCCATCTTTACCACAATCAGCAGAATCTGGGCTGGTTGGGCAAATTCTGGGGGTCTACCTCTAGCGCGGCCCCCACTAACATTGCAGGTTTCGTCATCGGCGTATCTGCCCTCCTGATCGTAGGCAGTTTTTTTCTGACTCAGTCGGCTGAGCTCAACGAAGCGAGAAAGTGGCTGTACGGGCTCACTACGTCTGCCCTTGGCTTCGTATTCGGCTCGGCCACAAAAAAGTAATTCCTCTCATATCCCACAACGCTCTTTCTTCTACCTTTTTCAAGCACTCCATTCGACCGCATCGGGCGAATGGTTGGGTAGGTACGTTTGTGCACAGAATCTGGTAAAGCGTCTGGTCAGCGTCGCAATTTCTCAAGCTTGAATTGAGTGTCCACGCATCAAGCGTCACACCATACGACACACGTAATTTTTTTCCGGTGCACCCATCAAAAGTGCGTAAGAAGTGTAAGTGAGATTTCTTATCTATATCTATCCCTTATATTTCAATAGGTTAGAACCATTTCTAAACCGTAAGTAGACTGTCAGATCAGTGTCGGCACCGAACAGTTCGTGACTGTAAGTGAGAGCGCCAGCAACCTACTGTTTTTAAAGGGATTTTTTAATGCGTTTTCCTGACTTACACTTTTTGACGACGTCAGTGTAAGTGACGCCCCCCAATGAATTCAGGGCTTTTCAGGCGTTTTTTCGACCCGCTGACGCCACTTACGTGTCAGGAGGGGGTGTACCTGGAAAAAGCTTTCAGCAGCCGTTCAGACACGCCCCACCAAACTGCTCTCGCCTCGTGACTTTAATCCGGAGAACACCATGACAAAGCCCAGCTCCGTCGCTCCCATTCCAAAAATTGAAGTCATCAAGAAAGGCGCCCTGTGGGAGGTCCATTGGGACTATCAGGAAGGACCGGCCAGCCTGATTCTGTTCAACCGCGCTGACTACCTGCGGGGCTATATAGATGGTGCGCTGGACATCCTTGGGATTGATCTCGATTGCGTGTGCTGCGCCAGTGGCGTGACCGGCACGGTAAAACGACTGACTTGTAATCAGTAGGTCCCGGGTTCGACTCCTGGTGCCGGCACCATATAAGACGAAGCCCTCACAGCAATGTGAGGGCTTTGTTGTTTCTGGGCGCCTGTAATCTTCTGCAGCGCTTCGACACATCCCTCCCGCGTCCCCTATCCGCTATTGACCCCTCTCCCTCTGGAGCCTGACGGCTGCAGATCTTGTACACAGCGTATACCGTGGTATGAGCCCGATTTCATTCTCATAACTGCCCGCAAGGCTGGAAAGGTAAGTTGGTCTGCGACGATTTTAGCGGTTACAAGGCCAGCTTCGAACTCGGCGCGACCGAGCTTGGCTGCCTGGCCCAGGCCCGGCGCAAATTCTTCGAATTGCGCGCTACTAATAAGAGCCAGCTCGCCGAGCAGGCCCTGCGTTGCGTCCAGTGGCTGTACGAAATTGAGAGTGTTGGGGGGCAGTTTTCAATCAGCGCCAACAGCCTGAACCCAGGCCCACTGAGAATCCGACTTTTTCAGCAGAATCGGCCAATTGTTGCTCACTGGCTATGTCTAGCCTCCCGCAAATTTCTGGATCAGATGGGTCGGCCCGGACACGATTAGCAGATCACCAGGCCGGATCAGGGTGCTAGGGGTGGCATGCTGGAAGTCTTGATTGGTGCGCTTCAACCCCACGACGGTCACCCCGAATTTTTCGCGGATTTGCCCGTCGGCCAGCGTGCTGTTGTGGCACGACAGTGGAGAATGAATCTTGGCGATGGCAAAACCGTCGTCGAACTCAATAAAATCAATCATCCGCCCGGTTATGAGGTGAGCGACACGTTCGCCCATTTCCTTCTCCGGATAGACGACGTGATGGGCGCCGATGCGCTGGGCTATCTGCCCGTGCTCGCCTGTCCGGGCCTTTATCCAGATATCCGGGATCCCCAGTTCGGTCAGCGTCATGATGGTCAGCAAACTCGCGGCCAAGTCGGTGCCGATTCCCACAATGGCGTGGGCGAAGTCAGCAACTCCCAATTGGCGCAACACCTGCAGGTTCGTGGAATCTGCCTGCACCGCATGAGTCAGGAGGTCGGCCCACTCATGGACAGGTGCGGCGTCACGGTCGATGCCCATCACGTCGTGGCCCAACCGCATCAGCGATTGGGCCACCGAGCCGCCGAAGCGACCCAGGCCGATCACCACCACGCTGTCGCCCTTGGCAAATGAAAACTTCTCTGAAAATAGAAAATTAGCCAACAATTGGATGTTCCTCCGGGTAACGATAAGGCATGCGGTGCTCGCCCAAGGCCAGTGAAGCCGCCAACGTGATAGTGCCCACCCGTCCGGCGTACATCAGCAGCGTCAACACCAGTTGGCCCGATGTGGGCAAATCGGCGGTGATACCGGTGGACAGGCCAACGGTGCCGAACGCCGAGATGACTTCGAATATGACCTTGTCGGTGGGCAACGTTGTTTCACGCAGGATGAAGAGAGTCGCCAGTACGATCATGGCGCTGCTCAGAACGAGCACGGTGATGGCTTGACGCTGGGCCGGGGCGCCGACTCGCCGGCCAAATGCCTCGCAGTCACTGTGCCCACGAATTTCGGCAATCACCAGTAAGGCGAGGATCGCGACAGTACCGACTTTAACCCCGCCCGCAGTGCCTGCACTGCCGCCGCCGACGAACATCAGAAAGTAATGCACAGCCCAGCTTTCGGGGGTCAGAGCCCCAATATCGATCGAATTGAACCCGGCGGTACGCGCGGAAACTGAAGCAAATGCCGCCGACAAGACTTTATCGGTCATGGCCATTGGGCCGAGTGTGGTGGAATTGTCCCACTCGAACAGCAGCAGCGTGAAAAAACCGACCACTAACAGGATCGCCGTACCAGACAACGTAAGCTTGGTATGCAGCGACCAACGACGGGGATGGTTGAACCTGCTGCGTAGGTCATACAGAACGGGGAAGCCAATGCCACCGATAATGATCGCAGCCATGATGGGCGACAGAATCCAGGCATCCGTGGCGAAGTGCATCAGGCTGTCGGGATAAATCGAGAAACCTGCGTTATTGAATGCCGATACAGCATGAAATAGACCACTCCACGCAGCATCGGCCCAGGGCTGGCCATAGGCGCCATGCAATCTGAGGGTGAGCCACAAGGCGATGATGAGCTCCAGGGTAAACGTCACCACCAGCACCAACTTGGCCACGCTGGCAATGTCACCTACTCCCAATGAGCGCGACTCCAACTGTGCAGCCATTTTGGTACGCAGGCGCAATCGACTGTTAACCATCAAGCCGAGCAAGGTCGCCACCGTCATGATGCCGAAGCCGCCGAGCTGGAACAGAAGCAGAATCACCGACTGGCCGAAGGTCGACCAGTACGTGCCGGTATCCACCACCACCAATCCGGTCACGCAGACGGCCGATACCGCCGTAAAGAAGGCCGTCACCCAAGGGGCGGCGACCCCCTCGGCCTGGGAGATCGGCTGCATCAGAATGAAGGTTCCGGCGAATATCGCTGCTAGGAACACCAGGGCGACAGCTCTGGCGGGATGAAGCAGTAATTTCATTTGGCATCAAAGCTCATATTGTAAAACGGAAATTCACAGCACTCGGGAAACACGCCAGAGGTTTTTCGACTCTAGCGACGGGATATTTTCAATGCTGCCGTAACCGAATAGATAGGGTAGCCAGGGTTGCTTTTCTTGTCTCGCCATAGCTTTGAAGCAAAGAGTAGAGGCCGCTTCAATACTAGGCTCTGTACGCAATGAATGTCGCAAATACAGCATGACACAGGCCAATAAGACCATCGCCGCAAAACTTTTCTCGAGCTTGTCGAAGCGCGTAACGAGACGGCGGTTTTCCTTCAGCCACCTGCGCTCATGAAATGCCCGCAGACACCGGCGTCGGCACCTGCAAGATAACGAATGGCACAGCTCTGAAAATGAAGTTTGAATAACACGTATCGCTTGAGAAAGTGGTTACTGATTCCAGTCGAAGGATACGTCCCCACCCCATCCTGCGATCTTTCGACTGAGCACAAAGCAAATCCCCGAAAGCGTATGTGCCCAGGCATTACTCCTTGCATGATTAGGCCGGTTGCCACCTATGCGGCAGAATCTGCTCGAAGATCCCCCGATTGCGCCAATCACGAAACCGCGGATAGGTGACTTCGCTGGACGGTTACTGTGCACCCACGTCACCTTATGAAATAGACGGCAGCAGCCCCCTCAGCTGACTCCTTCCACCAGCACCTCAGCTTTTATGCAAAATTATGGCTGGCCAATAATTATGGCGCGTCCATAAAAATAATAATTTCAACAGCAGCCTATCTGTACCGCTTGATCGGGCTAAAAAACAACCAATTCATTTTCCTGACTCCTCCCCTCGGGACGTTTGTTGAGGACCCGTTAGAGGGTTTCGGTGAATTCGGCGATGACCTGAGCTTTTTGTTCCGGGGTAACGCCGTCACGGGTGATGCGCAGGCTGACAAAGGGCATGGCAGTGGCTCCAGTGGTCGGCCATCGGGATGATGGGCTGGCGAGTGGGGCTAATTTAGGCGTGCGACTGAAGGAGATAGAGGTGGCACGGAGTAATTCATTAATACTGCGATGTAACACGTTAGAGGCCTGCAGGCGCGCATAAAAAAACCCCGAACCAGTCGGGGTTTTTTATCGCCTGGCATCAGGCGCGACGTGCGATCAATTAGAAAACGTTGATCGGGTAGTCGGCGAACAGACGGATTTCGTTACCGCCTACGTTGTAGTTGCTGGCGTTGCTGGAGACGCGCAACCAGGACGCACGAGCGCGCAGGCTCAGGTCTTTGGCCGGGCCGCTCTGAACGACGTATTTGAACTGGTTGAAGATCTCACGCTCGGTGCCACTGCCGCGGTTGGAACCGTCGTCAATGTTGGTGCCGCGCACGTAAGCGATGTTGTAGGTCAGACCCGGTACGCCGAAGGCACTGAAGTCCAGGCCGTAACCTGCTTGCCAGGAGCGCTCGTCCTTACCGTTGAAGTCGGACCAGTAGGAGTTGGCCAGCAGGATGGTGTTGCCGCCGTCGCCAATGCCGCCAGCGTTGCGGTAGCCGCCGTACAGGTAGCCGGTGTCGCCGGTGCTGCGCTGGTGAGCGACGGTGAAGCTGTGCGGGCCAACAGCCCAGGTAGCGCCCAGGCTCCAGATTTTGTTGTCGCGAGCGTCCGCGTCACCTTGGTTTTCCAGGGCGAAGCTGCGGTCCAGCTTGGTTTTGTAGCCGTTGAAGTCAAAGGTCAACGATTGCTTCTCTGGCAGGGCCAGCACGTAGTTAACGTTGACGTATTGCTTCTTCAGCACGTCTTGCATGTCGGACGCATACAGCGCGGCGGACAGGCTTTCGGTGAATTTGTAGCTACCACCGATGTAGTCGATGCTTTTCAGGCGGCCGCTGTCGCCGCCTTCGGCGCTCTTGCGAGCTTCCTTGGTGAAGTGACCCGCGTCCAGTTGCAGACCGGCAATTTCTTTGGACACGATCGAGGTGCCCTCGAAGGTTTCCGACAGCAAACGCGAGTTGTCGTATTCCAGGACCGGAACAGCTGGCATCTGCTGACCGTATTTGATCACGGTGTTGGAGATGCGCGCCTTGACGGCTGCGCCGCCCTTGGCCAGGTCGTTGGCGGCTTCGCCGCTGTCACCTTGCTTGAAGAAGTCGATACCGCCCGCGCCGCTGCGGCCTTTGCCACCGTCCAGGCGCAGCGCGTATTGGCCGATCACGTCCACACCCACACCGACAGTGCCTTGGGTGAAGCCGGACTCGAACTTGCCGATGAAGCCCTGGCCCCATTCGGCTTTGTCTTGCTTGCCGTTTTTGTAGTCACGGCTGATGTAAGCATTGCGTACAGCGATGTTCAGGTGGCTGTCGTCTACAAAACCCTTGGATTGCTCCTGGTCGTTAGCCATTGCCTGAGATGCGCTCAAAATCCCCAGAGCGATCAGACCCATCCGTTGCTTCAACATTTCTTATATTCCTTATTACTGGTTGAGTACGCGCTGAGACACCAGGCTCCGTGTTGCTTTTCTGGTGTCGACTTTCTCCAGAAAAAAGAAGGCCCGCGGACGACTGAACTGCCGCGGGCCTTTTTTTATTGGATGAGTTATGGCGGTTAGCCACAGGCGTTGGGCGCAATCGTATGCGCGCGTTGAACTATGTGTCAATTTCGTGAATCGTCTGTATTTAGGCGAAAAAAGTCTAAGCGGCGCATTCCAGAGCCTTCACCCAAGCCCGAAAAACCATCCAATTCGTCAACAAAACATATCATGTAACACTTTTAGCAGCCTGAATCTTTGGGAATACATAACGCGCGCAAATGCAAAGCATTACCATTTGCGCACATTTTTCTCCCGCCCTTTTTGGATGCATTTCTCCATGCCTGCCTCTCGCCTGACGCCCATCACCCTTGGGCTCTCTGTCCTGCTGTCTGCCGGTTTTGCCTGTGCTGCCACCGTCTTGCCCGAAACTTCGGTCAGCGCCGAAGCTGACGAAGACGACCCACGCGTCAAGGAAACCAACACCGCTACCCGCACCGCCACCTCGGTGCGCTACGTGCCCCAGGCAATCGATTCGGTCAAAACCGAAAGCCTGCGCGCCTACGGCACCAACGACCTGGGCCAGGCATTGAGCGGCATTCCCAACGTGAGCAGCGGTGCCGACACACGGTTCGACAGCCTGCGTATCCGCGGTTTCGACGCGAGCAATGACTTCTACCTGGACGGCATACGCGACGACAGCCAGTACGTGCGCGACCTGCATAACATCGAGCGCATCGAAGTGCTCAAAGGCCCGGCAGCCGTGCTTTATGGGCGAGGCGGCCAGGGCGGGATCGTCAACCGCGTGAGCAAACTGCCCCAAGCCGGGCAGAAGTCCAGCATCGAAGCTCAAGGCGGCAGCCATGATTTGCGCAGCCTGTACGCCGACCTCAGCACCGACCCTAGCGACGACATCAGCCTGCGCCTGAACATGGGCAACCAGGACAACAACAGCTTCCGCGACGGCGTGAGTGGCAACCGCCAGCTGTTTGCGCCGTCCATGAGCTGGCAACTGACGCCTGACTTGAATTGGTTGGTGCAATACGAATACAGCCGCTACAACCGTACGCCGGATCGCGGCATTCCAGGGGTTGGCGGTCGCCCGGCGCAGGTGAGCCGCAGCACCACTTACTTTGACAGCCGCGACTACATCGACGACAAATCCCAGTCCCTGCGCTCCAAGCTGGCCTACGAACTCAACAGCAACTGGCAACTGCGCCATACCCTCGGCGTGTTCAAGCTCGACAGCGATTTCGACAACACCTACCAGACCGGCTATGACGCCAAGGCCAACAAAGTCACGCGCCAGCGCTGGCAGCAGGACCTGACCACCCGCAACGTTTTCAATAACCTTGAGCTGGAAGGCGGTTTCGACACCTTCGGCCTGGAACATCGCCTGCTCACCGGCCTTGAACTGGGCAGCCAGCGCCGCGACCCGAAGTTGTACAGCGCCACTGCCGTCAACCGCGGCGGCCAGGCCGTACCCAGCCTGGACCTCAACCAGCCCGACCGCCACCTCAGCCACACCGGGCGGATGAGTCTTTCAAGTAACAACCACACCGAAGTCGAAAGTCGCGCGCTCTACGTGCAGGATCAACTGCGCCTCAACGATCAATGGCAAGTGCTGGCCGGCCTGCGTTACGACTACTTCGAAGTGGACACTACCAATAAGCTGCTCAACATCCGGCAAGACGTCGAGAGCCACAGCACCAGCCCGCGAATCGGTCTGGTGTGGACGCCACTGGAACATCACTCGTTCTACGCCTCGTGGAGCAAGACCTTCTCGCCGGCGGGTGGCGGCTTGATCGGCATCACCCCGAATGCCGCAGGCAGCGTCAACGACCTGAGCCCCGAGCTGACCAAGCAAAAGGAAATCGGCGTAAAAAGCGACTGGCTCGACGACCGCCTGAGCACCACTCTGGCCCTGTACGAACTGGAGCTCTACAACCGCCGTACCAGCGACCCGCTGGACCGCACTATCACCCTGCTCTCCGGCGAGCAACGTTCACGCGGCGTGGAGTTGACGGCCACCGGCAAGGTCGTCGGCAATTGGTATGTGCGCGGTGGCGTGGGCTTGCAGGACGCCAAGGTCGAGAAAGACAACAACGGCTTTGAAGGCAAGCGCATCAGCGATGTGGCCAAGCGCAATGCCAGCCTGTTTATCACTTGGAAACCGGAAATGGGCTGGTACGCAGAAACCGGTCTGACCCTGGTAGGCGACCGTTATGCCGACAACCTCAACACCGTGGTGCTACCCGGCTATGGCCGGTGGGACGCGTTGGCCGGGTTCCGTCAGAAGGAATGGGATGTGCGGGCGGCGCTGAACAACATTGCCGACAAAAACTACTACGCCTCGGCCACCAGTGCGGCGCAGATTCAACCGGGCGAGCCGCGTAGCCTGGTAGTAACAGGCACCTATAACTTCTAAGGTTCATGCGGTCATTGTGGGAGCTGGCTTGCCTGCGAAAGCGGGTTCTCTGCTGGAAAATAATGCACTGAAAGACTGCAATCGCAGGCAAGCCAGCTCCCACAATTGATCTCTGTTTTCTTCAGTTTTGCATCAGCTCGCATAACGCGCGCACTTCATCCTCACTGAACAACCCCACCGGGTAACGTTCACTCATCACGCTGCGCAAGTCAGGTTGCCTCACCTGTCGCGAGCCGTTTGCCTTCAACCAGAGCGCCAACGCATGGATCGCCTTACCGTCGACCCGCGTGGGGTGGAACGGGCGCGTGTAGATCAGGTTCATATCGGCATTCATTTCAGCGCTCTCTCCTACTGCGTGAGCGGCTAACTTACTCAAGGTTTATGACAGAACTGTGCAGTCATCACCTTGGTTCACTGTGGCAACACCGATACAAGAGCTATGCCAATGTCCCGTGTTTATAGGCATTCGGAAACAAAAAAGCCCGCGACCTAACGGGGCCGCGGGCTTGCTGTGAGCGCTTTAAACAGGTAGCGCCGTGTTATCACTCAGACACTGTTACAACTGCACTCAGTTTTTGTGCGGCGCTGGCTGTTGTTGGGTCAGGCAATGAATATTTCCGCCGCCCAGTAACAGTTCGCGGCCCGGCACCATCACCACTTCGTGCTGCGGGAACAGGTTTTGCAGAATGTCCTTGGCCTGGCTGTCCAGCGGGTCGTCGAAGCTCGGCGCGATGATGCCGCCGTTGACGATCAGGAAGTTCACGTAGGAACCTGCCAACCGCACGGTCGGATTTCGTTCCTGGCTGCCGTCCACCGGGTCCACACCCGCGCATTCTTCCTCGGTGGCATACAGCGGCCCCGGAATCGGCATTTTATGCACTGTGAACGCGCGGCCCTGGGCGTCGGTGCTGCTTTGCAGCACGTCCATCGCTGCGTGGCAGCGCGCGTAGTTCGGGTCTTGCGGGTCATCGGTCCAGGCCAGCAGCACTTCGCCCGGGCGTACGTAGCAGCAGAAGTTATCCACATGGCCGTCGGTTTCGTCGTTGAACAGGCCGTCCGGCAACCAGATGATCTTATCCACAGCCAGGTTGTCGCTGAGCACCGCTTCGATCGCCGCACGATCCAAGTGTGGGTTGCGATTGCGGTTCAACAGGCATTCTTCGGTGGTGATCAGCGTGCCTTCACCGTCGACATGGATCGAACCACCTTCCAGCACGAAACCTTCGGTGCGGTAACGCGGCGCGCGCTCGATCTCGAGGATCTTGCCGCCCACCTGCGCGTCGCGATTCCACGGCGCATACAGGCCGCCGTCGAAGCCGCCCCAAGCATTGAAATCCCAATTCACACCGCGCACTTCGCCGCTGTGGTTGATGACGAACGTAGGGCCGGTGTCGCGTACCCACGCATCGTCGTTGGACATTTCCACCACGCGGATATTGGGCACATCCAAGCGCGCACGAGCGTTTTCATACTGGTCGGCAGAAACGGCGACCGTCACCGGCTCAAAGCGCGCGATAGCCTTGGCCACCGCCACATGAGCTGCCTGCGCCGGCTTGCCACCCAGGCGCCAGTTGTCCGGACGCTGCGGCCAAATCATCCAGGTTTGGGTTTGCGGCGCCCATTCGGCGGGCATGTAGAAGCCATCGGCGCGAGGTGTGCTGTGCAGGGTGGTCATGGCGATCAGGACTCCGAATGGGGTGAAGGCCGACTTTATAACGGATAAAAATCGGCTTTAGAAGCAACAAAAAATCATAGACGACAAACATTACAATAATTAGCCGATAACAATCGATTAATTACAATTGCTCGTCCAGCGCCTTCGACAGCATGTCGACAAAGAAGTCCACGCTGCGTTTAGAAGTCACCATCGGCGGCTTGATCTTCAGAATGTTGAGATAATCGCCCGTCGGCTGCATGAAAATACCCAACACGCGCAGACGCTCACACAACAACGCGGTTTCTTCTGTGGCGGGTTCCAGGGTGTGCCGATCACGCACCAACTCCAGGCCCAGGTAAAAGCCGGAGCCGTGAACGGCCCCCACCAAAGGATGACGATCGATCAAGGCTTGCAGGCGCGCCTTGAAATGCCCACCTACCACTTGGGCGTTTTCCCACAGTTTTTCCTCCTCCATCACGTCCAACACGGCCATGCCGATCCGGCAACTGACCGGGCTGCCGCCCGACGATGAGAAGAAATACCCTTCGGCCTCCAGCGCCTCGGCGATGTCCCGCCGGGTAATCACCGCGCCCAGCGGCTGGCCATTCCCCATGCCCTTGGCCATGGTGATGATATCCGGCACCACGCCTTGCTCTTCAAAGCCCCAGAAGAAATGCCCCATGCGGCCGTAACCCACCTGCACTTCATCGGCGATGCACACGCCGCCTTGGGCACGCACCAACGCGTACACCTGCTGCAGATAGCCCGGCGGCAACGAGATGCCACCGGCGTTGCCATACACCGGCTCGCAGATAAAGCCTGCCAATTGGCGTTTGCTCGCGGCGATTTTCGCCAAGTTGTGTTCCACACTTCTTACGTAATCCGGCGCACTGTCCTGCCCACGGAACTCGCCGCGATAGGTATTGGGTGCGGTCACCGGGTGCACCCAGTCAGGACGGCTACTGAGTGCCTGAGGGTTATCGGCAATCGACGTGGACACCGCGTCCGCCGCCACCGACCAACCGTGGTAGGCCTCCAGCACGCTGAGCATGTCGCGCCCGCCGCTGTAGGCCCAGGCCAGGCGTATCGCCAGGTCATTGGCCTCGGTGCCGCTGTTGACCAGAAACACCCGGTCCATGCCCTCCGGCGCCAACGCCAGCAACCGTTCGGAAAACTCGGCAATTGCCGCATAGTGGAAGCGCGAGTTGGTGTTGAGCAATGACCATTGCCGCGCCGCCTCCGCCGCCATGCGTGGGTGGCCATGGCCCAACACCGCGACGTTGTTGAGCATGTCCAGGTAAGAGCGGCCCTGCATGTCGATCAGATGGTTGCGCCAGCCACGTTCGATGCGCGGCGGGTCAACGTAATAGTGCTTCTGCGAGCGGGCGAAACTGGCGTCACGTCGAGCCAGCAAGGCCTCGGCGTCCAACTCGGGTTCCGCATCACAGGCCAGCCCCAGCAGCGTGGCCGGCGACGGGCAGATTGCCTGCCAAGCCAGGGCTCGGGACGGCGTGCAGAACAACGGCGGCTCTAGGTCGGCGCGGCATAACTGCACGGTGAGCGGCGCGTGGACCTCGCCGAGGATTTGCCCTTTTACCACTGCCGAACCCGGTTTCAACGCCGTCTCCACCCCCCATAAGCGCAAGCTCAACGGAGCGCTATGCAAACACAACACACCGTCATCGCCCTGGCGCAACGTCCCACCAAAGGGCGCTTCCAACACGCAACCATGGGGAAGGTGCAGCTCCACGTGAAGGGGGAAAGTGTCCGGTTCGACGGCACTGTCGGCACGGGTACGTGACAGCCGATATTGCCCGTACCGACTGGCGGCCAACCCGTGCACCGCCGCCGCTTCATCCAACAGCCGTCGGTCGACGCCGGGCAATTCCCAATTGCCGGCCTCGAAATGCGGGCTGAGCACGCCCAGGTCGATCAGCGCGAACTCACGCCCCACGAGGCCCGGCAATAACGGTGCGAAGTCCTGACTGGCCAACGGCGTCAACGCCTCACCGACGCAACGCAGAATGGCGGCTTCCATCAACTCAAACGGCACCGACGTCGCCACATGGAAGATTTCCCACTCATGTTCGGCGTTTTTCAATAAGTACGTGTTGCCCGGGTCCAGACGCTGCTGTTGTTCGCTGCTGAGCACCAGCACCGCCGCGCGGGCGACAATCAACGGCCACAACGCCTGCAATTCCTCACGCAGCAACGGCGTCACCGCGTGATAAGCCTGGATCGCCGGCAGGATGGTAAAAGGATCGCCTTCGGCATGGTGCAGCAGGGCCGCGCAGGTCACGGACAGGTCGGCTATGCGCCAGGTGTGCACCAGATCGCCGAAATCAATGACCCCCTGGACCTGCCACTGCCGCTGGGCATCGCGCTGCCAGACGACATTGTCATCGGTGATGTCCATGTGCACCGCTTGCCATGGCAAATGATCCACCAAGGGCAGCATGCGGTGCTCCACCTCCACGGCCACCTGTTCCAACGTCATGCGGTGGGGCAGGTTTTCCAGCGTCGCCAGCAGGTGGGCGATCAGCCCCCGTGCGTGGCGCGGGTCCCATTGCAGGGTGCGATCAAGGCCCGGATGTGTGAACGGGGCCAGCGCCAGGCTCATCCGCCCGCACAGCGCGCCGAAGCCTGCGATCACCTCGCGCCCCAGATGAGGCAGATGGGTCAAGGGTTGGCCGTCGATGTAGTCCAACAGCCGCACGTGCAGGGTTTGCCCCTCTATCGCCAGGGTGAGCAACTCATCACCGGTGAGCGCCTTGATAACGTTGGGCACCTGCACGTACGCATTGGCCTGCATCTCATTGAGCGCCGCGTGCTGTGCCTGCAACTCAACCGCAGCGTAATCGCCCCGGCAGATCTTGAGCACAAACCGGCCGCGATCACTGTCGACCCTGTAGTTGAGGTCTTGCTGGCTGCCCAGTGCGTGCAACGTGCCGGTGAGGCCGTAATGGTGCTCGAGCAACTGTGCTGCTTGATCAGGACCCACTTGCGGGCAGGGCAAATTGGCGCGATGGATCAACGTGGCGAGCAACATGTGACGACCTCGGTTTTTTTGAGCGTCTATATCGCCATTAACCCGGTCAGTATGGCAACCCCCAGCACACACCACGCTTGCACCGCCCGGCCTCACAACTCAAGCTATGCTCTCGCTTAATGACCGTCTAAGGAAAAGGCTCTCTGACATGCGCATTCTCATCACCGGCGGTGCCGGGTTTATCGGTTCTGCACTGATTCGCCACCTGATTCAACACACCGAGCACGAAGTGCTCAACCTGGACAAACTCACCTATGCCGGCAACCTGGAGTCGCTGACCAGCATCGCGTCCAACAGCCGCTATGAGTTCGTGCAAGCCGATATCATCGACCAGGCCACCGTCAGCGCCGTGCTGGCACGCTTTGAGCCCCAGGCGATCATGCACCTGGCAGCCGAGTCGCACGTCGACCGTTCCATTGACGGCCCGTCGGACTTTATCCAGACCAACATCGTCGGCACCTACAGCCTGCTGGAAGCCACGCGCGCCTATTGGCAAACGCTGGCCGAACCGGCCAAGAGCGCGTTCCGCTTCCACCACATTTCCACCGACGAAGTGTATGGCGACCTCCACGGTGTGGACGACCTGTTCACCGAAACCACTCCTTACGCGCCAAGCTCCCCGTATTCGGCCAGCAAAGCGGCCTCCGACCACCTGGTCCGCGCCTGGCAGCGCACCTATGGCCTGCCGGTGCTGCTGACCAACTGCTCGAACAACTACGGGCCGTTCCACTTCCCCGAGAAGTTGATCCCGCTGGTCATCCTCAATGCCCTCGCAGGCAAGCCACTGCCGGTCTATGGCGACGGTTTGCAGGTGCGCGACTGGCTGTTCGTCGAAGATCACGCGCGTGCACTGCTCAAAGTCGTGACCGAGGGTGAAGTCGGCGAAACCTACAACATCGGCGGTCACAACGAGCAGAAGAACATCGACGTGGTACGCGGCATCTGTGGCCTGCTGGAAGAACTGGCGCCACACCGCCCCGCCGGCGTAGAAAAATTCACCGACCTGATCACCTTCGTCAAGGACCGTCCTGGCCACGACCAGCGCTACGCGATCGATGCGAGCAAGATCGAAGCCGACTTGGGCTGGGTCCCTGAAGAAACCTTTGAAACCGGCCTGCGCAAGACCGTGCAGTGGTATCTCGATAACCTCGACTGGTGCCGCAGGGTCCAGGACGGTAGTTATCAAGGTGAGCGACTCGGCAATACCGACGCAAAAGATCTGATCGCATAAGGATCTGATCACACGACCTGTTCACCTCGGCGAGGCAAACCCAATGAATGTAATCGCGACTGAGCTGCCCGATGTGTTGATCCTCGAACCGAAGGTGTTTGGCGATGAGCGCGGCTTTTTTTATGAGAGCTTCAACGCCAAGGCTTTTGCTCAAGCCACAGGCCTGCAGTTGGAGTTTGTGCAGGACAACCACTCCCGTTCGCAAAAGGGCGTGCTGCGCGGCTTGCACTATCAGATCGAAAATACGCAGGGGAAACTGGTACGTGTGACTGCCGGTGAGGTCCTGGATGTGGCGGTGGATATCCGCCGCAGTTCGCCTGATTTCGGCAAATGGACCAGCGTGCGCCTGTCCGCCGAAAACAACCGCCAGTTGTGGATTCCACCCGGGTTTGCCCACGGTTTTGTAGTGCTCAGCGACCACGCCGAGTTCCTCTACAAAACCACGGACTACTACACTCCTTCCGCAGAGCGTTGTATCCGTTGGGACGACCCGCAGCTCAATATTGACTGGCTGCTGGACGGGGCTCCGACCTTGTCGGCCAAGGATCAAAACGGCAAGTTCCTGGCAGAGGCCGACGTGTTTCCTTGACCGGCGAGTGTCTTGCACGACAGCCCTAGGCATAATGCGCCTGTACCCACAGGCGCATGACTCCCATGACACCACCCCTTCCGCGAAGACCCCGCTGGCGCAGCCTTGCGTTGTTGGCGTTGTGCCTCGCGCCGCTGCTGTGGCCGCTGGAACATCTGGCCGAGCGGTATTACCGCAGTGAACTGGCCGGGCAAAACCGCCAGACCCTCGATCTGTACGTCGCCAACCTGCTCGGCACCCTGCACCGCTATGAGGTGCTGCCGCAAATCCTCGGCGACCTGCCCGCCCTGCGTACCGTGCTGGATGCGCCCCACGTCAGCACCAACCTGACCAACGCCAACCGGCTGCTCAAGGACGTCGCCGCCCAGGCCGGTGTGGAAGTGATGTACCTGATGGACACCACCGGCAAAACCCTCGCCGCCTCCAACTGGGATAAACAGGACAGCTTTGTCGGCCGCAACTTCTCGTTTCGTCCCTATTTCAGCGAAGCCATGGCCGGGCACCTGGGGCGGTTTTTCGGCCTGGGCACCACCTCGGCCAAGCGCGGCTACTTCTTCGCTGCCGCCGTTCACGATGGCGATAAAATCATCGGCGTGCTGGTGGTCAAGGTTGACCTGGACCACACCGAAAGCCTGTGGGGCAACACGCCAGAACAACTGCTGGTGACCGACCACAACGGCGTGGTGATCCTCACTTCGCGCCCGCAATGGCGATTCCGCGCCACCCGTCCGCTGACCGCCGAGGAACGCCAGGCGATCATCGCGATCCAGCCCTACCCGACGCGCGACCCGCAGCCGCTGGCGCTGAGTCCCACAGCGTGGCTGCGCCAATCCACGGCCATCGCCGAAACCGGATGGACCGTGGAAATTCTCGCGCCGCGCTCATTGATCAATCGCCCGGTGCGTACCGTGGTGGCCGTCGGAGGCGCCGCGTTACTGGTGCTAATGCTGTTGCTGGGCTTGATGATGCAGCGCCGTCGGCATTACCTGGAGCGCATCGCGTTCGAAGCCAAGGCCCGACGCGAGTTGGAAGCCCGTGTGGTGGAGCGCACCAGCGACCTGGAAGGCCTGAACCGGCGCCTCAAACAGGAAGTGCTCGAGCGTGAGCACGCCCAGCAGGAACTGGTTCGCGCCCAGGATGACCTGGTGCAGGCCGGTAAACTGTCGGCGCTGGGGACCATGTCGGCGAGTATCAGCCACGAACTCAATCAGCCCCTCGCGGCGATTCGCAGCTACGCGGAAAACGCCGAGATCCTGCTCGACCATGAACGCACCAACGACGCACGGGGCAACCTCAAACTGATCAGCGAACTGACGGGGCGCATGGCCTCGATCATCGCCCACCTGCGCGCATTCGCCCGACGCGACCGCCACGCCCCGGAAAGCGTGGCCTTGCAACCGGCACTGGATGACGCGCTGGCGTTACTGGCCAAGCGGCGGCGGTCGATGGAGGTCGAGCTGATCCGTGACTTGCCGGAAGCCACCCTATGGGTGCAAGCCGGGGAAACGCGTCTGCGTCAGGTACTCGGCAACCTGCTGGCCAACGCCCTTGACGCCCTGACCGAAAAAGGCCCGCCGCGCAAACTCTGGTTGAGTGCCCAAACCACCGAACAGGGCGTCAACCTGTACATTCGCGACAATGGCCCGGGCTTTTGCATGGAAGCCCTGGGCCGGGCCAGTGAACCGTTCTACACCACCAAGACCCGCACCCAGGGCCTGGGGTTGGGCCTGGCGATCTGTGACACCTTGATGCGTGCCTTTGGCGGTGAACTGCTGTTCGCCAACCACAAGGAAGGCGGCGCACTGTTAACCTTGAAATTGCGTGCCGGCTCGCCGGGCGTCAGTCTGCAACCGTCCGAGGACCGCAGTGTATGAGTATCGATAACCAGATTCAGGTGGTGCTGATCGACGACGATCCCCACCTGCGTCAGGCCCTGTGCCAGACCCTGGACCTGGCCGGGCTGAAGGTCCTGACCCTGGGCGAAGCCACCGGCCTCACTGCGCGCCTGTCTCGCGACTGGCCGGGCGTGGTGGTCAGCGATATCCGCATGCCCGGCATGGACGGCCTGGAGCTGCTCGCCGAACTGCATGGCCAGGACCCTGAACTGCCGGTATTGTTGATTACCGGCCACGGTGATGTGCCGTTGGCGGTGCAAGCCATGCGCGCCGGCGCGTATGACTTTCTCGAAAAACCGTTCGCCAGCGACGCCCTGCTCGACAGCGTCCGCCGCGCCCTGGCCCTGCGCCGTCTGGTGCTGGACAACCGCAGCCTGCGCCTGGCCCTCAGTGATCGCCAGCAACTGAGTACGCGCCTGGTCGGGCACTCACCGCAGATGCTGCGTCTGCGCGAGCAGATCGGCGCCCTCGCAGCGACCCGTGCCGACGTGCTTATCCTCGGCGAAACCGGGGCCGGCAAAGAAGTAGTGGCCCGCGCGCTGCACGACCTGTCGAGCCGGCGTAGCGGACCGTTTGTGGCGATCAACGCCGGGGCCCTGGCCGAGTCAGTGGTCGAAAGCGAGCTGTTCGGCCATGAGCCCGGCGCTTTTACGGGCGCGCAGAAACGCCGTATCGGCAAGTTCGAATTCGCCAACGGCGGCACACTGTTCCTCGATGAAATCGAAAGCATGAGCCTGGATGTACAGGTCAAACTGCTGCGCCTGTTGCAGGAGCGCGTGGTTGAGCGCCTGGGTGGCAATCAGCTGATCCCGCTGGATATCCGCATTATCGCGGCCACCAAGGAAGACCTGCGCCAGGCCGCCGACCAGGGCCGCTTCCGGGCCGACTTGTATTACCGCCTCAACGTCGCGCCGCTGCGCATTCCGCCGCTGCGCGAGCGCGGTGAAGATGCACTGATGTTGTTCCAGCACTTTGCCGACGAAGCCAGCAGCCGCCACGGCCTGCCGCTGCACGAGCTGCAACCGGGCCAACGGGCGCTGCTGTTGCGTCATAGCTGGCCGGGCAATGTGCGCGAACTGCAAAATGCGGCGGAGCGCTTCGCCTTGGGGCTGGAGTTGGCACTCGATGCCACGGCGGACAATCCCGCCACCGGCGTCCTGACGTCCACACCCGGCGGCTTGAGCGAACAGGTCGAACAGTTCGAAAAAAGCCTGATCGCCGCCGAACTGACCCGCCCCCACAGTTCGGTCCGCAGCCTCGCCGAAGCCCTCGGCGTGCCGCGCAAGACCCTGCACGACAAACTGCGCAAACACGGCCTGAACTTCGCCGACAGCGCCAGCCACAACGCTGACGACGAATGACCCTGCCCACTCGCCAAGAGGCCATCATGAGCCGCGACAGCCGTTACCTGGAATCCATCCTTCATCACGACATCCCCCTCACTCGGGAGATGGGCCTCAAGGTGCTCGATTGGCAACACGACCAACTGCAGCTGCACCTGCCCTTGCAGGCCAATATCAACCACAAGAGCACGATGTTCGGCGGCAGCCTCTATTGCGGCGCCGTGCTGGCGGGTTGGGGCTGGCTGCACTTGAAACTGCGCGAAGAAGGCATTGAAGACGGGCATATCGTGATTCAGGAAGGGCAGATCAGTTACCCGCTGCCGGTCACGCGGGATGCAACGGTGGTGTGCCCGGCACCGGAAGAAAAGGTGTGGAAGCGGTTTTTGGCGACGTACAAGCGCTATGGCCGGGCGCGGTTGACACTGGAGACGTGGATCGTCAACGAAGGCAGTGCAGAACAGGCCGTGTCCTTCACCGGCCAATACGTCCTGCACCGCTAGAAGCCACAACACAAAACAACTGTGGGAGCTGGCTTGCCTGCGATAGCGGTAGATCAGTCACTGAAGCGGTGACTGTCAGACCGTTATCGCAGGCAAGCCAGCTCCCACATTTTGATTTTTTGAGGCCTTAGGAACGCGCCAGGGTCAGCAATCGCTCGCGCCACGCAGCCTTCGCCGGCAACGCCAAAAAGAACGGGTTCAACAACGAGGCCCGTGCCGGATAACTGAACGGCTCGCCGCTCAATTCCAGCACCTCGCCCCCTGCGCCTTCCAGTACACCCTGGGCCGCAGCGGTGTCCCATTGCGATGTTGGCGCCAGGCGTGGGTAGCAATCGGCGCTGCCCTCGGCCAGCAGACAGAACTTCAGCGAGCTGCCGATATTCGCCAGTTTCAATGCCCCAAGCCCTTCACTCAAACCGTCGAGCAGGCGTTCCTGTTCAGGGCTGGAATGGCGCCGGCTGGCGACCACGGTAAAGGACTCGCCCGCCGCCGGTGCCTCACGCACCTGAATCTGCTTGGGCGCGTCATTCACATCGGAGCGCCACGCCCCCAACCCGGCGCCACCGAAGTAGCAACGGCCACTGGTCGGCATCGACACCACACCGAACACCACACGGCCTTGCTCGATCAACGCAATATTGACGGTGAACTCTTCGCTGCCGGAAATAAATTCCTTGGTGCCATCCAACGGGTCCACCAACCACCAGCGCTGCCAGCCGGCACGCACGCTCTGATCGATATCAGCATCTTCTTCGGACAGCACCGGAATGCTCGGGTCGAGCGCGGTAAGGCCCGCCAGGATCAGGTGGTGAGCCGCCAGGTCCGCCGCCGTCACCGGCGAATCATCCGACTTGGCGGTAACGGCCACATCGGCGCGCCAAAACGGCAGAATCACTTCACCCGCCTGGCGAGCCAGCTCAATCACAGGGGCAATATACGGGTGGCCTAAAAACAGTTCGCTCATGCGGTAAACGCTCCACGCTGGGTCAACAGGTCTCGTACCAGATACAGTGCGGCCAGGGCGCGGCCTTCGCTGAACTGCTCGTTTTGCGCCAGTTGCGACAACTCGCGCAGGTTGACCCTGTCCACACGCATCGGCTCAGGCTCATCGCCTTCCAGGCGCTCTTCGTACAGTTCAGTGGCCAGCACCACCTGGATTTTCTGGCTCATATAGCCAGGCGACAACGACAGCTCGGTAATGTGCTCCAACTGTCGCGCGCCATAGCCGGCTTCTTCCTTGAGTTCACGGTCGGCTGCCGCCAGCACGTCTTCGCCGGGTTCGATCAACCCTTTGGGTAACGACAACTCATATTCGTCGGTGCCACCGCAGTATTCTTCCACCAGTAACGCATGGTCCTCGTCGATCATCGCCACGATCATCACCGCGCCGTAGCCGGCACCGCGGCCTACCAGGCGCTCGTAGGTTCGTTCAACGCCATTGGAAAAGCGCAGTTGCA
This sequence comes from Pseudomonas sp. O39, assembly GCF_045447295.1. NCBI lineage: Bacteria > Pseudomonadati > Pseudomonadota > Gammaproteobacteria > Pseudomonadales > Pseudomonadaceae > Pseudomonas > Pseudomonas sp. O39. Next base: position 448,617 of record NZ_JBJGXV010000001.1, read on the forward strand.
CTTCCTCCACGCGGAACAAACGGCTACTGGCGACTATTTCGCGGGCGAGTACGGTGGGTTTCTGGCGCATAAGCGGCTCCTTGGCGTGATCGGGTTACTATACCGTGGCTTTTCCGATTGTCTGTGTCGGATATCTTTACTTACATGAGAACGCCCCATGCCCTCTTTGCCCTGGCACGCCATCGACACCGTCCTGCTGGACATGGACGGCACCTTGCTTGACCTGCATTACGACAACCACTTCTGGATGGAGCACCTGCCCCAGCGCTATGCCGAGCTGCACGGCGTGACCCGGGCCATGGCCGAGATGGAGTTGCAGCCACTGTTCGAGCGTAACGCCGGACAGTTGCAATGGTATTGCCTGGATTTCTGGAGTACGGAGCTGAAGATCCCGGTGCGCGAGCTCAAGCTCGAAACCGCCCACCTGATCGCCCTGCGCGCGGATGCGGATACGTTTCTGGCAGCGGTCAAACGGGCCGGCAAACGCGTCATCCTGATCACCAATGCGCATCGTGACTCGCTGTCATTGAAACTGGAACGCATTGAGCTGGCGCCGTATTTCGAGCGGTTGATCAGCTCTCACGACTACGGTTTCCCCAAGGAAAACCTGCAGTTCTGGGATGCCCTGCAAGCCGATATCCACTTTGACCCGGCCCGCAGCCTGTTTATCGATGACACCTTGCCGATCCTGCGCAGTGCCCGGGATTTTGGCGTGGGGCATCTGCTGGCGGTGAAAGAGCCGGACAGTCGTCAGAAAGGGCCGAAGGATACTGCGGAGTTTGCGGCGGTAGACGATTACCGGGACTTGATCGTCGGCCTTTAGATCGCATCGCGGGCAAGCCCGCTCCCACATTTGGAATGCACTCTCCTGTGGGAGCGGGCTTGCCCGCGATTGCCGTTACTCGGAGTGAGGCTTTACTCAGGAATACGCAGCGTCTGCCCTGGGTAAATTTTGTTCACATCTTTGAGCAGCGGCTTGTTGGCCTCGAAGATTTTGTTGTACTGGTTGGCGTTGCCATACACCGCCAGGGAAATCGCACTCAGGGTGTCGCCCTTTTTCACCACCACAAAACGGGCGGCGGCGACGACAGGGCCGGAGACGGTAATCTGGTCATCTACAGTGGCTACACCGGCAATATTGCCCGCCGCCAGAAGGATTTTTTCTTTCTCTTCCTGGCTGGCGACTTCACCCGTGATCGTCACCTTGTCACCGTCCACGGTGGCGTGAACGTTAGGGTTACCCAGCCCTACTGCTTCGATATGTTTTTTCAACTCATCGCTGGCGTTAGCGTTACCCGGCGTCAACAGATCGATCAGCTTTTCGCCTGCTTCTTTCACGAAACTAAAAAGACTCATGGTGTGCTCTCCTTGGGTTTGATTTCCAGATGCCAAAGACTAGACCAATCCCGCAGACTTGGGTTCCAGCCGACCAAAGACCCAAACGCGCTAGAATCCCACGCCATTGGTATAAGCCCGGAGCGAAGATGGACATCAAACAGTTGAAATTCCTCATCGCCCTCGACGAGACCCGGCACTTTGGCCAGGCGGCCGCGCGTTGCCATATCACCCAGCCGACTCTGTCGATGCGCCTGCGCAACCTCGAAGAAGAACTGGACTTGCAACTGGTCAACCGTGGCCAGCGCTTCGAAGGCTTCACCGCGCCGGGCGAGCGCGTCCTGGCATGGGCACGCACCGTACTGGCGGCCTATGACGGCTTGCAGGCGGAAGCGGCGGCCTGTCGCGGCAACCTCGTGGGTACGTTGCGCCTGGGTGTGGTGCCGCTGTCGAGCTTCGATCCCCTGGCGTTGATGCAACAACTGCACAAAGAACACCCGAACCTGCGCTTTGAGCTCTCGGCATTAAGCTCTGAACAAATCCTCGAACAGCTGGCGAGCAATCGCCTGGACCTCGGTGTGTCGTATCTGGAGCGCCTCGACAACGAGCGCTTCGACTCGCTGGCACTGGGCGAAACCCGCATGGGCCTGCTCTACGACCAACGGTTTTTCAGCTTCGGCGACAAGCCGTTGAGTTGGGAAGCACTGATTGAATTGCCGTTGGGCATGCTCACCAGCGGCATGCACTTTCGTCAGTCAATCGACCACAACTTCCACAGCCGTGGGCTCAACCCGCAGCCTTTGTTACAAACCGATGCGGTGCATCAATTGTTACAAGCCGTGCACGGCGGCCTATGTTGCGCCGTGATGCCGCTGGACGGTGGCCTCGACGCCCTGACCGAACACCTGCGTCTGCAACCGATTGAAGATGCTCACACCCTGGCGCGACTGGGGCTGATCATGCGCCGTAGCGCACCCCGCTCCGCACTGGCCGAAGCCTGTTTCGCGCTGTTTCAAAAATCGCAAATCGAACCTTGATCGACGCCATCTATCGGTAGATCAGTACTGGCAATTAGACGCGACCCTTTGTCGCGCCTAGTCTAAACACTGATCAATCCCCCGGTGGTACTGCCCCATGGAAGCCAAGCGCCCAGTCTGCGCGGCGCCCGCCCCTGAAACGCCCGCGCCCGCCGCCAGTCAGAGCTACCAGTTTTGCAACCTGGAACACACTGAAGTCGCCAGCACTGCATTGGCGGAAGAAGTGGCGTTAGCGATTGCCTATAACGACATCAGCCAAGCCGTGATGCTGGTGACGCCGACGGATCTGGAAGACTTCATCGTCGGTTTCAGTATCGGTAGTGGCATTATTGCCGACGTTAGCGACATTTATGACCTGAAACTCAGCGGTTCGGGTTCTGCCCAATACGCCCAGGTTCAGATCTCCAGCCGTGCCTTCTGGAACCTCAAGCAGCAACGCCGCCAGTTGGCAGGCACCAGTGGCTGTGGTTTGTGCGGTGTGGAGGCGGTGGAACAAGCGTTGCCAGACCTTCAGGTGCTGCCCGGCGCACCGTTGCCGCCCGCCGAATGGCTCGACGGCCTGCGCCAGCGCATCAGCGCGTTCCAGCCCTTGGGCCAGTACAGCGGCGCGGTGCATGCAGCGGTATTTATGAACAACCAGGGCGAGTTGCTGATGGGCCGTGAAGACATCGGCCGGCATAACGCCCTCGACAAGTTGATCGGCGCACTGATCCGCCAAAAGATTCCGACCGACGGCAGCCTGGCAATCGTTACCAGCCGCTGCAGCCTCGAACTGATCCAGAAAGTTTTGCGCGCAGGCATCCAGACCCTGGTCAGCCTGTCGTCGCCTACCGGCCTGGCCGTGCAATGGGCCCGCCGCCACAACCTCAATCTCATCCACCTGCCGCAGAAAAGTGCGCCGCGGGTCTACAGCCCTGCGATGGAGAACCAGCCATGAGCCTGCACCACCAAGCCGACGAAACTCCGAAGCCACGCTACAAGCCCTACAAAGGCCCGGCCGGCGGCTGGGGCGCACTGATCAGCGTGGCGCAGGCCTGGCTGACCAGCGACAACGCGCTGAAAAACCTGCGCATGATGCTCAAGACCAACCAGAACGGAGGCTTTGACTGCCCGGGCTGCGCGTGGGGCGACTCGCCAGAAAGCGGGGTAGTCAAATTCTGCGAAAACGGCGCCAAGGCGGTCAACTGGGAGGCCACCAAACGCCGTGTGGATGCTGCCTTCTTCGCCAAGCACAGCGTCACTGCGCTGCTGGAGCAGAGCGACTATTGGCTGGAGTACCAGGGCCGCCTGACCGAACCGATGCGCTATGACGCCGAGACCGATCGCTATACGCCGATCAGTTGGGAAGCGGCATTCGACCTGGTCGGCAAACATCTCAACGCCTTGCCAAGCCCGGACATGGCCGAGTTCTACACCTCGGGCCGCGCCAGCAACGAAGCGGCGTACCTGTATCAGCTGTTTGTGCGCGCCTACGGCACCAACAACTTCCCGGATTGTTCGAACATGTGTCACGAGGCCAGCGGCGTGGCCCTGGCGCAAAGCGTGGGCGTCGGCAAAGGCACCGTGACCTTTGATGACTTCGAACATGCCGATGCGATTTTCGTCTGGGGCCAGAACCCCGGGACTAACCACCCGCGCATGCTCGAGCCGCTGCGTGAAGCGGTGAAACGTGGGGCCCAGGTGGTGTGCATCAACCCACTCAAAGAGCGCGGGCTGGAACGCTTCCAACACCCGCAACACCCGCTGGAAATGCTCACCAACGGCGACAAGCCGACCAACACCGCTTACTTCCGCCCAGCCCTGGGTGGCGACATGGCCATCCTGCGCGGCATGGCCAAGTTCCTGCTGCTGTGGGAGCGCCAGGCCCAGGCCGAAGGCAAAGAAGCTGTGTTCGACCACGACTTCCTCAACGAACACACGGCCAATGTGCTGGATTACCTCGGCCAGATCGACGACACCTCGTGGGATGAGATCGTCGCGCAGTCCGGCCTGACCCTGGTTGAGCTTGAGCAAGCGGCGCGCATGTACGCCAAAGGCAAGAACGTGATCATGTGCTGGGCGATGGGCATCACCCAGCACCGCCACTCGGTGCCGACCATCCAGGAAATCGCCAACCTGATGCTGCTGCGCGGCAACATCGGCCGCCCAGGCGCAGGCCTGTGCCCGGTGCGCGGCCACAGTAACGTGCAGGGCGACCGCACCATGGGCATCAACGAACGCCCACCGGTGGCATTCCTTGATTCGCTGGAGCGTCGCTTCCAGTTCCAGGTGCCCCGCCACAATGGCCACAACGTGGTGGAAGCGATCCACGCCATGCTCGAAGGCCGCTCCAAGGTGTTTATCGGCCTGGGCGGCAATTTTGCCCAAGCCACGCCGGACAGCCCGCGCACCTTCGAAGCGCTGCGCAGCTGCGACCTGACCGTGCAGATCAGCACCAAGCTCAACCGCAGCCACCTGATGCACGGCAAAGACGCGCTGATCCTGCCGTGCCTGGGCCGTACCGACATTGATATCCAGGCCGATGGCCCGCAAGCCGTCACCGTGGAAGACTCGTTCAGCATGGTTCACGGCTCAAATGGCCAACTGCAACCCCTGTCGAAGCTGATGAAGTCCGAGCCTGCCATCCTCGCGGGCATCGCCGCCGCGACCCTGGGCAGCAAACCGGTGGACTGGAACTGGCTGGTGGCCGACTACGGGCGCATCCGCGACCTGATCGCCGACACCATCCCAGGCTTCAAAGACTTTAACGAGAAGATCAAACACCCGGGCGGCTTCTACCTGGGCAACTCCGCCGGCGCACGCCGCTGGAACACACCTTCCGGCCGCGCCAACTTCCGCCCGAACGTGCTGCCTAAAGACCTGATCCACGAACGCACCCACGCCACGGGCCGGGTGCCGGACCTGATCATGCAATCGATGCGCTCCCACGATCAGTACAACACCACCATTTATGGCCTGGACGACCGCTACCGTGGGGTCAAGGGCCAACGTGACGTGTTGTTCGTCAACGAGGCCGACATCATCCGCCTCGGCTTCAAGCCGGGGCAGAAGGCCGACATCGTGTCGCTTTGGGAGGACGGCCGTGAGCGCCGCGTGAAAGGCTTCACCTTGCTGGCATTCGATATCCCGGCAGGCCAGGCTGCCGCCTACTACCCGGAAGTGAACCCGCTGGTGCCACTGGAAAGCACCGGGGATGGCAGCCATACACCGACGTCGAAATTCGTGGCGATTCGATTGGAAGCGGCGAGTGCGACCGGTTTGATCATGGCGCGCTCGGCCTGATTGGGATTGTTGTGGTGTGCGGGCTGGTTGTAGCGAGCGGGCTTGCCACAACAAGCAAGCCGTCACACATACTTTTTGCGAGGCACAAAAAAGGCCGCTTTTGCATAAAAGCGGCCGTTCCGAAGTAGTTAAAGACTCGCGAAAACCACTTAAGTTCCCCATACAAAACAGCAACTTAGCAAATTGTATACAACCTGTACCACTGGTCGGTTTTCGATTGTCAGTGTCTCGATACAACCTCAGGATCGCGCCGTCATCCTCTTGAGGTCTCTCTATGAAGTTCTCCTCGATTCTCTTGTTGTCCCTTGGCCTGGTCAGTGGCGCAGCCATGGCCGGTGGCACCACCGAAGCCGGTGTGGGCGGCGCATTGGGCGGGGTTTTAGGTTCAGTTGTCGGCCAGCAGATGGGTGGTAACACCGGCTCGGCCATTGGCGCAGCCCTGGGTGGCGCGGGTGGCAGTGCGGTGGGTGCCGACAAACGCAGCCGTGGCGAAGCCGCTATCGGTGGTGCCTTGGGCGCGGCCGGTGGCAACGTGGTGGGCCGCAGCATGGGCGGCAGCACGGGCAGCCTGATCGGCGCAGCCGCCGGCGGTGGTGCGGGCGGCGCGCTGGGCAACTACATGGGCAACAAGAGCGATGACGAAGACCGTCGTTATCGCGGGCGGGACAACCGTCGTTATGACCGTGACGACCATCGCGGCCGCGGCCATGCTTATGGGCATCGCAAGAACAAACATCATTACCGTGATCGGTAAGCCCGCAGTCTAAAGACAACTGCAGGCCCATGTGGGAGCGGGCGTGCCCGCGATAGCACAGCGTCAGGCGACACATCTCAACCTGACCCGCCGCCATCGCTGGCAAGCCCGCTCCCACATTTAATCTCCATTGAGCACAATGGCGGTGTCAGGCCACCAACCGCTGCAACGCCTCGCGCAACATCCCCGGAATCGCCACCGGCTGGTTCGACGCCCGATCCACAAACACATGCACAAAGCGCCCCGCCGCGCAGGCTTCCTCTTCGCCTGCCTTGAACACCGCCAACTCATACTGCACCGAGCTGTTACCCAGCTTGCCCACCCGCAGGCCAATTTCTATGCGGTCTGGAAAGGCGATCGACGCGAAATAATCGCACGCCGAACTCACCACAAATCCCACCACCTCACCGTCATGAATGTCCAACCCACCGTGTTCGATCAAGTAGGTATTCACCGCCGTGTCGAAGAAGCTGTAGTAGGTGACGTTATTCACATGGCCATACACGTCGTTGTCGTGCCAACGCGTGATGATCGGCTGGAAGTGACGGTAATCGGCGCGCAAGGGCATTGAGTCAGGCATGTGCAGGTCTCACGAAAGTGGATTTACAGATCATTCAAATGACACTCAGCCCACTCACGCACCTCGGCGTAGGGGTAGTCTTCCAGCGCAGCAAAACCGGGAATCCCCCGCGCCTTCAGCTTGGTAAACAACGGCACGCTGATACCCCCCAGGAACCGTGTCAGCCGCTCCGCACCCGGCAGCTGCCCGGTATGTTCATGATGCCTGTGGATAAAATCGCCGCACAGCCCCATGAAGTTTTTATCCACAAGCCGCGGCAAACTCGGCGGTGCAGGCAAGTGGGCTACATGGCCGTGGCACACCGAACAATGCCCACACCGCAAGGGGGCATTTTCATCGCCAAAGTACTTGGCCAAACGCTGTCCGAGGCAATGCTCGGTCGCAAAAAGCTCGAGCATGGCGTGAATTCGCGCCACCTCCGTCACCTCGTGCTGCTTGAAGCCTGTGTATAACTCTTCGCTCAATGCCTGCGGATCGAAGTCGGTATTCAGCAAGCTGTAGACCTCAGTCATCTGCTTGCTTTCCAGCTCGATCAAGCCCTGTTCCTGGAAGTAATCCAGCGCCTTCACTACACGGCTGCGCTCAGCATTGTGCTGCTGATACAGCGCGTCGAAATCCACAGTCGCCCAGGTCCTGGCGCGATTACACACCTGGATAATCGCCGCGACAAACTGCTGCCGCTCACCCGAAAAACGCGCCAACAAGGCCTCGGGCTCGATCAGGTATTTGAAACGGTATTCGGCGTAAAACGCGTAGCGCGGCGCGATCACGCCCTTGAGCTCCAACTGCACCAGCAGCGTCTTGAGCGGCAGCTCGCGGATGTTGCTGTGGTCCGACAGCGACCTCAGCAAGAACTCCCATTGCCCATCGCCCCGCGCCGCCTGCAACTCCTCCAGCACACGGCAAATGCCCGACTGCTCCGGCGTGTCGCCGTAGACAAAGTTTTCCAGCACATTGAGGCTGTCGCGGTTGGCCAACACCAGGCAGTCGGACGGCTGACCATCACGCCCTGCGCGGCCGATCTCCTGGCTGTAGTTCTCGATGGACTTGGGCAGGTCGAAATGCACCACGTTGCGGATGTCACTCTTGTCGATGCCCATGCCAAACGCGATGGTGGCAACGATGCAATTGGAGCGCCCGCCCATAAAGCGTTGCTGGATACCCTCACGTTTATCGTGGGCCAAGCCGGCGTGATAGGCCTCGGCCTGGATGCCATTGCGGTTCAGGTGTTCGGCAATCTGCTCGGCGGTTTTTTGCAGGGTGACGTAAACGATGCTCGGTTGATTGGCTCGCTCGCTCATCCAGGCGACCAGGCGCCGACGCTTATCCACACCGGCAACCGGCTCCACCAGCAAGTTGAGGTTGGGCCGGTAGAAGCCTGTGGTGATGACATCGTCCGGCGCAATGGCGAACTTCGCCTGCATGTCGGCAATCACCTTGGGCGTGGCCGTGGCTGTCAGCAGCAGGGCCTGCGGAATATTGAACTGGCGCTGGTAGTCCGGCAGCTTCAAATAGTCCGGGCGAAAGTTATGACCCCATTCGGAAATACAGTGCGCCTCGTCCACCACCAGCAAGGAGATCTGCACGCTTTGCAGGAAATGACGGAAACGCTCGTTCTTCAAACGCTCCACGGAAATCATCAGGATTTTCAGCTCGCCCGAACGTGCGCGGGCCATCACGTCATTGGCGTCATCGCGGCTCTGCGCCGAATCGATACTGCCGGCTGAAATGCCGTGGCGTTTCAAGAAGCCCAATTGGTCCTGCATCAACGCCAACAGCGGCGACACCACCAACGTCAGGTGCGGCAACAATACCGCCGACAGCTGATAACACAGGGACTTGCCCGAGCCGGTGGGGAAGATCGCCGCCGCCGAACGACCGGCCAGCACCGCACTGACCGCTGCTTCCTGGCCCAAACGAAACTGTGGATAACCAAAGACCTGTTGGAGGGTGTCGTGCATAAGCTGTCACTCCGTTGACCGCTGAACGAGCCCAAACCATAGACCAGCGTGTTCAGCGAATCGAGAAAGGTCGCAAGGAAAAAAGAGACAGGATGATACACAGGCTGAGGCATGGCCTAGGGCCGAAGTGGGAGTGTTAACTCGATATTGTGAGAAGAATACAAACCAAATGTGGGAGCTGGCTTGCCTGCGATGGCGGTGTGTCAGTCGACATAAGTATCAACTGAACCACCGCCATCGCGGGCAAGCCCGCTCCCACACTTTTAGACCTGCGCTACGGCTGAATCAGCGGTTCTGCACCCGCTCAATCGCAGTGTCATACACCGGGTTGGCCTTTTGCTCTTTCGCCAACTGGTAGTGACGCAAGGCATCCGAGAATTGCCCCGCTGCTTCGTAGATCCGCGCAATGTTGTAGTAGGCGCCTGCCCGTACGGTCGCTGCATTCGCGCCGGTCGCCAGGGCGATCGCCTTACGGTTGGCCCAGATCGACTCGGCGGTGTTGCCGGCTTTCTGATACGCCAGGCCGAGGTTGCCGTAGGCCTTCCCGAAACCATTGTCCAGATCGATGGCCTGACGGAACAGGTCAATCGCCTGGTCGAGGTTACCGGCCTGGTAAGCCGCTTCACCTTGCACGTTCAGACGCTTCGCATCGGTCTGTGCGGAAGAGCTGACAGCTACCGCCGTGACCGCCACGCTGTCATCCAGCAACCCCTTCACTTCATTGAGCACGTTCGGGGCATCAACCGTCACACCGCTGAAATTGTTGATGTCCTGGAAATCACCACTGCCGGTCATGCGGAACACGGTCCACAGGTTACCGCTGCGGTTCTTCGGCACGTAATAAGTGCGCACCAAGGATTGACCCATGTAGACAAACACCTTGGCCTCGCTGTTGGACAGCTGGCGCGAGCCTGGATTGCCGCTGTTGGTGAAGTCATGCACGGCGTAGACGTAGCTTTCGCCGTAGTGCTTTTTCTGCAGGGTGATGGTTTCCGGGCCATAGCTGTCGGTGTCATCCACATCCAGCTCGGCGTCGGTGCCTTTCTGGTTGCCGAAGAAGATGTTGTTGCCCGGGAAAATCATGTGGGAGTCGAGGTCTTCCGGGGTTTTACCCCAGGTCAGCACGACGCGCAGGCCGTCGAGGTTTTCCATCACCGGGCTGATGGCGTACGTCATGCCTTTGCAAGGGCACTTCACCACCAGGTTGGAATAGCCGGGCTTCTTGATGATCAGCAGATTGCTGGCGTCATCGGCGGCTTCGCTGGTGAGGGTCACCTGGCCTTGAGCGTTGGTGCGGCCCACCACGTTTTGTGCGCCGTTGCGTTGCAGCAGCACTTCGGCGTCGGCGATTTTCTGGTCCTTGACCACCGCACTCAGCACCTCGATCGGCAACTGTTCGGCCTGGATCGAAAAAGCCACCGCACACAATGACATCGCCGAGGCGACACGAAGCAAACCCATGCTTAACTCCCTTTAAGTGGTGGGCGGAATCGCCCGACAAGATTTTGCGGTGCAACATACGCTGAATTCGGTGGGTTGGCGTTTTTTTTGTGCGGAATGTGACGTGGTTTTTATCTCGCCTGCCCCCGCAAGCATTGCGCTACAATTGAACATTGCGACCCAGGAGTACGCTGCAATGAGCGAACCGACGTTTGAGCAAAAACAGGATCACTACCACAAGATCCGCCGTTCCAATTATCTGGCCAGCCTGCGCCTGGAAGGGTTCGACACCCAACCGGCCGACGTCGACAAACCCTTGCCGACCCGCGAAGCCGTTCTTGCCAAGTACCGCAAAACCCCACACTGATGCTCGACAAATACGGGGTGGGCCAGGACCCATACTGCTATCCCGATAGCAGCATCCTGCGCAACCGCCTCGATTTGCGCGACGAATCACTCCTGCATCAAGCCGAGCGCGAATTATCTGAAATCGCTGTAGGCAGCCTCCCGCTCTTTCCACCGCCCTACGATCTCAGCCGGCTGCAACACATACACCGCACCCTGTTCGGCGATATCTACGACTGGGCTGGTGAGCTGCGCAGCGTCAACATCCAGAAAGGCGACACCCTGTTCTGCACCCCGGAACGCATCCCGCCGGAAGCGACGAAAATCATCCAGTCCATGGAACAGGCCAACTGGTATGTCGGTGCGAGCCAGGCCGAACTGGTGCAGTTGATTGCCGAGGCTTATGGCGACCTCAATGTCATCCACCCTTTTCGTGAAGGCAACGGCCGGGCGCAGCGGATTTTATTCGAGCAGATCATTGTGAATGCCGGTTTTTCAGTGAACTGGTGGCTGGTGAAACACGCGGCGTGGATACCGGCGAACATTGATGCGGTGGCGTGTGATTATCGGGGGCTGGAGGCGATTTTTGAGCGGTGTATCAGTAAACCAGTCAGTGCTTGATCGAATCACCACCTGTTAAACCATCTGTTTATTGCTCGAAATAACGCTCACTTCTAAGGTTTGGCCCATCGCTGCCAATTCAGCGATCGGGTTTGGTCACTCGAAAACAGCACACATAAGTGCCACTACCTGCCTTGCGAACGTCTATCGTCTCGTAATGCACTGCTATGGCGGCTGTGTGTGGGACGTCTTCGGACGTGTCGGAGTGCTGTTTCCGGCTGGCCAACCCGCGCACAGTCCGCCACCCACCGTTTGGCCACGGTGATGTCGGTTACCTAACAGCAAACCGAGTACCTTCAAATGCAAATACCTGAAACGATGGATCGCTATCGTCAGCTACGCACCAATTTCACCGACACTCACCCTCTCATCATCGACACCGAAGCCACCGCCGAAGACATCCAGTCCGCCGCACACCAGCGCATCCGCGCTGCCTCCGACTTACTGGAAACCTTCACCTGCCTGACCTACGAACACGCTGACCTCAACGATATTTCCCACATCATTAACGCCTTGTACCTGCTCGTGCAGGATGGCTGTGATCTGCTGGAAGCGGCGCAACACGTTCAACTGCAACCGGCAGCCGATAACCCACCACAACCAAGCCAGCCACTGAGCTAAACCTGTGGGAGCTGGCTTGCCTGCGATAGCGGTATATCAGGCTATATTTCTGCACCTGACACACCGCAATCGCGGGCGAGCCCGACTCCCACATTGAATGGGTGTTGACCAAAAAATCACTGTCAAACCGAAAATGTCGGACAGCCCTGTGGGAAGCCGCTAAATACAGCGTAGTCCTCTTCCTAAACTGCTTAAAACAACTGCTCCGCCCTCTACATAACCCCCCTTCGCATGACCGAAACTAGCGCCCTCTCAACTGCCCCGGCAAAAATCCGTGAACCTCGAAAGGACTCAATACATCGGCCACTACGGCGTCACCTTCATAGTGATTCGCCTTACCGTTTTACCCACCCACAAGCACGTTTTGGCAAACCTTTGTTTGTTAGAATCGGGGACTTCGGCAAACGAAGTCCGCTATCGACTGGTGGATCTCTACGAAAAGATGTTCGCCCGTGATTTGCCTTGCAAGATGACAGTCGCGATCTCCAAACCCCTGAGCCGACAACAAGCTGATCTGCTCAACGAGCGCGGGTCCATCGTCACCTTACTGTTGGCTGGGGCCTTCAGCGTTCCCATTCACCCGCTTTCGAAACCTGTAGCACGCGTTGTCGGCGTCACAGTGGGTCTAATCACCAAAAACATCATTATTGACATGCTCTACCAAGCCGTCAAAGCCAAACGCTGGAACACACAGGCACTCGAAGCAAGGAGATTTCAAGCGTCATGAATATCGTCCTGCAAATAGCCTGTTTCTTCGGTTTTTACCTTGTACTGCATTACCAAATCACTGACGCTATTCTGAGAAAACGCCTTGCAGTCACATGCCTCATAACCGGCCTAGCATTGACGTTCTTATTACCCTACGTGGCAGTAATCCTCAGAATGCCCTTCCTCCCTATCTTCGTATTCTTGATAGGCTTGGCACTCTTCATCACCCGCAACAAATACCGACTAAAACGCAACCCTCTCCCTCACCCACTCCCGCGTGCGCCCACCATGAACCTGGCCCCCAACTTCCCCGAAGACCCCGCGATGCAGCAGCTTCTGCAATTGCTGCACGAAGAAATCGGCCTGCCGAAACACAAGACCCTTCGCCTCGACACCTCAATCAACTTCGACCTTGGTTGCGACCGCGCCGAGGCCAAGCAATTCATGGAGGCGTTGGAGCAGGATTTTGCGGTCGACCTGGGCGACTACGACGCTTATCGTTACTTCCAGCCGCCGGTGTTTGATGTGTTCTTGAAGCACCGCGCCAAAGGGCGTGGCGATAAGGTGCCACTGACTATTGGCATGCTCTACCTGGCCATCAAAACTCACAGCTGGGACACGCAAACCCTGGAAAACCTCAGCTGAACCCAAGAACGCTGAGCGTCAAATGTGGGAGCGGGCTTGCTCGCGAAAGCGGTGGATCAGTGAGAAATACTCTGCCTGACACACCGCTTTCGCGAGCAAGCCCGCTCCCACATGGGTTATGCGCTAACCTGGCGAATCGTTTACATAACGAGGACCTTACATGGACGTAATAATGGGCCTGCTGGCCGCCCTGCTCTGGGGCGGCACGGATTTCCTCGTGGGTCTCAATGCCCGCGCCGTGGGCGTTAAACGCGCGGTGTACTTCGGCCAGGCCCTCGGCTTTTTGATCATGACCGTGCTGCTGGTCATCTTCCCGGCGTTCCTTTTCAAATCCCTGAATACCCCGTTGAGCGTCTGGCTCATGGGCATTACGGCCGCACTGCTCACCGTCTCCGGGGCCCTTGCGCTGTCCAAGGCCTTCGCCCTGGGCAAAGCCGCCATCGTCGCGCCACTGGTGACCTCTTACGGCGTGGTCACCACGCTACTGTCCTGGGCCAGCGGCGAACACATCAGCCTGATCCAGCTCGGTTGCATCGGCCTGTGCGTCATCGGCGTGATCCTCTCCAGCCTTCACAAGGACAACGGCGTGCCCCACAACAACCCGCGCCTGTCCATCGCCTACGCCATGCTTGCAGCAACGCTGTACGGCACCAGTTTCTGGCTGCAGGGCCGCTACACGCTGCCCGCGCTGGGGCCGGTTACCATGTTGTGGCTGGGTTACCTGGTGGGCCTGTGCGTACTGGTGGTGATGGTGCTGAAGATCAAGGACGGCCTGAAGATTCCGCCACTGAAAAACTGCGCCACGTTGACCGGTGCGAGTTTGATGAACCTGGGCGGGTTCTCGGCATTTTCGTGGGGGGCGATGGCCGGGTCGGTGTCGGTGGTGACGGTGATCAGCACGCTGTCGGGCGGAATCGCGGCGATGCTGGGGTTTGTGTTTTTCAAGGAGCGGTTGTCGGCGGTGCAGGTCTTGGGGGTGGCGTTAGTGCTGGTCGGTGCGGTGGTTTTGCACATCGCCGACTAACGCTTGCGCACAAAAAAGCCGCCCACGAGGGGCGGCTTTTTTACAACAACCGAACCTTACAACTTAGGCCCGGCCGCCTTGATCGCATCGCTCACGTCAAACTTTTTGAAGTTCTCGGTGAACAGACCCGCCAGGGCTTTCGCCGCTTCGTCGAAGGCCGCTTTGTCGGCCCAGGTGTTGCGTGGGTTCAACAGGCCAGTCTCAACGCCCGGCACCGTCAATGGCACGTCGAGGTTGATGGTGTCGAGGTGTTCGGTTTCAGCACCGATCAACGCGCCGCTCTGGATCGCTGCGATAACGCCGCGAGTGGTCGGGATGTTGAAGCGCTTGCCAACGCCGTAGCCACCGCCGGTCCAGCCGGTGTTGACCAGGTAGACCTTGGAGCCGAAGCCGCGGATGCGCTTGATCAGCAGCTCAGCGTATTCGCCAGCTGGACGTGGGAAGAACGGCGCGCCGAAGCAGGTGGAGAAGGTCGACTTGATGCCGCTGCCGGAACCCATTTCAGTCGAGCCCACCAGTGCGGTGTAGCCGGACAGGAAGTGGTAGGCCGCTTGTTCTTCGCTGAGGATCGACACTGGGGGCAGTACGCCAGTCAGGTCGCAGGTCAGGAAGATGACTGCGTTTGGCTCGCCGCCCAGGTTCTTCTCGGAACGCTTGGCAACGTGCTCCAGCGGGTAGGCCGCGCGGCTGTTCTGAGTCAGGCTGACATCGGTGTAGTCGGCGTGCTTGGCATCGTCGATCACCACGTTTTCCAGCACGGCGCCGTGCTTGATGGCTTTCCAGATGACGGGCTCGTTCTTCTCGGAGAGGTCGATGCACTTGGCATAGCAACCGCCTTCGATGTTGAACACTACGCCTTCGCCCCAGCCGTGTTCGTCGTCACCGATCAGGTAACGGCTTTCGTCGGCCGACAAGGTAGTTTTACCGGTGCCCGACAGACCGAAGAACAGGGTCACGTCGCCTGCTTCGCCGATGTTGGCGGCGCAGTGCATCGGCAGCACGTCGGCGGCCGGCAGCAGGAAGTTCTGCACCGAGAACATGGCTTTTTTCATTTCACCGGCGTAACGCATGCCGGCGATCAGCACTTTCTTCTGGGCGAAGTTGAGGATGACGCAACCGTCGGAGTTGGTGCCGTCACGCTCTGGCACGCACTCGAAGTTGGCCACGTTAAGCACTTGCCACTCGTCACGACCCGCCGGGTTGTACTGGGCTGGGTTGATGAACAGGCAACGACCGAACAGGTTCTGCCAGGCAGTCTGGGTGGTCATTTTCACGGCCAGGTAGTGGTCTTCTGCAGCCCCTACGTGAACGTGGGAAACGAAATGCTCTTGCGCGTTGTTGAAAGCCTCGACGCGAGCCCACAGGGCATCGAACTTGTCGGCCGGGAACTTGCGGTTGATCGGGCCCCAGGCGATTGCGTCCTGGGTGGAAGGCTCTTCCACGATGAAACGGTCGACCGGAGAACGGCCGGTACGGTGACCGGTTTCTACGACCAGCGCGCCAGTATCGGCAAGCACGCCTTCACCGCGCTGCAGGGCTTCTTTAACCAGATCGTCAACACTCAGATCGGTGTATACGGCGTTATTGGCTTGCGTCATGAGGTTCCCCGTCGGCCTATGGCCGAGTGCTCCAAACGTTTTGTAGTAGAAAGTTGCGCACTACTACCGCGAAAAAAGTGGGCCGGATTATGCCAGAAAAGCCCAAAAAAAGTAGGGCCCTCCCGTCAGAACTGCGCTAATCCGGCGTTTGTCAGGTGATTTACCTGTGCTTAAACGTTTTAGTGGCGGGTGTCAGAAGGGGTATCGATGCCTGCGCCAGCGAATAATTGGGCGACATCGGCGGCATCGAACAGGTAGCGCTGGTTGCAGAACTGGCAGTCGATCTCGATATTGCCGCCGTGCTCCACTACCAGATTCTGCGCATCTTCCAGGCCCAGGCTGACCAAGGCATTGGCCGAGCGCTCACGGGAGCAACTGCAACGGAAGCGCAGGCCCTGTGCGTCGAACAGGCGCACGGCCTCTTCGTGGTAAAGGCGGTGCAGGATGGTTTCGTTGTCCAGGCCCAGCAGCTCTTCAGCGGTCAGGGTACCGGCCAGGGCGGTCAGCTTGCGCCAGCTGTCGGTGCGCTCGTCGTCGTCCTTGATGCGGTCGGCGGGCAGTTGCTGCAGCAACAGGCCACGGGCGCGCTTGCCGTCGGCATTGAGCCAGAACTTGGTGCCGACTTGCTGGGACATCACAAAATAGTTGGTGAAGCAGTCCGACAGGGTCTCGCCGTCGAGGTCGACAATGCCCTGGTAACGCTGGCCTTCCGTCGGGTCAACGGTGATCGCCAGCACGCCGTTGGCCATCAGGTCGGACAGGGTGGCGTCCGGCGCGATCAGGTCGGCGTCGTAACGGGCCAGGCCACGGATTTCACGCTCGCTGGAACATTCGATCATCAGCATCGGCACCGGGCCTTCGGAGCGGGCCTGCAGAATCAGCAAACCGTCGAACTTCATGGTGCCCACCAGCAGCGACGCCGCCGCCATCAACTCTCCGAGCAGTTGCGCGACCGGCTCCGGATAGGGGTGCTTGGCAAGGACTTCGGCATAGCTGCGCTCCAGCGAGACCAGTTCGCCGCGGGCGTCGTTCTCGTCGAAGATGAAGCGTTGGGTGAAGTCGGTATCCGGTAGATCAGTCATAGGTCTGGTATCTGAATTGATGACAAATTAATTACAAGGTTTATAGAATTAAACGCTTTAGCACCATTTTGGTGCGGTTTTCTAGAGCAGTGAGGGACAGTTTATGAACAATCCGGGTTTGTTCCAAGCCAAGTGGAACCTCGGGGGATGGGCCTTTTGCAATCTACTCGCTATCGGGCTGCTGTGTTTTTGGCTGTGGCCCACGGGGCAGATGCTGTGTGTGGTATTCGACGAATGGCTGTTTCATCTGTTCAACGACCCGCTGGCAAGCAATTCAGTGTGGTTGCATGTGTGGGCTGTTGCCAGTTTGCGGCCATTCGACGCGGTAGTCGGGGTGATTTTGCTGATGCTGCTGATACGCGGTGACTGGGTGTTCAAGGCCGTTCAAGTACGCCAGGCATTTTTTGGCTTTTTCGGTATTTTGCTGCTGTTGCTGTTTATCCGCATGCTCTTTTCCAAACTGGTGGCGCAGATGGGCTGGCAGCACAGCAGCCCGTCGATGGTGATCGCTGGCGCGGTTCATATGAGTGACTATTTCCCCGGCCTGGAGAAAACCTGGGAGTTGAAGGACCGTTCCAGCCAGAGCTTCCCGGGCGATCATGCTTCGGTGTTGTTGATCTGGGGCCTGTTCATGACGGTGTTTGCCAAGCGCATCGGCCAGGTGCTGGTGATCTGGGGCCTGGCGCTGTTGTTCATGATGCCGCGATTGGTGGCGGGCGCGCATTGGGGACAGGACGATTACATCGGCGGAGTGCTACTGGCGTTGTTGGCGCTGGGCTGGGGGTATTACACGCCGTTTGCAGCGAAGGTATCGGACGCTTTGTTGCGGCTGACGGCACCGATCTTCGGGTTGCTGGGTAAGCTGCCAGTAGTCGGGCGATTGAGCGTCATACGCACAGCCGCCTGAAGCAGTCGATTCAGGTAGGAGCTGGCTTGCCGGCGATAGCGGCGAGTCAGTGACTGGGAGACTGGCTGACCTGACGCTAGCGCAGGCAAGCCAGCGCCCCCGTTTGATCGCCATGTTGCTGGAGATTTGCACGATCAATCATCATTGCCGCTGCCGCGAAATTTGAACAAATCGCGACGCTGCTTCTTGCTCGGTTTGCCATCCGTGGTCATGCCGGTAGCCCCCGCCTTGCGCATGGCCGCTGCTTTTTCGCGCTTGGCGATGCTGGCTTCGGTTTCGGTGTACAGCGCCTGCGCTTCGGGTGCTCCACGGCGCACGACGGAAAGCGCCTGCACGACGACGGTCTTTTCATCAAAGCCCACACGAATCTGCAGTTCATCACCGACGCGCGGCTCCTTGCCAGGCTTGCAGCGTTCACCGCGATGGTGCACCTTGCCACTCTCAATGGCGGCCTTGGCCAAGGCACGGGTTTTAAAGAAACGCGCGGCCCACAGCCACTTGTCCAAACGGACCTTTTCTTCCTCTTCCTGCTTTTGAGCCACTTGAATTCCTCGCTCTGAAAAATGTCGCAACTTTACCGTTGAAGTCCTTCGACGCATAAACCCCCACGCTCGCCTAAGATACGCCAGGCACCAACCCTGTTTTTGCGAGGATACGCCGTGACCGACTTTCCCACTTCACTCACCTCGCCCAACCAAGGTTGCGTAGGCTGCCAGCAAAGCGAACCCTTGGGTTTTGATTTTTCGTTCGCCTATCAGCCTATCGTAGACCTTCGGGATCATTCGATCTTCGCCCACGAAGCCTTAGTGCGAGGCACCAGCGGCGAAGGGGCGTTGTCAGTGCTGAGTCAGGTCAACGCAAGCAACCGTTATCGCTTCGACCAACGCTGCCGCACCCAGGCGATCGCCGGCGCCTCCGCCTTGGGGATGCAAACCAATCTTTCGATCAATTTCATGCCCAATGCCGTTTACCGACCGGAGCTGTGCATTCGCAGCACCCTTGAGGCGGCCCGCGCGCATAATTTCCCAGTGAATCAGCTGATTTTCGAAACGCTGGAAAGCGAGCATGTAGATAACTATCGCCATTTGACCAATATTCTGCGTGAATACCGCGAATTCGGCTTCAAGACCGCCATCGACGATTTCGGCGCGGGCTATTCGGGGCTGAACCTGCTGGCTGATTTCCAACCTGACTTGATCAAACTCGACATGGCGCTGATTCGCGATGTCGATCAGGATCGTGTCCGCCAGGTAATCGTCCAGGGGATTGTCACAATCTGTGAGCAGTTGGGCGTTACTGTCATTGCCGAAGGTATCGAAAGTGCCGGCGAGCGTGACTTCCTGTCCGACTGCGGAATATTTCTGATGCAGGGTTATTGGTTCGCCAAGCCTGCATTCAAAGCCCTGGCCGAGGTTTCACCCAAGGCCTGGGCGAACTGACCGGTTACCCATATTGAAGACATTTGACCATTTGACCGTTGTCGGTCTGCGTGAGTGGGTGGCGCTTCCCGACCTGGGAGTGGCTGGCCTGCGCGCGAAGATCGACACCGGTGCCAGCACCTCGAGCCTGCACGCGACCGAGATCGAGCCGTTTGAGCGCGACGGAGAGAAGTGGGTGCGCTTTACCGCGCACTTGGGCAGCGTGGTGCAACTGCGTCACCGCCGTTGCGAGGCGCCGCTGGTGACGATGAAAACCATCAAGAGCTCCAACGGCCACGCGCAGGTGCGCTATGTAATCAGCACCACCCTGGCGATGGGTGATCGGGTATGGCGGGTGGAGTTCACCCTCGCCTGCCGCAAGGCCATGCGTTACCGCCTGCTGCTGGGCTCCAAGGCGTTGATTGACGGCCATCTGGTGGTCAATCCCGGCGTCAAGTACGTTCAAGACAAGCCGGTGTTCCCGGTCTCTACTATTTCTGCCCCAGGTGCTGCATGAAGATTGCTGTGCTGTCGCGAAACCCGCGTCTGTATTCCACCCGCCGCCTGGTCGAGGCCGGCACCGAACGTGGCCATGAAATGGTGGTGATCGACACGTTACGTGCCTATATGAACATTGCCAGCCACAAGCCGCAGATCCACTACCGGGGCAAGCCGCTGGAAGGCTTCGATGCGGTGATCCCACGGATCGGCGCCTCGGTGACGTTCTATGGCTGCGCGGTGTTGCGCCAGTTCGAAATGATGGGGGTCTCGCCCCTCAATGAATCGGTGGCCATCGCCCGCTCGCGGGACAAGCTGCGCTCGCTGCAGTTGCTGTCGCGTCGCGGGATCGGCCTGCCGGTGACCGGTTTTGCCCACTCCCCCGATGACATCCCCGACCTGATCGAAATGGTCAACGGCGCGCCACTGGTGATCAAGGTGCTCGAAGGCACCCAGGGCATCGGCGTGGTGCTGTGCGAAACCGCAACCGCAGCCGAGTCGGTGATCGAGGCCTTCATGGGCCTCAAACAGAACATCATGGTGCAGGAATACATCAAGGAAGCCGGCGGTGCGGATATCCGTTGCTTCGTGGTGGGCGACAAGGTGATTGCGGCGATGAAACGCCAGGCCAAGCCAGGGGAATTCCGTTCCAACCTGCACCGTGGCGGCAGTGCCAGCCTGATCAAGATCACCCCGGAAGAACGTATGACTGCGCTGCGGGCAGCCAAGGTGATGGGGTTGAGCGTAGCGGGTGTGGATATCTTGCGTTCCAACCACGGGCCATTGGTGATGGAAGTGAATTCATCGCCGGGCCTGGAAGGGATCGAGACCACCACCGGGAAGGATGTGGCGGGGATCATCATTCAGCATCTGGAGAAGAGTGGTGGGCCGAATATGACCAGGACCAAGGGCAAGGGCTGATACGCAAAAAGCTTTGGTACCCTTTAAAAACAAATGGGGAGCTGGCGAGCCAGCGCCCACATTTGATTTGAGTTGTTTGTCAGACCGCGTCTCTTGGCAGCATCAGGCCAAGCGGCAACCGCACCCGCGCCTCCAGGCCACCCTCTTCCCGGTTGCGCAACTCAACATTGCCGCCATGCATCGAAGCAATCCGACGCACAATAGCCAACCCCAACCCCGTACCTTTACCACCCCTTGCACGGTCGCCACGGGTGAACGGGTTGAAAATACCTTCCAGTTCCGCCGGGTCGATACCCGTACCTCGGTCCATCACACTCAACACCACATAAGGCGCGGTGCTGTCGCCGGACACATACGCGGCCACTTCGACATCCGAACCTGCGTGATGCAAGGCGTTGCCGATCAAGTTGTTCAGCAGACGCTTCATGGATATGCGACGCAACGCAAACGGCTGGATCGGCTCCAGGCGCATGCGCACTTGCTCGCCGTTCTGGTTGTAGGGCGCCACCACTTCACGCACCAGTTCCGTCAGGTCGACCTCTTCGACCACCTCATCACGGCCATCACGGATAAACGCGAGGAACTGGTCAAGAATCGCGTCCATGTCCTCGATATCGCGCACCATGTCATCGGTCAGGTCGGAATGATTGCCCATCAACTCCAGGGACAGGCGCAAGCGCGTCAGCGGTGTGCGCAGGTCATGGGACACTCCCGCCAGCATCAGCTCGCGTTCGCGACCGGCCTGTTCGACATCTTCCGCCATCTGGTTGAAGGCGCCGTACACCTCGGTCATCTCACTGGGCGTGTCGCTGATCGGCAGGCGCACGCTACGCCCTTGTCCCAGTTGGCGGGCGGCAAATACCAGGCGTTTGAGGGGTTGGTTGAGCTGGCGCACAAAAATCCACGCGGACGCCGTTGAAAGCAAACCGATCGCCAGGAACCAGCCCAGCACGTTCCAGATCTTCTGCCCTCGCAGCGGATGCGGGTACAGTGGCACTTTCAGCCAATCCTGCCCCAGGCTAGGCGCACGCACCCATAACGCGGGTGACACATGCATACGCAGCCGCACCTCGGTGTCTTCACCCAGTTCGGCCTGCATCTGGCGTTGGTAAATCTCACTGTAGGGCCAATGCTGCTCGCCTTCCGGCACACCTGCCCCGGCGACGCGAACCAGGGTGGCAGCCTTGGCGATCTTCTCGCGGTTCTCGGGGTCGGCAGCCCAATAGGCGCGCAGTGTCAGGGCAACACCGTGGCTGTATTGTCGATCGACCAGCACGTCTTCGTTCATCAACAGATAAACCAGCGTCAGCGCCTTGGAAAACAGAACGACGATCAGCACCAGCCAAAGGGTGCGGGAAAAGAAACTTTGCGGGAACCACAGCGGGGTTTTCATAGGAGACAGCTAGACACCTTGCAAGAACGAGCGGCGCTCGCAGAATTGCAGACGCCGGGCATCCCGTCGACCCTCATGGAGTCAAACGCCAGGATGCCCGCCCCTGCAAATCATCGGTCACTTGGTTGCAGTGCCATCCGGCACAAACACATAACCCACGCCCCACACCGTCTGGATGTAACGCGGCTTGGACGGGTCCGGCTCGATCATTCGGCGCAGACGGGAGATCTGCACGTCGATGGAGCGCTCCAGGGCGTCCCATTCCCGGCCACGGGCCAGGTTCATAAGCTTGTCGCGGGTCAGCGGCTGGCGAGCATTCATCACCAAGGCCTTGAGCACAGCGAATTCGCCGGTGGTGAGCATGTGCACTTCTTCGCCACGCTTGAGCTCACGGGTCGCCAGCGACAGTTCGTAGTCGCCAAAAGTGACGCTTTCGTCTTCGCTGCCCGGCGCACCCGGAACCGGAGCTGCCTGGCGACGGAGTACGGCTTTGACCCGGGCCATCAACTCGTCAGGGTTGAACGGCTTGGCCAGGTAGTCATCAGCACCCAGTTCAAGGCCCTTGATGCGGCTCAGCTCATCGCCCTTGGCGGTAAGCATGATGATTGGAATCTGATTGTTCGCGCCGCGCAGGCGTTTGCAGGCGGTGAGGCCGTCTTCGCCGGGCAACATCAGGTCGAGCACGACCAGATTGAATACTTCGCGCCCCAACAGGCGGTCCATCTGCTCGGTATTCGGCACCGCGCGTGCACGGTAGCCCTTGGAGTTGAAAAAACGCTCCAGCAGGCTGCTCAGCCCCGGATCGTCGTCAACGATGAGAATTTTTTCGCCTTCAGCAGTTTGTGCAGTGCTGCTCATTAGATGCTCCTCTTATCTCGGCGCGCATTATGGCGTAGCTGCCGTTATACGCACCGTGTGCATTGTTAGCAGATTTTTCCTCCACCGCCAGCGAACCCGCGTCCTACAACCACTGGCGCAGTACCCCCCAAGGGCAGAACGCTGGTTATAATGCGGCGCCTTCGTGCAGGGCACTGTCAGACTTTACTGTTTACTGCCTCAGCAGTTTTTTCAGCGGCGGGCAGCAATTTCCCGATTTCGCGGGTCAATAGGCAGCCTATCGACCCAGGCAGCGGCGCCGGTAGGGCCGCTCAACCAGCCTCGCAACGCCTTGTTTTCCGGGCCTGCGAGCTGCTTTCAGAATTTCAGGTGGTTTTATGGACAGCATCAACAGCCGCATTGCCGAGGAACTCGGTGTACGCCCACAACAGGTCGAAGCGGCCGTCGCTCTACTGGATGAAGGCTCCACGGTGCCTTTCATCGCCCGCTACCGTAAAGAAGTGACCGGCAGCCTCGACGACATCCAATTGCGTCACCTGGAAGAGCGCCTGCGTTACCTGCGAGAACTCGACGAACGGCGCATCAGCATCCTCGCCAGCATCGAGGAGCAAGGCAAGTTGACGCCGCAATTGGAACGCGACATCAAGCTCGCCGACACCAAGACTCGCCTCGAAGACCTTTACCTGCCGTACAAACAGAAACGCCGCACCAAGGGCCAGATCGCCCTGGAAGCCGGCCTGGGCGACCTGGCTGACGGCCTGTTCAACGACCCGTCGCTGACCCCGGAAACCGAAGCCGCACGCTTTATCGACGCCGAAAAAGGTGTCGCCGACGTCAAGGCTGCCCTCGAAGGCGCCAAATATATCCTCATGGAGCGTTTCGCCGAAAACGCCAGCCTGCTGGAAAAACTGCGCTCCTACCTCAAGCAGGAAGCCATCCTCAGCGCCCGCGTCATCGCCGGCAAAGAGGAAGAAGGCGCCAAGTTCCGCGATTACTTCGAACACGATGAACCGCTGAAAAGTATGCCGTCCCACCGTGCACTCGCCATTTTCCGTGGTCGCAACGAAGGCATTCTCAGTTCCGCGCTGAAAGTCGGCGACGAGCTGCCGGGCACCATGCACCCGTGCGAAGGCATGATCGGTCAACAATTCGGCATCCAGAATCAGAACCGTCCTGCGGACAAGTGGCTCGGTGAAGTCGTGCGCTGGACCTGGAAGGTCAAGCTCTACACCCACCTGGAAACCGACCTGCTCGGCGAGCTGCGCGACGGCGCCGAAACCGAGGCGATCAACGTCTTCGCCCACAACCTGCACGACTTGCTGCTGGCCGCGCCAGCCGGCCCGCGCGCCACACTGGGCCTCGACCCGGGCCTGCGCACCGGTTGCAAGGTTGCCGTGGTCGACGCCACGGGCAAGCTGCTGGACCACGCCACCGTGTACCCGCATGTGCCGCACAACAAGTGGGACCAGACCCTGGCGATCCTGGCCGCGCTGTGCGCCAAGCACGCCGTGGACCTGATCGCCATCGGCAACGGCACCGCCAGCCGTGAAACCGACAAGCTGGCCGCCGAACTGATCAAAAAATACCCAGCCATGAAGATGACCAAAGTCATGGTCTCCGAGGCCGGCGCTTCGGTGTACTCGGCCTCGGAGCTGGCCTCCAAGGAATTCCCGGACCTCGACGTATCGATCCGTGGCGCGGTTTCCATTGCTCGCCGCCTGCAAGACCCGCTGGCCGAGTTGGTGAAAATCGACCCTAAATCCATTGGTGTCGGCCAATACCAGCACGACGTGTCGCAGCTGAAACTGGCACGCGGCCTGGATGCGGTGGTGGAAGACTGCGTAAACGCCGTGGGTGTGGACGTGAACACTGCCTCCGTGGCGCTGCTGGCGCGCATCTCCGGCCTCAACACCACCCTGGCGCAGAACATCGTTACCCACCGCGACGAGAATGGCGCGTTCAAAACCCGTGCGGCACTGAAAAAAGTCGCACGCCTGGGTGAAAAAACCTTTGAACAGGCCGCTGGCTTCCTACGCGTGATGAACGGCGATAACCCGCTGGATGCCTCCGCAGTTCACCCGGAAGCCTACCCGCTGGTGCAGCGCATTGCCGCCGAGACCGACCGCGACATCCGCTCGCTGATCGGCGACGCCGCGTTCCTCAAGCGCCTGGACCCGAAGAAGTACACCGACGAAACCTTCGGCGTGCCGACCATCACCGACATTCTGCAAGAGCTGGAAAAACCAGGCCGCGACCCGCGTCCCGGGTTCAAGACGGCCGAGTTCCAGGACGGCGTCGAAGACCTCAAGGACTTGCAACTGGGCATGATCCTCGAAGGTGTGGTGACCAACGTGACCAACTTCGGTGCCTTTGTGGACATCGGCGTGCATCAGGACGGTTTGGTGCATATCTCTGCGCTTTCGGAGAAGTTCATCAAGGACCCTCGCGAAGCGGTGAAAGCCGGTGACGTGGTGAAGGTCAAGGTCATGGAAGTCGATATCCCGCGCAAACGCGTCGGCCTGTCGATGCGCATGAGCGACACCCCCGGCGAGAAAATCGACGGCGCCCGTGGTGCACGCCCAGGCTCGGCGCCGCGCCCGTCGCAGAACAACGCGCCGCGCAAGGAAACCGCCACGGCCGCGCCGAGCAACAACGCCATGGCGTCACTGTTCGCCAATGCCAAGCAGTTGAAGAAACGTTGATGGAAATTCCAGCCGGTTTGACCCAGAGCGCCTTCAGCGAGCTGATCGGCTGCCGCCTGCAACGCCTTGAAGAAGGCGTTGCCGAGGTGGCCCTGACCCTGGAGCCGCACCTGCGCAACCGCGCGGGCAAGCTCCATGGCGGGGCGATTTTCAGTTTGGTCGATATCACCATGGGGCTGGCCTGCTCCAGTTCCCATGGTTTCGACCAGCAGAGTGCAACCATCGAGTGCAAAATCAACTACATCCGCGCCGTGTCTGACGGCGACGTGCTGTGCACCAGCCGGGTGATTCACGCCGGTCGACGCACGTTGGTGGTCGAGGCGGACGTGTACCAGGACGACAAACTGGTCGCAAAAGCACAAGGCACCTTCGCTGTCCTCTAGCTCCCCGCCCTCGATTTGAGTTAATTTCGGCGCTGCGACAACAGCGTCGGAATTTTCTTGCTGCGCTATAGCCCAATTCATGGAGTGAAGTAGGCTTTTTCAAAAGCGGGTCAAATCGACTCAAAACCAGGCGATAACGCCAGTTTTAACTTCACCCTTGTAGACCGTCCTGCCCACCCCCATATTGGGGCGACTGACGCGTGAAGGAATCCAACTTGAGCGAACTTCTCAACCGCCGCCTGGCCTTGCTCGGCAAGCGCGAACACCTCTCCCTGCTAGAGCAGTGCTTGCACGGCATCGAGCGCGAATGCCTGCGCGTCACGGATGAGGGTCGCCTGGCACAAACGCCGCACCCTGAAGCCCTGGGCGCTGCGTTGACCAACGAATTGATCACCACCGACTACTCGGAATCGCTGCTGGAGTTCATCACTCCCGCCCTGCCCAACCCGGCCGATACCCTGAGCAGCCTGGACAAGATCCATCGTTTTGCCTACAGCAAACTCGGCAACGAGTACCTGTGGAGCCCTTCGATGCCGTGCCCGTTGCCGGCCGAGGAAGATATTCCGATTGCCTACTACGGCACCTCGAATATCGGACAACTCAAGTACGTGTACCGCAAGGGCCTGGCCCTGCGTTACGGCAAGACCATGCAGTGCATCGCCGGCATTCACTACAACTTTTCCCTGCCGGAACAGTTGTGGCCGTTGCTCAAGGAGACTGAAGGTTTCGTCGGCACCGACCGCGACTACCAGTCCACCGCGTATATCGCGCTGATCCGTAACTTCCGTCGCTACAGCTGGCTGTTGATGTACCTGTTTGGTGCCTCACCGGCACTGGACGCCGGCTTCCTGCGCGGTCGCTCGCACCAGCTGGAGGCGTTGGACGCCGACACGCTGTACCTGCCCTACGCCACCAGCCTGCGCATGAGCGACCTGGGTTACCAGAGCAACGCCCAGGCGGGCCTGACGCCGTGCTACAACGATCTGAGCAGCTACACCGACAGCCTGCGTGAAGCGGTGGCAACGCCCTACGCACCTTACGTCGAAGTCGGCACCCATAAGGACGGTGAGTGGGTTCAGCTCAACACCAACATCCTGCAGATCGAAAACGAGTACTACTCCAACATTCGCCCCAAGCGCGTGACCTACACCGGCGAACGGCCGATCCAGGCGCTGATGGCCCGTGGCATTCAGTACATCGAAGTGCGTTGCCTGGACATCAACCCGTTCCTGCCGATGGGTATCGACCTGCCGGAATCGCGCTTCCTCGACGCGTTCCTGCTGTACTGCGCGTTGAACGACAGCCCGCTGTTCGCCAACAACGAGTGCGGCAATGCCACCTCCAACTTCCTCAGTGTGGTCAAGGAAGGTCGTCGCCCAGGCCTGCAGTTGCAGCGTCAGGGCCAGCCCGTGGACATGAAGGAATGGGCCACGGAGCTGCTGGAGCAGATTGCGCCGTTGGCCGCGTTGCTTGACGAGAGCCACGGTATCCAGGAACACAGCCAGGCACTGGACGCTCAGTTGGCGAAGGTCAAAGACCCCTCTCTGACGCCATCGGCCCAGGTACTGGCGGCGATGGCCGAGCGCAAAGAGAGTTTTGCGCAGTTCTCCCTGCACCAAAGCGAGGTGCATGCCGCGTACTTCCGTAAAGAGCCGTTGCCGGCTGCAGAGCAGGCACGTTTTGAGGAACTGGCGCGTACGTCGCTGGCGCAACAGGCGGAACTGGAGCAGAACGAAGTGGGCGACTTTGATGTGTTTGTCGGGTCGTACCAGGCGAGCATCCTGGCGATCAGCAACTAAAAAGCCGAGCTCAATCCCTCATGGGAATGGGCTTTATGTGGGAGGGGGCTTGCTCCCGATAGCGGATTATCAGTCATCTATCATTGACTGGCCCACCGCCATCGGAAGCAAGCCCCTCCCGCATTTGCCCGCTTTTGACTGAAGAGCGTCTTTCACCTTTCTCCTCATAAGCTAATTCGAAAATGTTATTTATTTTCGGATTCTTAGATCATTTAGTCTCCTCACTCGCCGACCCTCGGCCGCCTGATTGAGGAGCTTCCCCTTGAAACTGCATTTCCCTCTCCGCCTCCTGGCGGCGTTGTCCCTGGCCGGTGCCAGCCTGTTTGCACAGGCGGCGGATGTGACCATCGCTTACCAGACCACCGTGGACCCGGCCAAAGTCGCCCAGGCCGACGGCGCGTATGAAAAAGCCACCCATGCCAAGATCGACTGGCGCAAATTCGACAATGGCGCCGACATCATCGCCGCCATCGCCTCCGGCGACGTGCAGATCGGCTACCTCGGTTCCAGCCCGCTGACCGCTGCCGTCACCCGCAAAGTACCGGTGGAAACCTTCCTCGTGGCCACCCAGATCGGCGGCGCCGAAGCCCTGGTGGCGCGCAATGGTTCGGGGATCAAGAGCCCGCAGGACCTGGTCGGCAAAAAAATCGCCGTGCCGTTCGTATCCACCGGCCACTACAGCCTGTTGGCCGCGCTGAAGCACTGGAACATCGACCCGTCGAAAGTCACGATCCTCAACCTCGCGCCACCGGCGATCATCGCCGCCTGGAAGCGCGGTGATATCGACGCGACCTACGTTTGGGACCCCGCCCTGGGCGTGGCCAAGGAAAACGGCAAGGTGCTGATCACCTCCGGCGAATTGGCCAAGTTCGGCGCGCCGACCTTCGATGCGTGGATCGTGCGTAAAGACTTCGCCGAGAAACACCCGGAAATCGTCAGCGCCTTCGCCAAAGTCACGTTGGATGCCTACGCCGCGTATCGCAAAGACCCACAAGCCTGGCTCGCCGACACAGGCAACGTCGACAAACTGGTGAAGCTCTCCGGCGCCAAGGCCAGCGATATCCCGCTGCTGCTGCAAGGCAACGTTTACCCGCTGGCCGCTGACCAGGTGACGCTGCTGGGCGCACCGACCACCAAAGCGGTGACCGATACCGCCGCGTTCCTCAAGGAACAAGGCAAGGTCGACGCCGTGCTGCCGGACTACGCGCCTTACATCAGCGCCAAGTTCATCACTCACTGATTCGGGAGTTCATTGCGATGGCCTTGCTACAACTGGAGCGCATCAGCGCACAGTACCCAGGCGCCACAGAACCGGTACTGTCTGACATCTCACTCGACCTTGGGCCTCAGCAATTGCTGGTGGCTCTCGGGCCGTCCGGTAGTGGCAAGACCTCGCTATTGAACCTGATTGCCGGTTTCGTCGAACCTTCTGCCGGGCGCATCACCCTCGATGGCGTGCCAGTCAAAGGCCCCAGCGCCGAACGTGGCGTGGTGTTCCAGGACGACGCCCTGCTGCCGTGGCAGGACGTGCTGGCCAACGTTGGCTTCGGTCTCGAACTGGCCGGCGTACCCAAGGCGCAACGTGAAGTGCGCGCCCGGGAGATGCTCGCCCTGGTCGACCTCGCCGGTTTCGACAGCCGCCGCATCTGGCAACTCTCCGGCGGCCAGAAGCAGCGTGTGGGCCTGGCCCGCGCCCTGGCGGCCGACCCTCGCGTGTTGCTGATGGATGAACCCTTCGGCGCGCTGGATGCCTTCACGCGCGAACAGATGCAGGAGTTGCTGCTGCAAGTCTGGCGGCGCACGGCCAAACCGGTATTCCTGATTACTCACGACATCGAAGAAGCGGTCTTTCTCGCCACCGATTTGATCCTGTTGGCGCCCAACCCGGGCCAGATAGTCGAACGCCTGCACCTGGACTTCGGCCAACGCTACGCCGCCGGTGAATCGGCCCGGGCGATCAAGTCCGACCCGCGCTTTATCGAAACCCGTGAGCACGTGCTGGGCAAAGTGTTCTCCCAACGGCAGGTGTCCGCATGAGCAGCTACGAACTCCCCGCCACGGCCGCGAAGCCCGTGGCTCACGCGGTTATCCCGGTACGCCGCAGCCTGAGCATGCGTTGGATCAGCGTGCTGACGCTGGTCACCTTGCTGGCGATCTGGTGGGCCGTGACCGCTACCGGTTTGATCGAACCCTTGTTCCTGCCACCACCGTCTGCCGTGCTGCAAAAAGGCTGGCTGCTGGCGACCACGGGCTACATGGACTCCACATTGTGGCAGCACCTGGGCGCGAGCTTGAGCCGTATCGGCCTGGGCCTGGGCTTTGCGGTGCTGACCGCCGTGCCGGTCGGCATTGCCATCGGCTCCAACCGAATTGCCCGCGGCATTCTCGACCCATTGATCGAGTTCTACCGGCCGATTCCGCCGTTGGCCTACTTGCCGTTAATTGTGATCTGGTGCGGCATCGGCGAACTGTCCAAGGTGCTGCTGATTTACCTGGCGATCTTCGCGCCCATCGCCATCGCCACCGCGACCGGCGTGCGCACGGTCGACCCGGCCAAGCTGCGTGCCGCGCAGTCGTTGGGCGCGACCCGTGCCCAGTTGATTCGCCATGTGATCCTGCCGAGCGCCCTGCCCGACATCCTCACGGGTGTGCGCATCGGCCTGGGTGTGGGCTGGTCGACGTTGGTCGCCGCCGAGCTGATCGCCGCCACCAGCGGCCTGGGCTTTATGGTGCAGTCGGCGGCGCAGTTTCTGGTCACTGACGTGGTGGTGCTGGGGATTCTGGTGATCGCCTTGATCGCCTTCGCCATGGAAATGGGCCTGCGTGCCCTGCAACGCAAATGGGTGCCTTGGCATGGCCAGGCACACTGAGTGAGAACAGCATGAGCAGCCTGACCGTTACCCCATTAAGCACCGCCCTGGGCGCCCAGATCAGTGGCGTCGATATCACCCAGCCGCTGAATATTGAACAGCGCAACGCCATCGAACAGGCGTTGCTTACCCACTCGGTGCTGTTCTTCCGCGACCAAGCCATCACGCCGCAGCAACAGGCACGCTTCGCGGCCAATTTTGGTGACCTGCATATTCACCCGATCTACCCCAACGTGCCGGAACAGCCCGAAGTGCTGATCCTCGACACCGCGGTGACCGATGTGCGTGATAACGCCGTGTGGCATACCGACGTGACCTTCCTGCCCACCCCTGCCCTCGGTGCGGTGCTCAGCGCCAAGCTGCTGCCGGCGTTTGGCGGCGACACGTTGTGGGCCAGTGGCATTGCGGCGTACGAGGCGTTGTCGGCACCGCTCAAGCGCCTGCTCGATGGCCTGACGGCGACTCACGATTTCACTAAATCCTTCCCGCTGGAACGCTTTGGCAATACGGCTGAAGACTTGGCGCGCTGGGAAGAAACCCGCAAGAAGAACCCGCCGCTGTCGCACCCGGTGGTGCGTACACACCCGGTGAGCGGGCGTAAGTCGCTGTTTGTCAGTGATGGGTTTACCACCCGGATCAACGAACTGGAACCGGCGGAAAGCGAGGCGATTTTGAAACTGCTGTTCGCCCACGCAACACGGCCGGAATTCACCATTCGGTGGCGCTGGCAGGAGAATGACGTGGCCTTCTGGGATAACCGCGTAACCCAGCATTACGCGGTGGATGACTACCGGCCGCAGCGGAGGGTGATGCATCGGGCGACGATTCTGGGCGATGTGCCGTTCTAAGCCAAGCACGCCATCAGCATCACTGAAGATCAAAATGTGTGGGCTGGCTTGCCTGGGATAGCGCCGGGTCAGCCGATACAGTCATCGACTGACGCACCGTCATCGCGGGCAAGCCCGGCTCCCACAGGAACCGCGCACGCCGGCTGATTTCGCCACACAGAAGATCAAAATGTGGGAGCTGGCTTGCCTGCGATAGCGCCGGGTCAGCCAACACATTCATCGACTGACACACCGCCATCGCGGGCAAGACCGGCTCCCACAGGAACCAGGCACATCGGCTGACTTCGCCACACAGAAGATCAAAATGTGGGAGCTGGCTTGCCTGCGATAGCGCCGGGTCAGCCGATACAGTCATCGACCGACACACCGCCATCGCGGGCAAGCCCGGCTCCCACAGGAACCGCGCACGCCGGCTGATTTCGCCACACAGAAAATCAAAAATGTGGGAGCTGGCTTGCCTGCGATAGCGCCGGGTCAGCCAATACACTCATCGACTGACACACCGCCATCGCGGGCAAGCCCGGCTCCCACAGGAACCGCGCACGCCGGATGATTTCGCCACACAGAAGAGCAAAAATGTGGGAGCTGGCTTGCCTGCGATAGCGCCGGGTCAGCCGATACACTCATCGACTGACACACCGCCATCGCGGGCAAGCCCGGCTCCCACAGGAACCGCGCACGCCGGCTGACTTCGCCACACAGAAGATCAAAAATGTGGGAGCTGGCTTGCCTGCGATAGCGCCGGGTCAGCCAACACATTCATCGACTGACACACCGCCATCGCGGGCAAGCCCGGCTCCCACAGGAACCGCGCACACCGGATGATTTCGCCCCACAGAAGATCAAAAATGTGGGAGCTGGTTTACCTGCGATAGCGCCGGGTCAGCCAACACATTCATCGACTGACACACCGCCATCGCGGGCAAGCCCGGCTCCCACAGTGACTGAGTCGTAGCGTGTGAATTTGCCACGCTGAAGACCAAAAAATGTGGGAGCGGGCTTGCTCGCGAAAGCGGTGGGCCAGTCACCTATGTACTGACTGATACGCGCATTCGCGAGCAAGCCTGCTCCCACATTTGATTTACAGCGTGGCGAATAAATTTGGCAATTCAGATCACTGTGGAAGCCAGGCTTTGCCGCTCCCACAGTGACCGGGTTATGCCAGTTTATTCAGCGGTGGATGGCTTCTCCCAAAGGTTAATCCCACCTTCCAGCGCAAACCGATCAATCTCCGCCAGTTCTTCGGCACTGAAGCTCAAGTTCTTCAACGCCCCGACGTTCTCGATGATTTGCTCTGGCCGGCTCGCACCGATCAGCGCACTGGTCACCCGTGGGTCACGCAGGGTCCAGGCCAATGCCAATTGCGCCAGGCTCTGGCCACGGCGCTTGGCGATTTCATTCAACGCGCGCACGTGGGCGATGTTGGCTTCGGACAAGTGCTTGGCCTGCAACGAGCCGCCACCCGGGCGATTGACCCGCGCATCCGCCGGTACGCCGTTGAGGTACTTGTCGGTCAGCAAACCCTGGGCCAGCGGCGTGAACGCGATCACTCCGGCGCCAAGTTCTTCGGTGGTGTCCAGCAGGTCTTTTTCCACCCAGCGGTTGAGCAGGTTGTACGCCGGCTGATGGATCAGCAACGGTACTTTCCACTCCTTGAGCAGCGCCGCGATTTCGCGGGTTTTCACGCCGGAATAAGACGAGATACCGATGTACAACGCCTTGCCTTGTTGCACGGCCGTGGCCAGGGCGCTGGCGGTTTCTTCCAGCGGGGTGTCGGCGTCGAAACGGTGCGAGTAAAAAATATCCACGTAGTCAACGCCCAGGCGCTGCAGGCTCTGATCCAGGCTCGCCAGCACGTATTTGCGCGAGCCGCCGCCCTGGCCGTAGGGGCCGGGCCACATGTCCCAACCAGCTTTGCTGGAGATGATCAGTTCGTCGCGGTAATGCTTGAAGTCTTCGCGCAGCAAACGGCCGAAGTTGATCTCGGCGCTGCCATAAGGCGGGCCGTAGTTGTTGGCCAGGTCGAAGTGGTTGATACCCAGGTCGAACGCGGTGCGCAGCAAGGCGCGCTGGGTGTCGATCGGGGTGCTGTCGCCAAAGTTGTGCCACAGCCCCAGGGACAGTGCAGGCAGCACCAATCCACTGCGGCCTACGCGGCGATACGGAATAGATTCATAGCGGTTTTCGGCAGCAATGTAAGTCATCGAATCCTCTCTTGAACTTGGGACAAATAAGGCCCAGGAATAACGATATTCCCAGGCCTTTTAAGCAGCTGAATCGCTTAAGTCTGCCCTTCCGTTTTACAGCAATTTCCTACCAGAGTGGAACGACATAGCTGACATAGAAGCGGTTTTCATCTTGCACGGTAGCGCCGGTAATGTCCGGACTCGCATGCGCGTTTTTCCAGGTCACGCCCAGGCCTTTGAGGGTGCCGGTCGGTACTTGGTAAGCCACGGCAATGTTGCGTTCCCATTCGCTGGTATCGCCCTGGGCCGTGCGGATGTCATCGCCATGGGCGTAGGCGGCGGAGAAGGTCAGGCCGGTGAGGCCGAGCTTGCCGAAGTCATATTTGTACTGAGCCAGCCAGGTGCGTTCGCCGGCGTGCTGGAATTTGTTCAACTGCATGTTGGTCAGCGCCGGGGTGTCGGCACCTGAACCCGGGCCTTGGCGTGCGTCACCGCTGTTCAGGCCGGCGTCGAGGTAAGGGAAGTCGCTGTCGCCGCTGTTTTTCTGGATACCGAGGCCGACGGTGTGGCCGTCCAGGCTGTAACTCTCAAGCAAGCTGGCGGTGGTTTGGTTGATGCGGCCTTTGCTGGTGCCATCGCCGTAGAGGCCAGCACCGGCAAAGTCTTTATCGCCATCGGCGTTAGCCCCCACACCCAGGCTGCGGAACACGCGCACGTCGGTGTCGATTGCGCCCACAGACAAGGCGTCATGACGCTTGGCGCCGAGGAAGAACTGCTGGTAGTAATCCTCAAGGTTGGAGTACCACAGGCTGACGGTAGTGTTCTGTATACCGGTGTAATCGGCACCACCGAACAAGAAGCGATCGCTCTCTTTGGTGCCACCTGCGGTAATCATCCCCTGGTCGCCGGTTTCGTTACGGATCTTGGTCTTGAAGATATCGCCGCCGGTGAAGGTGAAGTCGCTGAGGTCCTTGGAGACCAGTTGCACACCGGTGTTGGTCTGCTGGTAAAGGCGGCCGTCGGTGTTGGCCAATACCGGGTTGTTGCCGTAGAGCGTGCCGAGGCGCAGTTCATCTTTGGCGAAGCGCATTTTGAATGTTGGGCTCAGCACGCCGAACTGGTCGGCCGACTTGCCGTCATCCAGCGGGAACATGCTGCCGGGGTAGCGGCCCTGGTGGTCCTTGTCATTCAGGTCGCCACCGGAATCCAGTTTCAAACCGTAGAACGCTTGCAGGTCCAGGCCAAAACCTACCGGGCCTTCGGTGTAGCCGGACTTGAAGTTGAACTCGAAACCCTGGCCCCAATCGCGCACGCTGTGGGCCTTGGCGCTGCTGTTCACCACATCACGCCCTTGCTGGTTGAGGTAGCGGTTGAGCAAGGTCACATCGGCGTGGCTGTCGTCGATAAAATCGGCATGGGCGGACAGCATAAAGCTCGCCATGGCGGCACCCACCATAGGGCTTATTAACGTCTTCATTGTTACCGGTCTCCGTCACTGTTCTGAAATGAAAGCGTCAAACGCTTCACACAATTACGCAGTGGCCAGATGACAGTTCCGCGTCAAAACGCGGTGTTCACCAATGAAATTAAATTTAAGAAAGCCCCGTGGGACGGGGCTTTGCGGGCTTTTTTGCGGGAGTTGGCTTGCCCGCGAGGCAGGCAACTCGGTGTATCTCAAACACCGAGCTGATGCGGTCGCGGACAAGCCCGCCCCCACAGGGGACTAGCGCACCAGGTGCAAAAACTGCAGGTGTCGCTCGTACTGGTCGAGGATGTCGTTGATGATCTGCTCCTTGGTGTAGCCCACCAGATCGTAGTCCTGGCTGCCCTCACTCAGGTGCACTTCCGCCCGGTAATAGCGACGGTTGTTGATCTCTTTCGACCCCATGCCGCCCCGGGCAAACGACGGCGTGAAGTAGCCGCGCATCTGCACTTGGTAGACGAATGGGTGCTCCTCGCCATGGCCGATTTCCAGGCTGACACTGTCATTGGACGGGTCAGGCTGAGTGACCACGTTCAAGCCTTTCTCGACAAATACCGCCGTCACTTCCTCGATCGCCGGGCGCACCGTTGATTCAAGGAAGCGGTACACCTCATCCCGCGAAGGGAAGTGCACGGCCTGGCTCAAACGCTGGCGCCAGCCGCCTCGGCCCTTGCGTGAGGCCGATACGGGTGCCAATGAATGCAACTGAGCAATCTGCTTCTGCGATTCGAGATGGAAAGCCTTGTGCAGCCCCCACATCATCAACAGCAGGATCAGCGAGAACGGCAACGAGGTCAGTACCACTGCGGATTTCAGCGAGTCGATACTGCCGGCAAATAGCAAGGCACTGGTGACCAGCGCGGTCATTGCGCCCCAGAACACACGCAGCCACTTCGGCCCGTCTTCATCGGCATTGCCGCCTTTGGACGACAGGGTCGACAGCACCACGGTGCCGGAGTCGGCCGAGGTGACGAAGAACACGAAGCTGATAAACACCGTGACGGCGATCACGGTCTTGCTCCACGGATAGGTTTCCAGCAGCAAGTAGAGGCTCATCGACGGGTCGTCGATGGCCGACTGGCCGAGGGCGGTCAACCCGTGGTTGAGTACCTGGTCGATGGCGCTGTTGCCGAAGATCGACATCCACGCCAGGGTAAAGCCCAGCGGAATCAGCAGTACGCCAAACACGAATTCGCGGATGGTACGGCCGCGGGAAATGCGCGCGATAAACAGGCCCACGAATGGCGACCATGCAATCCACCAGGCCCAGTAGAACACCGTCCAACCGCCCAGCCAGTCACTGGGTTTGTCGTAGGCGTACACATCGAAGCTCTTGGTCGGCAACGCGCCGAGGTAGTCACCGATGTTCTGGATCAGCGTGTTGAGCAAGTGCTGGGTGGGCCCGGCGAACAACACAAACAGCAGCAGCGCGCAGGCCAGCAGCATGTTGATGTCGGACATCACCCGCACACCCTTGTCGACACCGGCCACGGCCACGAGGATCGCCGCGCCCATCATCAGGGTGATCAGGCCGACCTGAATCCACTGGGTGTGGGCAACGCCGAACAGGTAGTCGAGCCCTGAGTTGAGGTGCAGCACACCAAAGCCCATGTCGGCACCCAGGCCGAACACCGTGGCGATGATGCCGAAGCCATCCACCGCGTAACCGATGGGGCCATTGATGCGCTTGCCGATCAGCGGGTACAGCGCCGAGCGTAGCGCCAGCGGCAGGTTATGCCGGTAGGCGAAATACGCCAGGGCCATGCCGACAAAGGCGAACACGCCCCAGCCGTGCAAGCCCCAGTGCAGAAACAGGATCTGCATGGCCTGGCGGGCGGCGTCGGCGTTCATCGGTGCGCCCTGGGGCGGTTGCACCAGGTGCGTCAGCGGCTCCGAGACGCAAAAGAAAAACAGCGTGATGCTGATCCCGGCGGCAAACAGCATGCCGGCCCAGGACAAGTAACTGAATTCGGGCTCGTCGTGGTCGGCACCGAGTTTTATCTTGCCGTAGCCTGATAGCGCGGTGACCACCACGAAGACCAGATACAGGGTCATCGCCAGCATGTAGTACCAGCCGACCGTATTGGCCGCCCAGTTTTGCGCCGCCAGCAGCCAGGCACCGGCCTGTTGCGGGATAGCGATGACCGTGATGCCGAACAGCAGGATGAAGCTTGCGGCAAAGTAGAAAACGGGCGCATTCATGCGCACCAGGCCGCTGGGTGGGGTGGACGATGCACTCATGAACGATGCACCCCGAAGGTGTGGGATGTGGCTGTAAATAACGGACTCAGCAAAGGTAAGCCTCCTGTTGTGAGCGGGCAGCGAACCACCGGGTTTAACTTGAACGAACATTCAAGTTAAACATGGATAGGCGGTTTTGGACTAATCGCAAGGCTGAGCGGTAGATAGTTCCTACACTAGCTCAAGGATTGGTATGACGGCTGGTGATGGCAAAACGTTCAGCGATCATTGAGTGAAAATCTACCCAAAGCTGGAATGCAGTCCACTGTGGGAGCTGGCTTGTCTGCAATAGCGGTGGTCAGACATACCGCCATCGCAGGCAAGCCAGCTCCCACAGGGGTTCAGTGACAAGCTCTGGCTCAGTCGCTACTTCTGCGCCCCATCCTCATGCTGCAGATTCGCCTGCGTTATGTTCGCCCCGGCCGGCACGCTGCGGGTCAGCCACACATTGCCGCCAATCGTCGAGCCCTTGCCGATGGTGATGCGCCCCAGGATCGTCGCCCCGGCATAGATCACCACATCGTCCTCAACAATCGGATGGCGTGGATGGCCCTTCTGCAATTGCCCATCCTCATCCGCCGGGAAGCGCTTGGCGCCCAACGTCACGGCCTGGTAGATACGCACGCGCTCGCCGATGATCGCGGTTTCGCCAATCACCACGCCCGTGCCATGGTCGATAAAGAAACTCGGGCCAATCTGCGCGCCCGGGTGAATGTCGATGCCGGTCGCCGAGTGAGCAATCTCCGCGCTGATCCGCGCCAACAACGGCAAGCCGGCGCGATACAAATGGTGCGCCAGGCGATGGTGAATCACCGCCAGAATTCCCGGATAGCACAGCAGCACTTCATCCACACTGCGCGCGGCCGGGTCGCCGTGATAGGCGGCCAGCACGTCGGTGTCCAACAGGCTGCGCAGGGACGGCAAGGCCAGGGCGAAATCCTGGATCAGGCGGATGGCCAGTGCGTCGACCTCACCATCGTCTTGGCCGCCTTGGCGGGCGGCATAACGCAGCTCCAGGCGCGCCTGGCCGAGCAAGGCATTCAAGGCGACGTCGAGGGTATGGCCGACGTAAAAATCTTCGCTTTCTTCACGCAGGTCCACCGGCCCCAGGCGCATTGGAAATAACGCACCACACAGCGCTTCGAGAATCTGCGCCACCGCCTCGCGCGACGGCAACTCGCGGCCGCCATGCTCGCCACTCAAGCGGCCATTGCGCGTGCGCCACTGGTCCCGGGCGCTGCGCAGCTGGCCGACGATGGTCTGCAATTGCCAATGACTGGAACGCTCACTCACGGTAGGACCTTTGGTAGTGGGAAGCTGCAAGCTACACGCGGCAAGTAAATGCGGCTTGGCTTTTACTTGAGGCTTATCACTTGGAGCTGGTAGCTGAAATTTTCGCCTACTTTACTTCATGCCAAGGAAGCAGCCTTAAGAACCAATCATGCCGAGCAAATAACCAAAGCTTATAAGCGATTGGCGGGTTGCCCGTTGAAAAGTGCCTGCCTATAGTCGCCCCATCACTTAGCCACTGTGCGTAGCCATGATCAAACAACAGCTCGACCGTTTTAACCGCCTGGAACTGCTGGGCGGCGCCACTGCCCTGGAAAAACTCGAGCGGCTGTCGGCCTGGCTGGGCAGGGATATCTACGTCAAACGCGATGACACCACGCCGCTGGCCATGGGCGGCAACAAGCTGCGCAAACTTGAATACCTGGCGGCCGATGCCCTCGCGCAGGGTGCCGACACACTGGTGACCGCCGGTGCCATTCAGTCCAACCATGTACGCCAAACCGCCGCGCTGGCCGCCAAGCTCGGCCTGGGTTGCGTTGCACTGCTGGAAAACCCCACCGGCACCGAAGACCCCAATTACCTGGGCAACGGCAACCGCCTGCTGCTGGAGCTGTTCGACGCCAACGTCGAATTGGTCGAGAACCTCGACAACGTCGACGACCAGCTCAACGCCCTCGCCGACCGCCTGCGCAGCAACGGCAAGAAGCCGTACCTGGTGCCGATCGGCGGCTCCAATGCCCTGGGTGCCTTGGGTTATGTGCGCGCCGGGCTGGAGCTGGCCGGGCAGATCGAAGACAGCGGGATTGAATTCTCCGCCGTTGTGCTGGCCTCGGGCAGCGCGGGTACCCACAGCGGCCTGGCGCTGGCATTGAGTGAAGTGCTGCCGAATTTGCCGGTCATCGGCGTCACCGTGTCACGCACCGATGAA
The DNA here is from genome assembly GCF_045447295.1 of Pseudomonas sp. O39. Taxonomy (NCBI): domain Bacteria; kingdom Pseudomonadati; phylum Pseudomonadota; class Gammaproteobacteria; order Pseudomonadales; family Pseudomonadaceae; genus Pseudomonas; species Pseudomonas sp. O39. Next base: position 488,354 of record NZ_JBJGXV010000001.1, read on the forward strand.
GCCCAGCGCCCGAAAGTACAAGGCCTGGCCGAACGCACCGCCGAGTTGCTCGGCATGGAAATCCCCGAAGCATTCAAAGTCATTCTGTGGGACGAATATTTCGGCCCGCGCTACGGCGAACCGAACGCCGGCACCCTGGCCGCGGTCAAGCTATTGGCCAGCCAGGAAGGCCTGCTGCTGGACCCGGTCTACACGGGCAAGGCCATGGCCGGCTTGCTCGATGGTATCGGGCGTCAGCGGTTTGAGGACGGTCCGATTATTTTCCTGCATACCGGCGGGGCGCCGGCGTTGTTTGCCTATGGCGCAGCGTTTAACTGAACGAATACAGATCGAAAGGTGGGAGCGGGCTTGCCCGCGATAGCGGTGTATCAGTGAACATATTTGCAAACTGACACTGCGCTATCGCGGGCAAGCCCGCTCCCACATTAGACCAACGATATATTCCTCAATCGAATAACAAATTATATTTATATTATTTTCAAGTCTTAAAAACTCGCTTTATAGTCGCGCCGAAGGCGAAGACGCGCTTCGCGCTTTAAGGCAGGATACGACTACCGCGTCACCTGCTTCGCTCAACATAAAAACACAGGGGCTCTTCATGACTATTTCTGTATTGCGTCGCACATTGCTGGTTGGCACATTGGGCCTGACTCTTGGGGCCGGTTGGTTGGGCCAGGCAGTTGCCGGCGAGCAACTGGACACCATCAAGAAGGCGGGCGAGATCAAGATCGGCCTGGAAGGCACCTACCCGCCCTTCAGCTTTGTCGATGAAAGCGGCAAGCTCAGCGGTTTCGAAGTCGAGCTGTCCGAAGCGCTGGCCAAGGAGCTGGGCGTCAAGGTCAAGCTGCAAGCCACGCCGTGGGACGGCATCCTCGCCGCCCTGGAATCCAAGCGCCTGGACGCCGTGGTCAACCAGGTGACCATCTCCGAAGAGCGCAAGAAAAAGTATGACTTCTCCAAGCCCTACACCGTTTCCGGTATCCAGGCGCTGGTGCTGAAGAAAAACGTCGACACCATCAAAACCGCCGACGACCTGGCCGGCAAGAAAGTCGGTGTAGGCCTGGGCACCAACTACGAGCAATGGCTCAAGGACAACCAACCCAAAGCCATCATCAAGACTTACAACGATGACCCAACCAAGTTCCAGGACCTGCGCATCGGCCGCATCGACGCCATCCTGATCGACCGCCTGGCAGCCCTGGAATACGCCAAAAAAGCCCCGGACACTGCCGCTGCTGGCGATGCCTTCTCCCGTCAGGAAGCCGGTATTGCCCTGCGCAAAGGCGAGCCTGAACTGCTCGACGCCGTGAACAAGGCTCTCGACAAGCTGCGCGCCGACGGCACCTTGAAGAAGCTGTCCGAGAAATACTTCAACGCTGACGTCACTCAATAATGGAAGCCGGTTTCCAACTCGCGCTGGACTCCGCGCCCTTTCTGCTCAAGGGCGCGTATTACACGGTGATTCTTAGCCTCGGCGGAATGTTTTTCGGCTTGCTGCTGGGCTTCGGCCTGGCCTTGATGCGCTTGTCGCGCTTCAAGCTATTGAGCTGGACTGCCCGTGTCTACGTGTCGTTCTTTCGCGGCACGCCCTTGCTGGTGCAGCTGTTCCTGATCTACTACGGCTTACCGCAAGTGGGCATCGAGCTGGATCCGATCCCGGCCGCCATGATCGGCTTTTCGCTGAACATGGCCGCCTATGCCTGTGAAATCCTGCGCGCCGCGATCAGCTCCATCGAGCGCGGCCAGTGGGAGGCGGCTGCCAGTATCGGCATGACCCGCGCGCAGACCCTGCGCCGGGCCATCCTGCCGCAGGCCATGCGCACGGCCTTGCCGCCGCTGGGCAACAGCTTTATTTCGCTGGTCAAGGACACGGCGCTGGCCGCCACCATCCAGGTGCCCGAGCTGTTCCGCCAGGCTCAGTTGGTGTCTGCGCGCACCTTCGAAATCTTCACCATGTACCTCTCCGCCGCCCTGATCTACTGGATCCTGGCAAGCATCCTGGCGCATTTTCAAAATCGCCTGGAAGACCGGGTCAACCGGCATGACCTGGAGTCTTGAAGCATGATCGTGGTTGAAAAACTGACCAAACAATTCAAGGGTCAGGTGGTGCTCAACGGGATCGACCTTGAGGTCAAGGAAGGCGAAGTCGTCGCCATCATTGGCCCCAGCGGTTCCGGTAAAACCACCTTCCTGCGCTGCCTGAATTTCCTCGAAGAACCCACCAGTGGTCGCATCAAGGTGGGTGACATCGAGATCGACAGCAGCAAACCGCTTAACCAGCAACAAGGCCTGGTGCGGCGTTTGCGCCAGCACGTGGGTTTTGTGTTCCAGAACTTCAATCTGTTCCCCCACCGCACCGCGCTGGAAAACGTCATCGAAGGCCCGATCGTGGTCAAGAAGATGCCGCGCGAAGCGGCGATCGCATTGGGCCGCAAGCTGCTGGCCAGGGTCGGCCTGGCGGGTAAGGAAGATGCGTACCCGCGCCGCTTGTCCGGTGGCCAGCAACAGCGCGTAGCGATTGCCCGTGCATTGGCCATGGAGCCGGAGGTGATTCTGTTTGACGAACCCACCTCGGCCCTCGACCCGGAGCTGGTCGGCGAAGTGCTGGCGACCATCCGCAGCCTGGCCGAAGAAAACCGCACCATGGTCATTGTCACCCACGAAATGAGCTTCGCCCGGGATGTGGCCAACCGGGTGATCTTCTTCGACAAAGGCGTGATCGTGGAACAGGGCGAAGCCAAGGCATTGTTTGCCAACCCCAAGGAAGAACGGACCAAGCAGTTCCTGAGCAAATTTTTAGCCCACTGACAGTCCGTGTGGGGGCTGGCTTGCCTGCGACAGCATCACCGCGGTGTGACGGATAAACCAGGGTGCCTGCATCGCAGGCAAGCCAGTTCCCACATGACAGTGTTCCTACATAAAATCCTCATTCCAATCAGTAAAAGTCCCCGCGACACCCTGCTTAAAATCCCCCTCCCCGTCAGCTTGTTCTGAATCTGCGCCAACCCGCCGTTTAGCCCTTTGCCGCCATTGACGGCCGCTGGCCAACCCTCTTATCTAGCGCCCAGAGGATTGGATCCTATCCCGGCTATTCACTGAATCGTTCCTTTCGGCACCCTGCGCACAACCGCGCCACGGGTGCCGGAACGATTGCTGCTGGCTGCATCAAGGAGATTACGTATGACGCGCACCGCAACCCAGAACCTGCTCGCCGCCCCGACCCTGCCCCAGGCTAATCGGCACGGCATCAACGCCTTCGCCGCCGCCCACTTGCAGGTAGATATCGCGCCCTTCCCCGGCATGGAGGAAGGCGACCTGATCGAACTGTTCTGGAACAACTGCTTCGCCGACTCGCGTCGGATTACCGCGTGCAAGGTCGGCACATCGACCCGCCTGCGCGTCCCGGAAAGTTTTATCCAGGATGGCACGGCACGGGTTCACTACCAGGTCCTGCACGTCGGCCACGGCCCGGCACGCTCGGCCATCACCCAGGTGGGGGTGAAGACCTGCTATCCGGGTGGCCTGCCGTCTGCGCTCTCGGGCGACGAAAACCAGAACCTCGCCCCCGTGTGCCTGCCCGAAACCATTCGACGTCACGGCGTCAACAGCAGCCAGGTACGACGAGGTATCCCGCTGACCATCGAGCCTTACCTGAACATGGCCACGGGCGACGCCATTACCTTGCGCTGGGGGGACGCGCGCCTCGACCTGCCGCAAATCCAGGCCGAAGGCGTCGGCCTGCCGGTACAGGTGTGGGTGCCTTCGGCGGTGATTGTCGACGCGGGCGACGACAGCCGCCTGGACGTGACGTACTGCATTCTCGATCGCGTCGGCAATAATTCGCGCTGGGCACCGATGCGCACCTTGAACATCGCCGCCGGCGTGCCACAGGCGCCGACCCGCCCGGCCAGGGCCGCGTCGACTTATCAACCGCGCCAGCCCGGTTCTCCCTGCGAGCCTGGGTGACAGCCCTTCTATGCATATTCCTAAAAGTTAGTTTATTAAAAAATTTAACACGCTTAGGGTATATGCACCGGACCACCGGACATCTCTGATTTTTCTGTTTTATTTCATTGAATGCGAGGTCGGTATGGTCAGAATTACCCCGGTGCATAACGCCAGGCATTACGTGCAGCCAAGGAGCGGCGCTGATGTCTAACTTGGCTCTAACACCCCCCCAGAGTGATCTGGACGTAGCCCCATTGCTGTTGCCGGCCGCTGTGCTGCGCAACGACGCCGAGGCGTTGAGCGCCGCGTTTGAGCTGGCCCAGGCTGCGCGCCTGCAAGCGGCCAAGCGCGACCAGCAGCGCAAGCTGCCATGGGCGCAGCTCGAGCAGTTCACCCGCAGCGGGCTCGGCAGTATTTCCATTCCCCGTGAATACGGCGGCCCACAGGTATCGTTCGTGACCCTGGCTGAAGTCTTCGCGATCATCAGCGCGGCGGACCCGGCCCTCGGGCAGATTCCACAGAACCATTTCGGCATCCTGTACCTGTTGCAGGGCACCGCCACCGAACGCCAGAAAAAGCAGCTGTTCCAAAGCGTCCTCGACGGTTGGCGCATCGGCAATGGCGGCCCGGAACGCGGCACCAAAAACACACTGGAGCTTAAAGCGCGCCTCACCGCCGAAGGCGACGGCTACGTGGTCAGCGGCCAGAAGTTCTACTCCACCGGCGCTTTGTTCGCCCATTGGGTCGCAGTAAAAGCATTGAATGATGACGGCAAACAGGTCATGGCATTTGTACGCCGTGGCACTGAAGGGCTGCGCATCGTCGATGACTGGTCGGGCTTTGGCCAACGCACCACGGCCAGCGGCACGGTGCTGCTTGATCGCGTGTCGGTGGACGCAGAGCTGGTGATTGAAAACTGGCGTCTGGGCGAAAGCCCAAACATTCAGGGCGCCATCTCGCAACTGATCCAGGCCGCCATCGACGCCGGCATCGCCCGGGGCGCCCTCGACGACACCATCGCCTTCGTGCGTGAACGCTCGCGCCCGTGGATCGACGCCAAGGTCGAGCGCGCCAGCGATGACCTGTATGTGATTGCCGATATCGGCAAGCTGAAAATCGAACTGCACGCCGCCGAAGCACTGCTGCGCAAGGCCGGCAAGGTGCTGGACGAGGTCAGCGCGGCGCCAATCACCGCGCAATCCGCCGCCAGGGCATCGATTGCCGTGGCCGAGGCGAAAGTGCTGACCACCGAAGTGTCGCTGCTGGTCAGCGAAAAGCTCTTCGAGCTGGCCGGCAGCCGCGCCACCCTCGCCGAATTCAACCTCGACCGCCACTGGCGCAACGCCCGCGTGCATACCCTGCACGACCCGGTGCGTTGGAAGTATCACGCCATCGGCGCCTATCGCTTGAACGGCACCTTACCTGCTCGTCACTCCTGGATTTAACCGACCAGAACACTTTTCCACGAGCTTCTGGAGAACACCTATGACTTTCTCTACAAACGTCGCGGTTATCACCAGCGACGAACAAGCCCTCATTGTCGCCAGCGACCTTGCGGAAGACTTCCGCCGCGACAGCGCCCAGCGCGACCGTGAGCGCCGCCTGCCCTTGCCCGAACTGGACGTGTTCTCCCGCTCCGGCCTGTGGGGCATAAGCGTGCCGAAGGAACACGGCGGTGCCGGCGTCTCCAATGTCACCCTGGCCAAGGTCATTGCGCTGATCGCCCAAGCCGACGCTTCATTGGGCCAGATCCCGCAAAACCATTTCTATGCCCTTGAAGTGCTGCGCGTCAACGGCAGCCCCGCGCAGCAGCAACGCCTGTACGCCGAAGTGCTCGCCGGCCAGCGTTTCGGCAACGCCCTGGCGGAGCTGGGCACAAAGACCGCTCACGACCGCGTGACCTCTATCACCCGCGACGGCGACGGTTTTCGCATCAGCGGCCGCAAGTTCTACGCCACCGGCGCAATCTACGCCCAACGCATCCCGACGTCGGTGGTGGATGAGCACGGCGTGCAGCAACTGGCGTTTGTGCGCCGCGACAGCGAAGGCCTGACGGTGATTGACGACTGGAGTGGCTTCGGCCAGCGCACCACCGGCAGCGGCTCCGTCGTGTTCGATAACGTGTGGGTCGCCGCCCAGGACGTGATCCCGTTCCAGAGCGCTTTCGAGCGCCCGACCACCGTCGGCCCACTGGCACAGATTCTTCACGCCGCCATCGACACCGGCATCGCGCGCGCCGCCTTCGAAGATGCGCTGCACTTTGTGCGCACCAAGACCCGCCCGTGGATCGACGCCGGCAACGACAAGGCCACCGAAGACCCGCTCACCCTGAAGAGCTTCGGCCACCTGAGCATTCGCCTGCACGCCACCGAAGCTTTGCTGGAGCGCTCCGGCGAAGTTCTCGACCGCGCCCAGGCCGACAGCACTGCCGAGACCGTCGCGGCGGCCTCCATCGCCGTCGCCGAAGTGCGCGCCCTGAGCACGGAAATTTCCCTGGCCGCCGGCAGCACCCTGTTCGAACTGGCCGGCAGCCAGGCGACCCTGGCCGAACACGGCCTCGACCGCCACTGGCGCAACGCCCGCGTGCACACCCTGCATGACCCGGTGCGCTGGAAGTACCACGCGGTGGGCAATTACTACCTCAACGATGAAAACCCGCCACTGCGGGGGACCATCTGATGAGCCTGCCGGTAAAAACAAAGAAAAAAATCCTGCTCAATGCCTTCAACATGAACTGCATCGGGCATATCAACCACGGCCTGTGGACGCATCCACGGGACACCTCGACGCAGTATAAAACCGTCGAGTACTGGACCGAACTGGCGCAGACCCTGGAGCGTGGGTTGTTCGACGGCCTGTTCATCGCCGACATCGTCGGCGTGTACGACGTTTACCAGAACTCTATCGACGTGCCGCTCAAGGAGTCGATCCAACTGCCGGTCAACGACCCGCTGCTGCTGGTCTCGGCCATGGCGGCGGTGACTAAAAACCTCGGCTTCGGCCTCACCGCCAACCTCACCTACGAGCCGCCGTACCTGTTCGCCCGGCGCATGTCCACGCTCGATCACCTGAGCCGTGGCCGGGTCGGCTGGAACATCGTCACCGGTTACCTCGACAGCGCTGCCAAGGCCATGGGCCTCACGGAACAGGTCGAGCATGACCGGCGCTACGACCAGGCCGACGAATACCTTGAGGTGCTGTACAAACTCTGGGAAGGCAGCTGGGAAGACGACGCGGTCATCAATGATCCGCAGCAAAGGGTCTACGCGCAGCCGGGCAAGGTGCACAAGGTCGAGCACCATGGCGAGTTCTATCAGGTGGAGGGTTATCACCTGTGCGAGCCGTCGCCACAGCGCACGCCGGTGCTGTTCCAGGCCGGCAGTTCGGACCGTGGCCTGCTGTTCGCCGGGCGACATGCCGAGTGCGTGTTCATCAGCGGGCAGAACAAGGCGGCGACCAAGGTCCAGGTGGACAAGGTACGCGCCAGCGCCGTCGAAGCCGGACGCAACCCGGATGACATCAAGGTGTTCATGGGCCTCAACGTGATTGTTGGCGCCACGCAAGAGCTGGCCTGGGCCAAGCACGCCGAGTACCTGAGCTACGCCAGCCCTGAAGCCGGCGTGGCGCATTTTTCGGCGTCGACGGCGATTGATTTTTCCCAATACGCGATCGATGAACCGATCCAGTACGTGAAAAGCAACGCGATTCAGTCGGCCACCAAGAACCTGCAAAACAACGACTGGACCCGGCGCAAATTGCTCGAGCAACACGCCCTCGGCGGTCGCTACATCACCTTGGTCGGCTCGCCCGAGCACGTGGCTGATGAGCTGGAGTCCTGGATCAGCGAGACCGGGCTGGATGGCTTCAACCTGACGCGCATTGTGACGCCGGAAAGCTATGTCGACTTTATCGACCTGGTGGTGCCGGAGTTGCAGCGGCGCGGGTCGTACAAGACCGCTTACGAGACCGGCACCTTGCGCGAAAAAGTCTTCCAGGGCACGGCTCGTCTACCTGAACAACACACCGGTTCCACCTACCGACACTGAATTAGAAGTGTGGGAGCTGGCTTGCCTGCGATAGCGGTGGGCCAGCAAAGAAAATATCCCTGACAGACCGCTATCGCAGGCAAGCCAGCTCCCACAGTTGACCACATTGTTCTTACAGACACCTTATGACTGGAAACCGATCATGAAAAAGACACTGCTCACTCACCCAGTCAAAGCACTGGCCCTGGCCCTCGGTTTATTCAGCTCGGCGGTGTTTGCTGCCGATGCGCCGCTGAAAGTCGGCACCACCGCCGCGTTCGCGATCCCGCTGGAAGCCGCCGTGGCAGAAGCCGGCAAGCAAGGCCTGAAAGTCGAGCTAGTGGAATTCACCGACTGGATCGCCCCCAATGTCAGCCTGGCCGCCGGCGATATCGACGTGAACTACTTCCAACACATCCCGTTCCTGGAAAACGCCAAGGCCGCCGCCGGCTTCAAGCTGGAGCCGTATGCGCCAGGCATCATCAACAACGTCGGGCTGTATTCGAAGAAGTACAAAAGCTTTAACGACCTGCCCCAAGGGGCCAGCGTGGCGATTGCCAACGACCCGATCAACAGTGGTCGCGGCCTGCAACTGCTGGCCAAGGCCGGCTTGATCACGCTGAAGCCGGGTGTGGGCTACAAGGCCACCGAAGAAGACATCATCGCCAACCCGAAGAAGATCAAAATCCTGCAGGTAGAAGCCGTGCAACTGGTGCGCGCCTATGACGACGCCGACCTGGTGCAGGGTTATCCGGCGTATATCCGCCTGTCCAAGACCTTCGATGCCGAGTCGGCGCTGCTGTTCGACGGCCTCGACCACCCGGAATACGTGATCCAGTTTGTCGTCCAGCCCAAGAGCAAAACCGATCCGCGTGTGATCAAGTTCGTCGACATCTACCAGCACTCGCCGGTGGTGCGCGCAGCCCTGGATAAATCCCTCGGCAAGCTCTACCAAGTCGGCTGGGAAGGCTGAATATGAGCGCCGCCAACACACAACTGCGCGACCTGGGTTTACCGCCCAGGGACGCCGAGCAGACAGAACTGCACCCCGACTTGAACCGCGCCCATGTGCGTTTTATCAACCTGGGCAAAACCTATGACGGCACCGTGCATGCCTTGCAAGGCATCGATCTGGCGATCCAGCGCGGTGAAGTGTTCGGCATCATCGGCCGCAGCGGCGCCGGCAAGTCCTCGCTGATCCGAACCATCAATCGCCTGGAGCAACCCAGCAGCGGCCGGGTGCTGATTGATCAGGTGGACATCGGTGAGTACGACGAAGACCGTCTGGTGGCGTTGCGTCGGCGTATCGGCATGATCTTCCAGCACTTCAACCTGATGTCGGCCAAGACCGTGTGGCAGAACGTCGAGTTGCCGCTGAAAGTAGCCGGAGTGCCCAAGCTGCAACGCGAGCAAAAGGTCCGCGAACTGCTGGAACTGGTGGGCCTCAAGGACAAGCACAAGGCCTACCCGGCGCAGCTCTCCGGCGGGCAGAAACAGCGCGTGGGCATCGCCCGCTCGCTGGTGCACGACCCGCAGATTCTGCTGTGCGACGAAGCCACCTCGGCGCTCGACCCGGAAACCACGCAATCGATCCTCGGCCTGCTGCGTGAAATCAACCGGCGCCTGGGGCTGACCATTGTGTTGATCACCCATGAAATGGCGGTGATTCGCGAAATCTGCGACCGCGTGGTGGTGCTGGAACACGGCCGCATCGTGGAGCAAGGCCCGGTGTGGCAAGTGTTCGGCAACCCGCAGCACGAGGTCAGCAAAACCCTGCTGGCACCGTTGCAACACGGGCTGCCGGATGAGCTGCAACGCCGCTTGCAGCTCACCCGGACATCCGCCGACGCGGCACTGGTGCTGCGCTTGCAGTTCACCGGCAGCGCCAGCGACGAACCCGACCTGGCCGCGTTGTTCAACGCCCTCGGCGGGCGCGTGCGCTTGCTGCAAGGCGGTGTGGAACGAATTCAGGGCCATGCCCTGGGGCAGTTGCTGCTGGCGGTGAATGGCTCGCCCCACAACGCCGAAGAACTGCGCAATCGCGCCGGGCGTTGGGCGCAACAGGTGGAGGTGCTGGGCTATGTGGTTTGATCGTTTATTGCAGGGCGCCATCGACACCTTGTTGATGGTCGGCGTGTCGTCACTGATTGCGTTGCTGGTGGGCATTCCGCTGGCGGTGTTTCTGGTCACCAGCGATAAGGGCGGGATCTACCAGGCACCCGCGCTGAACCGAGTGCTGGGGGCGTTCGTCAATCTGTTCCGCTCCATTCCGTTTTTGATCCTGATGGTGGCGCTGATCCCGTTTACCCGGCTGATCGTCGGCACCACCTATGGTGTATGGGCGGCCGTGGTGCCGCTGACCATCGCCGCCACGCCATTCTTTGCACGAATCGCCGAGGTCAGTTTGCGTGAAGTCGACCACGGTTTGATCGAAGCCGCACAAGCCATGGGCTGCCGACGCTGGCACATCATCTGGCACGTGCTGTTACCGGAAGCGCTGCCGGGAATCGTCGGCGGATTTACGATTACGCTGGTGACGATGATCAACTCCTCGGCCATGGCTGGCGCAATCGGCGCAGGCGGCCTGGGTGATATTGCCTACCGCTATGGCTACCAGCGGTTTGATACGCAGATCATGCTGACGGTGATCGTGCTGCTGGTGATTCTGGTGGCCGTGATTCAGCTGGGTGGCGATCGCCTGGCGCGGGTGCTCAACAAGCGGTGAGGTATAGTCGGGCTATCTCAGTACCCGGTATACCCCGTCATGACCCTTAAGCCCGACGACCTCGACCAGATCACATCCACCACGCTCGGCCACTACAACCAGGTGGCCGAAGACTTCCGTGAAGGCACCCGCGATCACGATGTGAGCCAGAACATCGACGCCTTGCTGCGGCATATCCTGGGCACGCCACCGTTTACCCTGCTGGATTTCGGCTGCGGGCCGGGGCGGGATCTGCAGACGTTTACACGCATGGGGCACATTGCAGTGGGGCTTGATGGCTCCGAACGTTTTGCGCAGATGGCCCGCGAAGACAGTGGTTGTGAGGTGTTGCAACAGGATTTCCTGAAGCTGGATTTGCCTGCCGGGCGATTTGATGGGGTGTTTGCCAATGCGGTGTTGTTTCATATTCCCAAGCAGGAATTACCGCGCATTCTCAAACAGCTGCATGGCGCCTTGAAACAGGGCGGCGTGCTGTTCAGCTCCAACCCTCGCGGTGAAAACCAGGAAGGCTGGAATGGGCCTCGGTACGGGTCTTACCACGACCTGGAGGCATGGCAAGGTTTGCTGACGGCGGCCGGGTTTGTGGAGCTGGAGCATTACTACCGGCCAGCCGGGCTGCCACGGGAACAGCAGCCTTGGCTGGCGAGCGTGTGGCGCAAATTATAGATTTTTGTTGCCTGGGCTGACGCCTTCGCGAGCAAGCCCGCTCCCACATTTTGAAATGCATTCCCCCGTGGGAGCTGGCTTGCCTGCGATAGCGGTTTGACCGGCAGCGCTACTGCACCTGATACACCACCGGTTTTTCCCCCACCAACATTGCCGTCACACTGCGTGCGGGGTAGCCCTGGTTCTCCTCGGCAGCAAAATTCACCACTAACCGCGTGCCATCGGCAAACGTGGTCTGCTGCACCTGCTTGTCCGCCGTCAGCCAGCGAAAATCGGTCATCGCCTGAGTCGCCAGGCGTTGATGCAACGGCCGGAAAAACCGGTCCTGACGCTGGATCACCGGCAGCCGCTCCTTAAGCGTCGCCGCGCTCAGGTGATACAGCGGCGGCACGTTGTACAGCAGTTGAGTCAGCTCGTTTGCAGCCCGCACATTGCTCAGCTTCAGGCTATCGAACAGCCAGTGGTGGGTGGTGATGACCGAACCGTGGAACACCGCCTGATACAACGGCAAACGCATCGTCGGCTCGAAGTACACCGTACGAAACGGCTCCTTCAACGGCACGGGCTTGAAGAACACCGCGGGTTGCTCCGGCGGGTACCAGTTGCCCACGTAATAGGGCGACTGCTTGTCCTGAGTCATCGCGTCGTCACCCCAGCCGATCACGGGTGTCTGCATCCCATGGGCGAACAGGATGCCCTGTGCCGTGATTGCGTTGCCGTCTTCGGAGCCGGCGGGCAGCTTGAGCGCGGTGTTGATCCAGCGAGACGCGTCGATATTGCCCTCGGCGTTTTGCGCCTGGGTCATTGGGGCGCCGGTACGATAGCTATCGAAGACCATGCTGGTGGCATAGGCATCAAGGAACCAGGCGTTGAAACCTGCCTTGGCGTGCACGGCCTTCACTCGGGCTTCCAGCAACGGCCGTACGCAGCGCGGATCGGTGTAGTGGCCCGATTGCTGGAAGCCGGTCTTGAGCTTGCCGTCCTTCAACACGATGGCACAGTCGCGGTAAGCCTTGCTGCCCAGGTGGGCGGTGGTCCAGTCCGGGTTTTCGATGGTGGATAACGCCGTTTCATAGGAATCGTACGGTGCCATGAGGTAACCGGCGTTGACGCCCGCCTGAATCGCTTCGGGATGCCACAGGCCACCTTCCCAACCGTCGCCCAAGGCCAGCAGCAGGCGTGGGAGCCCAGCGTCTTGCAGCGACTTCAGGGTCTTGGCCGAGAGCGTGCTGCCCCAGGTTTCAGGGCCGTCACGCAGCGCGCCGCTGAACGCCGTCGCCAGCTCACGGCGCAGTGCGCCATAGCCATCAGCGAGCTTGAGCATGTCCGGCTCCTCGGTAGCCTGCCAGGTTTGCCGGGCCTTTTTATTGATTGCCGCGTTGAGGCCACGCAACAGCACCGTCTTTTGATAGCGGTCCAACGCAGCGGACTGCGCCAGCACTTGCGTGGCCTCTTTATCCAGCAAGCCCTTGAGTTCGTGGCCGCGCAGCACTTTCACCAGCAGCGGCCAATCACGCACATCATCCGCCCCCAACAGCTCATTACCCCACAGATAGACATGGCTGGCCCGCAGCAGCTTTTGCGCTTCAGGCGTTTGCCGCAGCTTGTCCGTCAACGGTTCATAACGCCCCTGCTCCACCAGCCACTGGCGATAGCGCTTGGCACCGGCCAATGGGTCGGCGTCGCCCAGGTGCAGGCGCAGGGTCATCGGCGCGCTGGGGTCCAGTGCCGTGAATGCATGGGATGCCAGCAGCGCCAGGCCCTTTCCGTCGGCTTGCCACAACAGACGATTGTTATAGGGGTTGGTCAGCAACCAGCTCAGCGTGAAGCGCCCGTGATCCACGCCCCATAACGGCAGGCTCAGATCCTGCGTGGTGTTGAGCTCACCCTGTTCGAGCAAAAACGCGTTCCAGACGGGGTTACCCGCCGGCACGTAGTGCCCTTCGGCCAAGGGCCACATCAACCCTTGGCCCATGGCCTCGGCGGGTTGGCGCAGCAGGGGCAATTCACCCGGCTCGCGGGCGCTGATGGTCAAGGCAAGGTCACGCTGCTCAAGGCGAGCCGTCAGACGATAGGCGCCGCTGTCCCATTGCCAGGTGGCCTGTTCAGCCTCTGCCTGCATATCGCTGACAACATGCGCCGCCACGCCGCTGGAGGCTTGCACAAGCGCCTCACCCGCCGGCGTAACGCGCAGCGCCAACGTGGCGGGATCGAGTTCCACGCGCCACAGGGCGTTTTCCAGCACCGTACCCGCAAACGTCAGCGGAGACAGCAACAGGCAACAAACCAACACAAGAGGGCGCATGGCACAGGTCTTCCAAACGGGATCGGGCCCGAAGGGTAAAACACTTGGCGCCGGGCAAATGTAGGGAAAGTGTTTCCAGGAGCCTTCCTACACCCTCGCAGGAAGGCCCCGATGGTCAGGCCTGATGGTCTTTCGGCTCGCGAATTTTGTACCAGGCCACGTAAAGCGCCGGCAGGAACAGCAACGTCAGCAACGTGGCGATAATGATGCCGCCAATCATCGCGTACGCCATCGGCCCCCAGAACACTTCCCGCGCAATCGGGATCATGCCCAGACTCGCCGCCGCCGCAGTCAGCAGGATCGGTCGGCGACGGTGCTCGGTGGCTTCCACCACCGCATCCCACGGCGTGTAGCCGTCGCGCTCGTAGGCGTCGATCTGCGTCACCAGAATCACCGAGTTGCGGATGATGATGCCGATCAGCGCGAGGATGCCGAGGATCGCCACAAACCCCATAGGCGTGCCCGTGGGGATCAGTGCCAGCACCACACCAATCAGGCCGAGCGGCGCGACACTCGCCACCAGGAACATCTTCTGCACGCTGTGCAACTGGATCATCAGGAAGGTGGCCATCAAAAACAGCATCAACGGCACCACTTTGGCAATCGGGCCCTGGGCCTTGCCGCTTTCTTCCACAGTGCCGCCGGTGGCGACCTTGTAACCCACCGGCAAACCGGCGCTGAATTTCTCGATCGTCGGCGCCAGCTGTTTAACCAGGTCGGTCGGCTGCATCTCATCGCGCACCGATGCCTTGATCGTGATCGTCGGCTTGCGGTCGCGGCGCCATACCAACGGTTGTTCAAGCTCATAGCGCACGGTGGCAAAGGCCAGCAGTGGAATCGAGGTGCCGTTGGGTGTGACGATCTGCAGGTTCTGCAAGGTTTCCGGCGTGCCGCGTTCGGCATCTTCGGCGCGGCCGACCACGTTGATCAGGTAGATATCGTCGTGCACCTGGGTGACCGAGGCGCCGCTGACCACGCTGTTCATCAACTGCGCCACGTCTTCCGACGACAGCCCCAGTTGCCGCGCCTTGTCCTGGGCGATGTCCACGCGCAGCACTTTGCCCGGCTCGTTCCAGTCGTAGATGATCTCGCCCAAGTGGGTGTTCTGATCCAGCAACGTTGCCAGCTCGATGGCGTGTTTGCGCACCTGGTCAATGTCTTTACCGGAGACCCGATACTGAATAGGCCGCCCCACGGGTGGGCCCATTTCCAGCGGCTGCACATAACTGGAGATGCCGACAAAGTCATCACGCAGGCGCTTTTGCAGGCGCGCAATCAAGGCGCCGCGCTCCTCCAGGCCTTTGCTGACGATGACCAACTGGGCGTAGTACGGGTTTTCCAATTGCTGGTCGAGGGGCAGGTAGAAACGAATCGCGCCCTGGCCGATATAGGTGCTCCAGCGGGCAATGTCCGGGTCATCCTTGATGATGGCTTCCAGGCGGTCGACCGCTTTGCGTGTTTCGTTGATCGAGGCGTTTTGCGGCAGGTTGAGGTCGACGAGGATTTCCGGGCGGTCCGACGACGGGAAAAACTGGTTCTGCACAAACTGCATGGAGAACACCGACGCCACAAACAGCCCCACGGTGATGCCGATGGCCCACCAGCGGTTGCGCATCGCCCACAGCATGCCGCCGTTGAAGGCGCGGCCGATGCGCCCTGGCTCGGCGTTATGCGGTTTCACATTGGCACTGAGGATATGCACCCCAATCACCGGTGCAAACAGCACCGCCACCACCCACGACACCAGCATCGCCACGGCAATCACCGCAAACAGGGTGAAGGTGTACTCGCCCGCCGAACTGGCATTGAGGCCGATCGGCACGAAACCGGCCACGGTGACCAAGGTGCCGGTGAGCATCGGGAAGGCCGTCGAGGTGTAGGCGTACGTCGCCGCCTGCTCCTTGGTTTCGCCTTTCTCCAGGCGCGTGATCATCATCTCCACGGTGATCATCGCATCGTCCACCAGCAGGCCAAGGGCGATGATCAACGCGCCCAGCGACACCCGCTGCATGGTGATGCCGCTGTACTCCATAAACACGAACACCAGCGCCAGCACCAACGGGATCGAGCACGCCACCACCAACCCGGCACGCATACCGAGGCTGATAAAGCTCACCACCAAGACGATGATGACCGCTTCAAACAATGCGCTGGTAAAGCCGCCGACAGCCTCCTCGACCACTTCCGCCTGGTCGGACACTTTGTGCACGCCGACGCCCACCGGCAGGTCGGCGGTCAGCTCATCCATGCGCGTGTGCAGGGCCTTGCCGAACGACTGGATATTGCCGCCCTTCTGCATGGCGATGGCCAAACCGATCGCCGGCTTGCCGTTAAAGCGGAACATCGGCCGCGCCGGGTCGACATAGCCACGGCTGATGTCGGCAATGTCCGCCAAACGGTAGAAGCGGTCATTGAGCCGCAGGTTGACGTTGGCCAAATCTTTCTCCGAGGCGAATTGCCCGGAAGTGCGCACAGAAATCCGCTCCGGCCCGGCCTCGATCACCCCGGCGGGGGTCACGGCGTTCTGTGATTGCAGGCTCTGCACGACCTGGCGCTGATCAATCCCCAGTGCCGCGAGTTTGCGCGTGGAGAAATTCAGGTAAATCACTTCGTCCTGCTGGCCGATCATCTCGACCTTGCCCAACCCCGGCACCGAACGGATCTCGGCACGCACCTGTTCCACGTAATCGCGCAACTGGCGCATCGAAAGGCCGTCGCCGGTAAAGGCATACACCGAACCAAACACGTCACCGAACTCATCGTTGAACGACGGCCCCTGCAAACCCTGCGGGAACGTGCCGCGAATATCGTCGATCTTCTTGCGCACCTGGTACCAGATATCCGGGATGGCCTTGGCGCTGGTGGTGTCCTTGAGGAACACGAATACCGTGGATTCGCCCGGCCGCGTGTAGCTTTTCACGTAGTCGAGGGAGTCGAGCTCTTCGAGTTTTTTCTCGATGCGGTCGGTGACCTGCTTGAGGGTTTCTTCCTGGGTCGCGCCGGGCCAGCGGGTCTGGATCACCATGGTCTTGATGGTGAACGACGGGTCCTCCTCACGGCCAAGGTTCATGTACGAGAACACGCCCATCAGCAGCGCGACGAACATCAGGTACCAGACGAAGGACTGATGCTTGAGGGCCCAGTCGGATAAGTTGAAGCTCCCTTTCATCGCGGGCTGTCCTCGTCGATTTTGACTTTTTGCCCGGGTTTCAGGCTGTTCACACCGGCGGTGACGATGCGTTCGCCGGGTTTGACGCCACCATTGAGCAAGGCGCTGGCGGCGTCGCGGCTGATCACGGTGACGTCACGCGGTTGCACGGTCTGGCGTTGGGTGTCGAGCAGCCAGATGCGGGTTTTGCCGTCGACTTCCTGCAAAGCGCTGACGGGCACTTCGATACGTGGCGAAATGGCAGTGCTCAAGGTCACGCTGATCGCGGTGCCCAGGCGAAACGCAGGCGGCGTCTCGGCCAGGGTAAGGCGTGCGCGCCGGGTGCGCGTGGCGCTTTGGGCCTGGGGCTCGATCTCGCGCACGATGGCGGTGGTGTTGACGCTTGGGTCGAGTTGCCCGGCGACCAGAAACACCACATCGGCGGGCAAGCGCTCGGCAAGGCCGGCGGGCAGGTCGATGACCGCTTCCTTGATATCCGGGCGGGCCAGGGTCACCACTTGCTGACCGGCGCTGACCACTTGGCCGGCCTCGGCATTCCACGCGGTGACAATACCGGCGTGGTCAGTGCGCAGTTCGGCGTAATTGAGCTGGTCTTTGGCCTGGTTGACCGAGGCCTTGGCCTGATCGAGGGTGGCCTGGGTGGTTTTAAGGTCGGTCTGGGCCACGTCCAACTGGGCCTGGGCGCCGACGCCACGGTTGAACAACGCCTGTTGGCGGCGGGCGTTGGCCTGGGCATTGATAAATTGCGCCTGCACACGGGCGAGGTCGCCTTGGGCGGCGCGCAACTGGTTCTGCTGGTCGGTGGGGTCGAGAACGGCGAGCAAGGCGCCCTTCTCCACCTCGGCACCCACATCCACGGCGCGACGGGCAATACGACCGGGCACGCGGAACCCCAGATTGCTTTCATAACGGGCCTGGATCGTACCGGCGAAGCGGCCGAGGTTTTCCTGGTCTTCGGCTTTCACTTCCATCGATAACACCGGGCGCACGGGTTCGGGCGGCGGTTCTTTCTTGGAGCAGGCGACCAGCAACAGGCTGGCGGCGAGTAGAGCCATCAATCGCTTCATGGCTGGGCTCCTGGCTGGGCGATCTCGACAAGCATGCCGGGGTGCAGCAATTGCCCACCGGCCACCACGACTTTTTCGCCGCCTTTAAGGCCCTCGCCAATGATCACTTTGCCGGTCAGGTAACGCGCCACGCTGACCTTGTGCAACTGCGCCTTGCCGTCGCCATCGATCAGCCACACAGCGGGCTCGTTGAGGTCTTTGGTCAACGCAGACCAGGGCAGCTCGATACTGGCCTTGGCCGGGCCATTCGCAGTGGCGCTCACCACCGAACCCAGCTGCATGCCTTTGGGCAGGTCCTGCAGGGCAATCTTGACTTGCACGGTGCCGGTATTGGCTGCCACCGCGGGCGTGACTTCACGGACTTTACCCACTGCCTTGACGCTTGGGTTATCCAGGAGGCTGACGGTAATCGGCACGTCGGGCGGCGGCTCCACCAGCAAGGATTCATACACGTTGAACACCGCATCGCGCTCACCATCACGGGCCAGGCTGAAAATCGGCACGGTGGCCTGCACCACCTGGCCGACCTCGGCCTGGCGCGCGGTAATCACGCCGGGGGCATCGGCGATCAACGCGCTATAGCCGAGTTGCTCGCGGGCGTTGGCCAGTTGGGCTTGCGCCGCCGCCAGCGCGCTTTGGCTGCTGCGCAGCGCGGCCTGGGCGGCGTCGTATTCGCTGCGGCTGGTGTAGCCCTTGGGCAACAGCTTTTCCTGGCGCACGAAGGCGGCGGCGGTTTGTTTGACCCGCGCCTGTTCGGCCACGACCTGGGCCTGGGCGGAATCGACGTGGGTCTGCAAATCCTTGGGATCAAGCTTGGCCAGCACTTGCTTGGCAGTCACGCGGTCGCCGACGTCGACCATGCGCTGGATGATCTTGCCACCCACGCGAAAGGACAAATCGGTTTGTACGCGGGCCTGGATGTCACCGGTCAGCGTGACCGCCGCGGCAAAATCCGCCGACTGGACGGCCTGCACAAATACCCGTGAATGCGCCTTGGGTTCGGTCTTTTCCTGACCACAGCCGCTCAGCAGCGCCAACAGGCCAAGGCTGAGTACAACTCTTGAAGTGCGACCGCCCATGCAGGCTCCTTTTGCGTGACGCGATGTGCCAATTTGTATGCGACTGTGAGCTTAGATCAGGGTTCCTTATCTGCAGGGAGGAACCCATACTCCAAGGGTTCCCATGCAGACTGAATGCACATGCTGAAAACCCTCGCAGTAGCCAATTATCGCTCAATCAATAAGTTGGTGGTGCCCCTGGACCGACTGAATCTGGTCACCGGCCCCAATGGCAGCGGTAAGTCCAACCTGTACCGCGCGCTACGGCTACTGGCGGAAACCGCCCAAGGCGGGGTGATCAATGCGCTGGCCCGTGAAGGCGGGTTGGATTCGACCTTCTGGGCCGGGCCGGAAACCATCAGCCGGCGCATGCGCAATGGCGAGGTGCCAGTAGAGCCCATGGTGCGCCAAGGCGTCAAACGCCTGCGCCTGGGGTTTGCCGGGGAGGATTTCAGCTATGCGATCTCCCTGGGTCTTCCGGAAAAAACCCAGTCGTATTTTTCCCTGGATCCGGAAGTGAAGAAGGAATGCATCTGGGCTGGCCACATCTACCGCCCGGCCAGCCTGCTGGTGCAGCGTTCCGGGCCGATGGTGCGAGCACGCGAGGGGCGTGCCTGGGATGTGTTGGCTCAGCACACGCCGAATTACCACAGCCTGTTCGACCAGGTCGGCAGCCTGCGCGGCTCGCCGGAGGTGTTGCTGCTGCGCGAAAGCATCCGTGGCTGGCGTTTTTATGATCACTTTCGCAGCGATGTGGATGCGCCCGTGCGCCAGCCACAACTGGGCACGCGCACGCCGGTGTTGCATCACGACGGGCGCGACCTGGCCGCCGCGTTGCAGACCATCCGCGAGATTGGCGACCCCGAGGCGTTGCAGCGCGCGGTGAGCGATGCGTTCCCCGGTGCGCGCTTGAATATCCAACCGCTGCAAGGCGGGCGTTTCGCGCTTGAGTTTTATCAGGAAGGTTTGCTGCGGCCGCTGTCGGCCGCGGAGTTGTCGGACGGCACCTTGCGTTATCTGCTGCTGGTCGCGGCGCTGCTGACACCACGGCCGCCCACGATGATGGTGCTGAACGAGCCGGAAACCAGCCTGCACCCGGATTTGCTGCCGGCGCTGGCGCGCTTGATTATCCAGGCGTCACAGCAGTGCCAGGTGTGGGTGGTGTCCCATGCCAGCCGGCTGATTGCGGCGTTGCAGCAGGATGACGGGTGTAATTCGATTGTGCTGGAGAAGGTGCTGGGCGAGACGCGGATTGTGGGGCAAGGGATTTTGGATGCGCCGGCGTGGCATTGGCCGGAATAAATGGTGACTGTGGCGACCTCATCGCGGGCAAGCCCGCTCCCACCTTTGGATCTGCGTCTATCAGATTGGCCGCACTCTGCCCGCTACATAAGCCAGTACCACAAGACCACCTAGCGCCGCCAAACCCCTGTGGGAGCGGGCTTGCTCGCGAAAGCGGTAGACCAGTCGACTTTTCCAGCGACTGACACACCGCCTTCGCGAGCAAGCCCGCTCCCACCTTTGGATCTGCGTCTATCAGATTGGCCGCGCTCTGCCCGCTACATAAGCCAGTACCACAAGACCACCCAGCGCCGCCAAGCCCCTGTGGGAGCGGGTTTGCTCGCGAAAGCGGTAGACCAGTCGATTTTTCCAGCGACTGACACACCGCCTTCGCGAGCAAGCCCGCTCCCACCTTTGGATCTGCGTCTATCAGATTGGCCGCACTCTGCCCGCTACATAAGCCAGTACCACAAGACCACCCAGCGCCGCCAAACCTCTGTGGAAGCGGGCTTGCCCGCGATAGCGGTAAATCAGTCGATATTGCCAGTGACTGACACACCGCCTTCGCGGGCAAGCCCGCTCCCACCTTTGGATCTTCGTCTGTCAGATTGGCCGCGCTCTGCCCGCTACATAAGCCAGTACCACAAGACCACCTAGCGCCGCCAAACCCCTGTGGGAGCTGGCTTGCCTGCGATAGCGGTGTAACCGTCAGCGAAGGATCAGCCCTGCCACTTCCCGCCTTCAACAATCACACTCTCAGGCTTGGTGTCATCGCTCAGCTCTTTACGCACGTATTGGTCATACAGCTTGAGCAAAAACTTCTCTTCACCCAACTTCGCCAACTCGGTATTCACCCAGTCACGCAGTTCGACATTGCCCTTCTTCACCGCTGGCGCAATCGGCGCTTCATCACCGAGTTTCTGTTCCAGTACGCGGTAGCCCGGGTTCTGCTTGGCCCAGCTGAACAGCACCAGGTTGTCCTGTGCATACGCGTCCCCACGACCGGCCGACAACGCTTGCAGTGACTCGGAGTTTTTCTCGAACTTGAGCAGTTTCCAGTCCGGGTGGTTCTTGGTCAGCCAGATATCGGCAGTGGTGCCCGTGGTGACGATGGTGGTGCGGGTGGCCAGGTCATCCAGGCTTTTCACCGAGCTGTCCTGCGGCACCAGCGCCTGTACCGCGACTTTCAGGTTGGGGTTGGTGAAGTCCACCGCTTCCTTGCGCTCCGGGGTCACGGTCATGTTGGCGAGGATCAGGTCGACTTTGTCACTTTGCAGAAACGGTATACGGCTGGCCGGCTCGACGGCGACGAATTCGACTTTGTTTTCATCGCCCAGCAGGTCCTTGGCGAATTGGCGGCCGATGTCGGTATCGAAGCCGACGTAGCGACCGGCTTCGTTCACAAAGCCGAACGGCGGCTTGTCGGTAAACACGCCGACGATCAGCTTGTCGCGCGCCTTGATCTTGTCGATGTAGCTCACAGCGGCGGCGGGTTTCGCGGGCGCTTCGGCCTTCTTATCGCAGCCGGCCAGCAATGCGACGGCGAGCAGTGGCAGTAATAACTTGGCAGTTTTCATATCAGCTCCAGTTCCTTGGTCTTTTTGGGCAGTGTTGAAACAAAGGAGAACTTCTCCAGGAACTGCTGCGCGCGTGCGGTTTGCGGGTTCGTAAAGAATTCCTCGGGGGTGTTTTGTTCGAGGATGCGACCGGCCTCCATAAACACCACGCGGTCGGCGACGGCGCGGGCGAAGGCCATTTCGTGGGTGACGATCAGCAGGGTCATGCCATCGCGGGCCAAGCCCTGGATCACCTCCAGCACCTCCTTGACCATCTCTGGGTCGAGGGCGGCGGTGACTTCGTCAAACAGCATGACCTGGGGGTTCATGCACAACGAGCGGACGATGGCGATGCGTTGTTGCTGGCCACCGGAAAGCTGACGCGGATAGGCATCGCGCTTGTCGGCCAGGCCCACGCGCTCCAGCAGTTTTTCTGCCTGCTCGCGGGCTTCGCGTGGGTCGCGTTTTTGCACTTTCAGCGGGCCGAGCAGGATGTTGTCGAGCACGCTCATGTGCGGGAACAAATGGTAGCTCTGGAACACCATGCCTACGTCCTGGCGCACTTGGCGCCAGTCCGTGTGTTTGTCCAACAGCTCCTTGCCGGCAAAGCGCAGGCTGCCGCTGTGTGCCACTTCAAGGCCGTTAAGGCAGCGCAACAAAGTGCTTTTACCGCAGCCGCTGGGGCCGAGGATCACCACTACTTCGCCGCTTTGTACCCTCAAGTCGATGCCGTTGAGCACCTGCTGCTCACCGAAGAATTTGTTGAAACCCTGGAACTCGATCAATGCGCTCATGCTTGGGCCCAGCGCCGTTCCAGCACCTTGGAGGCGGCCGACAACGGGTAGCAGATAAAGAAGAAAAACAGGAACAGCGCGCCGTAGATCAGTACCGACTCATAGGTGCGCTCGATGATTTGCTGACCGACCTTGATCACATCCACCACACCGATCAGCACGGCCAGGGAACTGGTCTTGATGATCCGCGTGTAGACGTTGATGGTCGGCGGCGTCATGCGCTTGAGGGCCTGGGGCAACAGGACATAGCCGTATAACTGCGGGTCGGACAACCCAATCGACAAGCCGGCTTCACGCTGGCCACGCGGCAGCGAATGCAACGCGCCGCGCACCACCTCGCCGACCTCGCTGGCGCCCCATAGCGACAGCACCAGCACCGCGCACCAGAAGCTCGGGATGCTCAGGCCGAAGAAAATCGGCAGGCCGAAAAACAACAGGTACAACCACACCAGCACCGGAATCGCCCGGAACAGTTCCAGGTAGACCCGCAGCACGAGGTTGATCATCTGGTTATTCAGCGTGCGTAACACGCCGTACAGCACGCCACCGACAGTGCTGAAAACGATGCTCAAAAAAGAAATCGACAGGGTTTGCGCAGCGCCCTTGCCCAATTGCGGCAACGACACCCACAACAGCTCAAGACCCGAACTGGCCATGCTGGAGCCTCCTTTCCAGGCGGCTGAGCAGCAGCGACAGCGGCAAGAACAACAGCACGCAAATCAGCGTCAGCACGGCGAGCATTTCGTAGGTCTTGTAGTAGAGCGCGATGTAACTCTTGGTGGTGTAGAGAATCTCCGGCACCGCCACGGCAGACACCACGGTGGTCTCCTTGAGCAGGAAGATGAAATTGGCGAACAGCGCCGGCAGGCTGAGAATGCCGGCCTGGGGCAGGATCACATGGCGCAGCAATTGCCAGTCGGACAGGCCGATGGATTTGCCCGACTCGATCTGCGCCAGCGGCACGGCTTCCACACCGGCGCGCAGCACTTCGGTGAGGTAGGCGCCGCCGAGGAAGGTCATGGTGATAATGGCCGCCCAGAACCCGGAAATATTGAAACCCAGGGCGGGCAAGGCGAAGTACACGAAAAACAGTTGGATGAGCAGCGGCGTGTTACGCGCCAACTCCACATACAGCGCCACCAGGCGTGACAGGTAGGGCGTGCGAAACACCAGCAGCGCGGCGTTGATCAGCGCCACCAGCAAGGAGGTGGCAATGGCGATCAAGCCCACTTGCAGCGTCACCCCCACGGCGTTGAGAAACGCCGGCAAGGTGCTGAGGATAAAAGCGAAATCGAAAGTCATTGTGAGTCCATGACGCTGCAAGGGTAATGCAGCGAGCGCAGTCCGTTCCGGCGTGGGTAACGTCGGGTAGCGCGAACTTTAAAGGTATAAAAAGCAAAATTTAAATACCTAAATAGCATATTGATATCACCCAAAAAGATAACCACCGGATTCGCGGGTTTGGCCGGTGGCGGCTATGGTCTTCGGGTCGAGGGAAGGCTGTTTTTTCGAGGGAATGAGCAATGAACGAAGTGAAACCGATGGATCCGCAGGAGCTGGTGAAGTGGTTGGTGGCGTTGCGCAGGGCGATCAATAGCCGTGTGCTCTGAAACGCTGAAGGTCCAATGTGGGAGCGGGCTTGCTCGCGAATGCGGTGTATCAGACAGAGCATCTGTAACTGACAGACCGCTATCGCAGGCAAGCCAGCTCCCACAGTTCTTGCCCGTATTTCCAGGCCAATAAAAAAACGCCGACGCTGTAGAAGCCGTCGGCGTTCAAACCTTGAAGGGGGTTTTGTTTACATCAGAACGCAGGCACTACCGCGCCGTTGTACTTCTTCTCGATGAAGGCTTTGACTTCCGGGCTGGTCAGCGCCTTGGCCAGTTTCTGGATAGCGTCGCTGTCCTTGTTGTCTGGACGTGCGACCAGGAAGTTCACGTAAGGCGACTTGGCATCTTCGATGATCAGCGCGTCTTTCGCCGGGTTCAGGCCAGCTTCCAGGGCGTAGTTGGTGTTGATCACGTCCAGGTCAACCTGGTCCAGCACGCGTGGCAGCAGGGCCGATTCCAGCTCTTTGAATTTCAGGTGTTTTGGGTTCGAAGCGATGTCTTTAGGCGTGGACAGTGCATTGGTCGGGTCTTTCAGCGTAATCAGACCGTTCTTTTGCAGCAGCAGCAGGGCGCGACCACTGTTGGAGCCTTCGTTCGGGATGGCCACGGTAGCGCCGTCTTTAAGCTCGGAAATATTCTTGATCTTCTTCGAGTAACCGCCGATGGGTTCAACGTGCACGCCGATCACAGTGACCAGGTTGGTGCCCTTGCCCTTGTTGAAGTTTTCCAGGTACGGCAGGGTCTGGAAGTAGTTGGCGTCCAGGCGCTTCTCGGCAACCTGTGTATTGGGTTGTACATAGTCAGTGAAAACCTTGATCTCCAGGTCCACGCCTTCTTTGGCCAGGGTCGGCTTGACCAGCTCAAGGATCTCGGCGTGCGGGATCGGGGTGGCGGCAACGACCAGTTTCTCGTTGGCCTGGGCGAAGCTTGCAGTCAGGGCAGCCGCCAGTGCGGTAAACAACAGAACCTTTTTCATGCAGTGTCCTTATCGAAATTCCGGGGCGTCTCTGACGACCGTTTTTTTGTGGTGTGCCAGCGAAGTGCTATCGCGGCGTGGGATGGACAATACCTAGATTTTTTATTCCCGAACAATATCTTTTATTCACGTTGATATTCCATTTTGTTCATGTAGGAATTTGAGCAAGGTTTGTTGCTCAGCGGGGCTGGCGCTGGCGAAAATTCGTTGCAACTGCTCCAACGGCGAGCCCGCCACCGGCAAATTCAGATGCTCGGGCAAAATTTCATCGCCACTGCTCACCAGCAGCGCGAAGTGAATAACGTTTTCCAGCTCGCGGGTGTTGCCCGGCCAACTGTGGTGTTCCAGCACGCGTTGGGCGGCGTCGCTGATCAGCGGCACCGGCAGGTCAAGGCGCTGGCTGTAGATGCCGAGGAAGTATTCGGCCAGGGACAGAATGTCGCCAACACGCTCGCGCAAAGCCGGCAGGTCCAGTTGGCCCTCGCTCAAGTAGTGGAACAAACGCTCATGAAATTTCCCGGCGGCCACGGCCTGGGCCAGGTCGATGCTGGTAGCCGCGACCAGCCGCACATCCACCGGGCTGGGCTGGTGGGCGCCGACACGGGTGACCTCATGGTTCTCCAGGGCGGCGAGCAATTTCACCTGGATTGGCAGCGGTAAGTCGCCGATCTCGTCCAGATACAAGGTGCCGCCGTTGGCCGAACCAAACCACCCCGCCCGACTGCTGGCCGCACCGCTGTGGCTGCCGGCGGCATAGCCGAACAGTTCGGCATCGGCATAGGTAGGGCTGATCGCGCCGCAATTGACCGAAACAAACAGCCCGGCGCGGTCGCTGCCCCGGTGGATATGCCGCGCCAACAGCTCTTTACCGCTACCGGTCTCGCCACGAATCAGTACGGGCAAGGCACGCGGCGCGAGGCTTTCCAACTCTTCGCGCAGTTGCCGCGAACGGGGGTCGACGAACACCAATGCCTTGGCGCGAATGCTCAGCGGGCTCTTTTCGGCGTCGGGGAAGGTCAGCAGTGGCTGGCCGAAGGTTTCATGACTCATGGCAGGCTCCCGCCCCAAATCCACTCAGGGACGGGGCGTTGAAAAAAGATCAGGCAGTGCGCCGGGCGTGATGCTCGAGGCGGCTCTGGAGGCGATACAAATAGGCGAAACCCTGCTCCCAACGCTGGTGGCCGGACTTCACATTGATATGCCCGGCACCGGACAGAATGCCGGCTTCGGCGCCCCAGTGACGTGCCAGTTCCAGAGCCCTGGGGGCGCTGACGGCACTGTCGTTGTCGGAACTGACCACCTGGCTGGGAAACGGCAACAGGTCGGTCGGGATCGGCGCGAAGTTGCGCAAGGCCGGTGAACAGGCCGGACGTTCGACATCCGCCGGGGCCACCAGCAAGGCACCACGCACCTGACGCAAAAAATGCACCGGCGCAGTGGCCGCCCAATGGGCGACGGTGATGCACCCCAGGCTATGGGCGATCAGGATTACGGGGGTGCTGTCGGCGGCGATGGCCTCGGCCAGCGCGGCCACCCAGTCTTCGCGACGCGGCGTCAGCCAATCGGCCTGCTCCACACGCGCACTGTTGGGCAGGCTGTTTTGCCAATGACTTTGCCAATGATCTTCTGGCGATCCTTGCCAGCCCGGCACGATCAGATAACGAATCGACTCGCTGTGCATGGGTGTGCCCTCCTGCAGCGTTTAACGTTGCTGACCAGTATAGGGACGCGGTTTATATTCGTTAAGGAATAAGAAGCTATTTATTAATAACCAAAATATCAAATTCAAAAAGGATCGAAATGTGGGAGCTGGCTTGCCTGCTCCCACATTGATCGGGTTACTCAGTGAGACTTTCGGTGTTGGGTAAATCCCAGGCAAAAAAAAGGCCGCACCCTGCCAAGGAGACGGCCCAAAAATCGTCGATACTTTTGAAACTAACGGGCGGTAATCACCGACAGCTTGGTAATGCCCGCGCGTTCGATAGACGCCATGGCTCGCGCCACTTCGCCATAGTTCACGCCATCGTCCGCCTGCAGTTGCACCCGCACATCGGGGTCCTTGGCCTTGGCCGCCTGCAGGTTGAATTCCAGCAGGTCCGGCTGGATTTCGTCCTTGTTGATAAACAGTTTGCCGGCGCCGTCGATGCTCACCACCAGCGGGTCTTTCTGCTCCACCGGGGCCACGGCCTGGGTCTTGGGCAGGTTGATCGGAATCGCATTGGTCAGCAGCGGCGCAGTGACGATAAACACCACCAGCAGCACCAGCATCACGTCCACCAGCGGCGTTACGTTGATTTCGCTCAGCACCTCATCACTGTCTTGCGTGGAGAAGGCCATCTCAGGACGCCTCCTTCACTTTTTGCGGGTTACCGGCCGCGCTTTTGGTCAGCGCAGGGTGCAGCAGCACGCGGAAGGAGTTCTTCTGCGCCAGGCTGTAAAAGTCGTGGGCAAAGTCATCCAGGTCGGCTGCCGTCAGCTTCAGGCGGCGCAGGAAGTAGTTGTAGACCAACACTGCCGGCACGGCGACGGCGATACCGACGCCGGTGGCAACCAGCGCCGCACCAATCGGGCCGGCCACAGTTTCCAGGCTGGCGGAACCGGCGGCGCTGATCCCCTTCAGCGCTTCCATGATCCCCCACACAGTGCCGAACAGACCGATAAACGGCGAGGTGCTGCCGATACTCGCGACCACGGCCAGGCCGGTTTCCAGGGAGCGACGCTCCCGTACGATTTGCTGGCGCAGAGCACGCTCGAGACGATCCTGGTGGTTGATGGCCTGGCTCAAGTCCGCAGCGTGTGGCGCGTCACCGACCTGGATCGCGGCATAACCGGCCTGGGCCACACGGGCCGCGGCGCCGGGTTGGGTTTCGGCCAGTTCAGCGGCAGAGTCGAGACTCGACGCCGCCCAGAACTGATTATGGAATTTGCGATCCTGCGCCTTGAGGCGACCGAACTGCACGCCCTTGAGCAGGGCAAAGCCCCAGGTGGCGACCGAAAAGGCCACCAGCAGCCAGATCACCGCGCTTTCGATGGATTCAACGGGAGATGCCAATGCCATGATGTTTTCCCTCTGTGCAGGTCGCGACGTGTCCAACACACCGCAGCCGAATAGTTAGTGAATCTTGAAATCGATCGGCACGCTGACCCAGCCGTCCTGGGCCACATCGCCTTGCTTGGCCGGTACGAAGCTCCAACGCTTCACCGCCGTCAGGGCGGCGTCGTCGAGTGGTTGGCGACCGCTGCTTTTCTGGATCTGGATCTCGCCCGGCTTACCGCTGGCCAACACGTGCACCCGCAACAACACCGTGCCTTCCCAACCGCGACGCTGGGCCAGCGACGGATACTCCGGCGCCGGGTTCTTCAGGTACGCGGCGTTGGCAGAAGCGGGTGTCACCGGTGCCGGCGCAGCAGCCGGTGCGGGAGGCGCTGGAGGCGCGGGCGTCGGTGGCACGGCCGGCGGCTCAACCGCTTTGGGTACGGGCTTGGGCTCAGGCTTTGGCACTGGCTTGGGTTTCGGTTTAAGCACCGGTTTGGGCGGCGCCGGCCTGGCGGCCAGCTCATCCACTAACGGCGGCGGTGGCTCGACTAAGGGCGGTGGCGGCACAGGCGGTGGCGGTTCAACCACCGGCGGCGCCGGCTGGGAAAATTCGATGGTCATCGGCGGGATTTCCGGCGGCACAATCGGCAATACCGGCGTGGGCTTCTGGCTGACCCAATAGATCACCGCACCGTGCAGGGCCAACACCAGCAACCCGAGTAGAACCCCTTCGCGACGACTCGAGAAGCGCCTGGGGGTTTTCTGCAAGCGCAATTGCCCCAACGGCGCGCGGTGCGGTCGGCCAAGGTCGACCAACTCACCACCCGGTGCCTGGCGCCATTGCGCCTCA
Source organism: Pseudomonas sp. O39 (assembly GCF_045447295.1). Lineage (NCBI taxonomy): Bacteria > Pseudomonadati > Pseudomonadota > Gammaproteobacteria > Pseudomonadales > Pseudomonadaceae > Pseudomonas > Pseudomonas sp. O39. Next base: position 517,421 of record NZ_JBJGXV010000001.1, read on the forward strand.
CGTGCACTGGCGGCGGTCTGGACATTGCCCATTGATTCACTCCCTGCGGTTTTCACACCAAAAAACCGACGGGCCTGCCAAAGCGGCCGTCGAGGGCTGAATCATCGGGGTTAGACGCTTATCTCTTAAAGTAATCTTTAAAGTTATAGATAGATCTAAATTGCATAAAAGCATCGCTTGGAAATGCCAGAACCCCGCCCCTCGCGGGCCGGCGCGAAGGGGCTGTTTTCCCATGCTTTTAAGGCATGCAAAATATTCAGTGAAGGCATGGTTCAGTGCGGGTTATTTGTACACAAATCGAGCAATTGGTCCTGCAATGCCTGCCCGGCCGCCCCCAAACCACTGCGGCCATACAGCGCCAGACGCACACCCTGCACCTTCGGCAAACCACTTTCATTGCCAAGTATCAAATGGCCAGGCTGCACCACCCGTTGCGGCAACAGGCTGATACCCAACCCCGCTGCCACGGCCGAACACACACTGGCCAGGCTGGCGCTGGAATAGCCGATGCGCCAACGCCAGCCGCCGACTTCCAGGTGGTGGAGCATTTCATTGCGGTACAAACCGCCCACTGGAAACGCCACCAGGGGCAGCGGGTCGCGCCCCAATGACGGCGCGGTGCGGCTGTCCACCCAGCACAACGGTTCCGGCCATGAGGCCAGGCAGTCATCGCTGTCACCCATCTGCTTGACCAGCAACACGTCGAATTCACCCGCGCGGTACTGCCGTTGCAACTCCGGGCCCAGACCACTGGTCACCTCCAGGCGCACTCGCGGGAAGGCCACTACGAACGCCGACAGCAACGGCATCAGGCGCTCGGCGGCAAAGTCCTCCGGCACACCCAGACGCAACACCCCGTCGCTTTGCTGGCTGATCAACACGTCGGCAGCTTCTTCATGCAGTGCCAGAATGCGCCGCGCATAGGCCAGCAGGCGCTCACCCTCGGCGGTGGCCACCACGCGGCGCTGGTCGCGGTCCAGCAACTGGCACGCCACGGCATCTTCCAGGCGACGGATCTGCTGGCTCACGGTGGATTGGGTCAAGTGCAGGCGCTCGGCAGCGCGGGTGAAGTTACCGCAGTCCACCACGGCAACAAAACTGCGTAACAACACGGGATCGAACATGGCGCGTCACCATTCCATTTGCCACTGGTTGGCATGGTTATATTTAATTTCAGAATACTCCGGCAGCTCACCATACTTCACCTTCCATTCTGCCCAGAGGGACCGCAATGACCGACGATCATCAGCACCTGCAACGCGCCATAGCCCTGGCCAGCGCCAACGTGGCCAAAGGTGGCCGACCGTTTGGCGCCGTGCTGACACTCAATGGCGAGGTGCTGGTGGAAGCCGTGAATGAGATCCACCTGACCCAGGACCCCACCGCCCACGCCGAGCTGCTGGCGATTCGCGCGGCCAGTCAACGCGTAGGCGCGCGCCTGGAAGGCTGTGTGATATACGCCAGCGGCCAGCCATGCCCAATGTGCTTGAGCGCCATGTACCTGTGCGGCGTAGAGCGCGTGGTGTTTGCTGCCAGCAACGCAATGGCCGAGCCGTTCGGCCTGTCGACGGCGGTGATTGGGCAACAGGTCGGCCTGCCGTTGAGCGAACAGCGCCTGCCGATCCAACACCTGCCCGACGCCGCCATGACCGCGCTGTATCAGCGATGGAAAGCCCTGCATGACCGTGAATAAATCCTTTGCCGGCTGGGGCCTGCTGGTGGTGCTCGGCCTTAACCTGCGGCCAATCCTCAGTTCCATCAGCCCCTTGCTCGGCGAGATTCGCCAGGCCACCGGCCTGAGTTTCCAGAGCAGTGCGTTGCTCACCAGCCTGCCGGTGGTGTGCATGGGCCTGGTGGCGCTGGTCGGCGTGCGTGTGGAGGCACGACTCGGCGAACGGCGTGGCATTGCCCTGGGTTTAATGATGATTCTGCTGGCATGCCTGGCGCGTTGGCTGATGGGCCAGGCATCGGCGTTGCTGGTCACGGCATTGCTCGGTGGCGCCGGTGTGGCGCTGATCCAGGCGTTGGTGCCGGCGATGATCAAGCGCGAATTTCACCACCGCGTGCCGGTGGCGATGGGCGTGTATTCCGCTTCGCTGATGGCCGGTGGCGGCCTGGCAGCGTTGCTCAGCCCGGTGGTGGCCACGCATTTCCAGCAATGGCAGGCGGGGTTGGGTGTGTGGCTGTTGCCGGCGCTGGGGGCGTTATTGCTATGGGCCTTGTTGCCGTTGGGCGCGGCGAGAAACCCGCAGGCAGCACCCGCGTTCAAGGGCCTGCGCAACCGGCGGGCCTGGCTGTTGGCGCTGTACTTCGGTTTGGTCAATTGCGGCTATATGAGCATGGTGGCGTGGCTGCCTGCGTACTATCAGCAACTGGGCTGGGGCGTATTGCCGAGTGGCTCGTTGCTGGCCTTCATGACCATCTTCCAGGTGATCGCCGCGCTGCTGATGCCGGTGCTGGCGCAACGCGGTATCGACCGTCGGCCCTTGCTGGGCATCAGCCTGCTTGCGCAAACCATCGGCTACCTCGGCCTGATCATCGCGCCGCAGGAGTATCCCCACCTGTGGGTAGCGCTGTGCGGTTTCGGCCTGGGCGCGTGTTTTGCCCTGAGCCTGCTGCTGACCCTGGACCACCACCGCGACCCGCGCCAAGCCGGGCAACTGGCGGCTTTCGTGCAAGGCGTAGGTTTTTTGATCAACGCGATTTCGCCGTGGCTGACCGGCTGGCTGCGCGAACTTACCGGCAATTTTGTCAGCGCCTGGGTGGTGCTGACAGTGACGGTGGTGGCGATGTTGCTGGTGACGCGGGTGTTCAGCCCAGCCACCTATCGCACGGTGCCTGCTCTATAGATATGCATTTAAGGTCTAGATAAAACAAACACGCTTCGTTGACGGAATAAGCGCGCCCCTTAAAATCCGGGTTCTCCTTTCGGACGCCGGGCCCCTATGGATCTCCGCCAACTGCGCTACTTCATTGCGCTGAACAAGTACCGCAGTTTCGTGCGCGCCGCCGACGCCATGGGCATTACCCAGCCGGCCTTTAGCCGCAGCATCCAGGGTTTGGAGCAGGAGTTCGGCTGCGTACTGGTGGACCGCGCCAATAAGGACCTGCGCCCTACCCCCGAAGGCCAGGTGGTGCTGCAGCACGCCCTGGGCCTGGTGCAAGGTGCGGCGTTGTTGAGCCATGAAGTCACGCGCATGACCAAGCTCGACGCTGGCGAGGTACGTTTTGGAAGTGACGCCGTGGCGGCGGTCAACCTGGTGCCCCTGGCGATAGCCCGTTTTATCACGACCTACCCCAAGGTCCACACCGCCTTGCAGGTGGATAACTGGGAAAAACTGGGGCGCAGCCTGAGCCGGGAAGAGATCGAATTCTTTATCGCCGATGTGCGTCACTTTGAAGCCGATCCGAATTTTCAGACCCGGGCCCTTACCCCACGACGCACGGTATTTTTCTGCCGCGCCGGGCACCCGCTGCTGGCCAAGGACAGCCTCTCCACCAATGACCTGTTCGGCTACCCGCTGGCCGCGCCATTGATGCCGCCCGGCATTCGAAAATTGCTGGCCAACCTCAGCGGGCGCATCGACTTTGCGCCCGCTGTCGAGCTTGAGCAGTTTCCCGCGCTGGCCACCATCGTGCGGCAGTCAGACGCCATTGGCTTGGGGGCTGAAGAAGCCTTCGTCGACGCGTTCCTCAGCGGTGAGCTAGTGGTGCTGCACTGGCGCAACCTACCTCACACCCTGGACAGTTTGAACAACCACTGCGGCGTGGTCAGCCGCGCTGGGGTTCGTTTGTCGCCTGCGGCAAAGGCGCTGATCGAAACCCTGCTGGCGGTGGAAAGCCGAGCCGATTGGCCCGCGAAAACGTCCCAAAATCATTGAAGCGCACGCCCATGTCGGCCATGACCTTGTGCGCCACCTTGGCCGTCATCTGGCGGATGTAGAACGGTTCCTTCACCACAAAATGATGGATGCCATGGGTGCTGCCGAAGTTGAAACAAAACGCCTGCAGCGGCCACATCCACCACGGGTTCAATACCTGGGTCTGCTGGATCACATTGCCCAGCTCCACATCGCCGTAGTAGTGCATGTTGGAGCTGACAAAATGCAGGCAAAAGGTGCGCAGCACGTTGGGGCCGATGATCACCACGGCGGCGATGTCGATCACCTGCATTATCTGCAAGGTGTTGGCTGACCACTCGATCGGCACGCCCATCAGGCTGGCAATGCCATTGGCGGCATGGAAGCCGAGGAACACATACCACGCGCCCCAATGCAGCAGCGCCAATGGCGCGTACACCAGCAGCGAGCGCTTGAGGATCTTGAGTTTGTGGCTCCAGGTTTTCGCACGCAGCATGCGGATAAACGCCGACATCACGTTATCCCCCACCATCAGCAACCGCGCAAAACCCCACGGCTCGCCATTGGTGATGGCGCGCTCCTCCATATCGGTTTCGGTCCCGGAAACCTTGTGGTGATTAAGGTGCAGGTGGCGGCGTATCCACGGGTTGATCGTACTCGGCCGCGCCAGCCACACCAGGCCCATCATCAGATTGTGCGGCAGGCGTTGCTTGCGAAAGTACATGCTGTGGATCAGGTCGTGTTCCAGCTCGTGGGTCAGCGAGGCGAGGAAGGCATTGAGCAGCAGGCACACCCACCAGGCCATATGCCCATTGATATAGAGCGCCGCCGAGCCGAGCATGCCGAGCAACGCGAAGGCCAGGATGCCCGCGCCCAACGCGTCCTGATGCTGCAGCCAGGGGTGCTGCTGGCGCAATCTGGCGCCTTCGGCGAGCACCACTTCGCGAATATGCGCTGAACGCTGTTGCGCATTCATCTGCTGGGGACTTGCAGAAGTACCGTCCATGCTTCCATCCTCTTGTTTATTGATAGATGCATCCTGGCCCAAGCGGTGCGCCAGGGCATCAGCCCCACACGCCAACCTGTTGACCGCAAGCGCCAATCGCCATGACCGAACCCACTTCGCTCGCCAGCTGGACCCGCGCCCTGCGCAAACAGCTCGATGCCCTGGACCTCGACAGCGCCGCGCTGTGCGCCCAGGCCGGGCTCGACCCACAGCAGATGGACGACCCCAACGCGCGTTATCCGCTGTCGGCGACCACGCGCTTGTGGGAACTGGCAGTGCAGGCCAGCGGCGATCCCGCGATCGGGTTGCGGGTGTCGCGGTTTGTCAGCCCCACGACCTTTCATGCGCTGGGTTATGCCTTGGTGGCCAGCGGCAGCTTGCGCGAGGTGTTCGAGCGGATCGTGCGTTATCACCAGGTGGTCAGTGATGCCCTGACGCTGGAGCTTAGCCGAGAGGGCGAGCGCTACCACTTTCGCCTGCTGCAGCCACCGGGCAGCCCGGCGCCGGCACTGGAAGCGATTGATGCATTTGCGGCGATCTATGTGCGCACCTGCCGTAATCGACTGGGCCGGGAGTACGCGCCGCTGGCGGTGCACCTGCGACGGCCGGAGCCGGCTGACGCCAAGCCGTGGCACACGGTATTTCGCGCGCCGGTGTTTTTTGGCGCTGAGGAAGACCGCCTGGAGTTTGCCGCAAGGGACTTCGACAGCCATCTGGATGACGCCAACCCCGAGTTGGCCGAACACAATGAAACGGTGCTCAAACGCACGCTTGCCCAGTTACAACCGCTGACCTGGGAGCGCAAGGTGCGCGCGGCCATTGAGGCGCAATTGCCGGAGGGCGAGCCAAGTGCCGAGCGGATCGCCCAGGCGCTGCACCTGAGCCTGCGCAGTTTGCAGCGGCATCTGGCGGATGAAGGCTGTCGGTTTGATGCGCTGCTCAATGAGTGCCGCGAGAACCTGGCGCTGCTGCACCTGCGGGACCCGCAGTGTTCGTTGGCCGAGATCAGCCATTTGCTGGGCTTTGCCGATACCAGCAGTTTCAATCGGGCGTTCAAGCGCTGGACGGGGATGACACCGGGGCAGTTTCGCGATGGGTTGCGGTAGCGGAATGTGTAGCGGTTGTGAGGGCCTCATCGCGGGCAAGCCCGGCTCCCACAGGTTGACTGTGTTCACGCTGGCTTGCCTGCGATGGCGGCAGGGAGATTTTGGTGACTGTGAGGGCCTCTTCGGGAGCAAGCCCCCTCCCACATTTTGATGTGTGAACCCCGTCAAATGTGGGAGCTGGCTTGCCTGCGATGGCGGCAGGGAGATTTTGGTGACTGTGAGGGCCCCTTCGGGAGCAAGCCCCCTCCCACATTTTGATGTGTGAACCCAGTCAAATGTGGGAGCTGGCTTGCCCGCGATGGCGGCAGGGAGATTTTGGGTGACTGTGAGGGCCTCTTCGGGAGCAAGCCCCCTCCCACATTTTGATTGGTGAACGCCGTCAAATGTGGGAGCTGGCTTGCCTGCGATGGCGGCAGGGAGATTTTGGGTGACTGTGAGGGCCCCTTCGGGAGCAAGCCCCCTCCCACATTTTGATTGGTGAACCCCGTCAAATGTGGGAGCTGGCTTGCCTGCGATGGCGGCAGGGAGATTTTGGTGACTGTGAGGGCCTCTTCGGGAGCAAGCCCCCTCCCACATTTTGATGTGTGAACCCAGTCAAATGTGGGAGCTGGCTTGCCTGCGATGGCGGTAGCCCCGGCAACCCATTAACTGGATCAGTCAGCGCCCACGATCACGTCGCAATAACTTCCTTACCCGCGCCACCAACGCCTTGGCATCGAACGGTTTGAGCAAATAATCATCTTCATGCAGTTCCAGGCCACGCAGTCGGTCTTCAATCCCGCCCGGCGTGGTCAAGAACAGCATCGGCGTCTCGCCTTTCAACCGAATCGCCTGCTGCAACTTCCAGGCATTCAGGCCCGGCAGCATCACATCCAGAATGACCAGGTCGTACTCGGTGCTTTCCACGAAACGCAACGCCGCCATGCCATTGGCCGCGACCTCCACGGTGTAGCCCGCTTCGTTCAAGCCCTGGGCCATCCGCTGTGCTTCTTCGGATTCATGTTCCACTAACAGCACACGCATAACACACCTCGATTAATCAGGTTTGCAGGCTAACACCCTGGCGTGTGCGCCGCCTCACGCAGTCGCTGGGCATCAAGGATTTCGATCTCGCCATAGCCCAGGCGCACGATGCCCTGGGCTTGCAGGTCCTTGAGCAAAGCGTTGGTGGTCTGGCGCGACAGGCTCAACATCGCCGCCAGGTCTTCCTGGGGCAGTTGCACACTGCTTCTGGAGGGTTGGATATCACCGTAACCCTCAACAATCATCAATAAGCGGTGGGCCAATCGAACGGAAGCAGGCATCAGGCTGAGGTGTTCGAGGCCAATGAAACTCAGGCGCAGTTTCTGGCTCATCAGCAAGGCCAGGTCGCGCCAGTATTGCGGGGTTTCATCCAGAATGTTCAGCAGCGCCCGTTGCGGCACCTGCAACAGCGTGCACGGCCCGACCGCGCAGGCGTCATGGGTACGCGGCAGGCCGTCGAACAGGCAGATTTCGCCGAACCAGTAAGGCAGCTCAACCTGGCTCAATACCGCTTCCTTGCCGTGCTCATTCACTGCGCTGATGCGCAGCGTGCCGTCGAGCACCGCGTACAGGCCACACGGCGGGTCGCCGCGTTTGAACAGGTATTGCCCCGCCGCCAGCTGCCGCTGCCGGGCGTGGGCCAGCAGGCTATGCTGAAAAGAACCCGGCAGGTGGCTGAACCAATGGCCCGTGGCCAACTGCGCGTGCCATTTCTCTGTGTCCATGACAACTCCGAAGATTGTCGCCCAGCTGACAGTCAGTCGCCGGCTGACAGGGCATGATCAAACATCCTACAGGAGGAACAATAATGAAAAGCCTCGTCGACCATCTCAGTCAATACGCCGCCTACCATCGCGACCCCCGCAATATCGCCAGCCACTTTATCGGCATTCCACTGATTGTCGTGGCAGTGGCCGTGCTGCTGTCACGCCCCGAAGGGTCAGTGGGCGGGCTCTGGCTCTCGCCTGCCGTCATGCTTGCGCTGTTTTCAGCGTGGTTTTACCTGCGTCTGGAGCTCGCGCTGGGCGTGCTGATGACGGTGTTGATGGGCTTGTCGGTGTGGGCCGGGCACGTGCTGGCCGCACAGAGCACGATGGTCTGGCTCAGCAGCGGCATCGGGATGTTTGTGGTGGGCTGGGTAATTCAGTTTGTCGGCCACTATTACGAAGGCAAGAAGCCGGCGTTTGTGGATGACGTCTCGGGGCTGATCGTCGGGCCGTTGTTTGTGGTGGCGGAGCTGGCGTTTATGGTGGGGTTGCGGGAGGAGCTGAAGCAGCAGATAGAGCAACGGTCTGGGCCGGTGGAACGCCGTGATCTAAAGCCGAGCAAGGTCTAAATGTGGGAGCGGGCTTGCTCGCGAAAGCGGTGTATCAGTCGGTATATCTGTTGACTGACACCCTGCATTCGCGAGCAAGCCCGCTCCCACATGGGTATTGCAGTAGGCTTAGGCTTTTTGCCAGACCTTGGGCTTGAAGAACAGCGTCTCGCCACGGGCCAGGCCGGTGAGGCTGTCGTGGTCTTTCACCACTTCAGCTTCAATCAGCTCGCTCTGGCCTTCCACCTTCAAGGTCACCCGTGTAGTCGCACCCAGCGGACGAATATCACGCACTTCAGCCGCATGGTGGTCTTCCAGCTCATGGCGCGACAGCGACACTTCGTGCGGGCGGAACAGCACGTGCTTGTCCTCACCCAGGTGCAGGCGGTTGGAGTCGCCGAGGAAGTGGTACACAAAATCGCTGGCCGGGTTTTCGTAGACGTCGCCCGGTGAGCCGATCTGCTCGATCACGCCCTTGTTCATCACCACGATACGGTCGGCGACTTCCATCGCCTCTTCCTGGTCGTGCGTCACAAACACCGACGTCAGGTTGATGTCTTCGTGCAGGCGCGCCAGCCAGCGGCGCAGTTCTTTACGGACCTTGGCGTCGAGGGCACCGAACGGTTCGTCCAGCAGCAAGACTTTGGGCTCCACCGCCAGCGCACGGGCCAGGGCGATACGCTGGCGCTGGCCACCGGACAGTTGCTCCGGATAGCGATCAGACAACCAATCGAGCTGCACCATGTTCAGCAGTTCGTGAACCTTGACCGCGATCTGGCTTTCGCTCGGGCGCTGGTTTTTCGGCTTCATGCGCAGGCCGAAGGCGACGTTGTCGAACACTGTCATGTGGCGGAACAACGCGTAGTGCTGGAACACAAAACCGACGTTGCGATCCCGCACGTCATGGCCGGACACGTCTTCACCGTGGAACACAATGCTGCCGTCATCCGGGGTTTCCAGCCCGGCAATGATGCGCAGCAAGGTGGTCTTGCCGCAGCCGGACGGGCCCAGCAACGCCACCAGCTCGCCACTCTGGATGTCCAGATTGATGCAGTTCAGGGCCTTGAAGGCGTTGAAATTCTTGCTGACATTACGGACTTCAATCGACATGACTTATTCCTCACCGGCGCTTTTGCGCAGGCGGTTGATACGGTTCTCGCTCCACTGCTTGAGCAGCAGGATGAAGAGCGCCAGGATCAGCAACAGGCTCGCGACGGCAAACGCGGCGACATGGTTGTATTCGTTGTAGAGGATCTCGACGTGCAGCGGCAGGGTGTTGGTGACGCCGCGAATGTGGCCGGACACCACCGACACCGCGCCGAACTCACCCATGGCCCGCGCAGTACACAGCACCACGCCGTAGATCAGGCCCCATTTGATGTTCGGCACGGTCACATGCCAGAACATCTGCCAGCCATTCGCACCGAGCAGGCGCGCGGCCTCTTCTTCCTGGGTGCCCTGCTCCTGCATCAGCGGGATCAGTTCACGGGCCACGAACGGCACCGTCACGAAAATGGTCGCCAGCACAATGCCCGGCAAGGCGAACACGATCTGGATGTCATGGTCCTGCAGCCACGGGCCGAAGAATCCCTGGGCGCCGAACATCAGCACATAGACCAGGCCCGCGATCACCGGCGACACCGAGAACGGCAGGTCGATCAGCGTGACCAGGATGCTCTTGCCACGGAACGAGTACTTGCTCACGCACCAGGCGGCGCTGACCCCGAATACCACGTTGAGCGGCACCGAAATTACCACGGCGATCACCGTGAGCTTCAGCGCCGACAGCGCGTCGGGTTCAAGGATTGCGGTGAAGAATGCGCCGAGGCCATTCTTCAAGCCCTGGGACACCACGATAAACAGCGGCAGCAGCAGGAACAGGAAGAACACCAGCCAGCCCAGGCTGATCAGGATGCGCCGGGACACCGCGCTGCCACGACGGGCAGCGTTGGCCGAGGACGCGGCGGAAATAGACGATTGGGACATGTTCCGCGCCTCCTTATGGACGTTCGATGCGCCGCTGCAACAAGTTGATCAGCAGCAGCAGGACAAAGGAAACCACCAGCATCAGCACGCCAATGGAGGTGGCGCCGCGGTAGTCGTATTGGTCGAGCTTGACCATGATCAGCAGCGGCAGGATCTCGGTTTTCATCGGCATGTTGCCGGCGATGAAGATCACCGAGCCGTACTCACCCACGCCACGGGCAAACGCCAGCGCGAAGCCGGTCAGCCAGGCGGGCAGCAATGCGGGCACGAGAATGTAGCAGAACACCTGCAATGGCTTGGCGCCCAGGCAGGCGGCGGCTTCTTCGATTTCCCGGGGGATATCGGCGAGCACCGGCTGCACCGTACGCACCACGAAGGGCAGCGTAACAAAGGTCAGCGCCAGGGTGATGCCCAAGGGGCTGTAGGCGATCTTGAAGCCCAGGTCGGCCGCGAACTGACCGACCAGGCCGGTCGGCGTGTACAGCGCGGTCAGCGCGATACCGGCCACGGCGGTGGGCAGGGCGAACGGCAGGTCGATCATCGCATCGATGATCTTGCGGCCGGGGAAGGTGTAACGCACCAGCACCCAGGCCAGCAGCGTACCGATTACGCCATTGATCAGCGCGGCGTACAACGCGGTGCTGAAGCTCAGTTTCAACGCCGCCAGCACGCGTGGTGCGGAAATAATGGCCCAGAACTGATCCCAGGTGAGTTGAGCGGCGTGCACAAACATCGCCGCAAGGGGGATGAGTACGATCAGGCTGAGGTACACCACGGTGTAGCCCAGCGTCAGCCCGAAGCCGGGTATGACGGGGGAAATACGACGCGACATAAGAGTCCTTGGTTAAAAGGTAGAAACCACTGTAGGAGCACGCTCCTCTGTGGGAGCTGGTTTATGTGGGAGCCGCGCTTGCCCGCGATGCTGCCACCTCGGTGTGTCAGCCACACTGCGGTGATGCTATCGCGGGCAAGCCCGGCTCCCACACAAGCCGGCTCACAGAGAGAAGCGGGGCTCCTACAGGTACTTTGGCTTACTGCGCCGTGTAAATCTGGTCGAACACGCCACCGTCATTGAAGAATTTCGGTTGGGCAGTTTTCCAGCCGCCGAAGTCTTTGTCGATAGTCACCAGGTCCAGTTTCGGGAACTGCTGGGCGTATTTGGCGGCGACTTTCTCATCGCGTGGGCGGTAGAAGTTCTTCGCCGCAATCTCCTGGCCAGCCGGGCTGTACAGGTGCTTGAGGTATTCAGTGGCAATCTCGGTATTGCCCTTTTTCTCGGCGTTCTTGTCAACCACGGCCACCGGCGGCTCCGCAAGAATCGACAGGGATGGCACGACGATGTCGAACTTGTCGGCGCCACCGTCTTCTTTCAGGGCCAGGAATGCCTCATTTTCCCAGGCCAGCAACACGTCGCCCTGACCGTTGTTGACGAAGGTAATGGTCGAGCCACGAGCGCCGGTGTCGAGGATCGGCACATGCTTGAACAGCGCTTGAACGTATTCCTGGGCCTTGGCTTCGCTGCCGCCGGCTTTGAGGCCATAGGCCCAGGCGGCGAGGAAGTTCCAGCGGGCACCGCCGGAGGTTTTCGGGTTCGGGGTAATGACCGAAACGTCTTTCTTGATCAGGTCACCCCAGTCCTTGATGCCTTTAGGGTTGCCCTTGCGCACCAGGAACACGATGGTCGAGGTGTACGGGGTGCTGGCGTCCGGCAGGCGAGTTTGCCAGTTTTCCGGCAGGGTCTTGCCCAGCTTTGCGATTTCGTCGATGTCGCCGGCCAGGGCCAGGGTCACGACGTCGGCGCGCAGGCCGTCGATCACCGCACGGCCTTGTTTGCCGGAGCCACCGTGGGATTGCTGGATCTTGACGTTGTCACCCGGGTGCTCTTTCTTCCAGAAGCTGGTGAATTCAGCGTTGTAGTCCTGGTACAGCTCACGGGTAGGGTCATACGAGACGTTCAGCAACTCGTAGTCCTTGGCAACAGCGGAACCGGCAAACACGGCACTGGCCAGTGCGGCCAGGGCATAACGGCGAATCGACGACATAGAAGGCTCCTGAAATTCTGGGTGTTGGCTTTTTCTTATAGTTGCGGGTCTATCGCCGTTTTTGCTTAGCTCGGTTTGTTACCCGGGTTCTGCAAACGGAATTTTTCTTTGCGTTCGATCTGTACCACTTGGGCGTTATGCACAGTGATTTCCACCGCGCCAAACCGCAGGTCGCGCAAGGCGCTCTGGATCTCGCGCAAAATGGCTGCTTCGTCCTGGCCGTCGACGCTACGTAGAGATGCGCTCATGGTCTCGCTCCTGAAAAGAATAGTGCCTGGCAGTGGCGGCACTGCTTGCGGCGTGAGGGCGATAGTAGATAAGCGCGGATATTCTTAAAAATACTATTTAAGAATGTTTATATAACCAGAAAGAATTTTCTGGCAGGACGTGGGGTTGCGAGGTTTTTTACGCGTGCGACACTGAAAATAAGCCATGCCGAAATCCAAAGGTGGGAGCGGGCTTGCTCGCGAATGCGGTGAATCAGTCAATACACCTGTTTCTGACAGACCGCTTTCGCGAGCAAGCCCGCTCCCACATTTTGACTGTATTTCAAGTCCTGATAGCTGGTGCACGCTCCCAATCAATTTCATTTGCCGGCATCGGCCGCCCGAACCAATAACCCTGCCCCATATCGCACTCCTGCTCCGACAGAAACCGCGCCTGCTCAACCTGCTCGATGCCTTCGGCCTGCACCTGCATGCCCATGCTTTTCGCCAGGGCGATCACCACGCGCACGATGGCGGCGTCGTCCTCATCCCACGGCACACCGGCGACAAAACCCTGGTCGATCTTGAGCTTCTGCACCGGCAAGCGCTTGAGGCGCAGCAGCGATGAATAGCCGGTGCCGAAGTCATCAATGGCCAGGCGCAAGCCCAGTTCACGCAGGCGATGCAGTTGCTCAAGGGCCACTTCGGGGTCATCCATCACCGCGCTTTCGGTGACTTCCAGCTCCAGGAACGCCGGATCAAGGCCAGTGGCATGCAGCACTTGCGCGACTTGCTCGTACAGCTCGCGTCGGGCGAACAGACGGCTGGAAACATTCACCGCAATAAAGCTCAGCGGCGCGCCATCGGCCAACCACTGGCACATCTGGCGGCAGGCCTGGTCCATCACCCATGCGTCGATGTCGGCAATCAGCCCAGTGCGCTCGGCGATGGGGATAAATTCGCCCGGCGGCACCAGGCCGCGCTCCGGGTGTTGCCAGCGCACCAGCGCTTCGACACCGATCAGGCGGCTGTCCTGCAGGTTATGCACAGGCTGGTAATACACACGCAGCTCTTGCTGCTCGAGGGCGCGGCGCAGTTCGCTGGCGATTTCCACGCGATTCTGCGCGTGGGCGGTCAGCTCTTCGGTGTACAACGCATACCCTTCGCGGCCGGCACTCTTGGCCTTGAACAGCGCCGAGTCGGCATTGCGCAGCAACTGTTGGGCGCTCAGGGCATCGCTGGGGAACAGGCTGATGCCGACGCTGGCGCTGATAAACAACGGGTTGCCATCGAACACGAACGGTTCTTTCATCGCATCGAGCAAGCGCTGTGCCATCGCGGCAGCCTGAATCACCTGTGGACAACTTTCGGCCAGCACGGCGAATTCATCACCGCCCAGGCGCGCCAGCGTCACGCCGGGGCCAAACAGGCCTTTTAGCCGCTCGCCCACCGCCTTGAGCAACTGATCACCGACGTTATGGCCGAGGCTGTCGTTAATGATCTTGAAGTGGTCCAGGTCCATCAACAGCAACGCGCAGCCGCGCTTGTGCACTTGCGCCGAGGCCAGCGCCTGTTCGGCGCGGTCGGTAAACAGCAGGCGGTTGGGCAGGTCGGTCAGCGGGTCGTGATGGGCGAGGTGCGCCAGTTCGTGCTCGGAGTCCTTGATGGCGCTGATATCGGAAAACACCGCGACGTGATGGCTGACCTGGCCTTGGTCATCGTGGATCACACGAATGGTTTGCCACTGGGGATAAATCTCGCCGCTTTTACGCCGGTTCCAGATTTCGCCGCTCCACTCACCCTCGTGTTCCAGGACCTGGAACATCTGCTGATAAAAATTCGACGAATGGCGCCCGGATTTGAACAGACTGGGCCGCTCGCCCATGACGTCTTCGCGGCAGTAGCCGGTGATCTCCATGAACGCTCGGTTGACGTGCACAATCAGCCCTTGGGCGTCGGTGACCAGCACCCCTTCGCGCGTGCAATCGAACACCGCGGCCGCCTGGCGCAGGCGCTCGCGGTTTTCCTGCAGGGGTTGCTGAAACTGGTGGGCGCGGGCAAAACGGGCGCAAATCAGGTAAATAACCAACGCACTGAGGGCCACCCACACATAGCCGCGCAGCTGAAGCCAGCGGACCAACTCCCGCGGGTCATCGAGAAAGTCGATCAATAGATGATGGCTGAGCTGGAGCCACACAATCGAAACCAGCAGATATACCAGCCCCACACGCAGGGCACCTCGGTATGAAAACAGCATAGGGTCAGTAATCCTTACCAAAAAAACAAAATCGCCCCACAAAGGCTGCGGATTATAGAATAAGAAACATCCAGTCACTTCTATCTGAAAGGGCGGCTGGTTTTCTCTGTAGGCTTAGTGATAATGCGTGAGCTGTTTTTTACTTTATCTGAGGGCCATACAGCCTATGTGGTACAACGGTTTTCTTGACCTGTCAGCCTGGCAACTGGTGGCAGTCACTCTGTTGATGACCCACGTGACCATCGTTGGGGTCACGGTTTATCTGCACCGCTATTCAGCCCATCGCTCCCTGGAGCTTAATGCCGGCCTGAAACACTTCTTCCGCTTCTGGCTGTGGTTGACCACGGCACAGAACACCCGCGAGTGGACCGCTATCCACCGCAAACACCACGCCAAATGTGAAACCGTCGACGACCCGCACAGCCCGGTCATCAAAGGCCTGTCCACCGTGCTGCGCAAGGGGGCCGAGCTGTACCGCGCCGAGGCGGAAAACCCCGAGACCCTGCGCATCTATGGCAAGAACTGCCCGGACGACTGGATCGAGCGCAAAATCTACACGCCTTACCCACTGCTGGGCGTGGCGATCATGGGCGTGATCGACCTGCTGCTGTTCGGCACCATCGGCATCACCATCTGGGCGATCCAGATGATGTGGATTCCGTTCTGGGCCGCAGGCGTCATCAACGGCCTGGGGCATGCCATCGGCTACCGCAACTTCGAATGCCGCGACGCGGCGACCAACCTGGTGCCATGGGGCATCATCGTCGGTGGCGAAGAACTGCACAACAACCACCATACCTACCCGAACTCGGCCAAGCTGTCGGTCAAGAAGTGGGAGTTCGACCTGGGCTGGGCGTGGATCAAAGTGTTCAGCTTCCTGCGCCTGGCCAAGGTGCAGCGCGTCGCGCCAATCGCGCACCGCGTGGAGGGCAAAGGCAACCTGGACATGGACACCGCCATGGCGATCCTCAACAACCGCTTCCAGATCATGGCCCAATACCGCAAGTTGGTGATCGGCCCGCTGGTCAAGCAGGAGCTGGAGAAGGTCGATCATTCGGTCCGCCACCAATTCCACCGTGCCAAGCGCCTGCTGTCGCGTGAGACCAGCCTGCTGGATGACCGCCACCACGTGCGTATCCAGAGCATGCTGGAACACAGCCATGCCTTGACGGTGATCTACGAAAAACGCCTGGCGTTGCAGCAGATCTGGCTGAAGACCAGTTCCAATGGCCACGATATGCTGGCGGCGATCAAGGAATGGGTGCACGAGGCCGAAGCCAGTGGCATCCAGTCCCTGCGTGACTTCGCCCACCAACTGAAGACCTATTCGCTGCGCCCTGCAGCGGTCTGACGGCACTGTGGGAGGGCCAGCCCTCCCACATACCCTCTTTCTGGCGCCATTTTCCGGGCACCACGAATCCGTCACGATCACGGAACTTCACTGCAATTACCCTCTCTCAAAGAACACTTCGCCATCATGGTGAACCTTGTAGTGACCGCTGTTCCATCCTGCGGCGCGCCCAGAGAGAGTTGCACCGATGGTCCACGAAAAGCCCTGCCTGCCCGACGCCCCCACTGCTGAGCCCCCTCGCCCAGCCGCGGCGGCAACCCTGTTGGCGCTGATGCACGCCCAGGGTGAAGTCGAGCGGTTGAGCGAGCGCGAGCAATTGCTGAGCTCACTGCTGGTCAGTGTGAATGCCGTGCTGTGGGCCATTGATTGGGAAACACGTCGCGTGCTGTACGTGAGCCCGGCCTACGAGCGGGTGTTCGGCCGCTCGGCCGGTTTGCTGTTGGCCGATTACCGGGAATGGCGCAACAGCATTCACCCTGAAGACCTCGAATATGCCGAATACAGTCTCGCTCGCGTGCTGGAGCACGGTGCCGTGGAGGACCGTGAGTACCGCATCATCACTGCCGACGGGCAAATTCGTTGGCTGAGCGACAAATGTTATATCAACCAGCAGGTCGAGCCCGGAGAGCCGAAGATCGTGGTCGGCATGGCCGAGGACATCACCGAAAAGAAGCAGATGGCGTTGGAGCTGCACCGCCTGGCCACCACCGACGTGCTGACCCAGAGCAGCAACCGCAGGCATTTTTTCGAGTGTGCCAATCAAGCCTTCGACAACGCCTGCGCCCAGGGCGCGCCGCTGGCATTCCTGTTGCTGGACATCGATGACTTCAAAGACGTCAACGACAGCTACGGCCACCTGGAGGGCGATCAGGTCTTGCGGCGTATCGCCGAGAGCGGTCGAGGTGTATTGCGCCGTGGCGATCTGTTCGGGCGTATTGGCGGCGAAGAGTTCGCCGCGGTGCTGCCCGGTTGCGCACCGGAGATGGCGATGCAGGTGGCTGAACGCCTGGGCAAGGAAATCCAGGCATTGGGTTTCAGCTATGAGGGCCGGGCGTTTACCGTGACCGTCAGCCAGGGCCTGGCCAACCTGCGCGAAGGCGACTCAACCCTGGACAGCCTGTTCGCGCGAGCCGATGCCGCCATGTACGAGGCAAAGCGCCAGGGCAAAAACCGCGTAATAGCGGGCTAGCACTGAACAAAATGCGGGGGTGAGTGTATTTTTGTCAGGCTTTACGCACCCGCATCAGCTCCGACAATCCCACTTTCAGCAACCGCGCAGTCTTGCCTTTGGCAAGTTCTTCGAGCCCCTCATGCTCGGTCAGGCGCGCCATTTGCGCGGCCAGGTTCACCACCAGCGCCTCCCGCGAATACACCCCGCCTTCGAGTGAATAGGTCGCCGCGATCAACTGACGCAACTCCAACGGCAAGCGCCAACGCGTGCGCAACGCCGACCCATAGGCCGCGCCAAAGGTGAACAGGGATTCGCCAATCACTTCATCATCCAATGCACCACCGCCCAGGCGCCAATCTTCCAGGCAGCGCAACAGCGCCAAGTCCCCCAGCCGATGCAGGATAGCGGCGCTGTAACAGCGCTCGTGGTCCAGATCCAGCATGCGCGCGAGGCGGCGGGCATAGTCGGCAGTGGCCTGGGACAATTGCCAGTGGCGCTCGGCGTAGTCCATTAGCGCCGGATCGCCCAATACCACGTTGTGCTTGAGGGTCAGGCCCAGGATCAGGTTCATGCTCTGCCCGGGCACCAGCTTGTGCAGCGCGCCCGGCAGGTGTTGTACCGGCGAGCCATGATGCCCGGCGCTGTTGGCCGCGGCGATGAGCACGGCGGTGATTTGCGGGTCCAGGCGCACCCGGTCTTCCAGGCGCTGGAGGTCCAGGCCATCCGGCCCGAGGCTCTGTTGCACGGCAGCCTTCACGTCCACCCGCAACGGCGCGCCATCGCAGGCGTCGCGGCGAAGCTCCAGGAACACCGGCAAGGTCATGCCCGGCGCCAGCGGTGGAATTTCGCAATACACGCTTTCGCCTTCATTAAGCAGCAGGTCTTGCAGCCGCTGGGTCAGGCCTTCCATATTCAGGGGTTTGGTCAGGTACGCCGTCGGCGCCAGGGGCAAGGCTTCACGCACGCTGGCACTGTCATTGCGACTGCTCAGCAGAATAAACGGCAGCGCGGGCGAGCGGCGCTTCTGGCGCACGTTGCGCAGCAGGCTCAGGCCATCGATGCCCGGCAGCTCCCAATCCGCCAGGATCAGGTCGTAGGCTTTTTCTTGCAGCAGCGTGGCGGCTTGCTGCCCATCGGCACACACATCCAGCCGTGCGTCGCAGCGCACATTCAACAACACTTGCTTGAGCAGATCCCGCGACCAAGGGTCCGCCTCGGCAATCAACACTCGGGGTACAGCCGGTAAATCAACAGCAGTCATCCAGCACGCTCCATCGGCAATGCCTGCACCTTAGACAATCGCGTTGCCTACGTACAATGAACAAGGCCTGAATGTGCTGCACCCGGCACAAAAAAACCCGCCGAGGCGGGTTTTTTCTGTCGATCAGGTCAGTGTCCGCTTACAGCTCGGAGAAGCACTCTTCGATGATCGCCAAGCCTTTGTCCAACTGCTCGTCCGGCGAGGTCAGCGGGACCAGTACGCGCAACACGTTGCCGTAGGTACCGCAGGACAGCAGGATCAGGCCCTTGTCGCGCGCCTTGGCGACCACGGAGGCAACAGCAGCCGCGTTCGGCTTGTGGCTGTCGCCGTCTACGAACAGCTCCACCGCGATCATCGCGCCGAGGGCACGCACTTCACCGATCACGGGGTACTTGGCTTGAATGGCTTTGAGGCCGGTCACCAAGCGCTCGCCGACAGCCTTGCAGCGGTCCAGCAGGTGCTCTTCTTCGAACACTTCCATCACCGCCAAAGCAGCAGCGCAAGCGATCGGGCTACCGGCATAAGTGCCGCCCAGGCCACCTGGGGCGATGGCGTCCATGTATTCAGCCTTGCCGCACACGCCGGCCAGCGGGAAGCCACCGGCGATGGATTTGGCGAAGGTGGTCAGGTCGGCAGCAACGCCCATCTGTTCCATGGCGAAGAACGTACCGGTACGGCCGGCGCCGGTTTGCACTTCGTCGGCGATCAGCAGGATGCCGTGCTTGTCGCACAGTTCGCGCAGGCGCTTCATGAACGATTTAGGCGCGACGTAGAAACCACCTTCGCCCTGCACCGGCTCGATGATGATGGCCGCGATATCACGCGGCTCGGCATCGTTTTTGAAGATGCGTTCGATGCTGGCGATGGAATCATCGTCGCTCACACCGTGCAGTTCGTTCGGGAACAGCGCACGGAACACGCCGCCTGGCATCAGGCCCATACCGGCCGAGTAAGGCACGACTTTACCGGTCAGGCCCAGGGTCATCATGGTGCGGCCGTGGTAGGCGCCGGTGAAGGCGATCACGCCGGCACGGCCAGTGGCGGCACGGGCGATTTTCACGGCGTTTTCAACGGCTTCGGAACCGGTGGTGACCAGCAGGGTTTTCTTGGCGAAATCGCCAGGCACCTTGGCGTTGACTTTTTCGCACAGTTCCACGTAAGGCTCGTAGGCCAGTACCTGGAAGCAGGTGTGAGTCAGTTTGTTCAACTGCGCGGTCACGGCGGCGATGATTTTCGGGTGCACGTGGCCGGTGTTCAGCACGGCGATACCGCCGGCGAAGTCGATGAACTCGCGACCTTCAACGTCGGTCACGGTGGCGTTCTTTGCCGACTCGGCGAAGATCGGGTGAATCTGGCCAACACCGCGTGGTACAGCGGCTTCGCGGCGTTTCATCAGGGAGGCGTTGGTCTTGCTCATAAAGTCCTCATTCGCCACTCATCGGGTGGCGGGGTCCAAGGAATACGTGGCGGGGAGGCAACTACGGCAGCATGCGATGATCGACTGCCACAGCTTTCCCGGCCACTACGAATAACGTCTTGAAACACGCAAAGGGTCAGCGCTCTCGTGCCCTCTGCGTTTACTGCAATCTCTTGCCGGGCTATCCCTTACAGCGCTTAGATGCCCAGGCAGAGGTATTTGATTTCCAGGTAATCCTCGATCCCGTACTTGGAGCCTTCACGGCCCAGGCCCGAAGCCTTGATACCGCCGAACGGCGCCACTTCGTTGGAGATCAACCCGGTGTTGACGCCGACCATGCCGTATTCCAGGGCTTCAGCCACGCGGAACACACGGCCCAGGTCGCGGGCATAGAAGTAGGAGGCCAGGCCGAACTCGGTGTCGTTGGACATCGCGATCACTTCGGCTTCGTCTTTGAAGCGGAACAGCGGCGCCAGCGGGCCGAAGGTTTCTTCCTTGGCCACAGCCGCGTCTTTCGGCACATTCACCAGAATAGTCGGTTCGAAGAAGTTGCCTTCCATCACCTTGCCACCGGCCAGCAGCTTGGCGCCTTTGCTCAGGGCATCAGCAATGTGCTCCTGAACCTTGGCCACAGCTTTTTCGTCGATCAGCGGGCCGGTGGTGGTGCCTTCTTCCAGACCGTTGCCGATCTTGAGTTTGGCCACGGCCACCTTGAGTTTTTCCGCGAACGCGTCGTACACCGAATCCTGGATGTACAGGCGGTTGGCGCAGACGCACGTCTGGCCGTTGTTGCGGTACTTGGAAATGATCGCGCCTTCGACGGCCTTATCCAGGTCCGCGTCGTCGAACACGATGAACGGCGCGTTACCGCCCAGTTCCAGGGAGACTTTCTTGATGTCCTTGGCGCACTCGGCCATCAGCTGGCGACCGATTTCGGTGGAGCCAGTGAAGGACAATTTACGCACGATCGGGTTGCTGGTCAGCTCGCTGCCGATATCGCCGGCGCTGCCGGAGACCACGCTGAACACCCCTTTTGGAATGCCCGCACGCTGGGCCAGTTCAGCCAGGGCGAACGCCGAAAACGGGGTTTGCGACGCAGGCTTGAGCACCATGGTGCAACCGGCGGCCAGGGCCGGGCCGGCTTTACGGGTGATCATGGCGGCCGGGAAGTTCCACGGCGTGATGGCGGCGGTAACGCCGATCGGCTGCTTGATTACGATCAGGCGCTTGTCCGGCTGATGGCCGGGAATGACATCACCGTAGACGCGCTTGGCTTCTTCGGCGAACCACTCGATGAACGAGGCCGCGTAGACGATTTCGCCTTTGGCTTCGGCCAGCGGCTTACCCTGCTCCAGGGTCATGAGGCGAGCCAGGTCTTCCTGGTTCTCGATGATCAGCTCAAACCAACGACGCAGCTTGTTGGCGCGGTCTTTGGCGGTGAGTGCACGCCAGGCCGGCAGGGCCTTGTCGGCGGCTTCGATGGCGCGGCGAGTTTCGGCGGCGCCCATCTTCGGCACGGTGCCGAGAATTTCGCCCGTGGCAGGGTTGTTAACCTTGATGGTTTGACCGTTGTCCGCATCGACCCAAGCGCCATCGATAAAGGCTTGTTGGCGGAACAACTGGGTATCTTTGAGCTGCATGTCGGCTTTCCTTAACAGCACCGCGCGCACGCGGAGCGAATTAGAGTTGTTGAAAGGCGCCTTGTGGGCTGCCGTCAGGGAAATCAGCCCCAGCGCGCGGGAATAATGAAAAAGCGCACGGGAGACAGAGCGTTTGAAATCTCAAACGAATCCTAGGATCAATGGGGGTACAGGGCAATAGTCTGTTCGAAAAAAAGAACGAAAACGGCGCATTTGCCGAATCTTTCTGATCAGCGTCATTCGGCCAGGTTCCAACGTATTGATCACTGGTCCCCGGCGCAGGGCCTCGGTTGAGCAAATTCCTACCCATAAACGGCCAAAGACCGGCATGGACGCCCAAGGGCGACATGGGTATGATGTCGCCCGCACAAGCATCCGTAGCTCAGCTGGATAGAGTACTGCCCTCCGAAGGCAGGGGTCGTGGGTTCGAATCCCGCCGGGTGCACCAGATACGCAAGAAAAAGCCTCAGGTCGAAAGACCTGGGGCTTTTTTGCATTTTAGATTTGGGATCTTTGGGGTCTTTGTCTCTAAAAGCTTCCAGCCATAGGAAGCTGCGACAAAAGAGGTACATTGCTCGTCGCTTCACAGTACAGAAACCGCTCGATCAAGAACGCTCAGGTTTCCAGGCTGAACCTCAAAAAAATAAAGGCCTGCCACACGGCTGCCAGGGTAGTTTATCGATGACGCGTGGTTATCCAAAACCCTGGCAGAGCTATCAGGAACAATTCGAACTGCTTCGCGCGCGAGGCATGGCCGCTACTGACCAACCTAAAGCGTTGGAGTACCTGGAGCGCATCGGCTACTACCGCCTCAGCGGCTACTGGTTTGCCTTTCGTGAGCGCACTGAACTCTGCTGTCCGCTCATCCAGCATAGATATCAGAAACCCGCTAAAACGAAACCTACGCGAATCCCACTCGATACCTTCAAGCCCGGTACCACCTTCCAGAATGCAATCGACCTGTATGTCTTCGATAAAAAGCTCCGCCTACTGACTCTGGATGCGCTGGAACGCATTGAAATAGCCCTGCGAGTGGATATTTCACACACATTAGGTAGACACGACAAATTCGCCTACCTGAAGCCTGATTTTTTCCACGAGAGCTTCTCTATCCAATTGGAAGCTAAAACTGGGTTAACCAAACATCATGTGTGGGTCGGGAAACACGCTGTATTGATCAACCGCTCAAACGAAGATTTCATCCGTCATAACAAGGAAAAATATGGCCTACCACTGCCGGTCTGGGTGGCGTGTGAGGTGTGGGACTTTGGCACACTGTCGACCCTCTACTCAGGTATGACAGAGAGCGACCAGGACGCAATTTCTGAGGCCTATGGCATCAGCAATGGCAGGACCTTCGCCAGTTGGTTGCGTAGTCTGAATTACCTGAGAAATGTATGCGCTCATCACAGTCGTCTTTGGAATCGCAACATTGTCGACCAGCCAAAACTACCGCCTGTAGAGCAAGCACCTTCATTGTCGGCATTTCACGATGACGTGCATCGGCGGGCCCGGCCATTCATGTTGTTGTGCATCACTCAACATCTGATGCAAGTCATCAATCCATCGTCAAGCTGGGGAAGACGACTTAAGACATTGATGGAAAACGATTTTCCAGACTTACACCATCTTGATTTAAATTTAGAGGGTATGGGGGTCGATCACGATTGGCAGAACCGTAGTTGGTAAATGAAAAAATACAGGCAATAAAAAACCCCTGAGCAGTCTCAGCACCGAAGCGCATCAACCGACAGGGGCCGTGTTGCGAAGAAGTATAAAGGCTTACCATCGCTCGTCAATCGACAAAAGTATTCACTCTCTTACCGCTTCTGCAACGCCTCCAACCGCGCCGGCAAGTCTTCCTCGGGGAAGCGTTCATGCAGCGCCAGCAGCTTCTCATCCGCCGCTCTGGTTGCTCCGGCCAGGCGCAGGTTCACAATCTCCTGCAGCCCCTCCTCCAATGAAGGCAACGCCACCGGCGCGCGTTTGCTCAGTTTCACTGCCGGCGCATCGGCCATCGAGCCGGCGACCTCAGCCTGAACCGGCGGTGCGGCGGCCATGCGGGCCATAGGCGCGGGCGCGGGGGCCGAAAACGCTTGCGGCGCCGGGCGTGCTGCTTCTGGGTGGGGCGCGGAGAACGTCGTTGTGGCCACCTCCTGTTGTGGCACGGGCGAGCGCATCACCACGCCGATCATCAGTGCCACACCGGCGACGGTCGCAAATGCCATTTGCCAGCGCGGGCGTTGGCAGGCGTGCAGCCAGCGTTGCCACAGGCTCGGTTGCGGTGCCGGGGCTTCGCGGCGGGCGGCGTTGAGGATGAAGGCGTCGAGGGACGCAGGCGGTTCGCCGGCGGTGTGTTGACGAAAGTGCTGGAGCAACACGTCGTCGCAATCCTGGGGGTGTCGGGAGTCAGTCATGCGGGTATCTCCTCGGCCAGCAGGCGGCGCAGTTTCTGCTGGGCGTAACGCAGGCGGCTTTTTACGGTTTCCAGCGGGGCGCCGGTGAGCGCGGCGATTTGCGGCACTTCGAGGTCGCCGTGCAGGCGCAGCAGGAAGACTTCGCGCTGGTCTTCGGGCAGGTCTTGCAACGCGGCGTCGAGGCGCGCCTGATCGCGGCTCAGGCTCAGTTGCTGCTCAGGGCCGGCGCTGTCGTCGGCCTGGGCGTGCAGTTGCTCATCGTAGCTGTCGTGCAACGGGTTGTGCACGCCGTGCTTGCGCCAGTGATCAATCAGGCGGTTGCGGGCAATCTGGAACAGCCATGTACGAAAGCTCGCCCGGCCTTGTGGCTGGGTGCTGCTGCGGATCAGGCTGAGCCAGGTTTCCTGGTACACCTCTTCAGCCAGTTCGGCCTTGTTGCTCAGTGATACAAGGAACCTGTACAAACCTTGGCGGTGCCGCGCGTACAAGACCTCGAACGCAGCAGCGTCACCGGTTCGGTAACGGGCCAGCAGCGATTCGTCGCTGGGTGAATCGTCTGAAACGACCATGTTAAGTGGCGAACTCCTTTTGAGACGTTAAAACCTTTCAATGGTGGCCGTCGGGCTTGCCCGCGATAGCGGTGGTTCAGGCAACCTCTGCGGTGCTGACTTACCGCTATCGCAGGCAAGCCAGCTCCCACACTGGCGCTTCATCGGGCCCAAGATCAGTGTTTGAGACTCTGCGCCAACTCCACCAGTTGCACGAACTCGTTGCGCAGCCCGAACGGGTCATCGCCTCGCGCCGAGCGGGCCAGTGCGGCGGTGTCCTGCAAACGCATACTGCCAGTGTAGCGGCCATCACCCTTGAGCTGTTGGGCGAAGGCGGCCACGGCGGCGGCGAAGCGCAAATCGTCGCTGGCCTGGGTGGTTTGGTTGCGGATGGGCCGCTCAATCAACTGGCTGGCACCGCCTGCCGCAGGCTTGTAGCGCACGCGCAACAGCGCCAACTCAGCGGACGTGTTTTCAACCGCAGGGGCCGTGGCGTAACGCAATGGCTCCAACCAACCCTGCTCGCCCTTCGGCACAATTTCGTACAACGCAGTCACCGTATGCCCTGCGCCGATCTCACCAGCGTCGACCTTGTCGTTGTTAAAATCCTCACGCTTCAAGGCACGGTTTTCGTAGCCCAGCAGCCGGTACTCACTGATTTGGGACGGGTTGAATTCCACCTGTAGTTTCACATCCCGCGCCACCACCGCCAGGGTCGAGCCGAGTTGGTCCACCAGCACCTTGCGTGCTTCGCGCAGGTTGTCGATGTAGGCATAGTTGCCATCGCCTGCGTCAGCCAATTGCTCCATCAGGTGCTCGTTGTAGTTATCCACACCAAAGCCCAGGGTGGTCAGGGAGACACCACTTTTGCGCTGGTCGACGGCCATTTGCTTAAGGCTGTCGAAGTCGCTGATGCCCACATTGAAGTCACCGTCGGTGGCCAGCAGGATGCGGTTGATGCCCTTGTCGATAAACCCTGCGCGCGCCATCTGGTAGGCCAGTTCGATGCCGGATGCGCCCGCCGTGGAACCACCCGCCGAGAGTTGGTCGATGGCGTTGCGGATCGTGGTTTTTTCGCGTCCGGAGGTCGGTTTGAGGACCACACGAGATTCACCGGCATAGACCACCAGCGACACTCGGTCCTGATCACGCAGCTGATCCACCAGCAGCTTCAGCGTGCTTTTCACCAGTGGCAAGCCTTCGCGGCGGTCCATGGAGCCGGAGACATCCACCAGAAACACCAGGTTGGCCGGCGCCAGATCCGCCACCGCGCGATCAGACGCCTTGATGCCGACGCGCAACAATCGGGTGTGCGGGTTCCACGGCGTCGCGGCGACTTCGGTGGTTACGCCAAAGGGCGAGCCGTCGGTGGGCAGTGCATAGTTGTAGGGGAAGTAGTTGACCATTTCCTCCAGACGCACAGCGCCGTCAGGCGGCAGGCTACCTTGGTTGAGGAAGCGCCTCACGTTAGCGTAACTGCCGGTGTCGACGTCTGCACTGAACGTCGACACCGGGGTTTGTGCCACGCTGTAGACCGGATTATCGGGCAGGTTCTGGTATTGCTCTCGAGGCGCGTCCCGGTACGCCAACGCCACCGAGTCATGCATGACCCTTTGCGCGGCCATCAACACAGGGGCCGCCGCCCGCTTGGCCAAGGCCCCCTCAGGGCTAGGCGCTGCGGGCGTTTCTGCGACAGGCTTGGCAGCCTCTCGAGACGATGACAGCCCGCAGCCGACGAGCGCCGCCAGCACGGTAACGACAATGCTGCAGCCGATGGGACGCAGTAATAAAGGAGCCTGTGACATGGCGCTGAACCTCAACAGTGAATAGTCCGTTCATAGGTTCAGACGCAAAGCACCCTGGGTTCGGGTTAAGGCTCGAGGTTTCTTCGCCAAGCACTCTCCCCCAGTGCACGCTGAGCCCGTTGTCAGATCACAGCACAGAGAGCTGTCATTTATTCAGCAAGGCTAAGTCCAAAAAAACATCCAGCCTGTAGGAAACTTCGAGAATAGAAGCACTTAAATAAGATGCTCTACTGGCTGACCGCTAAATGCGTTAGCAAAAACGTTCACACTGTAAAAATTTCTGTATTACCAAAGAAGACATATTAAACATAATTGAAATGTACGCTTTCACACCCACGAGCAACGCTTTCAAAATCAGCGCCACACACACAGAGTTTAAAAAATAATAAACACAACCCCCATTACAAAGCATGACGCACTGAACAGCCAACACACTCAAGAAACATATACCCCATTGGCAATTCATTTATAGAGTGCGAAGGTATTTACAGCAAACGGACATGCACTTTCCATATAAAAAAAGGAATCCATCTCACAACAAAAAATGGATTATTCTCATGCGAATCGACTTCAGGCCACCTCTACTGCAACACCCGAATTACGCTGAAAACTTCTTGGGGCCGATCCTTCGACCCTTTACTCAACAGATTTTCAACCACCCGATCTTCCGTCCACTCGTGCAGCCCTTCCTTCGGCATCCTTTCGTAAGGCCATTTATTCAACCCGTCATACGACGCCCGTTGGATCCAACTCCTACAACCAACCCCACGACACCCGACACACCGACCACGCGCAATTGGGACGGCAAAGACCCAACGCTGAGACCCGACGACCCGTATGCGGCCAGCCTGAATAAACGCTCTTTCGATGCGCGCCAGGCCAGTGACAACCTCACACGGAAAAACGCCAAGTGGGTTGACCGAAATGGTGACGGCAAAACCTCTGTTTCCTACTCGTTCAATACGGGTTTCGGACAGTTCGATGAGCGCCAGAAAGCCCAGGCGCGGCGTGCCATGCAGTCGTGGAGCGATGTGTCCAATCTTGTCTTCGAGGAAAACGGGCCTCGAACAGAGGGGAGAATGTCATTTGGTATATCAAATAGCGTGCCCACCGCTGTCGGCTATTACCCAAGCAACCATCCCGATGGAGGCTCGACCCTTTACAACCCCAGGCGGGTAAACCCCAACGACTTGATTCACGAAACAGGTCACGCCCTGGGGCTGTCACATGGCGGCAACTACAATGGCAGCATGACCGCAAGCCAATGGAATCACGCCCAGGATTCGAAAGCCCATACCGTCATGAGCTATTTCGGCGCGGAAAAAAGTGGCAAAAACCACGGCAGGACCTCGCCTGCGGCTCCGATGATGGATGACATTTCCGCGATCCAGAAACTGTATGGCGCCAATCGTCAAATCCGTCAGGACAACACCACCTACGGCTTCAATTCCAACAGCCAGCGGGACTACTACACCCTGAACTCCAACCGGGACGCTGCGGTGTTCTGCATCTGGGACGGCGGTGGCATCGACACCCTGGACGTCTCTGGCTACGCGGCAAACCAGACCATCAATCTCAAGGCCGGCTCGTTCTCGGATGTCGGCGGGCTCAAGGGCAACGTTTCCATCGCCCGGGGCGTCACCCTGGAAAATGCCATCGGCGGGTCAGGCAACGACGCTCTGATCGGTAACGACGCCGACAATCGGCTCACCGGCGGCGCAGGCGGTGACCGGCTGCGGGGTGGTGGCGGCGC
The DNA here is from genome assembly GCF_045447295.1 of Pseudomonas sp. O39. Lineage (NCBI taxonomy): Bacteria > Pseudomonadati > Pseudomonadota > Gammaproteobacteria > Pseudomonadales > Pseudomonadaceae > Pseudomonas > Pseudomonas sp. O39. Next base: position 545,585 of record NZ_JBJGXV010000001.1, read on the forward strand.
AGACACCTTCGTTTACAACAGGGCCAGCGATTCCACGCCGGATAACCCGGACGTCCTCATGGATTTCATCAGTGGCACCGACAGAATCGATGTGTCCGCGGCAATGAAACACGCCAATGTCGCCAGCCTGGCATTTGTCAGCGAAATGACCGGCAAAGCGGGTGAGACCGTACTCACCTATAACGAGCAAAGTGGCAGCGCCAGCGTGGCTATCGATATGACAGGCAACGGCAAACCCGACCTGCTGATCCGAGCCCACGGGCAAGTCAAACCGGTGGACATCATCGCGCCCACAAGTACCGTAACGCTGGATAAGCAGCCGGAGACACCGAGCAATCGTTCCACAGTGACTCCCCCCACGCACCACCGTTCAAGTACACACACATACGAAAAAGCCAGCGACTCGACCTATCACAATGCTGATCTGATCAACGATTTTGTCAGTGGCAAAGACAAGATCAATCTCACCGGTTTGATAAAGAACATCGGCACACCCCTTCAACTTGTCGAGCACTACACAGGGCGAATTGGCGACACCCTGGTCAGGTTTAACGCGCACAGCGGTCGATACTTCGTGGGCGTGGACGTGACGGGTAATCGTCGAACAGACTTTCTAGTCAAAAGCACTCAAATAATAAAACCTGAAGACATCATCGGTTTAACTACACGCACCACAGTTCGGGCCAACGCATTTTCACGCGCCTGGTAAACCAGCCCCCTTTAAATACATTAACCCCTGAACCACTCCACTCACCCATGAGCCTTAAAGCTCACGCTTCACTTTGCCTATTAAAAGGACTCAAGTAGATGTTGCCAGTTAGTCAACCGTCTTACCCGGTACGCGCAGTTGTACACGCCACTCAACCACCCGATGTCATAAAGGCCCCCGCCTTGGCGTCCTACTCCACCGATCAAGCCGCCCGGCAACTGCTGCGTACCAGTAATGAAAGAGGGTTTAAATGGCAAGACCGCAACCGCGACGGTGTCGTTGATATTGCCTATGCGTTTTTCACTCCCGACAATCCGCGCGCGGTCAGCAATGTGCCCAGGGACGCCAGTGAATTAGGTGAGCAACAAAAGAAACTGGCGCGGATGTCCATGCAAGCCTGGGCCGACGTTGCCCGTATCAAGTTCTCGCAGAACAGTGCCAGTACCGAGGGCCGGCTTACCCTGGGTCTTTACGACGGTGACGGAGAATCCTATGCGTCCCTGCCCTTTCCCAGGAACTTCAAGAAAGGCGGTGAGGCATGGCTGGACAAGGAGCATGCGCAACCCAAGACTGATCGTCATGACCGACAGGTCATGACCCATGAAATTGGTCATTCGCTGGGCCTGGATCATCCAGGGGACTACACCCAACACCCCGCGGCGCGCCATTATCTTGAGGACACTCAAGCCTATAGCCTGATGAGTTACAACCCCGAGATCCGGAGCGGTCAAAACTTCTCGAAAAACGGCGAGTGGACTCACTACCCGGCTGCGCCGATGTTGCATGATATTGCGGCGGTGCAGGCGCTCTACGGCCCCAACTACAAGACCCGTAGCGATAATACCGTTTACGGCTTCAACTCCAATACCGATCGCGACTATTACAGCCTCACGTCGTCACGGGACGCGCCGGTCTTTTGCATATGGGATGGCGGCGGCAACGATACGCTGGACTGTTCCGGCTTCCACCAGAAGCAGACCCTCAACTTGAACGCCGAAGCGCTCTCGGATGTGGGCGGAATGACAGGCAATGTCTCCATCGCCAAAGGCGTGACCATCGAAAACGCCATTGGCGGAGCCCATGACGACACGTTGATCGGCAACAACGCGAACAACCGGCTAAAGGGCGGTGGCGGCGCAGACACTCTGAAAGGCGGCGGTGGCGCGGACGTTTTTGTCTACGACAAGGCGAGCGACTCAACCGTGGCCAAGGCCGACCTGATCCTCGATTTTGTCAGTGGCAGAGACAAGATCGACCTCACGGGCTTGAGCAAAGAAACCCGCACTCAGCTGCAACGGGTAAACGCCTACACAGGGCGCGCGGGAGACACCTTGGTGAGGTTCAACCCGTATAGCCAGCGGTACTTTGTGGCCATTGATCTGACCGGAAATAGCCAAACCGACTTTCTGGTGAAGAGTACCCAGTTGATCAGGCCTCACGATATCACCGGCCTTATTACCCCCCGATAACCTTTCAGGTAAAGGCGCTGCTTGAGCGTTCACGTCTGAAGCAGCGCCGGACTTCGTAGATAGCGTCAGCGACTGACAGAAGGTAAAAATCCATGGTCAGAATCAACCCGCCCCTTATCACGTCTGCTTTTTCGAATGCGCAGGCCGCCGAGCCGAACAGCCAACCGGCGAGCACTCTTTCAACCCCGGGCAATAAAAAGAAATCCTACAACACAGACCAGGCCGCAGCACAAATCACCCGAATGGGCTTTCGCTGGAAAGACCTCAATAATGACGGTGTCACGCGCATTTCCTTCCAGTTCTTTACAGCTTCGAAAGCACCGTTCAATACGCCCAAGGGGGCCAATAAATTTACCGCCGCGCAAAAAGACGACGCCATCCGTGCAATGCAGTACTGGTCGGATGTCGCCAATATCACGTTTACGCAAAACGCGCCCTACGCCGAAGGGAAGATGTTATTAGGCAACGACTCCCAGCTCAGCGTTGCCGGACAAGGCTCCTACCCCGGCATCTACAGCGACGGCACGCAGGTCTGGATCGCTTCCGATGGCAAGGAAAGGCCCCCCAGCCAGGACCATTTCGGGCAATGGCTCATGAACCATGAAATCGGGCATACCCTGGGCCTGCTGCATCCCGGTAATTACAATGGCGCCGGTGCCAGTTACGCCACCCATGCCAAGTATGCCGAAGACACCCGCGCCTACAGCATCATGAGCTACTGGTGGGAAGGCAATCTCGGCCATGACTTCGCCAAGCACCAGCGCACCTACTACCCCAGCACCCCAATGATGGACGACATCACGGCCGTGCAAAAACTGTATGGCGCCAATTACAAAACCCGCAACACCGACACAACCTACGGCTTCAACGCCAACGCCGGGCGCGAAGCGTTCAGCCTCCGGTCCTCAAATGATGCCCCCGTATTCTGCATATGGGACGGCGGCGGCAATGACACCCTGGACTTTTCCGGCTTCCACCAAAACCAGCGCATCAACCTCAACGCCCAGCACTTCTCTGATGTCGGTGGCATGCAAGGCAACGTCTCCATCGCCAATGGCGTGACCATCGAAAATGCCATCGGCGGCTCGGGAGATGACCGGTTGACGGGTAACGCTGCGAACAATCGCCTGAAAGGTGGCGCAGGGGCAGACCGCCTGACCGGCGGCGCCGGAGCCGATACGTTTGTCTACGACAAAGCCAGTGATTCCACCCTGAGTCACTCCGACCTGCTTGCCGACTTCAGCAGCGGGCAAGACAAGATCGATGTATCCGGGGCATTGCGCGAGGCACGTGTCGATAGCCTGCGCTTCGTGGCACGCTTTAGCGGCCGGGCGGGCGAAGCGGTGTTGGGCTACAACCCCAGCACCCGGGAAAGTAGCCTGTCCATCGACTTGAACGGCAACGGCAACGCCGACCTGTTCATCAGGAGCAGCGGTGCAATCAAAGCCAGCGATGTGATCGTCAATGGCTCAACGGCGCACCGCACGGTGCCACAAGCACCGCCAGCCACCTCAACATTGCCCACTCTCCCTGGGCCCACAGGCAAAAAAAACGCCCCGCAGCGCGCACCCTTTTCCCTGCAGAACTGGTCCAGTGAGTCGCTCAAGAACTCCCCCATGTATACCTCTGCCAAAGCGGTGGGCAGTATTCGCGAGGTGACCGTGGTGCGCGACTCATGGGGCTACGACCGGGTTCATTACAACACCTTGGGCACCGGCTCACTGATCGACACAGGCGCCAGCGTATTGACCAACAAACATGTGCACGACGCACTCGCCAAAGGCAGCAAGCTCGAACTGTGGTTGGGTTACACCGAAGATGAGAGCGGCCGCATGCGCGTTGAACGCAAGGTGCCGCTGGACAGCCGCGCTATCAGCAGCGACGCACACTTGGATTACGCCGAGTTGCGGGTCGACCTGCCCCAGGCGCAGATCAACACGCTGGCCAAGCAATTCCCGCCACTCAAACTGGCCGATAACCCGCAGGCCCAAGCCGGACAAAAAATCTTTATGCCCAACCACGGCCAACAAGGGCTCGGTATTTCTTTCCTGAACGCCGAAGGCAAGCCCACCACGCTTTTGGGGCGGAGCACCGACAGCGGCGCCCAAAGCGCCTTCTATCATGACGCCTACAAAATACCGGGCACGTCCGGTTCTCCGCTGATTTCAGCCAACACCGGAGAAATCATTGCGCTGCACTACGGTTCGATCATCGGCCAGGTGGGCAATAGCCACGCCTCAAGAGGTGCCGCGACACGCGCAGAGCTGATCCAGCAGCACCGCAAAGAGCCGCAGAAACAGGCATAAAAAAACCCGGCCATCCGTAATGGCCGGGTTTTTCTCACACCGGTGACTCAGTCGGTACCGTACTTGGGATTACGCGGACCATACAGAAGCCCCGTACGCTGCCCGGCCGACAGCAAACGCACACTGGCGATACCGGCAATCGGGTGCGCGGCATCGGTAGAGCTGTTGATCACCTGCTTGACCGCCGCCGAGATCAGCATGCCCACCAGGCCGCCGCCGTTGTTGTTGCCTTCCTCGCTGGAAGCACGTGCCGAACCGGTCCACAAGGTGGTGCCGGTGCGCAGGTCTACCAGCTTGGCCGAGGCCGTCACGGAAGTGTCGCTGGAGATCAGCATGTACTTGGTGCCGTACTCGCTGACGGTGATGTACAACGCCGCATCCGCACCAAAAATGTCATGCAGCTTGGCCGGTGCCACGCCCTGGATATCGTTGGCGGTGGTCAGGCCGTTCTGGCGGAAGGTTTCGTCCACCAGGGCAATCGGCAACACGTAGTAGCCCGCTTCGGCCAACGGATAGGTAACTTGCGAAACCAGGCTGTAGGACGCCTGCACTTCCGGCGATTCATTGATCGGCGGCAGTACCAGGATCGACTTCGGCCGGGCCTGTTTATACGCCGTGTAATCAATGGTCTTGGGCGCCGCGCAGCCGCCGAGCAAAGCCAGGGCCAGCAAGGCGCCGGTAAGTTTTAACAGGCTCATTTGCTAGCGACTCCGGTTTTAGCGTTTTTCAGCAGAAAGTCCATGTACGAAGCCGACTCGGGGAACAGTGCCTTCTCGGTGCGAAACTCCTGCACCATCTGGTCATCCTTGCCCATGCTCAGGTACAGCATGCCCAGGTGCGCGTGGTAACCCGGCGGCGCCTTGCGGCCACTGGCGTTGATCTTTTGCAGATCGCGCTCCAATGCTTCCACCTGTGCTTCCTTGGGCTCGCCCTTGAAGTACTCGTAAACCTCTGCCTGGTAGCTTTCCCATTGATACAGGGGTTGGGGCGCCGTCTGGCACCCGGCGACCGTTGCGATTGCTGTCAGCATCAGCGCCAACTTAACTGCCTTGCTCATCCTTGTACTGCTCCTTGAGGTGCTGCTGATCAGTTGCGCGGGTTCCAGGCGCCGGCATTGATGCCGTCGACGAGGCGGTTGATTGCTTCGCGCATGGCCAGGTCCAGGACCTTGCCATTGAGGGTGGAGTCGTAGCTGGCGGTGCCGCCGAAGCCGACGATTTCACGGTTGGACAGGGCGTACTCACCGGCACCCTGGGTGGAATACACCACTTCGGACGTGCTGATGTTGACGATATTCAGCGCGACCTTGGCGTAAGCCACCTGGGTTTTGCCACGGCCAAGAATGCCGAACAGCTGGCGGTCGCCGGTCTCTTTGCGGCCGAACTCGGTCACGTCGCCGGTCACCACATAGTCAGCGCCCTTCAGCTTCTGGATGGTGCCTTTGATCGCGGCTTCCTGGGAGATTTCGCCCATGTTGTCGCGGTCCAGCACGCTGAAGCGGTTGGTCTGCTGCAAGTGGGTAATCAGGATGGTCTTGGCCTGGCCACCGAGGCGGTCAACGCCGTCGGAGAAGATGCCGCGCATGTAGCTGGAACGGTTATCGAACTTGCCCACGGCAATCGGTACACGTACGCCGGAATAGGCCACGCTGGCGCTGGCGACTTGTTCCACCGGCATCGCGCGATTGCTCTCCGTGGCGCAACCGGCCACGGTCAGCAGCGCTGCGGCGGCAACGCCGGACAGCAGGATTTTGGACAGTGTTTTCACAGGGTGCTCCTAGGGTGAGAGGTCCGTGGTTGCAGCAGATGAACCAGCGGGAGGGACTGTTATGTACGTTGACTACGATATGGCGGCGATCAGAATTTTCTGAAAAAACGCGCGATCTTGCCCAGCGCCTCACCATCAAACGTGTCGGGCCAGCAGGTAGGTGTTTTGGCAAGGATGACCGGCGCAGAGCGGTCCGGCTGGAAAGTGCAGCCCGCCATCAGGCAGGTGACGGGGAGAAAAGCAGAAATGCGCATTGCTTGATTCGTCCTTGAAAAATGCCATGTTGCTAATGCCGCGACATTTTACGGGGTTGCCCTGTGTACTCAAGCGGTTTTGCTGCCAAGAGGACATTCACCGCCCAACGGCAACGCCCGCCTCAACGACAGCTCAAGCCAGGTGCACCGACATTTTGCGGTGGCCAACGGGTCGAACAACATGCAGCGCCCCCCGCGGCCGAGCCCAGTGAAGTGCGGCCCATCTGACAGACGCAGATCCAAAGGTGGGAGCGGGCTTGCTCGCGAAGGCGGTGTATCAGTCACTGGCAATATCGACTGGTCTACCGCTATCGCGGGCAAGCCCGCTCCCACAGGGGTTTGGCGGCGCTAGCTGTTCCCATGGTATTGGCTTGGGTAGCGGCAGAGTGCAGCCAATCTAATAGACACAGATACAAAGGTGGGGCGGGCTTGCCCGCGATAGCGGTGTGTCAGTCACTGTAGGTATCGACTGATCTACCGCTTTCGCGAGCAAGCCCGCTCCCACAGGGGTTTGCCGGCGCTAGCTGTTCTTGTGGTACTGGCTTATGTAGCGGGCAGAGCGCGGCCAATCTGATAGACGCAGATCTAAAGGTGGGAGCGGGCTTGCTCGCGAAGGCGGTGTGTCAGTCACTGGCAATATCGACTGATTTACCGCTATCGCGGGCAAGCCCGCTCCCACAGGGGTTTGGCGGCGCTAGCTGTTCTTGTGGTACTGGCTTATGTAGCGGGCAAAGTGCGGCCGATCTGATAGACGCAGATCCAAAGGTGGGAGCGGGCTTGCTCGCGAAGGCGGTGTGTCAGTCGCTGGAAAAATCGACTGGTCTACCGCTTTCGCGGGCAAGCCCGCTCCCACAGGGGTTTGGCGGCACTAGCTGTTCCAATGGTATTGGCTTGGGTAGCGGCAGAGTGCAGCCAATCTAATAGACACAGATACAAAAGTGGGAGCGGGCTTGCTCGCGAAGGCGGTGTGTCAGTCACTTGAGGTATCGACTGGTCTTCCGCTTTCGCGAGCAAGCCCGCTCCCACAGGGGTTTGGCGGCGCTAGCTGTTCTTGTGGTATTGGCTTATGTAGCGGGCAGAACGCGGCCAATCTGACAGACGCAGATCCAAAGGTGGGAGCGGGCTTGCCCGCGATAGCGGTGTGTCAGTTACTGGCAATATCGACTGATCTACCGCTATCGCGAGCAAGCCCGCTCCCACAGGGGTTTGGCGATAACGCGTGTGCTCAGGCGTTGATCACGATTGTCTTGGCCAACATGTCGCCCAAACGACGACGCAGCCCAAACAGCACCAAAAAGCCATCCAGTGGGCTGAACAACATTTTGCACGCGTTGCGCAGGAACGACTGGAACGGCGTGCAGTTCGTCGCGTAGGGGTATCCCACCACCGACATGCTGAACAGCCGTTTGCCAAGACTTTGACCTTTGGGCAAAGCATCGCAAAACAAAAAATAGCCGAAGGCCAACAGCGTTAACACGGCGTCGATAACCTGAAAAAACATCTGCCCGAACGTAGAATAGAAACGCATGGCCAGCGACGCCATTAGATATTTAAGCAGCAAAATGAAAAAAACCACGGCCATGTCGACCATGAAACCCAAGAGTCGCTTGCTGCGGCTGGCCAAGTTGAACGTGCCGGTAGCCGTTAGAGAATCACTCATCATATTTTTTGATCCGTGACGGGATAAAGGGACATGAAGCGCCCGGCCCATTGGCCAGGCGCTCAGTTTTTTAAAACGCGTAACGCGCTTTTAGCATCACCCCATCGGCATCAAACCCGCTGCGCGCCTGACGCGTGTAGCTGGCGCCCACGGTGAAATCCGAGACCTGGTAATTCACCCCGACACTGGCTTCATAGCTGTCACGCGCCACCGAAGCGCCAGTGGTGGTGAACGCCGCACCGCCTGCCACGAAGCTTGAAGTTTGCGCTACGCGATCACCCATCAGGTCGTGGTACGCCATCAAGGTCGCTTCCGGTTGCAGGCTACCCGCGCCCATTGGCACGTTGCCGGCCAGGCGAAGACCGGCGCCCAACTCGCCCACTTCATAACGCTGCGAACGGGTGCTCAGTGCAGCCGCCGAACCTTTCTCGTCGAAGCCATCCATGCGCACGTTGGCATAACGCGCCGCCACGCGCGGCTCGATCACCACGGCCTGCGACGGCTTGAAGCTGTAGCCGCCGATCACGCTGGCGGCCAACACATTGCTGTCGTAACTGCCCTTGGCCGTGGTGCCTGCCACATGGCGCTTGCTGTCGTTGTCGTTGTGGCCGTAGCTGAGGCTGCCGTCGACAAACCAGTTTTGCAGCGCCCAGTTGCCATACAGCGACAGCGCGTGGCCCTCGACGTCGGTCTTGTTACCGAGGTCGGAGTGGATGTTGGAATTGAGGTAGCTGTAGGCCACGCCCAAGGTGGTGGTGTCGTTCAAGCGACCGTCCACACCCACCGCCATGCCGCTGCTGTTGGCCGAGTAACCGTTATCGCCGCCGCGCCCGTCCTGGTCCATGTTGCTGCTCAGGCCCTGCACCCACACGCCGCCGGTTTGACGGCTTTCGCGCTGGTCGGTAAGGCGGTTGAAGATCGCGCCGTTGACCACGCTTTGCCCCGACAACGCCACATCCAAAGCGCCACGGTTGGCATCCGGCTTGAGCTGTTCGCCAACCTGCGCCAACGCTTGCACCGAGGGCGCATTGGCCACCGACTGGAAGACCGCGTCCTGGGTGTCCAACTGGCCGAGCACGCGGTTTTTAAGGGTGTTGACCGCCGCCACGGTCGGCTCGGCAGTGCCCACACTGGCGAGCATGGTTTGCACTTGCTGATCGCTCTTCACGCCCACCACGGCCTTGACCGTCTGCGCATCAGCCGAGTAGCTGAGCACATTGAGCAACGACGACGCGCTGGCTACCGTCAGGCCGTTATTCTGCAAGCTACCGGCCTGCAACAGCGTGTATTGCGTGGCGGCAGGCGTGCTGGTGAAGTCACCGGGTTTGGCGCTGACGGTGATGTTCGAGCCCGGGGCAAAGGTGGCAGCGCCGTTGACCGTCAGGTAAGGCGTGGTCGGCACCACGTTGCTGCCCAGGCGCATATCCACGCCCGCACCGCTGCCCACATACAACTCGCGGCTCACCACCGTGCCGGGCGCCGACAGGTTCAGGGAACCGGCGTTAACCGACACCGGCGCGTTGATACGGCGGCCGGTGAAATCCGCTTGCCCGCCGATGTTCACCGAGCGGACATCCAGCACGTCACCCTGGATGCGGCCACCGGTCCAGATCAGCGAGGCCATGTTGCCGCCGTCAATCGCAATGCCGGAATGGCTGCGAATTTCCCCGGCTTGCTGGTTGATCTCGAAGGGCGAGGTCTGCTCGGCAGGGTTTACCAGGATCGCCGTGCTGTCGGCACTGATCACACCCCGGTTGATGATGCCCCGCGCACCGACCGGCGAGCCGGTGGTGAACGTCGCCCCGCGCAGGTTGATAGCCGTCGCGCTGCTGCCCTTGGCTTCGATGGTGCCGGTGTTTTGCAGGTAATCGACAGTGCCTTCGTATATCGCCACCGCCCGTGACTGATTACCGGTAACCGAGAGCAGGCCTGTGTTCTCAATGCGCAGGTCATTGGTCTTGGTCTCAATCACCATGCCCAGCGCTTCTTCACCCGTGACGCGAATAATCCCGGCGTTGATAATCTTGCCGCCGACCGTCACCGGGATATTGTTGTGGGTATCCAGAATCAACCCATACCCGTAGTACGAGGTGATATCCACCAGGCCCGAGTTGATCACATCACCGGCAACCGTAGTGCCATTGAGGTAGATGCCTTCCGCGTCGCTTTCCGGGCCGGAGCCCGGTACGTCGACAGCGATGATCGTGCCGGTGTTAACCACATTGCCGCCGACCATGGCCGCGCCCACTTCAAAACCTTCGGCCCAGATCTGGTTGTACATGTTGATGGTGCCGGCCTGAACGATACCGCCAGTGATGGTGCCGCCACGGTTCCTGAGGTCTGAATCCAGCGCGCCATCCACCACAAACCCGCGCACATTGCGGCCGCTGCCATCCAGGTTGAAATTGGCATAGTTGATCAACGCGCCCTGGATGTTGGTATCGGCCACGCTGGCGCCGTCGGTCTTGCGCTCAGTGGCGACGATATTGCGTGTCCCTACCAGCGTGACGGTCTCGTTGAAGTTCTGGTACGACCATGCGTTCTGGCCGGTACTCACATCAAATTCCACGGCACTGGCCTGTGCGGCGCCTGCGCTGACCATCAGGGCCAGCAGGGTTTTCTGGAACGGCTTACGCTTCATTTCAAACTCCATGAACTACAGTAAAAGCCGCCAATAAGCCCGGCGGCCGTAGGTGTGCTGAGCGAAGGATCAGATGATCCGAATGCACTCCCTCAAGGCGCTTTGCTGAACCACAGGCGCGAGCAATCGCACCGCAGCCGGTGGTGGCAGAAAAGGGATTGGGGGGGCGAGGTTCACATTAGTCCTTAATGTATTTTGAAAACGCTGCAGTCCATGCAGCCCGACCGGTTGCGGGTGGGCGGGGTAAAGACCCGGGCCTGAGGGAAATGGTTCCTTTTGCGGTAGGACGCTTCCCCAAATTACTGGGGATTTGCGTGATATCCGTGAGCAGACGGCGGAATGCGTTAGCGTCGGTGGGGGTTGGGGATGGGAAGCAGGGGTTTGAGTCAGGGCGTTGATGCCTTGCGTGGGTTTGGGTGCGGGGCTTATAGTCCGGCCCGTCGCCCATATGGCGATCAGGTTTGGCGACCTGACAACAGAGTGCAAAAGCAACCCGCTTCCATGCAGGTGTTTTTGCACCCGCAAAGCTGTGCATGTTATGGCGGCTGTGCGCGGGAGACCTTCGGGTCTGCCGGTTACTCTGTTCCGGTTCGCCAACCTGCGTACAGCTGCCACCCATTCGTTTGGCGACGAATGCGTGGTGGCTTAATCCACCAACAGAGTACTGAAAAATGAACCAATACATGCCCCTAACGGGCCACGACTGCACCGTCCCCGCTCTGCTTATCGACACCAGTGCGCCCCTCGACGTGCTCCACGACGCCGCCGCGTACCGGATTCGCGCCGTCACCCAACTGCTGGAAAACCTGGCCTTCCGCGAACAACTCAGCAGTGATGCTGTGGTGCTTCAAGACTTCGCGCAACTACTGGCTATACCGCTGCGCGATGGGTGTGATTTGCTGGATGTCATTATTCGCAGGCTTAACAGCGTCAACTGACCGCGACAGGGCGGCTGACGAGTTGCCCTGTTAACGGTGGGGCAGTGATTAGGTGCGGGCCACGCCTGGGCAGTAAAAGTGGCCTGTCGCCTATGCAGCCTTGGCGCTGCACGAAAAGCATGAACAGCTGCCGGCCCAGCCCGCCAGTTACCTTTATTTTCTCCCGCAACTGTTCGACGGAACGTGTGCGATAGCACCCGGCGTCTCCAGACCAGAGAGCAGTCGAATCACGCCACCGCACTGCCAGTCTTGCCTCTGTAGGTACGCCTCATAATCTTTACCCGCCTCAGGAACAAATACACGGGCATCGGGCACACAAGACGCCTCAGCGGCAACCATCTTCATCACAACCACCGACGGCACCCCCGCAGGGATCACAAACTCGGCATAAGACTCGCCATAGCTCAGGTGCTCGCTCCTCCAGGAAGCGGGCATTCCGACACTTCGCTTGGTGTGTTGCCCCAAGGTGGAATTGACCTTATCCGCAACGGTGTAACCGTAGGCAAAAAGAGGTTCTTTACTCGACGCGCAGTCTTGCCCGGGGTTGATGGCGACAGGCAAACCGTTATTCCCAAAAAGACGGATGCGTGCGGTGGTGGCCTGGTCGTAGGGGATAGGCTTCTCATAGCGTGCAGAGCCGCAGCCACTCAGCAATAGAGCTGAAAAAAGGGTCAACAAAAGTATTTTCAAGACGACTCCTAGGCTTACATATCAAGCGGTTATAGGCGAAAAGGGGACAGATTTATTTAAGCAACAAAGGGCTCGGAAAATTAAATAAATCCTTCCCCTTTCTCTACTGATTGTTTCCCCGCTGTATAATATGCAACGGGATATCCGGCAGTAAAACCCTAGGACGGCGAGCCATATAAACCCCTAACTGAAAAAGAGCTTACAGCTTAGCCGCCCATCAACAGGCCAACAAATACACTAATTACAAAAAACAAATAACATTTTTAAGGAGCAACTCAGCTGAACTCTAAAAAATGAAAAACCGTGGCCTGCCCCCTATTTCCTCCCTATTTTTCCTTTTTACTTTAAGCATTCAACACTGTAAAGCTTACATCACCGGACCTCAAAAATTCTTGAAAACAAGAAATAACGATATCTATATTTCTTGTGACAAAACTCGCCGGATAGTAATCGCCCAGAACATCAACCAATTTTGCTCCAGCCGACGTATTATTAAGAGTATGCACAACATGCTCACCATCATCAAGGTACTGGTTGAGCATCAGAATATAATTTCCAGAATCAGCATAAAGATTGATTTCGTAAGGTCCGGCTTCAGGTGCCGGGGACATAGACAACGAAGCGACGCCGTCGACTTTACTATATTTACATATAATGGACCTTACATCTTCCATGGTCGGCTGATCAATGAGAGGGATTTGCGATCTGCCATGCTCAGGACTAAGGGTATACCCTCCGATGATCATCTATTTTTTCTCCTTAATGCAGAAAATAGGGGTCAGACCACTATTCTTCTCTATTCTTCTATTCTTTTAACTCATACTTTTTTGGGCGTCATGACATGCCCTGCGAA